>JBDRAL010000042.1:0-123197 GCA_039793685.1 Blastocatellia bacterium NZW_1522
TCGACCTCGCGCAGTTTCGCGATGATTTCTTCCGCTTTGTGGTGCTTCTTTTTCACGGCAGTCCGTCCCTTCTCAAAGGCTTCGGACTCACATTTTACATGGACCCGTTTAAGGGAAGCAGGTCACGGAGAAGCCAGTGACAATGCCCGATCCTGCCTCCCCCAATGGCAGTCGGACCGGTTTGGGATTCGTTCTCTCCAAACTGTCGAGTTCCTTTTCGATCAATTCGCTTGATTGGGTTTCAAACCCGCTTCCAGGAAGGGAACAGTGCGGGCGGTTTCCAAATCAACCGCCTCAAGGAAATCCCATGCCCGATTTCTTTATGAGCGTTCGCAAGGTCAATCCCGGACGTTACCCGCAATTTGGTAACGAAACAGGCAATCATCGCCACGTAACCAACTGAGGGAGGGAGTAAATTTGAAAACTTTAAGGAGGAATTTTCTCAACGTCGAAAATATTAAATGAGCTTTATCAAGTTCTTTCTACGATTCCTCAAGTGGAGGGGTAAATCCCATAGATGATATTTGGGAAATTTCTTGCCCCAAACTTTGTTTCAACTTGGAGGAGTCATGAAAAGATTTAACCTTGAATGGAATCGGCTTTTTGCTTTTGTTGTTTTCTCGATCTTCTGGAGTTTGTTCGGATTCCAGGTTTTTGGGAAATGTAAAAAAGAGAAAGTTGTAGAGTTCGATGTTAACATTAAAAGGTCAGGGGAGAAAATTAATGGTCCAGTGACAATTCGGCTGACAAATATTAATCCGTTGAGATTTCACAATTCAGTTAGTGTTAGTACTACATATCTTGCTGCTCAAGACTACAAATTACCTTTTATCCCTACAGTTTCTGCAAGTCCAGAAAGTATGGGGGGAATTGATTGCGTTAAACAATATCGGGAAATTAAAAATGATGTTGATGATCTAGTGGAAAAATCTGATGGCTTTATTTCAAGCGGAAGGAAAAGGGAACTGTTAGAGGAAATCACAAAACTTAGTAAGCAAATTGATGAATTCTTGAGTAATTGTAAGGATAAACCTGAGACAAATGAAGACTCCACTCATTATAATCAAGGTAGGAAAAAGCTTAGATCTTGGAATTCAGTTTTTAAAGATATAATTTCCAGAGGTGAGGATGCATTTATTCTTGAAATTTCAATTAATGATCATGGATTTACAATTGGGACAGGAAAGGAAACCAAAGTTGAACTTATCAAGCAGGATCGTTTTGCAGAACCGGGGGCGGAGATAATCCGGGAAGAAATTGTTACTGTCGTGTTCTCTTCCATCTTTTCGGTAAGTGCGGGTTTTGGTTTCAGCACCCTTGATGAGCAGGAATTCTCAATCGTTCGCTCCAGGACCTCGCCAACCGATCCGACCCTTGTAAACAAGTTCGGATTTCAAAATCGCTCAAAGTTTCGCCCGATGCCGGTGATTCTGTTGAATACCCGCCTTTTTGAAATGTCCAAGGGATTCGACTTCCATTTCAGTACGGGGGCTGGCGTAGATATTAAAACCGGTCAACCCGCCGGTTCCGATGTGGAGTTCGTTGTCGGTCCGAGTATTTCCTTCCGAAGGTCGTTGTTCTTGACCCCGGCTTTGCATGTAGGGCGAGTACCCACCCTCGCGGGTGGATTCAAGGTTGGAGACCTCGTCCCGGCTGAAGTTACTGCTCCGCCAATCGAAAAAAGTTGGAAGACGGGCTTTATCTTCACCATTACCTATAAATTCAAGTAGGAACCCGACTGATTGGCGCGAGGAGGGGGAGTTGCTCCCCCTCCTTTTACATTACCGGTTCAAATACGCTCCGAGCGCCGCCAGCCCCTTCTCGATTGTTTCGACCGGGAGGGAATAGCTCATCCGCAGGTGCCCCGCGCCTTCCGCGCCGAAGGCCGTGCCGGGAATCGTCGCCACGTTGGCCTTGTCGAGCAGTTCCATCGCCATTTCGGAACTCGATTTCCCGAACGCTTTGATGCTCGGGAAGACGTAAAACGCGCCGTTCGGCACGGGATCGACCGTCAGACCGAGTGCGTTCAGGCCGCTGACGAGCAAGTCACGGCGCTGGCGGTATTCCGCAAGACATTCCGCGAAAAAGTCGGTCGAGGTTTTCAGCGCGGCGACCGCCGCCCACTGACTCGGCGTACTCACGCCGTTCGTCGAATACAACACCGATTTCTTGAGGCCGGTCGCGAACGGCTCGGCGGCCACGGCGTAGCCGACGCGCCAGCCGGTCATGCCGTACGACTTGGAAAGCGTGAAGGTCGTAATCGTCCGTTCGTACATTCCGGGCAGCGACGCGATCGAAACATGTTCGCCTTCATACACGAGGTCTTCGTAGGCTTCGTCCGCTACGACCACCACGTCATTTTTCTTCGCAAATGCCGCCACTTCTTCAAGTTGCGCCCGATTGAAGACGGTCCCGGTCGGGTTGTTCGGGGTGTTGAGCAGCAGCGCGCGGGTGCGCGGCGTCAGTTTCGCTTCGAGCGCGGCGGTGATGCCGGTGGCGAAGGCCGCGTTGGTGTCCACCGTGACCGGAACGCCCGCCGACATCTGGATGAGGTCCACGGTCGGCGTCCAGTAGGGCGAAAAGAGCATCACTTCATCGCCCGGATCGAGCAGGGAATTGAACGCGCCGTACAGCCCTTGCATTCCGCCCACCCCGACGACGATGTCGTCCTTCGCGCAGGGAATCCGGTTGCGGGTCGTCAGTTTTTCGGCCAGCAGGTCAACCAGCGGGCCGATGCCGCTCGACGGCGCGTAGCGGGTCTTGTTTTCCGCCAGCGCGTCGCGCATCGCGGCCTTGATGTGTTCCGGCGTCTCGAAAAACGGCTCGCCGCCTTCAAATTGAAAAATGGTCCGCCCGGCGGCCTTGAGTTCCATGACCCGGTTGCGGATGCGGACGATTTCGGAAAAGCCGACGGCGTCGAAACGGCTCGACAGGCGAAGGTTGGTGCGGCGTTCGGGAGAAAGCGTGGGTTGCGTCATGACGGATGATTCCTTTGGGAAAGTAGCCAGCCGCCAGTAGTTAGTGGTCAGTAGTCAGCAGTCAGTACATGAGATCGTATGAATGCAGGAAAAGAAGTTGCTAACTACTAACTGCTAATCGCTAACTGCTCACGGCTAAAACCGGAAAGAGTACGACAGCCCGGACGGGCTAAGCCAAGGATTTTTTCAGCGTGGCGACGAATCGGTCCGTGTCTTCGGGAAGTCCGACCCGGATGCGAATGCCGTCACGATATTCCTTCGCCGGATAGTGCCGCACCTTGACCCCGTTTTCGAACAGCCACTTTGCCACATCGCGGCCCCGGTGGTTGGGGAACTGGCAGAAGATGAAATTGGCGGCGGACGGATGGACGATGACGCCGGGGAGGGCGGCGAGCGCGCTCGTCATGCGCATTCGCTCGCGTCCGAGCCGGGCCAGATTTTCGTCAAGGAGGGATTTGTGCCGCAGGGCCGATTCGGCGGCGGAGAGCGCCATGCCGGAAATCGACTCGACCGGAAGCGCGGCGGCGAGGCGGGCGGCGGCGTTGGGGGCGGCCACGGCGTACGCAATGGATAACCCGTTCAGCGACGCCCACTTGAAGCCGCGCATGACGACCAGATTCGGGAAGTCCCGAACGAGCGGGGCGCAACTTTGCCCGCCGAATTCGACGTGGGATTCGTCCAGCACCGTCATGACTCCGGTTTCGAGAACCCGGACGACCGTTTCGCGGGAGATCGCTTTGCCGGTCGGGTTGTTCGGCGTTGAAAGAAACACCAGCCGGACGGCCTCGGCCTCCGTCGCGAGGCGAATGAGCGAATCTTCGTAAAGGTCGAACCGCTCGTCGCTGCCGGTGTCGAGGACCTCGATTCCGGCGGATTGCGCGGCGTAGCGGAAGATGCCGTAAGACGGCTCCGGCATCGCGGCGGCGTCGCCCCGACGCAAAAACCGGTCGATGATCTTGGCCACGATGATGTCTTCGCCGTCGGCTGGAACGATGAAGTTTTCCGGAACACCGATATAGCGCGCGACCGCGGTCCGCAGGCTGTCGGTGGAACGTGCCACCGCCGGACGCAACAGCACGTCGGCCAGCGAATCGGCCACGGTGGCGACCGCCGGATAGACGTTTTCAATGCCGCTCAGGTCGAGTACCGACAGGGGCATTCGGAAAGGACCTCGTTCGGAGAGGGCTACGCCGGAAGGCCCGGCGGTCATACCTTGAAAAATGTGCCGCCCAGTCTACCGATTCGGACCAGTCCGGGCAAGGAAGATGATTGTTAGCGGGAAAAAACGGCCCCGCGCCGTTTCCGGGCATTCCTTCGGGATTTCTAATTCTTGTTTTTTCAATGCTTTTCGGAAGTTTGGTTCATTTTTTACCTTCGCTTTTGTTGACGATTCGAAAAGCCCTTTGCTAGAGTGCCGACCTCCACATTTTCTCCATCGTTCAGCAAGGGGGGGCAGGAATTTTCGATTTCCCGATTGAAGATTTTCGATTCATTTCCCGGTAACACGTCCGGAATTCCGGCAGGACCAATCGAAAATCCGGCAATCGAAAATCGAAAATTCATAGAGGGGGTTTTCTTTCGGCCCCGAGAGTGTCACGATGATTTGCGCCGCTTGCGGATATGTTCAGGGCGACGCCTCGGCGCGCTGTCGCCGATGCGGGGTCTTCAACGAAAAAGCGCCCCGTCGAATTTCAGTCAGAGGCATGGAAAACAGTAACGGCTCGAAGCCGACCGCCGCGAAGGGCAACGCTGCGTCGTTCCCGCTTGAAGTTCATAACGGCCCGACGGCGACCGTGCCGGCCTGGCGGGCGGAACTGAGTGCGCGTGTCCGGCAGATGAAGGCCCGGCGTTCGATGGAAGCCGAGCTGGAAGCAGCTCTGCGCGACCATCGGGCGAACGCCCCGCCGCCGGTCGAAGTTGAAGAAGAGATGGCCATGCGGACGAGCGGATCGTTCGGCGATCCGACGGAAGCCGCCGTCGATGCGGTTGAAACGGTGACGATTCTCGAACCCGAACTCCTTCCGGCGGAAGGAGATACGGGACACGATGACCGCGACATTGACAATCCGCTGGTACGCGCCGCGCTCAAACGGGTCCGGCGGGCTTCGGAAACGCCGCGGACGCCGACCGGTTTCCCGCCACGTCGTACCGAACCGCTGGCGAAGGATGAACCGGCTCCGATTCCGGTCGCCACGCCCGCGCTGACGGTCGAACAGGTGGATATTGCCGACATCGCGAGCGAACTCGACGCCGCGTTGGAAGACTTTGACTTTTCCGACCACTCGCCGAGTTTTGAACCGGTCGCCCCGGTCATTCCGAAGCCGATTGTCCTTGAGGAAATCCGAACGCCGGGCAGCATCGTCCACCGCGAACGCCCCGAACTTCAGGAACGGGTGGTCGCCGGTTTAATCGACGTCATTGTGGTGCTGCTGTCGTGTTTCCCCTTGTGGGGCATCGTTGCCCTGACGGATGTGAATCTGGCGAGCGCGGGAGTTCAGGCGATCATCGCCTGCGCGACGTTGCTGATTGCCGGAATGTATCTTTTCGGGACGGTCGCGGCGTCGGGGCAGACGTTCGGCATGATGTACGCCGGATTGAGGGTCGTCAGCATCTACAGCGACCACGAAATGAATCTCGTTCAGGCGCTGGTCCGGACACTCGGCCACCTGCCGGCGGCGCTGCCGCTGGGCGGCGGCTTCGTCTGGGCGGCATTCGACAAAAACCAGCGCGGCCTGCACGAATACATGTCGGGTACGCAGGTCGTCCGGGAGTGGCGGGTCGAACTGTAAACGCTCTTTTTTCAATTGGATGAAGCATTGCCGGGGTGGCGGAATGGTAGACGCAGCGGACTTAAAATCCGCTGCTCCGCAAGGGGCGTGCGGGTTCGAGTCCCGCCCTCGGCACCAAGCAAGCGAAACGGCGGCCTCGGCCGCTGTTTTCATTTAGGTGAGGTGAATGTCTTCCAGAATTTCCCGTCGGCTGTAGCCGCGCTGGCGCAGGTCGCGTCCCCAGCGGACATCCGCCGCGACCATTTGCAAATCCAGTGTCGGAAACTGTTCCCGGAGCGCGAGAATCCCCTCTTCCGGGGTAGGGTGCCGAATAACCTGTAGCAGGGCGTCGAGATAGGCGGCATCGGTCGAAGCGGGCATGCACGATTCTCCGGTCGGAAAAAACAAAAATGTGGTAAAGACGGAGGGCAATTTACAACTCCACCGAGGTCGCGAGCAATGAATTATCCCCTCAGTCTGTCCTTCAAGCTGTTGGCCATTGCGAATCAGATCTACGTTCGTGATGCCTCCGGCGCGCTCGTCTTCTACGTCAAGCAGAAAGCCTTCAAACTGAAGGAAGCCATCACGGTTTTCGCCGACGAGAATCAAACCCAGCCCTATTTCACCATCAATGCCGACCGCGTCATCGACTTTTCGGCCCGGTATCACTTCGCGGACATGAGCGGACGCCCGCTCGGCTCGATCAAGCGGCAGGGCATGCGGTCGCTCTGGAAAGCCAGCTACGACATTATGGAAGGCGAAAATGTCGTGATGCGGATCAACGAGGAAAACGGCTGGGTGAAGGTGATGGACGCCCTGCTCGGTGAAGTCCCCGTCGTGGGGATGTTTACCGGCTACTTCTTCAATCCGTCCTACCTCGTGACTCGCCCGGACGGCACGCCGGTGTTCCGTCTGAAAAAGGAACCGGCTTTTTTTGAAGGCAAGTTCACCATTGAACACATCGGCCAGCTCCACAGCCAGGACGACGAAACTCGCGCCGTCCTCGGCATGATGATGATGGTCCTGCTTGAGCGGAAGCGCGGCTAGCAGGTAGTTGTTAGTGGTTAGCAGTTAGTGGTTAGTAGTTAGCTGGAAGCGAAAAATTCACTACTAACTACTAACTACTTCTTCTTGAACAGGTTCCGAAAGGCATCCTTGGCGTCCGAGGATGCCGTTTTCGTTCTGGAAGCCGTCGTCAGCGCGACCTTGTTGTTCGGCTGGAAGTGTTCGCAGTGGTTGGCGGCGGCCTTGTCGCGGACCGCCTCGGCAATCGGCTCGCGGCATTCGTGGCGCATGCCGGTGTCGAAAAACTTGCAGTTCCGGCAGCAGTGCAGGTCCGCGCCGCACTCGTTGCAGGTATCCAGCCGCCGGACCATCCCGAACAGCTTCACTTCGCGACTACAGGCGTGGCAAATCATTCGAAGTCCTTTCCTTTTTGAGTTCTCTGTTTGAAGTCTGGAGTCTGGAGTCGAGAGTCTGGAGTCAAAACCGGAAGCGAGTGGTTTTTGGTCACTGGCAACTGGCGGCTGGCCACTGTCCACTGATTCTTGACTCCAGACTCTCGACTCCAGACTCCAGACTTTTCGCTCCGGACTACTTCCTCCCCGCTTTCACCGCCCCTTGTCCGGGGTCGTACTGCCGGAGCGTGTCGATCAGATCCTTGAGGCTTTCGCGGTTGGCGCGCAGCAGGTCGTCCACCCGCGTTTCGACGCTCTGGGCCGTGACGCCGAGGTAGACGGCCGTGACGTAGGCCCGGGTGCGTCCTTCAAACGATTCGACCGTCCGGGCCGACCGGAGCGCCGCCCGCCGCCGCGCCGCCTGCCATTCTTCATCGGTCACGGCCGTCGGGGAAAGGTTTTTCATCAGCGTTTGAAGCGTCGAGGCCAGTTTCGGGGCTTCGCCCGGCGCGCCCTCGCCGACCAGAAGTAGTTCCGTCCGTTGAAGATGCGGCGTCAGCGTTGCCCGGAACGCCCCACCGGGCGCATTCGCCAGCCGGGCGTCGAGCATTTCCGAAAGAACGTCCCAATCGGGCGTCGTGTCACGGCCCGCCGGTCCGGCGAAGGTCAGCGCGACAATGTCGTTCGCACCCGCGACCGAGTTCTGCTCGGCGGGCGGCGTGGCCGGGGCGGCGACACGGGCCTTGAGCGATTTGTCGATGTCGTTGCGGGTAAAGGCGTCCACCAGTTTTGAAACGAGCGCCGAGCCGTCGGTGTCGCCGACGATGACGACGAGCGGCATCTGGCGGAGAACCGTCCCGGCGTGCCACTTCTTTACATCGTCGTCGGAAAGTTTTGAAACGGTGGCGTTGACGCCGAGCGGTGGAAATCCGTACGGATGAAGCGGAAACAGGCTCCGCCGGGCGAGAATCGGGGCCAGTTCGCGGCCCGTGTTGTAGCGCGCGGTCTGTTCGGCGAGCAGGCGGTCGCGCTCGCGCTTGACGAGAGCGGCGTCGAAGGTCGGATTTTCGAGCAGATCGAACATCCGCTCCATTCCGAGTTCGGCGTTGCGCGAGCGGATGGTCAGTTCGAGGCCGAAGTAATCGAGTTCCGAAACCACCGTGATGTCGCCGCCGAGCTGTTCGATTTCGGAAAGGAGGGCGTCGTTCGGGTACTTCGCCGTCCCGCGCAGCATCGAACGGAGCATCAGCTCGGTGATTCCCGCGTTGGATTCGTCCTCGACGAAGCGGCCTCCCTGAAAGTAGAAGCCGACGGTCAGCAGCGGGAGCGTGTTGTCCACCCGGACGTAGGCGCGTGGCCCGCGGAGCGTCGAAAAATCCCGGACCGGCTCGGCCTGCCCGAGAATGATGAATTTTCCGGCTTCGGTCTGGCGGTTGCGGGGTTTGCCCTGCGCGACGGTCTTGGTGTCCTTGCCGTCGGTGACGGTGGATTCCGGAATATCGATCTGAAGGGTCGCCGGGACGAGCAGGCCGACCGTCTCGGCGAATTTTTCAGGCGTGAAGGTCCGCGGCGGCGCGCTCGGCGACTGGTATTCGTGAACCGTCAGCCGGGGCGCAATCAGAAATCTGGCGGCGGCGGCGCGAATCTGCTCGGCGGTGACGGCTTCGATGTTCTTTTCAAAGTCGGCCCACGCCCGAAACCCCTGTGCGGTGTCAGCGCGGGCGAATGCGACGGCGAGGTCGCCGGTGCGCTGCTCGGTACGAAGGCGTTCCAGAATGAGGACCGATTTCGCCCGTTGCAGTTCGCCGTCGGAAATCCGCTCGCGACGGAGGCGCTCGACGGCTTCTATCGTCAGCGCCTCGGCCCGGTCGAGCGATTCCGGCAGAACGCGCAACGCGATCCGGAACGCCGGTACGTCGCCGCCCGCGTCGGCGATGACGTCGGAAGCGATGCCTCGCGCCTCGCGCAGCGCCTGCGGCAGCCGCGCGCCGCGTCCGACCGCGAGGACGCCGCGCAATACTTCGAGCGCGATCCGCTCGTCCGCCGTGGTTTTCGCCAGCCGGTAGCTCAGATTGACCCAGGTTCCGCCGGTCGGGCCGCGCTCTTCTTTATAAAGGATGGTTTTCTGGTCGGCGGGCGCGGCGGTCGGGGCGTTCGCGCCGCCGGGCCACGTTCCGAGCCGGTCGGCGACGGGTTTGGTGAAAACGACCGGGTTCACATCGCCCGCGATGGAAAGAATCGTCGTCCGGGGAGTGAAGCGGGCGGCGTGAAACTGTTTCACGGCTTCGGGTGCGAGCGCGGCGAGCTGTTCGGCGGTCGGGAGGTCGCGTCCGAGCGGGTGTCCGGGGAAGGCGGCGGCGTACCACCGGAGGCGGCTCGTCGCTTCCGCGTCACCGGCGAGCGCGGCGCGTTCGCGGACGGCGCGTTCGATGCCCGCCTTGACGTTTTCGGGCGTGAGCGCGGGGCGCGCGACGGCTTCGGCGAGCGCGTCGAAGGTTTTCGGGAAATCCTTCACGGTACTACTTGCCACGAACAGCGTTTCGTTCGGACCGACTTCAACCCGGAGCGACGCGCCGGTGGCGGCGAACGCGTTTGAAAGGATGTGGGCCACCGTCCACGCCGTCGCCCAGCTCGCGCCGCGCGCGGTTTCCGGTTCGTCCGCCGTTCCCGCGCCGATCCGGACGGCCATCGAGACGAGCGATTTCGCGTGATCCTCGGCGAAAAGGACGGTCAAGCCGTTGTCGAAGAGCGTCCGGGTGTAGGGACCGCTCTGGGCCTGATCTTTAATACCCCGGATGGTGACCGGTGGCGTCGGTTTCTGGGTCGGTTTCTGAACCGGCGGCGCGGACGGTGGCGGATTCTGGCGGCGACTCTGCCCGGACACGGGCATCGCGGCGACGGCGAGCAAAAGAAACGCGGAGATGAATTTCGGCAACGGCATAAAACATTCAAACGCGGGCGGAATTGAGGGCATTACTTTAGCAAAAACGCCCGAACCCGGAAGCCGTTGCAAAGAAAAGTCTTGGAGTTGGGTGTCGATCAAAACTCTGGGGAAAAATAAAAAACTCGACATCCTTGAAGATGTCGAGTGCTTTAGCCGATAAGTTTGAGAGGCCACCTAAACTAGTCCGTCTCGCTATCTCTTGGTGGAAGAACAGGTCTCCTTTTGCTTGCCTGCCCTGTGGATTCCCGCGTTACACTGGTGTCTTTTGTTGTTGAAGATCGGCCGATTGCATAGCCACCAGCACCGCCGCCAAATATCAAAATGAGTGCTTTTATGATTTCTTGGGCAATAGCTTCCTTGTTGTAAACAATGGCAGCCACAATACATCCAGTTACCAAGAGAGCAACAACACCAAAGAACACTAGCCGGTCACGTTGCATCGACCGGCTAGTGTTGCGTGCCTCAGCTCTATCCTTCAGTCCGGCTTCTATCCCTTTTGAGGCAAGTTCTGCTGCATTGGCACTTTCCTTGCCACGAAGGTCAATCTCCCGAAGCCGAACATCAACCTCCTTTGAGCGCACTTCAAGTTCAGACTTCTGAACTTCAAAGAGCTTTTCGACAGTCTTTTCCGAAAGCTCAAATTTTGGTTGATTATTTCTCTTTAGCTGTTGTTGTGATTGATCAGCCACTAGCTGCCCTCACCATGAAGGTCGGTTCATTGTAGGTGACTTCGAAACGAATGAAGTCCTCCGAACCAAAAGGATTGACCAAAACTCGGACGCGTTCAATTTTTTCAGAATTATGGTTATACACGTCCAAATAATCGTCAGCGGAGAGAGTTTCTGTGTAGACCGGGAAAAGTTCGAAATCTGTCATTTTTCTACGCTCCCTCATGACCACGAAATTTTCGACAGAGAATCCCCTAGCCGGAGGTTGTGACGAAAATCCGGAAAACAATCAGCGAATTTGGTGCATCCGGTGCCCAAATTCGCACATAAGCCAAGTGTCAAAGTTTATCTGCACATGACTTACCGCACTCTAAAATTATAACAATTTGCAATCATATAAAATCAGTCTCGCCAAAATTCAACCGTTTTTTTAGTGAAAAATGCGATATTTCACTAAAATTGCTAGTAGTTGGAACGAGTTTTCCCTAAAAAACGTTGCATTCTGAAATTCTAATAGCTCTATATGTAGCTGTTCCTCTTCTTCGTCGGTAGGTGTGTATTTTTCGAGAGTGGCCTCCAAATTCAATCAAATCAATGGTTCGGCGAGAAGAGTCTTGTTTTTGTAAGCTGTTGACCCTAAATGGATTATTGGGTGTTGGTGTTGCCGCCGCATTTGATTTTTTGCATTTTTGGCCCCATGCCCCGCAATGTGTTCCGATTCACAGAACTTTCGGGCTGAACGCATCGTACGCGCGCGATCCGAATAATACATGGCGCATTTCGGGTATTCCGCATTCCTCGGATTCTGCTCGAAGACTCGCTCTATCCGAGGCTAACGTTCTTTCGCCCGCTCCGCAGGCTTCACGCCGCGACTCCCAAGACTCTCCGGACTCCAGACTCACGACTCCAGACTCCCGACTTCCTTCATGACGAGTTCGGTCGTTTCCGGCATTCCGGCGACGTGGGCGAGGGATTTCGCGGCGGCGGCGAAGGCGTGGGGAATGTAGCCGACGTAGAGCGGGTTGTTGCGGACCGCCGCCTGAAAGGCATAGGTCCCGACCGCCTTGATCATCCGCTGGATCATCATCAGATGGTATTCGGCGTCGAAGGCGGCGCGGTCGGCGTAGTAGGTTGTCCCGAAGGCCGCGACGTGTGCTTCCCAGAAGTGATTCACCAGTTCGTCCCGGAAATCGGGTTCGAGCGCGGCGTAGGGATCGCCCACCAGCGAGACGATGTCGTAGGTCGCCGGTCCCATCCGGGCGTCCTGGTGGTCGATGACCCGCAGGTTCGTTCCCTGAACCATCAGATTCCGGGCGTGGTAGTCGCGGTGGCAGACCACCCGCCGGACGTTCGCCAGCCGATGCGACAGCGCGAACAGTTCGCCGAGCAGAATGGCTTCGTATTCCGGCGTAATGTCGAGTTTGCGGTAGCGTACGCAGTAGTTCCGGAAGAAGTAGTTCATTTCCCAGAACAGCTTTTCATCGTCGAAGGCGAGCCGCCAGGCGATGGAATCGCGTTTTTCGGCGAGCGGCGTGGTTTTTTGAAAGTCGATGATGATGTCCGCCGCCGCGCGGTAGGCCCCTGCCCGTTCCTCGGGCGTCATCGCGGTAAGGGCGTCCTGAAACCGCCGGTCGCCGAGGTCTTCCTGAAGCACCACGCCCGCCGCGCCGTCGGCGGCGACCACGCGCGGAACGGCAATGCCCGCTTCCAGAAAGAGTTCGGTGACGTCGAGATAGGGGAAATTGGCGGAATCAAACGCCTCGGCGTAGGTCGCCGCAATGTAGGACTCGCCCTCGGCGAACAGCCGGAAGTAGGCCCGGGTCGAGGCATCGCCCGGAAGCGACTCGATGCGCGCGGTCCGGCCCGGAAACTGTCGGGAAACGAACGTCATCAGGCGTTCGGCGGGTGACTGGGTAAGAGGTTCGGTCATTCTTTCGGGATGGTCGGTTCAGAATCGGCCGACGCGGCCGGTGTCGCTTCGGCGGCGCGCAGGGCGCGGTAGACGCGGACGAACTCGCCCGCCGTCGGGCAGTTAAACCGGTGTTCGACGCCCCCGGCAGTGACAAATAGGGTCGAACCCGCATTCCGGAGGGCGGTCACGCGCGGAATCGGCGCGGTAAAGCTGCGTCCGCCGTCCTGAGCCGCAAAGCGCAGGCCGGTCGGTGAAATCAGCAGTGTCCCGCGCGATTCGACGGGTTTCTGAGGCTCCTCTCCTTCGTCCGTTTCGGTTTCGATTTTCGGACTTTGAAGGATGAGACGGGCCGGGGCGGAAAATGTCCGCTGGCGGGTGGTCCCGCCGACCCGGGAGGTTTTCGGATCGGTGGCGGTGAATTCCCGCAGCCACTGCGCGAAGCCCCGGTCCTCGGGAAAGAGACGGGCGAGCGTCCGGTATTCGTCTTTCAGGGCCTCGGGGTCGGTTTCAATCAAAATGCGCTGTTCGAGTTTCGTTCGCAGTACGCGACGCAGATCGGCGCGCAGGTCGAGGGCCTCGGCGTTGGTTCGGTCGATGGCGAGGACCTGCGCGGTGAAAAAATAGGCGCTGGCCTGGCGCGGTTCGAGGTAGCGGCCAGCCTCGAAGGCCCGGCGGGCGCTTTCAAGCAGTTGTTCCACCTGATCGCGGCGGGTGTCGAGCAATTCGCCGACCCTCGTCGCCCCCGCCGCGCCGCCCGGTTCATCGGGAAAACGGGCGGCGAGCGCCGAGTAGGTATTCTGGGCGGTCGCGAGGTCGCCCCGGCCGATGGCTGTTTCGGCCTGTTTCGCCAGTGCATCGCGGACCGCCGAGCGCATGGCGCGGGCCGGGGCGTTGTCCGGCTGGATGAGCAGCATGGCGTCGGCGAAGTAAAGCGCATTGTCGTTTTCCGGCGAGAGATAATCGCCGCGCGCGAAGGCTTCGTCGGCCAGCCGTTGAAATTCCGCGATGCGTTCGGTCGGGGCCTCGTCGGGGGCGGATTTCTTCGGTGATTCGGGTTTGATGGGCTGGAGAACCAGTCCGGTGACGTCGAGCGACTGGCCGGCCTCGACGTACACGATGCGTTCCAGCAGCAGGTAGCCTTCGCGCGACGCGCGGATGGTGTGCGTGCCGACGACCACGTTTTCAAGGGTACAGGGGGAGGGACCGACGCCGCGCCCGTCGAGAAAGACCGCCGCGCCGACGGGGTTGGTGACGACCGTGACGGTGCCGGTGGGCGGCGTCCGGCGGAGATAGAGCAGGATGCCGCCGATGACGAATCCCACGGCGAGCGTCGTCCCGCCGAGAATGACGGTCCAGCGTTTCCACGCACGGGGCCGTCCCGCCAGGTTGGGGCGGTCCAGCGAATCGTTCGACGTGGAAAGGGTGGGTGTCATCGGTATTTTCAATGGTTCGAAACCGGTTTGCGAATCTGCAAGTGTAGATTTCGCTTCTCCTTATCGTCAACGCGCCGGGCAGCCGCCGGTACAGAAAAATCTTGCGAAAGACCCCGGATTTTGAGGATGATACCGGCTCGCCTGTCGTTGATTCCGGGGGAGACTTGCCCTACACTCCCCGCTCAGCCGTGAACAATCCATTTCGGGTTGCGTCCGACCCTTTCCGTCATCCGGGGAAAACTGCTGAAGCCGACCGGATTTCAACGACTTGCATGCGAAGTCCGTTCCGTTCGTTGGGTGAAAAGGCATGGAGCTTTTCAAGAACGTCCGCCGTCAGGTTGCCAGTCAGCTCGACCAGATGAAACTGGGGCGGGAAATCGAGCAGTTGGCCCAGATGGTCAGGGAAAATCCGGGCAACGTCGAGGCCCTGCGTCAGCTTGCCGAGAAATATCAGGAAGCCGGCAACGTCGAGGCCGCGGTCGCCCATTTCCTTCAGCTTGCCGACCTCTACCGGACAACCAAGCAGCATGAACTGGCGCTGGCCTTCTACCGCAAGGTCGAAAAGCTGGTGGACAGCTCCCAGCGCGCGACGGTTCTCAAGCAGATCGTCAACATTCACTTCGATACCCGCCAGTTCGACAAGGCCTACGAGTATTCCCGGCAGGTCATCAGCCTCTACCTCAACGATCAGCAATCGGATGCCGCCGCCGGCTTCCTGAAGATGCTCCCCGGTTTCGGCGAAAAAGATGCCGACTACCGCAAGGAACTGCGGGAGATGATCCAGGAGCGCAACGAGAAGTGGATGCAGGGCGCGAAAGCGACCTGGGTCAGCGAGGACGGCACCGGGCAGCAGAAGACCGAGGATTTCTCCGACCGGCTGGTGCTGCTCGTGGACGACGAGCCGCATGTTCTGATGATTCTCGAAAAGATCATCAAGCCGCTCGGCTGCCAGATCGTGACCGCCCCGAACGGCCTCGATGCCCTCGACCTTGCCCGCGCGACCCCCCCGGCCCTCATCATTTCCGACCTGATGATGCCGAAGATGGACGGCAGCCAGCTTTTTGCCGCGCTCCAGCAGGACCCGAACCTCTCGAAAATTCCCTTTGTCTGCCTTTCCTCGCGCGCGCAGGAGGATGAAAAGGTGTCGGCGCTCGAACAGGGCGTCGAGGACTACTGGGGCAAACCCTTCAGCGTGAAGGAGATTCCGCTGAAGGTGAAACGCATTCTGCGCCGGACGCCGACGCTGACCCGCATTTCCGGGCAGCTTTCGCAGACCAGCGTGACCGATCTGCTCAATCAGATGGAGCGCGAGCGCAAGGACGGCGTCCTGAAAATCGTCACGCCCCGCCAGCAGTCGGGGGCCATTCACTTCAAGGACGGCTCGGCTTTTGACGCCGAGTGCGGCGCGAGTACCGGGCTGAACGCCATCATCCGGATGATCAACTGGTCGGAAGGAAGCTATTCCTTTACCCAGCAGGCGGTCACGCGCGAAAACAAGATTCAGATGCGGGCGGCGGAACTGATTCTGGAAGCCCTCCATCGCTACGACGAGGAACAGGCGCTGCTGTCGTCCATGCCGTCGCGCCACCTTCCCGCCACCTTCCCGCCCGATTACGACGTGTCGTGGTTTGCCGGTTCGCCGAAGGATCTCATCCGGAAAATCGGAATGCTGGTTGACGGCAAACGGACGGTCGGCGACTGCATTGACCAGTGCCAGGACGACCTCGAAATGTTGCGGATGCTGGCGACGCTGTGGTCCGCGCAGGCGCGCGATGCCTTCAGTCCGCAAAACGGCATGAGCGGCACGGCTCCGGGGTATTCGTCGCCCCAACCGCCGCCGCCCGCGCCACCGCTTTTCCCGACGGTGCCGCCGCTCGTGCCCCAGTTGCCGCAAACCGGCTACGGACAGCCGCTCCAGCCGCCGCAACCGCCGACCTATGGCGGCGGGTATACCCAGCCGCCGACCTATCCTCCGGCCTATCCGCCACCCGCCGCGGCCTATCCGCAGCAGCCATATCCGCCGCCGCAACCGCCACCCCAGCCGCCGCCCTACACGAGTCCGTACCAGAATCCGTACGGTGGTACCTCTCCGTTGCCCCCTCAATCTCAGCCGGGACCCGGATACGGCGGCGTGACCGGTGGTTACGGGACGACGCCTTTGACTCCGCCGCCGAGCTATCCGGCGCCACCGGCCGCGTCCGCACCGGCTCCGCTCGCCTCCGCCCCGCCGATCGGGGGCGGACCGCCACCGCACACGGCCATGCCGGGGCCGGATTTCTCGGGCGGTAACGAGTACCGGGTAACGTTCAGCGACCCGGCCCGAGAAGAACATCTCGCGCGTCAGCTCTACGACGCCGTCGTCACCGCCAAGCGCATGTGCAACGAGGCGCTGGACGACTTCACCTTTGCCCGGTTTCACCGCATCCTTTGTGAACAGGCCACACGCATCAAGGCCCAGTTGAACTGTACGCACATCGCCTTTTCCGTCACGGTCGATAGCGGGCGCGTCAAGTTCATCGCCAAAGGACTGTGATCATCATCAGGTCAGCCCATGACCCGCAGGATTCTCATCGCCGACGACCATGTCCCGACCCGACGCGACTTGCAGGTCTTTCTGCAAACGCAGGGCTTTGAAGTCGTGGCGGTCGGAAACGGCGACCTCGCCACGCGTCGGGCGAAGGAAACCTACCCCGAACTGATCGTGCTCGACTTCCTGATGCCGGGCCAGACGGGGTATGAAGCCTGCAAGTACATTCGGCACACGCTCCAGTACAACGCGCCGATCCTCATCATTTACAACGACTTCGAACCGTTCAACCGTGACGAGGCGATTCAGGCCGGGGCCGACGAGGTCATGGCCAAACCGCTCGATCCCTTCGCCCTGCTCGACACCTTTACGCGGTTGTGGCGGCAGTACGGTCGGAGCGGACCCGACACCGGCTCGTTTTCCCTCGGCGACGAAGGCGGGGAAAACGCGGACGATGCGTTCGAGCCGGACATTCCGGTTTCCGAAAACGTGGAACTCCCGCCCCCGATGAACTCCATGGAAATGGAAGTTCCGGCGGAACTGCGGGCGGAGGCCCCGTCGCCGGAGAGTGCGGCAAGTGCGGAAGACGTTTCGACCGTTCCCGATTATGAACAGTCGCTCCCGCCGGAATATCGTTTCGGACAGGAAACTTCCGGGCCGCCGACGGCGGAATTCGAAAAGGAACTGACCGACACGCTCGACGACATTCTGTTCAATCTGGATGAACTCGGTCCCGTCGTCGAAGCCGAGGCGGCGGAGAACGTTCCGCAGCCGACCACCAACGACTGGTTTTCGACGCCGCCGGAGAACGAATGGCGCGCAACGCCGACCGGCGAACTGGCGCAGGATGCGTCGATTCCGCCGCCGCACTATGTCGATGAAACGCCGCCCCCGGTACGCGCCGAAAACGACTTTTCCGACGTTGCCGCCGAAGTCGCCGCCGAGGAGCAGGCCCTGATCGCGCCGACTGCCGCCGAAAACAATTTTTCGGATGTCGCGGCGGAAATCGCCGCCGATGAACTGGCCGCGACAGCGGTTGCGGAAGCGGAAGTCGGCACCGAACGTGCCGCCGGGGCAAGCGCCGGGGTGGAATCGGCATCCGTGGCCGAGGAGTTGATCCCGCAGGTTCCAACCGACCCGCGTCCGTCGCGCGATTCGCTGGCCGATTCCTATTCCGTGGTGGCGAGCGGCCATTACGCATCCTTTTTCGAGGATGAAAACGGCGAACGTCAGGAACAGCGCCCGTTTTCCGATCCCTACCCCTCGCGGAACATGTTCGCCCCGCTGCCGAGCCAGCCCGTCGGAGAAGTGGATTTTGTCGTCCCCGACCGCATCACCGGCGAACTTCCCGCCCCGGACCTCTCCGAAGGCGTCTCGATTCACTTCGACACGCAGAACGCCTCGGTTCAAATCGAAGGTCTGTATGAAGTCGATGAAGTCGAACTGCCGGAATCGGTGACGCAGGACCTGTCCACCGTCACGATTCTGCCGCCCGCCGATCAGACGGAAATGTTCGACGAAGCCGACGTACCCGGCGACACCCCGACCGGCGAAGTTCCCGTCATCGAGTCTTCACCCGAGCCGGTCATGACCCTGGCCGAAAAACTCCAGCCACGGGAGTCGGCCGCGCCTCCACCGCCCGCCGCCAACACCACGCCGCTTTCCGGTTCATTTCTTGCCCCCAACTTCGACGAAGGCGTCGGCGCAACCACCTCGGCCTTCTGCCCCCATTGCTTCGGCGCGATCAGCGCGGACGACGTCATCTGTCCGCACTGCGGCGAAGCGGTGTAGGGAGTGGCCAGCAGCCAGTGGCCAGCCGTCAGTGGTTAGCAGTCAGTGGTTAGCAGTTAGAGCGGCTTTCGTTTGCTTGCGACCAGTTGAAGTTGATAGCCCACGGCCGGACCGCGGGGAGGCTGTGGGAAAAGAATGATGCGCGGAATCACATTTTTCCCATACCCTCGCCCGAGCGCTCCGGGTATGGGCTAGAGCGGCTTTCGTTTGCTTGCGACCGGTTGAAGTTGATAGCCCACGGCCGGACCGTAGGGAGGCCGTGGGAAAAGAATGATGCGCGGAACCACATTTCTTTTCCCATACCCTCGCCCGAGCGCTCCGGGTATGGGCTATCTTCTTGGGCCGAACGCAACCGCAAACAGTTCTCGTTTTTGGTGAATGCCGGGCGAAGTCTTTTCTTTTCAATGGAATCCACGTTTCTTTTTACCGTTGAGGATGTTTTTCAGGTTTCCGGACCTCGTTGTATTTTGGGGCCGGGAATTTCGACCCGATCAGGTGCGCCGGTCGTTCAAATGGGTGTGGAAGTTGAATTGCGGCGGCCCGATGGAACGTCGATTTTCACCAAAATCACCGGCATCGCGATGTACAACCCGCCACTTCCTCAACGGGCACACCTCGACGTTGTGGTTTCGAACATCACCAAAGAAGAAGTCCCGCCGGGGACGAAGGTTTATCTCCTTCCGCGCGACGGGACCGATTCCGATTGAAGTCGCCAGCCGTCAGTTTTTACTAACTGCTAACTGCTAACGACTAACTACTATTCGAACAGGCTGTTGACGAACTCCTCGGGCGAGAAGACGGTCAGATCGTCGATCTGTTCGCCGGTCCCGACGTAGCGGATCGGCACGCCGAGTTCGCGGGCGATGGCGACGACGATGCCGCCCTTGGCCGTTCCGTCGAGCTTGGTGAGAACGATTCCCGTCACCGGCACGGTTTTGGTGAACTGCCGCGCCTGTTCGAGTCCGTTCTGGCCGGTCGCGGCGTCGAGAACGAGCAGAACCTCGTGGGGAGCCTGCGGCACTTCGCGACCCGCAATGCGCGACATTTTCTCCAACTCATTCATCAGATTGATTTTATTGTGGAGACGCCCGGCTGTGTCCACGATCACCACGTCGGTGTCGCGGGCCTTGGCGGCCTGTAACGAGTCGTAGACGACCGCTGCCGGGTCGGTTCCGGGCTTCTGCTGGATGACCGGGATGTCGAGGCGTTCGGCCCAGACGGAAAGCTGATCGGCGGCGGCGGCGCGGAACGTGTCGGCGGCGCAGACCATTACGTCGTTGCCCTCGCGCTTGATGAGGTGGGCGAGTTTGGCGATGGTGGTGGTTTTGCCGACGCCGTTGACGCCGACCATCATCATCACATAGGGCCGGATGTCCGGCGCAATGTCGGTTTCGCTGCGAACCGCCTTTCCGGACAGCGACCGGGTCGGCGCGGTCAGGATGGCGAGCAATTCCGAGCGGAGCAGCTTCTTGAGTTCGTCGGTATCGTTGATGAGCTTGCGGTTGACCTGCTGGCGGATTTTTTCCACGAGGTCGAGCGCCGTCTGGACGCCGATGTCCGAACCGATGAGGATTTCTTCAAGTTCTTCGAGAATTTCCGGGCTGATGGTTTTTCGGCCCCGGAACACCGTGTCCATCCGGCCGACGAGATTTTGGCGCGTCCGCTGGACGGCCTTTTTCATCCGCAGGAAGAACCGTTCCTTCTCCGGTTCCTCGGAGACGGGCGCGACCGGCGCGGGCGTCGGCGCGGGTTCCGGCTGGGTGGATTCTCCCCGTCCGAACATCCGCTTGAGAAAACCGGTTTTCGGTTTTTCTTCCTCCGCGACCGGGGTTTGAACCGGAGTGGGAATCGGGGCCGGAATCGGCGGCGCGGGCATCACCGGGGGCTGAATTTCAGGGACAACCGGAACCGGTACAGCCGGTTCGGGCAGCGTCGGGGCCGGGACTTCCGGCGCGGCTTCCGCCGTCGGCTGCACGGACGGCGTCGGAACGGCTTCATTGCCGAAAAGGGTGGTCAAACCCGCGCGTCCGGCGGGCGAATCGTCTTTTTTACGTTTCCAGAAAAGCATGAGGATAGGGATCAGGGATCAGAGGTCTGGGAACAGGGGGAGGTTCAGGGGGGTGGGTTCTGGTGGAATTCAGACTTTGGATGAAATGACCCAAAACCCAATCCCCAGAACCTTTCTGATCCCTGTTCCCCGACCTCTGATCCCTCGTTTTCAGTTGCCATCCGGCTTTTTGGGCTTCTTCGGAGGCGCGTCGGTAATGACGCCGGGTGTTTTGGGTTTGCGGTTGTTCGGCTTGTCGGTTTCGCCGCCGTCGGTCGGCTTCTTGCCGGCCGCGCGCTTGGCGCCCTGCGTACCGTCGTCGGCGGTCTTGCCGAGGCTTTCTTCCATTAGCGTTTTTTCGCGCTTCTTGGGCTTGTCATCGCCACTGTCGTTACCGCCCTGAACGGCCTTTTTGGCCGAACCGGCTTCGGTGTCCTGTGTGAGATCGGCGGCATTGCTTTCGATTTCACGCTGTTCGGTCCGGTCGCGCTGCGCCTGAAGATCCTTGAGTTCCTTGTCGGGCGCGGGCGCTTCGCCGAATTTCTCGATTGGTTTGCCCTTCATGTACTTCTTCATGAAGTCGATCCAGAAGGGAAGGGCGGCGTGACCGCCGGTTTCGCCGTTTCCGAGCGATTTCTTTTCACCCTGATAGCCGATCCACGTTCCGCAGACGACCGACGGGGTGTAGCCGATGAACCACGCGTCGGTGAAGTCGTTCACCGTGCCGGTTTTGCCGCCGATGGGGCGCTTGTTGAGTTCGCCCTCGGCCACGCCGCGGATGGCCGTCGCCGTGCCGCCTTCGACCACGCCACGCATCATGTCCACCATTTCGCTTGCGATGTAGGGCGAGACAACGCGGAATTCGCGCTGTTCTTCATCCTTTTCAAAGTCGTAAACGGTCTGTCCGTTGTAGTTGAGAATCCGGCGGATGTAGTGCGGCTTGCGGCGCATCCCCTGATTCGGGAACACCGAGTAGGCCGACACCATTTCGACCAGCGGGACTTCGGTCGCGCCGAGCGCCGACGGGAGGTAGGGGGCCATCGGGTTCGAGATGCCGAACCGCTTCACCATTTCCGCCCCGCGCCGGATGCCGACGTCCTGTAAAAGCTTGACCGCCGGGATGTTGCGCGATTTTGCGAGCGCCGTCCGGAGCGGCATGCCGCCGCCGAAACTGTTGTCGTAGTTGTGCGGCGTCCAGTTTCCGATCTTCAGCGGGCCGTCCACGATGGTGTCGTCGGGCGTCCAGCCGTTTTCGAGCGCCGCCGTGTAGATGAACGGCTTGAAGCAGGAACCGGTCTGGCGGTTGGCCTGCGTGGCGTTGTTGAACTTCGAGACCGAGAAGTCGTAGCCGCCGACCATGGCCTTGACCTCGCCCGTCCGGGCGTCGAGGCACAGCAGCGCGCCCGCGATTTCCGGGACCTGCTGAAGTTCGACTTCCATGAGGTACGGGTCGCCGGTCGGGGTCGTCGTCTGCTTTGTCGGCGTCTTTCCGGCGATGTTCCGGGTCTTCAACGCGTTCTTGGGCGATGTTTCAGGTTTGGCGTCGCCTTCCGGCTTCTTCGGGGCGGCGGGTTTCGCCGGTTTCGGCTTTTCCGTGCCGCCGGTTTCGTCTTCCGGCTTCTTCGGCTTCGGTTTCTTCGGCGTTTCGGTGCCGGGCGCGGGCGTTTCGCTCGCCGCCGGCTTGTCGGATTTCTTCGAATCGGCGGCCGGGGCCGGTTCATCCGGCGGAGCAACCATTTTCTTGATGCGGAAAACCGCCAGATCGCCTTCCTTCAACACCTGCTCGGGCGAACCACCCGCGATGCCCATGTCCTTTGAGGTGACGAGCGCGTGATACTGGCCGAATTTGACTTCCGCGCCGCGCGGTCCAACGCTCGTGACGAGGCCGTGGACATACATTCCCTCGAAATACCGCAACAACCACTCGGGGTGGCGGTAGCGGTTGAGATCCTTGAATTCCGCCTTGATGTTCGGGACGTCGTTGCGCCACCGCCCGCCATGCCGCCGGTCGTAAGCGGTCAACCCGGCGCGGACGGCGTTCTGGGCCTGAATCTGGCCTTCGGCGCTGATGGTCGTGATGACCTGCAAGCCGCCCGTGTGGGTGCCGCGCGTGCCGTACTTTTCTTCCAGCTCCCGGCGGACTTCCTCGACGAAATAGGCATAGGGACCGCTGTTGTTGATTTCGCGGGTCGAGGAAATCTTGAGCTTGATTTCCGTCGCCTTCGCCGCTTCGCCTTCCGCCGCCGTGATGTAGCCTTCCTCGACCATGTTCTGAATGACGAGGTTGCGGCGCTTGAGGGACTGTTTCGGATTCAGGACCGGCGAATAGCCCGACGGGGCTTTCGGAATCGCGGCGAGGACGGCGCATTCCTCGATGGTGCAGTCCTTGACGGACTTGCCGAAGTAGTACTGCGCGCCGGCTTCCACTCCGTAAGCGCCACCGCCGAGGTTAATCTGGTTGCAGTACAGTTCCATGATCTGCTGTTTGCTGTACTGACGCTCGATTTGCAGCGCGATGAGCGCTTCCTTGGCCTTGCGGGTGAAGGTCTGTTCCGGCGAAAGGAACAGAATCTTGGTCAACTGCTGCGTGAGCGTCGAACCGCCTTCCACCGTCCGGCCGGCGGAGATGTTTTTTACCGCCGCGCGAGCCAGTCCGATGGGGTCCACGCCCCAGTGCTTTTCGAAGCGGGAATCCTCGATGGCCATGATCGCCTGGCGCATGCGAAGCGGGATTTCGTCGTAACTGAGGGGAACACGCCGTTCGAGGGCAAATTCGCCGATGACGGTTTTCCCGTCGTCGGCGTAGAGGCGCGTGACCACGTTCGGCTGGAAATCGGCGAGTTGGGCAACCTGCTTGAAATCGTCGGAAGTCTGGAACTGGTAGGCGAACGCGAGGCCGCTCAGGGAGCCGAACAGGCAGGCCATCAGGAGGATGGCGACGAAGGTAAAGCGGCTGAAGAACCGGCGGGTCGCGGGCAGGGCATTGCCCCCACCGGCCTCCTTTGGGGATTTTTTGGGTTCGGCCGGCGGCGGCGGATTCAGAATACTCGACATATCGAAAACACCCGTATGCTCAATCGTTCAAACTCGTCCGCGAACGGACGCTGCGCTGTACCGTTCGGCGATTATCCGCCCCTCCGCCCGAAAAAGCAAAACGGACGATTGGGGCGCTTCAAAACCCGTCCTTTATATCGCGTTGCGGGAGGTTCCCGCCACTGCCCCGACATCGTTCCCGGTAGTCGGGGCCGACGGGCTGAAAAAGTTCATCTCGCGGGCTTCTTTTTCTTGCCGTTTTCTCATTTTCGGGTTGAACGGGCCAACCGGCTGTGAATATCTTTGCCAAACCGTCACACGTTTTGTTCAGTTTGATTTTTCGGCGCGTTCCGACGCGGAAGCAGCCCTCCGCCCGTGGTCCGTCCGTTTCCCGTTCGCCCGCGCTTCCGTCATTACTTTTCAATGCTTCAGGGGATTTCAAAATGGGACTTCTTCAGGAATTCAAGACCTTCGCGTCGCAGGGGAACGTCGTCGATCTGGCGGTCGGCGTCATCATCGGAGCGGCATTCGGGAAAATCGTCACCTCGCTCGTCGAGGACATCATCATGCCGCCGATCGGATATTTCACCGGGGGCGTGGACTTCAAAACCATGAAAATCGTTTTGAAGCCCGCCGTGGAAAAAGTGCCGGAAGTGGCCATCAACTACGGCAACTTCATTCAGCTTATTGTTCAGTTCCTGATTGTCGCCTTCACCATCTTCATGATGCTGAAAGCCATCAACAAACTGAAAAAGCCGGCCGCACCGGCCGCGCCCGCCGAGCCGCCCGCGCAGGAAAAACTGCTCGCCGAAATCCGCGACCTGCTCAAGTCTGGCCGTTGATCCCGAAGGTCGAGGTTCAAACGGGGAAGGGAAGGTGTTCCGTTCGGGACAACTTCTTTTCCCTGAACGGGTGACGTGCGGTATATTCGCCCAACACGACTGAACTTTTTACGCGCTCGGCTCGAAACACGCATCCTTATTTCTATGTCCGATTACGTCAATCAGGTCACCGCCTACATTCGCCAGCAACTTCATCAGGTCGTCGTCGGTCAGGACGAAGTCATCGATCAGATTCTCGTCGCGCTCTTTGCCGACGGTCACATTCTCGTCGAGGGCGTGCCGGGGACGGCCAAGACGCTGACCGTCAAGACCCTCGCGCGCATCATCGGGGCCGGGTTCAACCGGATTCAGTTCACGCCCGACCTGATGCCCGCCGACGTGACCGGCACGAATATCTACAACACCAACACCGGCGCGTTCACCCTGCGGAAAGGGCCGATTTTTACCGACCTTCTGCTCGCCGACGAAATCAACCGGACGCCGCCCAAGACGCAGTCCGCGCTGCTGGAGGCGATGGAAGAGCGGCAATCCACCATCGACGGCGAATCGCACCCGCTGTCGCCGATGTTCATGGTGCTGGCGACGCAGAACCCCATCGAGTACGAAGGGACCTACCCCCTTCCGGAAGCTCAACTCGACCGGTTCCTGCTGAAAATTCTCATCGACTACCCCACGGCGGAGCAGGAAGCGCAGGTCATCGCCAACTGGAATGCGGGTTTTAATGCCCGTCGTTTAGAAACTGTCCAGATTACGCCGCTGCCCGATCTCTCGACCGTGCTTGAATGCCGGGCGCAGGTACGCAACGTGTCCGCCGAGCCGGGCGTCCAGCAATACATCGTGAGCCTTGTCCGCGCGACGCGCGACCGGGTGAATTTGAGCTGGGGGGCGAGTCCGCGGGCCTCGGTTGCTTTGCTGATGGCCTCGAAAGCGCAGGCGGCGATGAGCGGACGGATGTTCGTGACGCCCGACGACGTGAAAATGGTACTCAAACCGGTACTGCGTCACCGGATCGTCCTCCGGTCGGAAGCCGAAATCGACGGCATCACGCCCGATCAGGTGCTGGACGAACTGGTCAATGCCGTTCCGGTGCCCCGGTAAAAGAGAAGAAGTTTTATCTTGACGATGTCTAATTTTAGACTTAATCTAAATTTACTATGAAGCGGCTCACGCAACAAAAGGTCGAAACGCTGATTCGGGAAAAGGGCTTGAAACTCACCCCGCAGCGGCAGGCCATTGTCGAATACCTCCAGGGATGTACGCATCACCCCACGGCGGATGAAATCTTCATCGCCGTGAATGAGCGTTTCCCGCTAACCTCGCGCGCGACCGTGTACAACACCCTGAACTGGTTGAAGGAAGCCGGTCAGGTATCGGAAGTCTTTGAAGGCGGGGTGGCCCGCTTCGATCCGAATCTGGATCCCCACTACCATTTCGTGTGCCGTGCCTGCGGTTCCGTCGAGGACATCGACCTCGATGCCTTCGGGCCGCTGCCACACTGCACGCTGACCGGACGACAGACCGTGGAGAGCTACGACATCACGATGCGCGGCCTCTGTGCCAAGTGTTCGCCGCGACCGGCGGTGTCGGTGATCCTGTAATACGAAGGTCAAAATTTTTTGCCTTTGTATTTAGACAAAATCTAAAATTTGAATAAATCCAAAAGGAGTGCTGGAAAATGAAAGGCTACAACACCAAGACGGAACAGAATCTTCAGTCCGCGTTCGCGGGCGAATCAATGGCGAACCGCCGTTACCTCTACTTCGGACAGATCGCCCGCAAACTCGGCAACGAGGAAGTCGCGCAATTGTTTGAAAAGACGGCGGATGAAGAAACGGGCCACGCGTTCGCGCACCTTCAACTGATGTACCCCGAAGCCGAAATGTCGGTCGAAAAGCTCCTGCAAATCGCCTACGAGGGCGAAATGTACGAAACGGAGCAAATGTATCCCCAGTTCGAGCAGGAAGCCCGCGCGGAAGGCAACGACGCGGCGGTCGCCGAGTTCGTCGAACAGCAGGCTGAATCGCAGGACCACGCCGAACGGTTCAAGGCGGCGCTGACCCGCGCGGAAAAGCAGTTCAAGGGCTTCGGCAAGGTTGAACTGGCCCACGCGAACCGCTACGGCGCGGCCCTCGAAAAGGTCCGGTCGGAGAACGCCGAAAAGGCGCAGGGCGCGACCGCTTAAAAAAATACAAAACATTGGGGAAAAAGGACTTGTCCGATTTCCCCGAACACGCGGCCCGGCGCGCGAACCGGGAAAACAATGGAGGAGCAAATACGATGAGCACAATGAAAAAAGCCAATCGGGCGGTGGCGCTGATGGCCGCCGCCGCGTTGACCGGATCGGCGGCGCTCGCGCAGCAGCCGTTGACCCGCAACAACGGCGCTCCCGTCGGGGACAATAAAAGTTCGCAGACGGCGGGCGAAAACGGCCCGGTCCTGCTTCAGGACATCCATTTGATTGAAAAGCTGGCGGCGTTTGACCGCGAGCGCATCCCCGAGCGGGTCGTGCATGCGCGCGGCGCGGGGGCGTTCGGCGAGTTCGTCAGCTACGGCGATTTCGGAAATCTGACCAAGGCGGCGTTCCTTTCCACGAAAGATAAGAAGACGCCGGTGTTCCTGCGGTTTTCGACGGTGATTCATCCGAGCGGTTCGCCGGAAACGGCGCGTGACCCGCGCGGCTTCGCGGTCAAGTTCTACACCGAGGAGGGAAATTACGACATCGTCGGAAACAACCTGCCGGTGTTCTTCATCCGCGACGCGATCCAGTTCCCGGACATGGTCCACTCGCTCAAACCGTCGCCGATTACGAACAAGCAGGACCCGAACCGCCTGTTCACGTTCTTTTCCCAGACGCCGGAATCGACGCACATGCTGACGTTTGTCTATTCCGATTACGGTATTCCGGCCAACTATCGGGAAACAAACGGTTTCGGCGTTCACGCCTTCAAGTGGATCAACGCGAAGGGCGAAATGAAGTACGTCAAGTACACCTGGAAATCGCTCCAGGGCGTCCGCAACCTGACCGCCGCACAGGCCAAGGCGGTGCAGGCCGACGACTTCTCGCACGCGACGACCGACCTTTACGAAAACATCGCGAAGGGCAATTTCCCGGCGTGGGAACTCCGCGTGCAGGTGCTTGATCCGAAGGACTTCGACAAGTTCGATTTCAACCCGCTCGACGCGACCAAAATCTGGCCGGAAGACCAGATTCCGTCCATTGCCGTCGGGAAAATGACGCTGAACAAGGTTCCGGAGAACTTCTTCGAGGCGTCGGAACAGTCGGCGTACGCGCCGGGCAACCTCGTTCCGGGCATCGAAGCCTCGGAAGACCGTTTGCTTCAGGGCCGTCTGTTTTCCTACTTCGACACGCAGCGGTATCGCCTCGGCTCGAATTTCCAGCAGTTGCCGGTGAACCGTCCGGCGGTGAAGGTCAATAACTTCAATCAGGACGGCGCTTTAAGCGCGCGGGGTACGGCTTCCGACATCAACTTCCACGCCGCGGACGGGGCCTCGCCGCTGACGACGGTCGAGAACGGACGCGCTTCGACCCCGGCTCTGAGCGGGACGGTGATGCAGAAGGCGATTACAAAGACGAACAACTTCAAGCAGGCGGGCGATCTGTACCGTTCGTTCAGCGAAGCCGAGCGGGCGAGCCTGATTCTGAACCTTTCGGGCGACCTCAAGCAGGTCAAGAACAAGGCCGTCCGGGTGAAGATGATCAGCCACTTCTTCAAGGCGGACGCGGAATACGGCACGCGCCTCACGGAGGCCGTCGGCGAATCGCTCGATGAAGTGAAAGCCGTGGCAGCCACGTTGAAGTAGCCAGCAGCCAGTCGTCAGTTGCCAGTGACGGAAAATGAGAAGTTCCCTCTGGCAACTGACGGCCGTCAATTAAAGGAAAGGATAAATGCAATGATCTCCCGTCGCATTCGAACCGCCACCGCCACCTTGACGCTGGTCGCAACAATTCTGGTTTTTTCAGTTTTCGCGTCGCAGGCGCAGGAAGGTGCGCCGGATTTGATTTCAGCGGCGCGCGCCAATGATGTGGAAACGTTGAAAAAACTGGTGGCCGCCGGGGCGGATGTGAACCGGGCGGATGGCCGGGGTTTTACGCCGCTCATCATCGCGGCCTATTCGGGGAATCGCGAAGCCGTCGAGTATCTGATTGAAAACAAAGCGGATGTGAACGCGGCGGACAAAATGGGAAATACCGTCCTGATGGCGGCGGCCACGCGCGGACACGCGGAAATTTTAGCCTTCCTGATTGAAAAGGGCGCGACCGTGGATGCCGAAAACGGCGCGGGGGCGACGGCATTGATGTTCGCGGCGATGTTCGGACGAAAGTCCATCGTTGAAATTCTGATTTCGAAGGGCGCGGACGTGAATCGCGCCGACCACCGGGGCAACACGGCGTTGAAACTGGCGGAGCAGCAGGGCGCGGACGAAGTCGCCGCGTTTCTGAAAAGCAAAGGCGCGAAAGCGACCAACTGAAAAGGTGTCGAATATCGGGTGTCGGGTTTCAGGTCAAACCCGTTATGAGTGATAAGTTATGAATTATGAGTGAAAAGAAATTCCGTTCCGACGGAACCGGACAGTCTCGACCATTTTGCGGTCAAAAAACTCATAACTCGCCACTCATAATTCATAACTGGCTTCCACCTGAAACCCGACACCTGACACCTGGAGAAAAGGGAAATGAGCGCGGAATATCTGGTGATCTCGGGTTCGTTGCGTTCGACGAGCCACAGTCGGGCGATGGCGGGTGAACTCGCCCACATTTTTGAAAAGCTCGGGAAGTCGGTGGAAGTGCTGGACTTGCGGGCGTACCCGCTGCCGTTCTGCGACGCGGAAGGGGCGTACGCCGACCCGAACGTGGCAAAACTGGCGACGGCGATTTCGGCGGCGCGGGTGGTGATTCTGGCGGCGCCGATTTACAACTACGACGTCAACGCGGCGGTCAAAAACCTGATTGAAATGACCGGGAAGGTTTGGGAAAACAAGATTGTCGGTTTTCTCTGCGCGGCGGGCGGACATTCAAGCTACATGTCGGTGATGAGCCTCGCCAACAGCCTGATGCTGGATTTTCGGAGCATCATTCTTCCCCGATTCGTGTATGCCGTGCCTTCCGATTTCGCCGATGGAAAATTAACTTCGGCAAAAATCGGGGAGCGGCTGGCCCAACTGGCGGACAGCGCGATCAGGCTGCGGAACGAGTGACCGCCGTCGCCATTTTCTGATTGCAACCCGAGGAGAAACGTATGAGCAGCAAGGGGTTACACCCGACGTTGAATGACCTTCCGGAAGAAATCCGGGCGCAGGTCATCGAGATTTTGAACCATTCACTGGCCTCGTCGCTCGATCTCAAGACGCAGGTCAAGCAGGCCCACTGGAACGTGAAGGGACCGCAATTCATCCAGCTTCACGAACTGTTCGACACGATGGCGACCGAGATGGAGGATTTCGTGGACACGGTCGCCGAGCGGGTGACGGCGCTGGGCGGCACGGCGTACGGCACGGCGCGGATGGCGGTCGCGGCCTCGATTCTGCCCGAATATCCGTCCGACATCCGCGACGGACAGGAACACGTCAAGGCGCTGGCGACCCGGTACGCCGCCTACGCCAAACTGGTCCGGGAAAACATCGGCAAGACCGATGACCTCGGCGACGCCGATACGGCTGATCTTTATACCGGAATTTCCCGGGCGATTGATAAAACCCTCTGGTTTCTCGAATCGCATCTTCAGTAGCCAGTGGCCAGTGGCCAGTGGTCAGTCGTCAGCTTTTGAAACGGACAGCCAGATCATCGGCAAAAAAGAACCCACCCCGGAATCCCTGGGGTGGGTTCTTTACTTTTCCGACCACTGACCACTGACTGCTGGCCACTGACCGCTGGCGACTGACTACTGCCCGGCCGGTTTCTTTCCGGGGTTGGCCGCGTTGTACTTGGCGGCGAAGTCATCGGTCACGTCGATTCCGGGGGCAATGTAAAAAAGCCCGCCGGCCTTGGCGGCCGTTCCGAGGTCAAGCAGCATCGTGATGCCGCGTTCCTTGGCGTAGGCTTCGAGGGCTTTACCAATCTTTTCCTGAAGCGGGCCGAGAACGATGCCGGCGCGCTTGTCGACCGCATCCTTCAGGTCTTCCTGCTTGCGCTTGAATTCGATCTTCTTCTTTTCAAGGTCTTCGAGGCGCTTCTGGCGAATTTCGGGGGGGAGCGAATCGGCAAGACGCTGGAGTGCATCCTCTTCGCCCTGAATTTCAAGCCCCATTTTTTGGAGGGCTTCAGTACTGGGACCAAACTCGCGTTGAAGATTTTCGATCTGTTGCCGGAATTCGACAATCAGGCTGTTGAAGGCACTGGTATCGACGACGGCGATTTTGGCCGAATTCTGCGGGGCAGCGGTCTGGGCTGCGGCGGACCCACCGAGAACGAGGCAGGCCAGAAATGAAAGAACAAGGGCGGGGATGAATTTCATCGCGTAGGTACTCTCTCTCTTTAAACAATGGTCCCCGTTCTCCAACGGGGACCGAAGCTGACGCCGACGAACTAGAAGGTCCGACCGACGGTAAAACGAATCGTGGTGCGCTGCTCGCGGATACCAAGTTGACGCGGGTCGAAGATGTTGGTCTTGGCCCCGGGGTTGTACGCGAAGATCAGACGGAAGGGCACCTGAAGGACCGGCAGGTTGACCTGCAACTCGACCCCGAGCGAGGACCGGAAGTTCCGGCCGATGCCGCCGAGCGAGTTCTGAAGGTCGATTTCGGTCCGCTGAACCTGTGTCGCCTGAACGACCGCGGCGCGATATCCCGGGGGAAGCGGGTTCGGCGGGTTCGGGTCGCGCGTGCCGTCGGGGCGAAGGAAGATCGGACCGGAGCCGAGTTGGGTCGGATCGGGGCCGAGAAGCGTGCCGAGCGGGTTGGTGGTGATGCTCTGGTTGCCGATCTTGCGGAGGTTGAAGGCCGAGCCGGCATCCGCAAACAACGCGGCGGAGAAGGGACCGACAATCGGAATCCGGTATTCAAGGTTCAGCAGCAGTTGCGAGTCGCCCCCGACGAGGAAGTAGCGGGGCGACGACGAAGCGAAGAACCGATTCGTGTAGGTGTAGTCGTTGATGACCGACTGGGCGACCTGCACGCCGGGCTGGAGGACCTGTCCGGTGAGGGCGTCCACCACGCGGACGTTCGACGTGGACCGGAAGTCGAGCAGTTCGGCAATCGGACCGATGGAGCGGATGTTGAAGCCGCGGACAGTGAATTCGCCGCCGGTAAAGGTCCGGCTCTGAAGCGGGATTCCCCCGATGAAGGCAAACGAGTTGCTCTGGAACGGATCGCCGTAGGGGCTGTTGTGCGACGCCTGAAAACGCATCCCGAAGACGGCGGGTTTGTCGCCGCGCGACAGGAACTTGAAGGGGTAAAACTGCCGGAATTCGAGCGCGGGCGAGAGCGTCCGGACTTTTCCGCCGAGTCCCGACCACGACATCGAAAGCGAAAGGCTGCGTCCGCCGGTCGGGTCGATCTGGCTGTTGACCGTGTTGTACACGACTGACGGCGTCAGCGTGCTGGCCGTGATGCCCGGCTGGGCGAAGGTGACGAAAATATTGTTGTCCGGGTTGTTGTCCTGGTTGACCGGCGGGTCGATGATCTTCGAATTGCTGAACCCGTAGGAAACCCCGACGCGGGTGAACCGGGCAATCTTGTTGAACCGTTTGGTCAGCACACCGAGCGGCGCGGACAGCGAGAGGGTCACCCCGTTGCTGATGCTCGTGAACAGGAATTTGTCGTCAACGTTGAATCCGCCGCCAAAGAACCCGCCGCCGAGACCCGCGGCCGAGAGACCGTCGGCGTACTTGAATTTCTGGCTGAAGAACGATACCCCGAAGCCGATCCGGCGGTCGAGGAAGTAGGGATCGGAATAGGAAATCGAGATGTTGCGGAAGCGGTTGCCGATCTGAATGTCCGCCGAAACGCTCTGACCGTAACCGAACAGGTTGTTCGTCGTGTAGGTCAGACCGATGAACGAACCGCCGACGCCCGAGACGCCGCCGGAGAACTGAATCTGCTGGCGACCCTTTTCCTTCACCTTGACGATGATGTCCACAATCTTGCGGCGTTCGTCGGTGACCGTCTGGATGTCTTCTTTCTTGATTTCTTCAAAGAAGCCGAGCTGGTTGAGCAGGAGCGTACTGTATTCCATCAGCTCCTGGTTGTACGGCTCGCCTTCGGCAACGAGAATTTCGCGCCGCAGCACCTTGTCGCGGGTGACGTTGTTGCCGGTGAACTCGATGGTCCCGACCGTGTAGACCGAGCCTTCCTCGACGGTGATGGTGAAATCCGCCACGCCGTCCTTTTCGCCGGCGGTCGGCGGCTTGAAGGTCGGGTTGACGTTGGTTTCGGCCTGAATGTAACCGCGGCTGCCGTATGCCTTCTTCAACCGTTCGAACACGCCTTCGCGGATGGTTTTCGCGCTGGCGATGTCGCCCTTCTTCATTCCGGAAATAAGGACCACCTGTTCCGGCGTGAAAATGGTCGATCCTTCGGCCGTGATTTCGCCGAAGCGGTAGCGGGTGCCTTCGTCAATCGGAATCGTCAGTTTCTGGCCTTCGGACTTCTTGGTAAACCAGCCGAAAATCGGAATTCCGCCACCGACCAGCCCGACGTTTTCAATGTTCGGTTCGCCGATGGTCGGTCGCAGGTAGCCCTTTTCGCGCAGAAACTGCTGCACGAGTTGCATGTCGGTCTGGAATTTCTCGGGCGAGTAGACGTCCTTCGAGGTAAAGCGGGTGAACAGACTCGACTGCTTGGTGTACTTCATCGCCTTCCGCAACTGACGGTCGGAAAAGACCTGATTGCCTTCGAAGTCGATCTTGACGATGCGGACGCGCGGGCCTTCGTCGATGTTGAAGATGACGACGAGCGAGGTTTTCGAAATATCCTCGGTTTCCGCCGTGACGGTCGCCTTGGGGCGGCCGCGCTCGCTGAGCATGGCGCGGAGTTCTTCCTCGGCGCGCTTGACCTGGACCGGGTCGTACTGCGAGTCCTTCGTCAGCGAAATGCGTTTTTCCTTGAACCGCGTCAGTACGTCGCTCAACTGGACGGATTTCAAGCCTTCGTACTGAATATCGCGGATAACCGGATATTCCGTCAGGTTGAAAACGATGATGACACCGCCGGTATTGCCGGGTTCAAGGACGACGTTGCTTTTGAGGGCATCGAAAAAGCCCTGCGCGAGCACCGCCTGATAGTCCCGTTCCACCTGTTCCCGGCTGTAGAGGTCGCCCGGCTTGGTGGTGACATAAAGCCGGAGGGTGTCGTTCGGAATGCGACGGTTGCCGCGGAACTGCACCTCTTCGACCAGTTGTTGTTGAATCGGCGTGTCTTGCGCCATCGCACGACCGCTAACGCCGACCGCCGGAAGAAAGCCCAGCAGCGTGAGGCAGAGCGCCGCGCGCAGTAACCATCGCTTCGTCATAACGTCAGAATGAAGGCGTCCGAAAAGAACGGAAAAAGTTCAGGATATGGTTTCGACCATCGATGCGCCAAAGGCGGCCCCGAATTGTCGAGAAGGACGGCGAATAATACAGAATCATTCTCCACAATCAAGGCGCGACCCGTTCTTCGAAAATGGATTGAAGGAAAAAGGGGTCGCTAAAAAGGCGCCAGACATGCTGCTTACACGCGGGAATCAGCGTCGGGTTCGGAATTTTGAGGTTCGTGGAAGATGAAAACGCGGTCGGGAGACATTTTCTCCCGACCGCGCGCAGGTTTCGACCGGTCGGGCCGGTTCACGTCGTGGAGACCAGTTCTTCCCGTTCCGCCATCGGCTGGAGGGTACGGAACCGGAGGTCGTTTTCTTCCAGATATGCCTCGACCCGGCTGGCGTCGCGGAAATCGCCCCGGATGACCGCTTCCGAAAGCGGGTCCTCGATGAACCGCTGCAACGCCCGCCGCAGCGGCCGCGCGCCGTAACGACGTTCCGATTCCGTCTGTCTGACGATCCACGAAACGACTTCCGGCGTCACCGACACGGTCAGGTTCCGGTGGCTGATGGTTTCGTTCAACTGCTTGACGAGCAGGTGGACGATGGCTTCAAGGTCGGCGTCTTCGAGCGGCTCGAACAGGATGATTTCATCGAGCCGGTTGATGAATTCCGGGTTGAACGTCTGCCGGACTGCGTTCATCGCCGCTTCCTCGTCGCCGATGGCCGCCTTTTCGCTGGAATGGAAGCCGAGCCGGCCCCGCTTCTGGATAAAGCGCGCGCCGATGTTCGACGTGAGGATGATGATCGTGTTCTTGAAGTCCACCGTGTTGCCGTTGCTGTCCGACAACTGGCCGTCCTCGAACACCTGAAGCAGCAGGTTGAACACGTCCGGGTGCGCCTTTTCAATTTCGTCGAACAGGATCACCGAGTAGGGCGTCCGGCGGATGCGTTCGGTCAACTGGCCGCCGTCCTCGTGGCCGACGTAACCCGGAGGCGACCCGATGAGTTTCGCCACCGAATGCCGTTCCATGAATTCCGACATGTCGAAGCGGATCATCGACCGCTCGCTGCCGAACAGCAGTTCGGCGAGCGTCCGCGCGGCTTCCGTCTTCCCGACGCCGGTCGGACCGAGGAACAGGAAGCTCCCGACCGGACGGCGCGGGTTCTTGATGCCCGCCCGCGACCGGCGGATCGCCCGCGCGAGTGCCGACAGCGCCCGGTCCTGACTGATGACCCGACGATGGAGTTCGTCTTCCAGCCGGAGCAGCTTCTGGGTTTCTTCCTCCTTCAGCGAGGAAACCGGGATGCCGGTCCAGCGCGCGATCACTTCCTCGACGTCGTCCTTCGTCACGAGCGAACTGGCGTCGTAATCGCGCGTTTCGGTGTCGGTGGCGGCTTCGTCCTTCAATTCGGCGAGGCCGCTCGTGAAGTATCCCGTGCGCCGCGGACGCGCCGGCTGGCGCGAGAGCCGCAGTTTCACCTGAGTACCGGCCTCGTCGATGATGTCGATGGCCTTGTCCGGCAGGAACCGGTCCGTGATGTAGCGGTTCGACTGATAAACCGCCGACTCAATGGCTTCCTGCGTGTAGGTGACGTCGTGGAATTCCTCGTACTTGTCCTTCACGCCCTCCAGAATCCGGATGGCCTCGACTTCCGTCGGCGCAATGACCTTGACCGCCTGAAACCGGCGCTCCAGCGAGCGATCCTTTTCGATCGTTTTCCGGAATTCGGCGGGCGTCGTGGCCCCGATGCACTGGATTTCGCCGCGCGACAGCGCCGGCTTGAGGATGTTCGCGGCGTCGAGCGAGCCTTCCGCCGACCCGGCCCCGACGAGCGTGTGCAGTTCATCAATAAAGATGATGGTCTGCCGGTTCTCGGCCAGTTCCCGCATGATCGCCTTGAGGCGTTCCTCGAACTGCCCGCGATACTTCGTGCCCGCGACCACCAGGCCGAGGTCAAGCGCGAGTACCTGCTTGTTCAGAAGAAAGCGCGGCACGTCGCCCATGATGATCCGCTGGGCGAGGCCCTCGACGATGGCCGTTTTGCCGACGCCGGGTTCGCCGATGAGGACCGGGTTGTTTTTCGTCCGGCGGCAGAGAATCTGGACCACCCGCTCGATTTCGTCGGCCCGTCCGATGAGCGGGTCGAGCATGCCGCGCCGGGCGGCGTCGGTCAGGTCGCGGCTGTATTCCAGAAGCTGCGAACCTTCCTTCTTGCCGCTGGCGTTGTTGGGCGTCGCGGGGGTGAGACTCCGGGTGAGTTCCTCCCGGATGGCGTGGGGACGCAGCCCATGTTCGAAAAGAATCCGCGCGGCGAGGCTCTGTTCCTCGCGCAGCAGGGCCAAAAGCAGGTGTTCCGTGCCGATGTAACGCTGGTTCATCCGCTCCGATTCCTCGGCGGCATGGACGAGGATGCGTTTTGCCTCGGCGGAAAGCGGCAGGTCCACGGCCTGCAAGGGGCGCTCGCGCGGGACGGTCCGCGTTTCGACCTCCCGGCGGACGACCTCCAGCGTCAGGTGGGCGCGCAAAAAGAAACGATTGGAAAGGGATTTGTCTTCCCGCATCAGTCCGAGCAGGATGTGCTCGGCGTCAATGGACGGGGCGCCGAACTGACTCGCCTCGTACCGCGCGAAGAAGATGACTCGACGTGCTTTCTCGGTGTACCGCTCGAACATCGTGGGTACCTGCTTTGGAGGGGACGAGAAGGATGCGTCAGCGTCCGGGGAGTGGCTTCCAGACTGGGGTCGGCGATGCGACTGGAGCGCGGCCGAGCGGGCGGTAACGTGCCGCGATTATGTTCCCCTTGCCTGTAACCGTTTGTATTGCAGGGGACAGTGGCGAAAAAAAAGTCCGGGAAGAAAGTCGGGAGTCTGGAGTCTGGAGTCAAACAAACGATGAACGATGAATGATGAACGATGAAGTCTGAAAAATCCGAAGTTGAGAATGACTCGGAAAAAAGAACTTGACGGGGAAGTCGGAAAGCGGACGCTCGACTCCAGACTCCAGACTCCAGACTCCAGACTCCAGACTCCAGACTCCAGACTCCAGACTCCAGACTCCAGACTCCAGACTTCTTAAGTCTCGACCAGCGTTGTCGAAAGTCCGTACCACTGGCCGTCGGCGGCTTTCCCGACGAGGACGGCGGCAATCTGAATCTGGCCGAAACGGTAGAGATGAATGTCGGTAAAGGTATTGGTCAGAAGATGATACAGGCTTTTGAACCGCAATGCCCGGTCCATACCTTCCTGGTTCATGCCGGGATATTCGTTCATTTGAGAGGCGAGCAGGCGGTCAATGTCGCCCGTTTCCGGTTCGCCTTCCGGCAGATCGAGGTATTCGCGCAGGACGTCCGGATTGATGGTCGTCGCCCCGTCGAAGTGCCACGGGACCAGCGGCGCGTCGGTTTCGCTCATGACGAACAGGCCGTCGGTTGCCTGAATCAGTTCCTGAAAAAGCGCTTCATCGCGTGCCATATAAAAAAATGATGATCCTTTCGGTGGAGGTCGGCCCGAAATCGCCGGGCCTGCTTCGAACATAGCTCACATCGGGAATTTTTCCCCATTCATTGGTTTCCCGTAGCCTCGCCCAAGTGCTCCGGCTATGAGCTAGCTTCTTGAAATGCAATGGTTTAGAGAATATAGCCCATAGCCGGACCGAAGGGAGGCTATGGGAAATCCGTGTCGCCGCGCCGACGGAGGGCGATGGGAAACGCACGTTTCCATACCCAAGGGAAAACGTTTTCCCGCCACGGAAAAAAGGCCCACCCCGTTCGGGATGAGCCTTGAAATTCTCAACTCTCAATTCTGAATTCTCAATGACTAGCTCGTCGGTCCGTTGTCCACGCGGGCTTCGATAACCGACTGGATCGCGGCCGGGACGTTCGACAGGATGTCGTAACCGGTCTGCGATTCGATGGAATCCACGCTCACGCGGTAGTTTCCCCAGTTGACACTGCGGATGCCCTGCTGGTTCGGCATGTTGACGGCGATGACGCGGGTCGAGGTCGTCACGCGGGACAGGTCGTTCGTCCCTTGCGGAATCACCACAATGACCTTCCAGGTGTAGGCCGGGACCGTGACCTTGCCACCATTGATCGTCGTCGCGAAGCCGTTGCTGCCCGTGCCGCCCGTGCCGCTCATCCCGCAGATGATGTAGACCTCGTTGCCCTGATTGACGAGCGTCCGGGTGTAGTTTTCGAGGTTCGCCCACGGTCCCTGGTTGTTGTCCGGGGCCTGCGGGCACATGTTCGTCATCAGGAAGGTCGCGCTGTTGTTGGCGACGCTGCTCGTGCGGTCCGCCGACGGGCAGTTGTGGCCGCGGTCGAAGCCGCTGCCGCTGTAGCTCGTGCCCTGCACCTGATACCAGCCCGCCGGAAGCGTCGTGTCGGCCCGGAAATCGTCCTGCCGCGGCGTCGAGCCGAGCCAGGTCGGGTCAACGTGCCACGACACCCAGTTCGGGATGCCCCGGTCGCGGTGGTAGCTCATCGCGTACTGCGGCTTTTCCATCAGATAGTTGTACGGGTTGGAAACCGAGTTCGTCGCGCCCGACGGGTTGCCCATGACGAGGTGTTCGCTGCTCGACGGCGGAGGCGGCGGAGGCGGAGCGGTGGCCGCGCCGAAGGTGATGTTGTCGAAGTTGATGCGATTCGCCGAGCCGTCGGTCTTGCGGATTTCGAACCGGACCGAAGAACTGGTGTTGACCGCGAAGGTCGCCGTCTGGAGCGAAGTCGAGCTGGTCGTGACGGTCGAACCGAACTTCAGCCAGGTCGAACCGGCATTGGTCGAGTACCACAGTTCCCACGTCGAGGAGCCGTCGGTGCCGAAAATCGCGTGCTGGATGGTGACGTTGCCAACCCCCGCGCGGTCGAAGTTCATCCGCAGGCGACCGGAATTGCGGACGCGCGCCGAGTAGCTGCCGGTCCGCCGGTCGGTCGAAAGATTGCCGATGAGGGCATCGGTGAGCGTCCACGAACCGGTCGAGCAGGTAACCGTGCCGCCGGTGTAGGACGTAATCGGGCTGCTCGTGAACCCTTCGAAGCCTTCCGTCACGCTCGACTGCGCGCGCAGCGAACCGACGAATCCGGCGGAAACGAGAACGCTCACCATCAGAACGAGGATGAGCAGGTTTTTCAGGCGTGAATACATACTTCCTCCCAGAAGTCGCGCCGGCGGTTCGCCGCGCTCAAAACCGTTTGAAAACTGTCGTGAATGAAAAAAGGCGGTTGGACGTGTTGTCCTGCGCTTCCTAATGACAACTTCCGTGCCACGAACGGAGCTGTCCGAAACCGTTTTCAGACTTGAAAAGAAACGCTTGGAAGCGCGTCAAGGAAGGATGTAAGCTACGCGCAATCAATCATTTGCAGCCCGTCGATGAATGGCCGTTCATTCGGTCGGAAAATTCACCCGAGTTTTACATCGCCGTAACCGTCGTTTCGCTGGCCGACTGGATAGTGGGTAACCGTCGGAAACGCGACGAACCTGGTTAGCTGGTAATCGGTGGCCTATGCGTTCAACCGAGGAAAATCCGGGCCGGCACCTTGAACATCTGCGCTGGATGACGCGCGAAATCGAGGTCGGGACTGGTCGTAATCCGCTGTCGGCGATCCGGTTTCTGCGGGAATCGCTGACCGGCGCACCGCCGATGATCGTCGTTCTGCGGCGGACGCAGATTGCCGAACAGCTCGAAGCCGCGGGCGAACTGGCGGCGGCGCAGGAAGAACTCAACTGCCTCGACCTGACCGGGATTCCGCCGGTCATCGCCGCCCGCGTCTGGTTGCGGCGGGCGAGTCTGCGGCGGTGGAATGCTGACGCGGCACAGGTGGTTCATGCCGCGCAGCAAAGTCTCGCGCTCTATCAGGCGGCCCGCGACACGATGGGGGCCGGGGCCGCGCTCGCGCTGCTCGGCCACGGGTACCGGCTGCTCGACGACTTTGAACTGGCCCGCGACTACCTGCGGGAAGCCGCCGACGTGCAGGCGCAGGCGGGTGAAACCCGCGTTCTGGCGCAGACCTGCTGGACACTCGCGACGGTTGAACGGCACATCGGCAGCGAAACTGACGCGGTCTTTGCCGCGCGTCGCGGATTGAAGGCGCTCGAATCGGCAGGGATGTCGGGCGAAGCGGATTACGCCCTGCGCGGTCATCTCAACGGCGTTCACGGCGACGTGGCCTTCGACCGGGGCGAGATGGCCGAAGCCCTGAAGCGTCATGAACTTGCGCTGACCGACTGGCAGGCGACCTCCGACGCGCGGCTGCCGGCGCTGGCCTACCGCAATCTCGCCGAGGTCTACATCGCGGTCGGCGACTGGAAACGCGCCGAGCAGTTTCTTTCGCAGGCGGTCTATATCGCGGCGGAAGCCGATTCGAACCTCCACGCGGCGGTGTTGTCGTCGCTCGGGCGGCTGCTGTCCCGCACCGGACGGATCGAGGAAGCCGAACGGCAGGCGCGCTACGCTTTGAAACTCGCGACCGACCAGCGTCATCCGGCGGGTGAAGCGGAATGTCTTGACGCGCTGGCCGCCGTCCTGCTCGAAGCGCGACGTCCGGCGGAGGCAATTCCGCTCCTCGGCCGCGCCGCCGACATCGAACAGCGCCTGCGCCGGACCAACCGGCTCACCGCGACGCGGTTCATTCTCGCCGAAGCGCATTTAATGAACGGGGATTTCGCCGAGGCTGAAAAACTGGCCGTCCCGGCGGGCGGCGCGGGCAATTCCTTCCTCTCGGCGTGGGCGGCGCGACTCGCCGGACAGGTCGCCTTTCTCAACGGTCGCCGCGATGACGCGCTTTTACACTGCGCGCGCGCCCTTTCGAGTTTTGAATCGCTCGGCCTCGCGTGGGAAACCGCCGTCAGCCATTTTCAAACCGGCGTCGTCTTTGCCGCGCTCGACACGACCCGCGCCCGGCATCACTTCACGCTCGCGCTCGGGCAGTTTGAACAACTTGGCGCGCGGCCCCGCGCGGAACGCGCCGCCCACGCCCTCGCGGAACTCGACGAACGGATTTCCGGAAAATTCAGCATCGCGCCGGTTCTCGATGAAATCCGGGTCGAACGCCTCGCCGCCGCCGATTCGCCCGATGGGCTGATGCGCGAACTGAGCGCCCTGCTCAACGAGGATTTTCGGTTTGAAGCCGTCGTCTTCGTCGAAAAGAACGCCCGCGTCAACTGTCTCGCCGCCCACGGCGTCGCCGCCGGGGTGACCGACCACCTCGGACGGGTGCTGGAAGCCCACGTTTTACAAAACGGCCCGCTACCCGACGGCTTCCGCCGGGTGAATTCTCCCGATGAATCCGGCTACTGGATGTGGACCACGCCGCAGGCCGTGACCGATCCGACGCTGCTGCGGGCGACCGTCCGCGTGGCGGAACTCTGTCTCGACCGGCTCGTCGCGCGCGAGGCGCTCCGCCGCGACGCGGGCGCGCGGCGGGTGATGGATTTCCGGTTCGCCGACGAACGGTTCGCCGAACTCGGCCTCGTTTGTGAATCCACGGCGATGAAAACCGTCGCGGCGCGCATATTGAAGATTCGCGATTCGGTGGTGAGCGTCCTCATCTCGGGCGAATCGGGTACGGGCAAGGAAGTCATCGCCAAGACGCTGCACCGGCTGTCGGCGCGGGGCGGGAAGCCGTTCGTTGCGTTCAACTGCGCCGCCGTGCCGTCGGAACTCGCCGAGAGCCAGTTGTTCGGCCACCGGAAGGGGGCGTTCACCGGCGCCGACCGCGAATCGCTCGGCGTCATCCGCGCCGCCGACGGCGGAACGCTCTTTCTCGACGAAATCGGCGAACTGCCGCTGCCGCTCCAGCCGAAATTGCTCCGTTTTCTTCAGGAGCGCGAAGTTCATCCGGTCGGGGCCGAGCGCCCGGTTCACGTGGATGTTCGGGTCATCGCCGCGACCAACCGCGATCTGACCGCCGAAGTCGCCGCCGGACGCTTCCGGGAAGACCTTTTCTACCGGCTCAACGTGCTTCAACTCGCGCTCCCGCCCCTGCGCGAACGCCGCGAGGACATTCCGGTGCTCGTCCAGCAGATGCTGCGCGACCTTCAGGCCCAGTCGAACAAGCAGGTGAATCTTTCGGAAGCCGCGCTCGATGCGTTTGTCCGGCGCGACTGGTCGGGGAACGTCCGGCAGCTTCGCAACGAACTCGAACGCGCCGTCGCGCTCGCCGACGACGGGGAATTGCTGCTTCCCGAACATTTCGTGGATGACCGTTCGCTGACGCCCAGTTTTCCGCCCGAAAAATCCGTCGCCCCGAACGCGCCGTCTCCCTCCGGTTACGACCAGCCGACGCTCGCCGAAGCCGTCGCCGATGTCGAACGCCGGATGATTCTCGCCGCCCTTCAAAACTTCGGCGGTAACGTCTCCCGGACCGCCGCCGCCCTCGCCGTCACCCGTACCGGCCTCCGCCAGAAATGCGAACGGCTCGGGATTCCGTTAAAGGAATTTAGGGAATGAACAGCTTCAAGGCGATGTTCGGATGACATTGAAGGCGGGCCGAAGGTGTGTCGGGAAGTTGGAGCAAATTTCGGTCGTGTACGGTCAACCAGCATCCCGGAGGGATGCCCAGGAATTAGCCGGTGGTCAGGAGACGCCGGAGGTGTCTCCGCCACCACCGGAGTCGGGTCGAAAAGGGGAACGCATCCTGAAGGGATGCGAAGAAAGGGCCTGATTCTGCGCATCCCTTCAGGATGCGTGTCCCGTGGGGCCACCAACCGGTGGTGGCGGCAATGCCTGCGGCATTTGCCTGACCACCGGCTAATTTCTGTACATCCCTCCGGGATGTAGTCGTGAGTCACGCCGCTGGCGTGTCATTCATTGTTTTTAGGAGGCCCATGCCCACTCAGCCCTTACCTGCATGCTGCCGTTTCGATGAAACCGTTATTGAAGAACCCTCCGCCATCGGACACGTCCGGGGCGGGATGATCCTGTCGCGACTGTTGTACATCCGGGCGTGGCACGGGGAAAGTGCGTTGCGCGAACTGGTCCAACGGTTTTCGCCGTCGGACCGGGCGATGCTCGACAATCCGGGAGTGAGCGGGTTGTACCCACTGGCGCTGCTCGTCCGGCTGGACCGGGCCATCGTCCGGACGTTCGGCGCGGACGTACCGGATGTCCTCGAACGCCTCGGGGAATTTTCCGCCGATCTGTCGCTTGGCAGTACGCTGGACCCCGCGCTCGGCAAGGACGTTCCCTCGTGGCTCGGCGCGACCCGGAATCTCAATCTGCGGTTTCAGGATTTTGGGGAAGCCGACAGTACGTTCGGCAATCTTCAAAGCCACACCCACGAGGCGGTGGTGACGCTGAAATATTCGCCCGCCCCGCCCTCGCCCTACTGCGCGTCGGGCGTCGGTTATTTCCGGCAGGCGGTCCGGCTGTGCGGCGGGGAAAACGTCGAGGTGGCGATTACATCCTGCGCCCAGACCGGAACGGGGGAGTGCCGGTTTCTGGTGAGATGGAACACGGCGGACAATTCAGAATTGAGAATTGAGAATTGAGAAGTTCCGGAAGCAGGCCAGCATCTGACCGTCTGGGGGGAAGTCTTGGGAGTCGTCGAATTCAGTCTGGAGTCCGGACTGAAGAAAGTCTTGGGCGTCTCGGGAGTCTTCAGGGGCTTGGGAGTCAGGAGCAGTTGTAAGAAGTTTTTACTGATCCCTGATCCCCGACACCTGATCCCTTTCCCGGTTTGAACCTAAAACCCGACACCCGACACCCAAAACCTATTTCTTCGGCTGGATCGGCTTCAGGTTCGGGTCGGCGACCGGATTGGTGATTGGCGCTTCGGAGGGAAGGACGTTGATCGTGGGCTTGCCGTTGGTCGGCGCGGGAGCACCTTCGGGAACGCCCTGCACGTCCTGACCCTGTTGTGCCAGGGCCGCGTCGTTGGCTTCGCGGGCGGCGGTCACGAGCGGATCGTCCGCCGCGACTTCAACGATTCCCGCGCCGCCGTCGGGAAAGACTTCCGTGCCTTCTTCAACCGCCGGTTCGGTCGGCGTGACCGAGGCGACGAGCGTTTCCGCCGGCGCTTCGGATTCCATCCAGACGTGAACCCACTCCGCGCCGAACTTCATCTTTCCGACGTAGGCGTATTTCGTGTCCGTCGTGAATTCCCGGGAGTGCCAGAGTTTGGCGTTCGAGCCATCGGGCTGCGCGACCAGTCCCGCGAACTCGAACGCCACCGTCGCGGAAACCGGACGGATAACCGTGGTGTTGAAATCGGAGGTCTTGCGGGCGACCGGTTGCGCCTTCACGGTCTTCGCCGGGGTGTTTACTTTCTTGACGGCGCGCTTGCCGTACCGGACGTGCTTCCGGACGTGACGGCGATACTTCCGCGCGCGCTTCTTCTTCATCGTCCGCTTGGCGGCAACCGTCTTGACACCCGGAGCGGGGGATTCCTTCGCGAAGGATTCAACGTTGAACCCGAAGAGGAAGGCGACGGCGACGATGGCGGCGATGATGAAGCGGTGCATTGCGGTGACCTCGCGGTTGATTTCTGCCCGTTCATTAGACAATCCGCGTGCCACAGATTTTTCGCCGTCAATCGACTTGGCGAAAATGATTTAAGTTTTTGAAAATAAAAGATTTGGGTGCTGTGTAAAATGATTTTCCGATTGAATTTTCGACGCCAGGAACGCATCCGAAACCGTCGTTTGTAAAGAAAACGGACGGTTTTTGAGCCTCCGGAGGAGGCGAAAGATCGCTAGCCTATGGCGCGAGCCATAGGAAAATGATGGCCGGATTCGAATGCCTATGGCTCACGCCATAGGCTAACGATATGCCGCCGCCTCCGGCGGCTTGATGGTTGTCGGAACGTTTTACATCGCCGCCAGTTCGGCTTCGAGAAGCTGCTTCTCGTAGAGCGCGGCGTAGTGCCCGCCCCTGGCGATGAGTTCGTCGTGCGTGCCGCGTTCGACGATTTCCCCATCTTTTAAGAAGACGATCAGGTCGGCTTCCTTGACGGTCGAAACCCGGTGCGAGACGAGGATGGTCGTCCGTCCGCGCATGATTTCCCGGAGGTGACCGAGGATGGTTTCCTCGGTGTAGGTGTCTACCGCCGACAGCGAATCGTCGAGGATAAGAATTTTCGGATTTCGCAAAATCGCGCGGGCGAGGGCGGTGCGCTGTTTCTGACCGCCGGAAAGCGTGATGCCACGTTCGCCGACGATGGTGTCGAACCCTTTGGGGAAACCCTCGACGTCGCCCCGCAGGGCTGACTGCTCCGCCGCCCGGACGATCTCCTCCCGCGTCGCGTTTTCCGCGCCGAAGGCGATGTTGTTCGCAATCGAGTCGCCGAACAGAAAACTTTCCTGCTGGACGTACCCGATGGCCGAGCGAAGTTTCTGTAAAGGAATTTGACGGATCGGGCGACCGTCCACCTGAATCGCGCCGGGCGCGGCGTCGAGCAGGCGAGGGATGAGGTTGATGAGCGTTGACTTGCCCGCGCCGGTCGGTCCGACGATGGCGACGGTCATTCCCTTTTGAATTCTCAGGTCGATGTTTTTCAACGCCGGGACCGTGGCGTTCGGGTAGGTGAAGGTCAGCCCGTCGAACACGATGTCGCCTTCGACTTCGCGAATGTCGGTCCGCGCCGCCGCGTCGTCGATGGCGGGCGCCTGGTTGAACACGGTGTTCAGCCGGCCCATGCTCGCCATCCCGCGCTGGAACAAATTGACCACCCAGCCGAGGGCGATCATCGGCCAGATGAGCATCGTCAGATAGAGATTGAACTCCACGAACTGCCCGATGGTCATCCGCCCCTCGATGACCAGCCGTCCGCCGAGCCACAGCACGACCGCCGGACCGAGGCCGAACAGCGCGTCGAGCACCGGACGGAAAAGCGCCGAAAGTTTGATGAGCCGCAGGTTGCGGGTCACGAACTCGCGGTTCATCGCCTTGAAGGTTTCTTCCTCCGGTGACTCCTGCGCGTAGGCCCGCACGACCCGCACGCCCGAAAAGTTTTCCTGCGCCTTCGCCGTGATGAGGCCGAAATATTCCTGAATCTGTTCCGACCGCTCGTGAATTTTTCCGCCGAAGTATTTCGTGGCGAGCGCCGAGAGCGGCAGCGTGATGAGCGCGAAAAGGGTCAGCGACGCGCTGATTTTCAACATCGCCGGGAAGACGAGGCAGGCGGTGAAGAGCGTGTTCAACCCGTACATCATGGCCGGACCGACGAGCATCCGCACCGCGCCGATGTCGTTCGTCGCCCGCGACATCAGGTCGCCGATCCGCTGCTGCTGAAAAAACGCGGGCGGCATCTTCTGAAGATGACCGTAGAAATCGTTCCGCAGGTCGAATTCGATGTCGCGCGAGAGGTTCACCAGAATCCGGCGTTGCAGAAAAAGAAAAACACCGCGTCCGGCGGAGACGAGCACGATCAGCCCGGCGTATTTCAACACCACATCCCGCGACAGGGTGACGCGCAACTCGTCGAGCGCCATCCGGATGACCTGCGGCGCGAACAGATTGATGACGGCGGAGAGCAGAACCGTCGTTCCACCCCAGATGACCGGGACCGGATAGCGCTTCCAGTACGACGCCATCCGCTGAAACGGGGTCGGCGGCGCGGGCGCGGGTGACGGCTGATCGTGGTCGGAAATCTCGGCGAGGGGCAGGGTAGTACTTTGCGACATGACTCTGGCTGCGCGGGGACCGGCGGTTTCAAAATGAAGCCGGATTTATAACCGACCCGCCGGAGCGCCGACACACGGCCCGCCGGGACGGGGAATTTTTGATTTTCGATTTTCGATTGAAGATTTTCGATTACCAATACGAACTGCCCCAATCGAAAATCTTCAATCTTCAATCTTCAATCCCCTGATTCCGAGCAGCGTGATGTCGTCGCGTTGCGGGGTGTCGCCCTGAAAGAGGTCGAGTTCATGTTCGATGATGGCGTACTGGTCGCGCATCGGCACGGAGGCGAGCCGGGTGAACAGGTTTCGGAGGGCCGCCGAGCCGTACTTGCCGCGCATCAGCCCCGGCTGGTCGGCAAAACCGTCGCTCGTCAGGTAGATCGACCGGACCTCCGCCAGTTCGAGCGACTCGTTGGAAAACGAGCGGTTCGTCTCGCGTTGAGCGCCGCCGATGCCCGACCGGCTTCCTTTGAGTTGTTGGAGCGTTCCGGTTCGGTCGATGACGAACAGCGGACGCCGCGCGCCCGCGAAGTCGAGTTTTCCGGCGCGGCGGTCGATGCGGCAGAAGGCGATGTCCATTCCGTCGAGCGTTTCGGCGTCGGCGGCGTCCTGCTTGAGCGCCCGCCGGACGCTCAGGTGGAGCGCTTCCAGCACCCGCGCCGGGTCGGTCACGCGCTGCTCGACCACGATCTGGTTGAGGAAGTTGGTCCCGATCATCGACATGAGCGCGCCAGGGACGCCGTGGCCGGTGCAGTCGGCGACGGCCACGATGAGGACGCCGTCCTCGGTTTCGTGAAACCAGTAAAAGTCGCCTGAAACGATGGCTTTCGGGCGGTAGAGGATGAAGTGGTCCGGCAGCGCGCGGTCGAGCCGCTCGCGCATCGGCAGCATCGCCTGCTGGATCCGCTCGGCGTAGCGGATGCTGTCCACGATTTCGCGGTTTTTCTCCTCGATTTCATCGTTGCGGGCGGCGAGTTGGGCGTTCTGTTCGGCCAGCCGCTCGGCGTAGCGTGACCGCAACTGCGCCTCGCGAAGTCGTCCCCGTTCCTGTATCCGGTTGATTTGAAGGCGGATACCGAGAAACGTAGTGCCGACGACGATGAAAAAATAGCTGGTGTAGGCCCACCACGTCCGCCACCACGGCGGCCGGATGGTGAATTTCAGCCGGACGCCCTCCCTGTTCCAGAGACCGTCGTTGTTCGAACCCTGGACGCAAAACGTATAGTCGCCGGGATTGAGGTTTGTGTAGCTCGCGTACCGCCGGGTGCCGCACTCGATCCAGCGGTCGTCGAAGCCCTCCAGCCGGTAGGCGTAGCGGTTTTTCTCCGGCACGGTGAAATCGAGCGCGGCGAATTCGAACGAGAAAAAGTTTTCCCAGTGATTGAGCGTCCGAATGTGTTCGCCGTCGAATTCCTCCACCGGCTTGTCGAAAATCCGGAATCCGGTCACGACGACCGGCGGCGCGTGGCCATTGTCGGCGATGTTTTCGGGCCGGAAGACGTTGAAACCGTTGATACCCCCGAAAAACATCTCGCCGCTCTGGCTCTTGTAATGGGCGTTGGTGCTGAACTCGGTGCTTTGCACGCCGTCGTCGGGCGTGTAGGTCCGGAACGTCCCGGCGGACGGATTGAACCGGCACAAGCCGCCGTAAGTACTCAGCCACAAATTCCCTTCGCGGTCTTCGAGAATGCCGGTCACGATATCGCTCGGCAGCCCTTCGGCGGTCGTCCAGTTGGTAAAGGTTTTCGTCGCCGGGTCGTCGAGCCGCGCGAGGCCGCCGTTGAGGCCGACCCAGAGCTTGCCCCGCGAGTCGAGCGTCAGCGTGTAAACCCTTGCGCTGCCGAGACTTTTCGGATTGTTCGGATCGTGGTCGAAGCGGTCGAAGGTTTCGGTTTCCGGGTCGTAGCGGCAGACGCCGTTCGACGTGCCGATCCAGAGGCCGCCGTCCGCCGCCTCGGCAATCTGCCAGATTTTATTGTTGTTGAGCGTTTTCGGGTTGGCCGGGTCGCTTTCGAACAGCTTTGCCGCGCCCGTGTCCGGATTGAACCGGATGAGGCCCCGATTTTCCGACGACAGCCAGAAATTGCCCTTCCGGTCATGAAAATAGACCGAAATCTGGCGTCCGGTGAGCGGCGCGGGGCTGTTCGGGGCATCCTTGAACGGCTCCAGCTTTTCGGTTTTCAAATCGAGAATCACGACGCCCTGACTCGTACCGAGCCAGACGTGGCCCTTGCCGTCCGGGACGGCCGACGAAAAGCCGCGCGAACGGGGTTCGCCGGGCAGTGGCGGCATGACCGTGAACACGCCGGTCCGGCGGTCGAAGCGGTTCAATCCCTCGGTGGTTGCCACCCAGACGATGCCGTCCGGCGCTTCGTAAAACGCGAAAACGCTGTTTGAACTCAGCCCTTTCGGGTTTTTCGGGTCGTATTTGTAGTGGGCGAACCGCCGGGTGAACCGGTCGAGCGCGTTGAGGCCGTTGCGCGAGCCGACCCAGATGATGCCGGAGCGGTCCTCGATGACGGCACGGATGGAATTCGCGCTCAGGCTGTCGGGATTGTCGGGTTCATTGACGAACCGGCTGAACGCGCCGTCGGGCGCGCGCCGGGTGAGGCCGCCGGTGGTCCCGAGCCAGAGATTTCCGGCGCGGTCCTCGATGATGTCGCGCACCCGCCCGCCGGTCGGCGTTTTCGGGTCATCGGCAACGCTCGGAAACCGGGTAAAGGTGGCGGTTTTCGGGTCGAGCCGGGTCAGCCCGTCCATGCAGCCGATCCAGATCGTGCCGTCTTTCCCCTCATATAAAGAATAGAGATCGTTGTTGAGCAGGCTGTTCGGATTGGCCGGATCGCTTTTGAAATGAATGAACCGGCCGTCCGGCTCGCGCCGGTCGAGACCGCCGCCCTCGGTGGCGATCCAGAGCCGGCCCTGCCGGTCGGGCAGGACGTCGCGGACGACATTTTCCGAAAGGCTGTCCGGATCGGCGTCGCTGTGGCGAAACCGGGTGAATTCCTCTTTCGCCTTGTCCATCCGGAAAAGTCCCTCCGGCGTGCCGATCCAGAGAAAACCGGCGGTGTCTTCGGCGATGGCGTCCACGCGCGGACTGCCGAAGCTTTTCGGGTTTTTCGGGTCCGGTTGGTAGCGCGTGAAGGTCCCGGTCGCGCGGTCGAAGCGGTTGATGCCGCCGCCGTTGGTCCCGATCCAGAAATTTCCTTCCCGGTCCTCGAAAATCGTGTGGACATCGTTCGCGCTGATGGATTTGGGATTTCGCTGCGAGTAGCGGTAGTGGGTAAAACCGTAGCCGTCGAAGCGGTTCAGGCCGTCCTGAGTTCCAAGCCAGAGATAGCCGACCTTGTCCTGATGCAGGCACTGGACCGACACCTGCGACAACCCCTGCTCGACCGACCGCCGCCGGACAACCGGTGCCGGATCGCTCCCGGCGACCTGCCCGAACACGCCGATCCCCGCCGCCAGCGCCAGCAGGCAGGCGAACATCAACCGAACCGGGACTGAGGTTCCGAAACGGAGCACGAAAAAAAGCGGGAAGAAAACGGATAAAAGCGTGACGCCCGCCATTTTCCACGGGCGGAGGGCGTTTTGAAAGCCAATGCGGAATGCGGAATATCGAATGCGGAATGAAAATGCCTGAACCTGTGGAACGCTTGTCATAAAAAACGGCGACCTACAATTCACCGCATTCGATATTCCGCATTCCGCATTTCTGCTAGACTCCCGCCCTCTCACCCCCCCGGCCTCTCGTTCACCTTTCGAACTTTTTCACCAACCGGGAGTCCACATCGCCATGTCTCATCAGGAAACCGCCATGCGGCGGGTGTTCGAGCGCATCGTCGCCGACCCCGATCTGCACTGGGCGACGATGAATCTCTACTACTATTCGGAGTTCCACGGCGCGAAGGGCATCGAAGCCCTCGCCGGACGGCTCGCCGAAACCAATCCCGAACTGTCGGAACAGCTTTTTCATCACGCGGACGACGAATTCCGCCATGCCGCGATGATCGCCGACATCATGACCGACCTCGGTCCGCCGCCGAAGACGCCGCGCGGCATCAAGTACGTTGACGAATTCGCCACGCTCGCCAACGCCAGTACCGATCCCGACCGCCTTGATGAAGTCGAACTCCTCGCTGCGCTCAACGCGACCGAAAAGCGCGGGCTGTTCAGTTTCGCCCTCCACGCCTCGACGCTGCCGAAGGAGTCGAAAGCCTTCACCCTGCTCAATCAGGTGAAGAACGAGGAAGCCGGGCATGTGAAATGGGGCAACGACTATATAAAGAAGATGAAGGAATCGGGCCACGAGGCGGAAATGACCCGCGCGCAGGCGAAATTCGCCAAAATCGAGGCGGCGGCCTATGAATCGGCGACCGACATCATGCCCGGCGCGCCGATTCGCCGGATGCGGCGGGTCATCGATATCGCGCTCGAAATGCCGCCCGAACGCCAGCTTGGCTACGTGTTCGATCAGTTTTTACGCGCCGCCGACCCGCGCCCGGTGATGGAAGCGCGCTGGCAACTGGTGGAAACGGTGCTTTCCTCCGAACGGCTGCGGGAACAGGTCGTTGAAGACGTCAAACGGGTCGTCAACGGGCGTCCGCTGGGCGACGATTCGCTGCTCGGACGCCTCGCCGCCGACGCGGGCCGGGCGCTGCGGTCGCTCTGGTCGGCGGAAGCCGTCGCGTAGACCGTTTTTCGAGAAGGTTTTCGAAAAGAAAAGAAGGGGAGGCGGACGATCCGTCTCCCCTTCGCTTTTTTACCGGCGGAAGTAGCGCGACGTGTCCACCGGGGTTTGCGTCCTGGAAGGTGAGCGCATGAGGATGGAATTTCGGCGAATCCGTTCGAACAGGTTCAGCGGCGGCGCGGTGGCGGCCACGGCGGTAACCAGAAACCGGAAACGCCGGATGGAGGGCAGGGCAATCCGGAACTGGAAGGTGACGCTTGCGCCGGGGGCGATCTGCGTGGCGACCGTCTGCCGCGAGCCGACGAGTCCGCCGGAACCGCAGGTCGCGCCGTCGGCGGAAACGAGCCGGAAGGGAACGGATGGCGGCGTCCCGTTCGCCTCGCGGAGTTCGACGACTTCGAAGCCAAGGTTGTAAAGCGTCGTCGCGCCGGTATTTGTGGCGACGGCGGTGACGAGGTAGTCGTTGGCGTAGCCCTGCGCGCCGCAGGTCGTCGGGACGATGACCGCCGACGTGGTGACGAGGCTGACCGACGCATTGACCGTCACGGAGGCATCCTGCGTGACCGAAATTGTCTGTCCGGCGACGGTAAAGCTGGCTGACCGCGCCGTGGTTGTCGGGTTGGAGGTGGCGGTGAACTGGACCGTGCCGGTGCCGGTCCCGTTCAGGACGCTGGCCGACAGCCAGTCGGGAAGCGTCCCGGCAACGGTCCACGGGCAGCCGGTTGGAGTGGTGACGGTCAGGGTGGTCGTTCCGCCGGAGGCCGGGAAGTTCGGCGCGGTCGGCGAGACGGTGAACGCACAGGCTGTGTCACCCAGAAGCCGGGCTATTCCTCCGCGCGGGACGCCGTCATATGTTTCGAAGTTTCCGCCGATGAGAATTCGCCCCGCCGAATCCTGGGTGATCGCGAAAACGCTTGCATTGTATGAGTACCGTCCCCCGGGGCCGGGATTCGCATTGAAAGAGGGGTCAGGCGTTCCGTTCAGGGAAAAGCGGGCGATTTTCTGGAATGGGTCACCGTAATAGGCATCGAATGTTCCACCAATGAGGAAACGGTTCGAGCGGTCGATGAAACTGGCCTGCGCCATGACATAAGTCGTTATCTGGAAATTGAAGGTTGAATCCGTGGAACCGTCAGTGTTCAGCCGGGTGACCGGTTTGTTCTCGACGTTAAAGTTACCGGCCAGAAGGTATTTCCCGCTGTTCGGCTCGATGAGGACACGATTGACAATCGGGAAACTTGTCAGTCCGGAAGAAAAGGTCGTGTCGGAAGCCCCGGACGGCATCAATCGGACGATTCTGGTGCCGGGGATTCCGTTCATACCGGAAAAGTCGCCCGCGACAACCAGTCGGCCGGCCGTGTCGATGGCGATTGAGCGGATAAACGGTACGCCTTCGACGGTGGGGGCGAATCCGGTGTCCAGACTCCCGTTTTCATTCAAACGGGCGAGGCCCGGACGCGCAGCGGTGTCGATCGTGTTGAACACGCCACCCAGGATGACCCGGTTGGAGGCATCGCATTTGATGTCAAGGACCATCCCGTTGGCCCCATTGCCGGGGTCGAAAGTTGTGTCGAGGCTGCCGTCGGTGTTCAACCGCGCGATGCCCCGGCGACCGACGCCGTTGACGGCCCCGAAGCTGCCGCCGATAACGATCCGGCCCAGACGGTCGATGACCACTGAACCGACCAGAAACACGGAGTAGCTTTTTCCGGTTTTACGATTGAAGAGGTTGTTCCCGGTGATGACCGGATTGAACGACGCATCCAGCGTTCCGTCCGGCAGGAGCCTTGCCAGACCGGTTCGGGAGGTATTTCCGACGCCGTCGAAGGTTCCCGCGACCAGAATGCGCCCGTTGGCGTCGATGGCGAGCGAAGCCGCCTGACCGAAATTTTTTAGAACGGGGGCGAATGTTGCGTCCAGCGCGCCATCGAGTCTGATCCGTCCCAGTCCGTTGCGCGGACTTCCGCCGAGGTTCAGAAATTGTCCCGTGACAACGATCCCGTTTCCGGCGTCCGAGGCAAGTCCGGAAACACTCCCGTCCGCGCCGGGGTTGAATCCCGAATCGAGCGCGCCGGTGGCGTCGAGCCGCGCGATGTTCTGGCGCGTACCGGTGTCGAAGTTGAAAACGCCCCCGCCCAGATACAGGCGGTCGGCGGCGTCAACGGCGCTGGCGAAAATGTCGCCGCTTCCGAGCTGGAGATTTGTCGGGACGTACCCGGTATCGAGCGTTCCGTTGCTGTTGAGCCGGGCGATTTGCTGACGGGCGACACCGGCCACGGTGGAAAAGATTCCCGTGATGAAGATTTTGCCCGTCGAATCAAGTTGAAGGGTACGAACATATTGATTCGGACCGTCGCCGGGATTGAATGAGGTGTCGAGAGTGCCATCGCCATTGATCCGGGCGACCCGTCGCCGGGGGGTAAAGTTGATGCCGGTAAATTCTCCGGCGATGAGGTAGCGGCCTTGTGAGTCGGTCCGGGCGGTGAATACGGTCCCGTCGGGCCGGGCCGTGAAGGTCGGGTCGTGGCTGCCGTCTGGGTTGAGGCGGGCAAGGAAGCTGAAGGTCGGATTCGAACCGAAAAGTTGAAAGGAACCGCCGATGACAATCCGTTCGTTGGCGTCAACCACGGCGGTCTGGATGCTTCCGTTGACGGGGACGGGCGCGGTAAATCCGGTATCGAGGCTGCCGTCGGCGTTGAGCCGGATCAGGCGCTCCCTTCCGAGAATGATCAGGCGTCCTGACGGGGACACCGCCAGAACCCCGAATGGACCTTGAAGGCTGGGTGAAGGGGTAAATCCCGTGTCAACCGTACCGTCGGTATTGAACCGGACCAACTGGTTTCTTGCCGTTCCGTCGATCAGCGTGAAATCACCCCAGACCAGCAGTTTGCCGTCCGGTTGCCGGAGGGTGCCGCGGGCCGATCCGCCGGACTGCGTCAGCATCGGTGCGAAACCGGTGTCGAGCGAAGCGGCGGTCTGGGCTTTTCCGGTGATGCCGAGCCAGCCGATGAGCGCGGCGAAGATGAAGAGTGAAACGGCAAGGTTCCTGAAAGACGGACAAATCATGCGAAAGCGCTCCGGTGGCGGCGGTCGATTGAGGCTTAGGCGGTGAAGGTCGGTGACTTCATCCGGTGTTGAATGTTATGTTCCGAGCCTAGCGAAAGTTTTCGGGAAAAGGAAGTCTGCGCGGCTCCGCCGGGACGATTTCGGTGCCGTCGGCGTCCCGGATTTCGGATTGATTCGCGAAGGGGGATTGCTTTAGCCTGTTTTTGCTTTCATACGCGGCCCGCCGCCGTCCGGCGTGGGGCCGAACAGACTGACGCACTTGCCCCAAATACCGTTATGTACCCCTTCAAGAACATCCTCTTCTGTACCGATTTCTCGCCCCTGTCGCGTAGCCTGCTGAAGTACGCCGCGGCCTTCGCCCGTCACCATCAGGCGCGGCTTTACATCCTGAACGTCCAGGAATCGTCGCTCCCGCCGCAGGCGCTGCGGCTGTCGGAGCGCGCGCTCGCCGAAAACGGCTTTGAATGGCTCGTCGGCGTCCGCCGGGAACTCGAAGAAATCGCCGCTCACGAAGTGTTGAAAGGTCTCGACGTCCACGTTCTGCTGACGGAAGGCGACCCGGCGGTCGAAATTCCGCGCATCGCCGCCGAAAAGGAAGTCGATCTGGTGACGCTCGCGACCCAGCGGCGGGGTCTCCTCGACCGGGCGATGATGGGATCCACCGCGCTCGCCGTGCTTGAACACATCCACTGCCCCGTGCTGGTCGCGCGGCAGCCGGCGCACGATTTCGTCTATTACAAGGGCGCGGAAACGACCATCGCGCTCAACCGCGTGCTGTTTCCGACCGATTTTCAGGGTTTCGACGCCAACGCCAAGGCGATGGCGATCAATCTGGCGAAGGAATACAACGCCAAGCTGACCGCGATGCATGCGCTGCACGTCGTCGTCGGATACATCCGGTCGGTCGCGTCGAGCCGCTCGGAGGACATCGAAGGCATTCTCCGGCGCGACGCGGCTGAAAAGCTCGACGCAATCAAGGCGGAAGCCGGTGGCGCGACGGTCGAAACCGTCCTGTCGGACGGCCGGCCCTACGAGGCGGTCATTCAGTACGCCACCGAACACGAAACCGACCTCATCGTGGTCGGCCTCGGCGAACGCCAGGCCGGCAACAAGGTCGGTCACAACACCGAACGGATCGTCCGCGAAACGCCGTGCCCGGTGTTGATTGTCCCGTAACCATTTTCGATTGAAGATTTTCGATTTTCGATTGCAACTTTCGATTGCGACAATTCACACGGCCGGTCCGGCTGAATTCAAAATCGAAAATCTTCAATCCAAAAATCGAAAATTCCGACACGGGGCCGGTTCGGCCCGATTCGAAATCGAACTTGGCGCTTTTGAATCGAACGTAACGTTCCTGAATCGAACCTGGCGTTTTGAAATCGGACTTGGCGCTTTTGAAATTGAATCTGGCCGACTTCAAAATCGAAAATCTTCAATCCAAAAATCGAAAATTCCGAAAGGTTCCCTTTGATGCCCCATCGTCGTCGTCTCCTCTGTTTCTTCTGCCTGGTTTTGTTGTTGAGCGTGGGATTCGGAGGCGGCGGCGCGTTGCGCGTCGCGGCCGATGGCCGGAACGGGGCAAAAACCGCCCCGCCGGTCGCCAAAAGCGTGGTCCTGACGGCGCTGGAGGAAGAACTCAAGCGCGCGCAGACCATTCTCAAGGCCAAAAGCGAACAGCCGCCCTATTTCATCAGCTACTACGTCACGGATTCCGACTCGATGAGCGTGACGGGCGAGTTCGGCGCGATCCGGTCGTCGGATTCCAACCGCATCCGGCTGCTCGACGTGGACGTGCGGGTCGGCGATTACCAGTTCGACAACACGCATCCGATTCGCGGTTACGGCTTTTTCACGCCGTCGCGCTCGATTCCAATTCCGCTCGAAGACGACCTCGACGCGCTGAAAAGCACGATCTGGCTCGAAACCGACCGGCGGTACAAGGCGGCGGTCGAACGGCTCATTCAGGTAAAGGCCAATCAGGCGGTCAAGGTCGAGGAAGAAGACAAATCGGCCGATTTCACCCGCGAAACGCCGAGCGCGACCCTGCTGCCGACCGTCGCGGCGGGCGTGGACCGGAAGGCGTGGGAAACGCGCGTCAAGGCCCTGTCGGCCTACTTCCGGCAGTTTCCCGACATTCTCGATTCCAACGTCAGCTTCTTCGCCGAATCGTCGAACCGCTTTCTGGTGACGAGCGAGGGCACGTCCCTCCAGCACGGCTCGAACGAGGCCCGCGTCGTCATCGTCGCTCAGACGCGCGCCAGTGACGGGATGGATCTCTATCGTTATGAAGTCTTTGCGGCCCGGACCGCCGACCGGCTGCCGTCCGACGCGGAACTGACCAAAACGATGGAAAAGATGGTCACCGACCTCAAGGCGCTCAAGGCCGCGCCGGTCGTCGAGCCGTACACCGGTCCGGCCATCCTCTCCGGGCGCGCCGCCGGGGTGTTTTTCCACGAAATTTTCGGCCACCGGATCGAAGGCCAGCGCCAGAAGGGCGACGACGAAGGCCAGACCTTCACCAAGAAGATCAATCAGGCCATCCTGCCGGAGTTCATTTCGGTTTTCGACGACCCGACGCTCGAAAAAATCGGCGACACCGACCTCAACGGGTTTTACAAGTTTGACGACGAGGGCGTCCCCGCCCAGCGCGTGAAGGTCGTCGAAGGCGGCGTCTTGCGGAACTTCCTCATGTCGCGCCTGCCGATTCAGGGCTTCGACAAATCGAACGGCCACGGACGCAAGTCGCCGGGCTTCCGTCCCGCCGGACGCCAGGGCAACCTCATCGTCGAGGCGTCGAAGACGGTTCCAGAAGCCGAACTCCGGAAAATGCTCATCGCCGAGTGCAAAAAGCAGGGCAAGCCGTTCGGGCTGATCTTTCAGGACATCTCCGGCGGCTTCACGATGACCACCCGCAACGCCCCGCAGGCGTTTCAGGTGACGCCGATCATGGTTTATCGCGTCTACACCGACGGTCGCCCGGATGAACTCGTCCGCGGCGTGGACCTCGTCGGGACGCCGCTCATCTCCTTCAGCAAGATCATCGCCTGTAGCGACCGCCCGGAAGTCTTCAACGGAATGTGCGGCGCAGAATCGGGATGGGTCCCGGTGTCGGCGGTGTCGCCGAGCGTGCTGACGGCGCAGATCGAAATCCAGAAAAAGCCGAAATCGTCCGAGCGCCTGCCGATTCTCCCCCCGCCCGACGCGACGGAGAAGAAGTAACAACCCCGGAGACAGCCCTCCCTGACGGTCAGGCTGCCGTTTCTGGTGGTGGGTTACCGTTTTTAATGTTCTGAATCTGGAAATGCCCGTGACAAAACTTCGCCTGCTGGTTTTTGCCCTCTGTTTTTCGCTCGTTGCCGTCGCGCCGGTCCGGTTCGTCCGGGCGGAAGGCTCGCCCGCGTCCGCCGCGACCGTGCCCGCCGATGACGTCGTTTTCCGCGCGACGCAGGATGAACTCGCCCGCGCCGTCGGCGAACTTCAACTCAAGGACTTCGCCAAGCCGTATTTCGTTGAGTACACGGTACTTGAAAGCGAAGGCTGCGCCGTCACCGGGACGTTCGGGGCGATTGTCAACGCGTCGTCGGGACGCGGCCGGACGCTCCTCACGCAGATTCGCGTCGGCGATTACGTCTTCGACAACACGGAATTCGCCGGGCCGTCGATCATTCCGACCTCGATGGTGGAAGACGAGGACTATTTCGCCCTGCGCCGCGACATCTGGCTGGCGAGCGACGGGGCCTACAAGCAGGCCGTCGAATCGCTCGCGGCGAAGAAAGCCTACGTTCAGAACCGCACCCAGAAGGAAAACATCCCGGACTTTTCAAAGGAAAAGCCGACCGTCGCCGTTGCGCCGAAGGTGTCGCTGAGTTTTGACCAGGCGGCGTGGGAGGCCAAAATCCGGACGTGGTCGGCGCTGTTCCGCAATTACCCGGAAATTCAGGAATCGAGCGTGACGTTCCGTTCGACGGCGGCGAACAAGTACCTCGTGAACAGCGAGGGAACGCGCATCCGTCAGCCGTTCCGCTACATGTCGGTGGACGCCCGCGCGTCGGTGCAGGCGGCGGACGGCATGTCGCTGCAACTTTCCACATCGTTCCGGGTGAACGACCCGGCGGATTTTCCCTCCGACGCCGAAGTCGAGGCGGGCATCCGGGATATGGCGAAAAACCTGATTGCGCTGCGCGCCGCGCCGGTCATCAGCGAGCATTACGTCGGCCCGGTCCTGCTCGCCGCGCCCGCCGCCGCCGAATTCGTGGACAACTACCTCGCGTCGGAACTTTCGGGGCAGCGTCCGTCGCTCATCGAGCAGGAGCGCAGTGAGGGAACGCAGTTTTCCGAACGCCTCAATCGCCGCGTATTACCTTTATTTCTCAATGTTTACGATGATCCGACCCAGACGACCTTCAACGGGAAAAAGCTTTTCGGGGCGTATGAGACCGACGATCAGGGCATTCCAGCCCAGCGCGTGTCGCTCATCGAGCAGGGAATTCTGAAGGGGCTGCTGATGTCGCGGCGCCCGCGCAAGAACATGGGCAATTCGAACGGCCACGGCCGGCTTGGCGGTTCGGCGGGAGTGTCCGCGCAGTACGGCAACCTGTTCGTAACCGCGACCGAGGGCAAGACGGACGAGGAACTCAAGGCGCAGCTCATCTCCCTCTGTCGGCTGCAAAATCTGGAATACGGGATTCTCATCCGCTCGGTGGACGGACAGGGCGATCCGCTGATGGCCTACAAGGTTTACGTCAAGGACGGTCGCGAGGAACTGTTCCGCAGCGCGACGCTCGGCGAGTTTTCGGTCCGGGCGATGAAGAACGAAATTCTCGCGGCGGGCAAAACGCCGACCGTCACCAACTACATTGCGGGGCGCGGTTTTCCCATCGGCTACACGATTGTCGCTCCGGCGATGCTGGTCGAGGAACTTGAACTCAAGCCGCCGACCGGCACGACGCAGAAGCCACTGCTGCTGACGCACCCGTATTTCGATAAAAAGTAGAAAAAAAGTCTGGAGTCTGGAGTCGAGAGTCTGGAGTCAAGAAAAGAGTCGGAGTTTGGAAACTGGCGGAATCGAGACTTTTCATTCCTCGTCTTCAGCCTCAAACTTTCTTTTCGACTCCGGATTTTCCCTAGTCTCCTTGTTTTTGTTTTGACTCCAGACTCTCGACTCCAGACTCCAGACTAAAAACACCGGGTTTTAAAAAATGAAGGCATTTTCCGACTTTGCGGCCGTCGTTTTCGACATGGACGGCCTCCTCATCGACACCGAGACGATTTACTGCATGTCGTGGCAAAAGGCGGCGGCGGACTGCGGTTTCGAGATTACGCGGGAGTTCTACCAGAATCTGGTCGGGCGCTCGCGGGCGGACGCGCTCCAGCGGACGCTCGACGAGTTCGGCGACCTGATTCCAATGCCGAAGTTCGGGGAACTGGTTCGGCACTATGAAAAGGTCTGTTTTGAAGAGGAGCCGATTGTCGTGAAGGCGGGGGCGTGGGACATGATCGCCGCCGTGGACGCCGCCGGGTTGAAAAAGGCGGTGGCGACCTCGACGCACCGGGTGAACGCCGCGCCGCGGCTCGTCCGGACGGGGCTGGGGGAGCGATTCGAAACGGTGGTGTGCGGCGATGAAGTCGTGAATCCGAAGCCCGCGCCCGATTTGTACCTTGCGGCGTGCCGGGCCTTAAACGTTGATCCAAAAGATGTTCTGGCGTTCGAGGATTCCGAGCCGGGGATTCAGGCGGCTTCGGCGGCGGGCGTGACGGTCATCGCCGTGCCCGATTTCAAGCCGCCCGCGCCGGAAATCGCGGAACTGGCGTGGCGGGTGATGCCGTCACTTGTCGCGGCGCGTGAATTTCTGGCCGGATGACGGCGGCGGTTGCGGCGGGCGCGGCGAATAACCTCCCCCGAGGTAGACCACCAGCAGAACGACGCCGAGGGCGAGCGCGCCGAGAACGGCGTATTTCAGATTGCCCGCGCCGGGGTCCTGAAACAGGACGGACAGAAATACCATTCCCACGACGCCGAGGATGAACATTCCGATCCAGAATGTCCGTCCGCTGGCGATGAGAAACGGGTTGCTGTTCATCGGCGAATCGTCGTCTCCCAGCGCTGACTGGGTTTCACGGAGCCGTTCGTTCATCTGACGGAAATATTCGGCGCGGTTCCAGTCATGTACCGAGGGCTGCACGGGCGGCGGCTCCGGCGGCGGGGCGACCGCCAGGCAGCGGGCGCAGAAACTGGTGGCCGGGTTGAAGGCATCCGCCTTCTGGCAAAACGGACAATATTGCGGGGATGGCTGGTTCACGATAGAAAACGTCGGTTCGGGCATCGCGTACCCGGTGCGCCGCACCAGAAATCGCACAATGCAATTTTATTTGGAGAAGGAAGCCATGAAGACGACCAAACAGTACCTTCGTGTCTGGGTTTTGACAATCCTCGCCCTCGCGCTGGGGGCATCCGCCGGGGCGACCCGGCCCGCGACGGCAGCCGTTCCGCGTGACGACCGGGGCGTGGTGACAGTCCGGTCGGCGGTTTCGGTGGACAAACTTCGCGTCGGTTCGTCGGCGAAGGCCGCCGTGCAGCTCGTGATCGCCTCGGGGTACCACATCAATTCGCGGTTTCCGTCGGACGAATTCCTGGTCGGAACAAAGCTTCAACTCGATAAAGTGCCGGGGCTGACGGTCGGCGGGGCAAATTATCCGAAGGGAACGGTCAGGAAATTCAGTTTTTCGAAGTCGCCGATGTCGATTTACGAGGGAACGGTCAACGTCATCTTTCCGATTACGGCGACTGGAGGCCTCAAGCCGGGTCGGGTCGTGCTCAAGGGCAAGCTGACCTACCAGGCGTGCAATGATTCGCAGTGTCTGCCCCCGCAGACCATACCGGTCGAGATTCCGGTTGAAATCGTCCCCGCCACCGCGCCGTCGGCGCCCGCGCGTCCGGACATTTTCGGCCGCAAGGGCCGGTAGGGCATTGAGGGAACGGAAAAACGAAAAAGCGGCGGGGAAACATCCCGCCGCTTTTTTACCGATACCGATTCTGAAAAACTCGAAACTTAAAACTGGACACTCAAAACTGCCTTCAATGTCCGGTATCGTGACTGTGAACCTTGTCGCCACTCGGAATCATGTTGACTGACGAGCGACTGAAGTCGATTGCCGAGTTGCGATCCACGAACGCCGTCATGCTGTAGGCGTCGAAACCGAGCGCGTCGAGATACATCACAAGGTCGAAATCCGACGAAAGATAAAGCGACGCCGGGTAACCATCCTGTTCGCACAATGCCAACAGACGTTCGACCACTTCGAGCGGGGCGAACTGCATTTCCGGGTCCTGAAAACGTGCCATCACTGTTCCTGCTCCTTTCACTGGGAAAGTCCGAGCTTGTTTTTACTTCTACCGTTCCCGACGCCGGATGGGACGTTTCATCAGGAGAATGGGTTGCGTCAGGGCGGCTCAACCAACCTTGCCGAAAAAAAATACCTGGCGCAAGGCGCGAATCCGGTGGCTTTCCGTACTTTGGGAACGCCTGTTTTCAGGGGAAGTTCCACTGATTCCCGTATTCTTCAGCCTTCGGTGACGGAATTTTCAGGTTGGGAAACGGTTTCCGGCGCGGTTTGTCGATGGAAGAAGAAGGTTTCGATGGCGAGGAAAAACGCCCCCACCGAAATGGCGCTGTCGGCGATGTTGAAGGTGGGGAAGTGGCTGTTGCCGACGTAAACGTCGATGAAGTCGATGACCCAGCCGTACGCCGCGCGGTCAATCGCGTTGCCGACGATTCCGCCGAGAATCAGCGCCAGAATCGTCAGCATCCGCCACTGGTTGCGCGGAATGAGGAAACTGTAAACCCCGATGCCGAGCGCCGCGCAGCAGGCGATGCCGAGCAGGATCATTTTCGTCCCGGTTTCGCCGCTATTGAACAGGCTGAAGGCGATGCCGGGGTTTTCCGCGTAGCTCAGATCGAAAAAGTTCGCGATGACCGATTTTGTCCGCCCGGGTGTCGTCCGCAGCACGGTGTATGCCCAGCGCTTGCTCGCCTGGTCGAGCAGGATGATGCCGAACGAAATTCCGAAATACAGCCAGCGGGGCGGAGCGAACGACATGAACGGAAACGATTCCTTTGAAAAAGTGGGATTCTCTCTTACACGCTGAACGCCGCCGCCCGCAAGTTCACTCCGGAGGAACGAACCCGATTCCCGGCGCGGCGGCAAGCCTGAGTTCATTTCCCCGAATGCGATGCGAGGATGGTCCCTGTCGCGAGGTAGTGGTTTATCCGCGCTTCCCAGTCTCGCATGAAGCCCAGATAGAAATCCTCGGTAAAACCTTCAATGAAGGCATCGCCGTCGGGGCCGAGGCTCGTGTGCGCGTAGGTCACGACCGCGTCACAGCCTTCCGGCGTGGGGGTGAGTTGAATGTTCAACTTGCAGGCGGTCAGTCCGGGCGTGATTTTGATCATTTCGATGAATCCGGCGTCCGGCTCGTGACGGGTGACGAACCACACGGCGTCGTGCGGCGTGGCGCGCGTGACGAAAACGCAGTCCGGCTCGGCAACGCCCGATTCGCTCAGGACGATGACCGGGTCCCAGCCTTCGATCCAGTCAGCCTCGCGGACGGGGCAGAGCAGGGGAAAGACGTCCGCCGGTCCCGCGACGAGCCGTTGCGTATAGGCGCGCGTGACGCGATTGGGTTTTTCGAGGTTCATTATGAAAGCTCCCGGAAGTGGATTTCCCCGAATGTTTTCAGGAAGTTATGGTTGAAGGTCGGTTTCCAGTGCTTCGTCCGTGGCCCGGCGCATCTGCGTGGCGCAGTCGTCGGGCCGCATGCCGCCGATGCCGGTGGCGAGGCCGGGAACGAGAATCCGGCGGACGACCGGTTCGCCGCGTTTGGACGCGCCCGCGTTGTACGCGCGCAGACACGCGAAGACGGCCCGCATGGCGAGATGGGCGTTTTCCGTTCCGGCGACGTTCATCGGGCGTTCCATCGTCGGGGCAACGATCATCAGCGGAATGCGGGCGTTCATCGTTTGCAGCGTGACCGCCTCGCCGACCGGCAGAAATCCGCCGTGGCGTTCTTCGAGCAGCCGTTGCAGGCGATTCTGGAGGCCGAGGCCGAAATGGTTGCGGTAGGCGAGGTCGATACCACCGTCCATGAAGCCGTAACTGTTGGCGGGACTGACAATGGCGTCGGCGCTCCCGCGCAGGATGTCGCCGCTGCCGACCGACCACGGTCCATAGTCCGAAAAAGCGTCGAGCCACGCCATGACGAGGTCTGGATTGGTATCCCGCAGCATGAGAAACCACGGCCATTCGGGGTTGGTTTGATCGTTCAAAAGGTCCTCCCGGGTGATGGAGGAGAGGCCGGTCGAGCTGGCTTCGCCTCCCGAAAGTTTGAATGGCCGAAATCGCTTTGACACGACCATGAGAAGTCGGGCATGTACGGGATTCCGAATTTCATCCCGATCATACTTCAAGGGAGAACCTGTTTGTCCGGTTCAACGACTTCCGTACCGCCCCGGCGTCGCCGAATGCTTCACTCTCCCGTCGTGGTGGCTGCCATCCTCATCGGGGCGGCGCTGATGCCGTTGCTTCCGGCGTTTTTTTTCGGTGTTCCGTTGGGCGCGGATTTCGGTTTTCACCTCCGGTTGGCACAGCGGTTTTCGAATGCGGCGGGATTTCTCTCCTATCCGGGATGGAGCGGCGACGCCAACCTCGGCCACGGGGACATGACGTTCCGGCTCTATCCGCTCGGGCTTCCGGCATTGCTGACACTCGGATATCGACTGACGGGAGACTGGATTCGCGGATTCATGTTGGTCTGGGGGGTGTTGTCCTTCTGCGGCGTTTGGGGGGCGTTCCGGTTTGCCCGGGTTTACGTTCCCGACCGGGTGGCTGTCTGGGCCGGCATCCTCTGGGCGGCGATGCCCTACAGCAATTTCGAGGTTTACGAGGCGTCCATGCTTGGCGATTTTGCCGGAAACGTCGTATTGCCGCATGTTTTCGCGGGAGTCGCGCGGTTGTGCCGGTTCGGGAAGGCGAAGGATATTTTCCCATGCGCGCTGACCTACGGCGTACTCCTCAACACGCACGTCCCGACCGGTCTCATCGGAAGTCTGGCCATCGGCGTTTTCGCCCTGACGGCCCTCGCCCAGGCTCCGGCCGACCGCCGCGGCGACGGAATGGTTCGCCTCGCGTTGGCGCTGGCGTTCGGCGGGGCGATGGGACTGCGGTTCGTGACGGTGCTTCTTTCGGAAGCGGGCTGGATTTACCCCATCGGCAATCCGCCACGCCGGACTTTCGTCATTGAGGAAAATTTTCTTTCCTTCTCCTCCCCGTCACTGATCACCCTGACGCTCATGATTGTCTTTGCCGTCACGGGCGGTCTGAATCTGCCGACGGCGGGCCTTCTCGCCGCGTCGCGCGGATTGCGTCGGGCGGCTTTCCCGGCGCTTTTGCTGACCTGCGTCGGGGCGTTTCTGATGTTGCCGGTGAGTGACCCGGTCTGGCGCGTGATTCCGAAACTGAAGGACATTCAGTATCCGTGGCGCTGGCTGACGGTCATTTCGGCAACGGCCTGTGTCTCGACGGCTATCGGGATTGCCGCCATCGGCCCGCGGGTTCGCGCCGGAGGGGTGCAACGGCTGATCTGGCTGGGCGTGCTCGGTGTAGCGTTCGGGTGCGGATTGTACAACCTGGTGTTCGGAGTTTTTCATTTGGAGGGAATGGCCGGAAAGGCCCGCGCGAAGCTGGCGGAGCCGCCGGGGTATCCCGAATCCGTTTCCTATCTGCCGAAGTGGTCGTATGAGGGCGGCGTCTACCCCCCGGCGATGACGGTCCCGGCGCAGGCGGGGGAGCGCCGCGTCTCAGCCGAACTTGTTGAACCGGCACGCCGGAAATTCCGGGTGGGCGCCGGTCCGGCGGAACCCCTGCGCGTTCGGGGCTTTTTCCACCCGTACTGGCGGGCCTTCGTGGACGGCGTGCCGGTTTCCGCCGACAACGGGGCTGACGGGATGCTCACCGTCGGGATTCCGGAACGTGAAACCCTTGTAGAGCTTCGGTTTATCGAACCGTGGCCGGTTCAGACGGCTGGCTGGATCAGCCTGCTGGCGGGAATCGCGGCCGTCGGGGGCACGCTGGTGTTTCAACTCCGCCGGTTTCAAGGAAAAAGGGGATGACCCGGCGGATCATCCCCTCGTTTCTTTGGTGACGGTCGCGCGTTACGCGGTGCCGTGGCAGTTTTTGTACTTCTTGCCCGAGCCGCAGGGGCAGGGGTCGTTGCGGCCAACCTTGGGCAGTTTGACGAGCGGCTGCGATTTGTCGCGTTCGCCCGCGCGGGCCGCGCCCGCGTTGGCCTTGGTGTAGCCGGAGTCGGCCTGCTTGCCGGCCGGCTGGCGAACCTTCACCGGTGTGGGCGCCGGGACCACCGGCGCGACTTCCTCGAATTCTTCTTCTTCCAGCATCGCGACCGGCGTTTCGGCGGCTTCGACGCGCATGTTGAACAGGATGCGGACGCAATCCTCGTCGATGCGGTCGATCATCTCCTCGAACAGCTTGCGGGATTCCTTCTTGAACTCGATGACCGGGTCCTTCTGGCCGTATCCCCGCAGGCCGATGCCTTCCTTGAGGTGATCGAGGTTTGAAAGGTGGTCCTTCCACTGGGCGTCCACCACGTTGAGCATGATGTAGCGTTCCATGTCGCGCATCTGCTCGGCCCCGACCTGTTCTTCCTTGGTCCGGTAGGCCTTTTCGAGCGCCGCCCAGAGCTTTTCCTTGATTTCGTCGCGGGTCATCACTTCGAAATCGAGTTCGGGGTGGTCGGCTTCATCGTAGGCGTAGAGGTCGCGCAGCGCGACTTTCAGTCCGTCGATGTCCCAGCTTTCCGGTTTGCCCTCGGTGTGGCGGTCGATCACGTCCTGAAAAAGGTCTTCGGCGACGTGGATGAACTGACGGCTCGATTCCGAACCTTCCATAAGCTCGCTGCGCAGGCCGTAGATCGTCTCGCGCTGCTTGTTCATGACGTCGTCGTATTCGAGCAAGTGCTTGCGGATGGAGAAGTTGTGGGCTTCGACCGATTTCTGCGCGCCCTCGACCCGCTTCGAAACCATCCGGCTTTCGATGGCGACGCCTTCCTCCATGCCGAGCTGGAGCATGATGTTCTTCATGCGGTCGCCGCCGAAAATCCGCATCAGGTCGTCTTCCAGAGAGAGGAAGAACCGCGACGAGCCGGGGTCGCCCTGACGGCCCGCGCGACCGCGCAACTGGTTGTCGATGCGGCGCGATTCGTGGCGTTCGGTCCCGAGGATGTGCAGCCCGCCGAGCGCGATGACTTCCTCATGCTCCTTGGAGACCTGCCCCTTGACTTCGGCAAGGGCGGCTTCGAACTGTTCCTCGGTCGCCTGATCCGGGTCGATTTCCTGCTTTTTCAGCAGTTCGCGGGCGAGAAACTCGGCGTTGCCGCCGAGGAGGATGTCGGTTCCGCGGCCGGCCATGTTGGTGGCGATAGTCACCATCCCTTTGCGGCCCGCCTGAGCGACGATTTCGGCTTCCCGCTCGTGATACTTCGCGTTCAGGACGTTATGCGGCACGCCGAGCGCCTGAAGCTTGCGCGAACAGAGTTCGGAATTCTCGACCGACGCCGTCCCGACCAGCACTGGCTGGCCCTTCGAATGGAATTCCTTGATTTCCTGAACGACGGCGTTCCACTTTTCTTCGGTCGTCCGGTAGATGACGTCCGGGTTGTCCTTCCGGACCATCGAACGGTTGGTCGGAATGATGGTCACGTCGAGTTTGTAGATTTTCGCGAACTCGGCCGCTTCGGTTTCCGCCGTCCCGGTCATCCCGGCCAGCTTGTTGTACATGCGGAAGTAGTTCTGAAGCGTGACCGTCGCGAGCGTCTGGGTTTCCTGCTCGATCTTGACGCCTTCCTTGGCTTCGACCGCCTGGTGCAGCCCGTCGGACCAGCGGCGACCGTCCATGAGACGACCCGTGTGCTCGTCCACGATGATCACCTGGTCGTCCTTGACGATGTATTCCTTGTCGAGCCGGTAGAGCGTATGGGCCTTGAGGGCCTGGTTGACGCAGTGGAGCAGCTCGAAGTTGGCCGGATCGTAGAGGTTGGCGACGCCGAGGACCTTTTCGGCGCGCTCGATGCCCGCTTCGGTCAGGGCCGCGCTGTGGGTCTTTTCGTCAACGAGGTAGTCGGTTTCCTTCTTCAGTTTCGGAATGACGTCGTTGGCGATGTAGTACTTCTCGGTCGAATCGTCCGACGGACCGGCGATGATGAGCGGCGTCCGGGCCTCGTCGATGAGAATCGAGTCCACTTCGTCCACGATCGCGAAGTTGAAGCCGCGCTGCACGCAGGCCGAGAGGCTGAACTTCATGTTGTCGCGCAGGTAGTCGAAGCCGAATTCGTTGTTGGTGCCGTAGGTGATGTCGCAGCCGTAGGCGATGCGGCGTTCATCGTCATAGAGATCGTTCTGGATGATGCCGACCGACAGCCCGAGAAACTTGTAGATGCGGCCCATCCATTCGGCGTCGCGCTTGGCGAGATAGTCGTTGACGGTGACCACATGAACGCCGTCGCCGGTGAGCGCATTGAGGTAGACGGGAAGGGTCGCGACGAGGGTTTTTCCTTCCCCGGTCCGCATTTCGGCAATCCGTCCGTCGTGGAGGACGGCCCCGCCGATGAGCTGGACATCGAAGTGGCGCATGCCGGTCGTCCGGCGGGAGGCCTCGCGGACCGTCGCGAAGGCTTCCGGCAGAAGCTCGTCGAGGGATTCGCCCCGGTCGATCCGTTCCTTGAACCGGATCGTCTGCTGCTTGAGTTCGTCGTCCGACATGGCCTGAAGCTTGGGTTCGAGGTCATTGGTCAGGGCGACTTTGGGGCGGATGCGCTTGAGGTAGCGGTCGTTGGCGCTTCCGAAGACTTTGGAGAGAATTTTGTCGATGGCCATAGGCGAAAAACCGGGGAACTCCGTCGAAAAACCCAGCGTGATGCGGACGCCGCCGAAACGCCCGGCGGCCTTCATGAAGAAGCGAACGATACTATTGGATAAGGTTGGAAGGCGTCAAGGAAGGGGGATGCGAAAGACCCCTTCCGGGGTGGCCCAGCGCAAGAAAGACCTTGAAAGCCGAATCATCCGTATGCTATAGAACGAACACTTTCGTAACTCCAACTACCACAAGAACCTAACGTCTAAAGTAGCATGGAAGATGCGCGGTCCCCGAAGGGACAAACACGGCCGCGCGACGGCGGAAAAAGCATCGGAAACGAGCCGCCGAAAACGCAAGTGAACGAAGAACGTTGCCGAGTAACGGGAAGTTCAATCAGGGCTTCATCCATACGGTTTCCCCGAGGTTTACAAGACAATGTCAAGCGCCGCTCTGGTACTCTACGGCGAGGAATACCAGCAGATTAAAAGCATCATCGCTCGTTTGTGCGAAGACGCGAACGCCAAAATGGTCTTTCTGATCGACAAGAACGGTCAGAAAATCGCCGACCACGGCGACACCGGCGGCATTGACACGACCAGCCTCGCCTCGCTGACCGCGGGGAACGTGGCGGCCACCGACGCACTCGCGCATCTGGTCGGGGAAAAGGAATTTCCGGTCCTGTCGCATGAGGGTGAACGTGACAACATTCACATCTCGATTGTCGCGCAGCGGGTGATTCTGGTGGTGATCTTTGACGAGCGGTCGAGTCTCGGGCTGGTCCGGTTGCGGGTGAAGCGGGCGGCGACCGATATGGCCGAAGTTCTCGAAGCGATTGCCCGCAAGGTGGAAGAGGAAAAGGCGAAAGGCGCGGATCTCGAATCTCCCTTCGCGGAAATTACGGAAGACGACATCGACAGCCTGTTCAGGGATTAAGTTTTTCCGGCGAGGCGCGACATCACGCGACTCCCGCTTTTTTTAGCGCTGTTTAGGGGTAGACGAACTTGACATTCATCAACTACGCATCACGAGAAATCAACTGCAAAATCGTCTACTACGGTCCGGGTCTCGGCGGCAAGACGACCAACTTGCAGTACATCTACGATACGACGGCCCCGCAGGCGAAGGGGAAACTCATCAGCCTCGCGACGGAAACCGACCGGACGCTCTTTTTCGACTTCCTGCCGCTCGAACTCGGCACGGTGCGCGGCTTCAAGACGCGCTTCCACCTCTACACCGTTCCGGGCCAGGTGTTTTACGACGCCAGCCGCAAGCTCATCCTCAAGGGCGTGGATGGCGTGGTGTTCGTGGCCGACAGCCAGGAAGAGCGTATGGATGCCAACATCGAATCGCTCTGGAATCTTGAAAACAACCTCAAGACCCAGGGCTACGACCTGATGAAGATTCCCTACGTTCTCCAGCTCAACAAGCGCGACCTGCCGAGTGCGTTGCCCATCGACGCGCTCAAGAAGGAACTCATGCGCAAGGGCGAGCCGGTGTTTGAGGGCGTGGCCTACAAGGGGATCGGCGTGTTCGACACCCTCAAGGCCGTGGCCAAGCAGGTCCTCGTCGAACTGAAGAAGGGCGGCGGATAGACCGCGTGATGCCGCACACGTTCACGGCGCATAACATCGACCTCGGGAACGGCGTCCGCACCAAGCCCGAGATTCCGCACCTGCTCGAAGACGAACCGTGGTTCACCTCCGCCAAGCGGATGCTGAACCGCCTGTTTCCCGGCGACAAATCGAATCTGCGACTGGCCGACCTCGGCTGCCTTGAAGGCGGCTTCGCGGTCGGTTTCGCGCGTATGGGATTTCAAACCCTCGGAATCGAAGTCCGGGCGGAAAATTTTGAAAAATGCCGGTTCGTTCAGGAACAACTCAACTTCCCGAACCTTGAATTCGCCCACGATAACGCGTGGAACCTCTGGAAGTACGGCCAGTTCGACGCGATCTTCTGTAGCGGCCTCCTCTACCACCTCGACCGGCCGTTCGAATTCATGAAGCTGATGCACCGGCACGTCCGGCACGTCCTGTTCATCAACACCCACTTCACTACCGCGACTTCCAAGGGACGCCACCCACTGAGCGACCAGTTTTCGGAACTCTGTGAAAACGAAGGACTTCAGGGTCGCTGGTACAATGAATTTCCCGACGATGCCTCCTTTGCCGCGCGGGAAGCCTTCCCGTGGTCCTCGTGGGACAACCGGAACTCCTTCTGGGTCCGCCGCGAATACCTGCTCCACGCCCTCCAGGAAATTGGCTTCGACATCGTCCTCGAACAGTTCGACGCCATCGGCCCCGAAATCCGCCAGTCGATGATCGACGGCTTCTATTTCAAGGAAGACCGCAGCCTGTTCGTGGCGATGAAATCCGGGCTTTCGTAGTGGCCAGCCGTCAGTGGCCAGTGGTCGGTTTCCCGGAACTTTGAAGAATCATTCATCGTACGCGCGCGATCCTATTAATAGATAGCGTGACACCCGTGTTCCCATCGCCTCCCAAAAACCGAATCCGGCTTTTGACTGATGGCTGACTGCTGACGACTGGCCACGATTTCCCATAGCCTCCCTTCGGTCCGGCTATGGGCTACCCTCTTTCAAACCGAATCCGGCTTTGGACTAACTACTGACCACTGACCACTGACTGCTGACCACTGGCCGCTTGACGCTTGCGGCGTGCGGCGATAAGGTCGCGCCCTTCGACCCGTTTCAATTCATACCCACCGGAGATCGTTCTTATGCTCGCAGGAAAGAAAGGCATCGTTCTCGGCGTCGCCAACAAACGCAGCATCGCCTGGGGAATCGCCAAGGCCGTTTCGGATGCCGGGGCGCGTCTCGCGCTCAACTATCAGGGCGAACGCCTTGAAGAAAACGTCCGCGAACTCGCCGCCACCATCGACAACCCGCTCGTGCTGCCGTGCGACGTGACGAAGGACGAGGAAATCGACGCCTTTTTCGCCAAGGTGAAGGAAGAATTCGGCACCATCGACTTTCTGGTTCACGCCGTGGCATTCGCGCCGAAGGAAGATCTCGAAGGCGATTTCGTCAAGACTTCCCGCGAAGGTTTCCGCATTGCCCACGACATCAGCGCCTACTCGCTGACCGCCGTGACCCGCGCCGCGTTTCCGCTGATGGAAGCAAACGGCGGCAGCATCGTGACGCTCTCCTATCTGGGCAGCGAACGCGCCGTGCCGGGCTACAACGTCATGGGCGTCGCGAAGGCCGCGCTTGAGGCGAGCGTCCGCTACCTCGCCGCCAACCTCGGCAAAAACAACATCCGGGTCAACGCGATTTCCGCCGGTCCGATCAACACCCTCGCGGCGCGGGGCATTCACGGCTTCACCAAGATGCTCAAGCACCACGTCGAGGTCGCGCCGTTCCATCGCGGCACCGAAATCGCCGAAGTCGCCGATACCGCGCTGTTTCTCGTCTCGCACATGGGCCGAGGCATCACCGGCGAACTCATTCACGTCGATGGCGGCTATCACTGCATGGGAATGTCGCCGCAGGACTAAAAAAATTGAGAATGCAGAATTGAGAATTGAGAATTTTTGACAGATTCGCGGTTCTCAATGGCCGGTAGGGATATGACGTCGGCCACTGACAAGGATGAAACACTTCTCGACGCATTCGTACGCGGCTTTCGGGCCACGGACGAATGCGTCGTGATGTTTCCGGGCTATCCGATTGAATCACTCCTGACCGATGAAACGGACGACCGGGGCTGGCGGCGCTGGCAGCCGCTGGCAACTCCGACCGATTCGACGGCCCTCGACACCCTGAACGGTGAACTTCCCGGGCGGCTGCCTCACCTTTTCGAAAAACTTTTACTGAACTGGCGCTGGGCCGAGGTCGATCTGGGGCTTTGTACCCTTTACGCCAACCCGCCGGGCGACGACCTCGCCGGCTGGCTCGCGCAGGTCCGCGCCGGACACGGTTTGTGGAATGAACTCGCCGCGCGGGGGTTCATCCGGTTCGGGCGTGGGCCGGAATCCGACTACGACCCGGTGTGTTTCGACCTGAACCGCCGCCGGGGAGCGGATTGCCCCGTTGTTCGGCTCGACCACGAGGCGGTTCTGTGCCGTTCGAAGATTGAAATTCTGGCCGAATTGGCGCCGAATTTCCGTACCTTCGTCGAGGAATCTGTCGCCCGGACCACCGATTTGTGCCATAAACGTTGAAACGAAAGCAGTTGAAGGGGAAATTCAGGTCCGTTCGCTTTCGCGCATTTCTTTTTTCTTCATTCCCGATTCAAACGAGGACTCGTATGTTCGAAAATCTGCTCATCGAGAAACGCGACCGGGTTGCGTTTCTGAAAATCAACCGTCCGGCGAAGATGAACGCCCTCAACGTGGCGACGCGCAATGAAATTCTGGCCGCGCTCGATGTGTTGCGCGACGATGCCGAAGTCCGGGTCGTCATCGTCACCGGCGTCGGCGAAAAGGCGTTCATCGCGGGCGCCGACATCAGCGAATTCGCCGGTCAGACCGCGCTCACCCAGCGGGAAGTGATGACCCGCAAGCGGGCGTTCGACGCGGTAGAAAACTTTCCCAAGCCGGTCATCGCGATGATCAACGGTTTCTGCCTCGGCGGCGGCCTCGAACTCGCACTCGGCTGCGACATCCGCGTGGCCAGCGAAAACGCCAAGCTCGGCCAGCCGGAAATCAACCTCGGCGTGATTCCGGGCGGCGGCGGTACGCAACGGCTCACCCGTCTCGTCGGCGAAGGCAAGTCGATGGAGATGATTCTCACCGGCGATCTGATCGGCGCGGCGGAAGCCCTGTCGCTCCGGCTCGTCAATCACGTCTTTCCGCTCGCCGAACTCGAAGCCAAAACCCTCGAAATCGCGAACAAAATCGCCGAGAAAAGCCCGGTCGCGCTCCAGATGGCGAAGGAAGCCGTGAAAACCGCCGCCCGCGCCAATCTCGATGAAGGGCTGCGCCGCGAAGTGGACCTGTTCGCGCTCTGCTTCGCCAGCGAGGACAAGGAAGAAGGCGTCCGCGCATTTCTGGAGAAGCGGAAGCCGAATTTTGTCGGGAAATAGCAGTTAGCAGTTAGTGAATAGCAGTTAGTCGTTGGTGATTGGCTGAGAAGTACATACTTTTCAATGGTTTACTAACTATTAATTGCTAACTACTAACTACTAACCGCTAACTGCTGAAATCGAGCCAGGGGGGTATCCCGAAGTGCTGCGCGTTTTCGCCTTCGGTGCATTTTTTCTATTCGCATTGGGCTGGTACGAGTACGACCGGCGGACGCCCCCGCGTCGGCAACGGTTTGACGACGCGCTGGCCGACCACGCGCGCGGGGCACTGAATGAAAGCCGCCGCATCGCCTCCTCGGCGCGCGAAATGATTCGTCCGCCGGTCGGGACGCGGCGGAAAAAACGAACCCCCTGATGCCTATGGCTGGCGCCATAGGCTAACGATCTTCCGCCGCCTCCGGCGGCTAAGAACGAGCCGCCGGAGGCAGCGACATACCGTTAGCCTGTGGCGCGAGCCACAGGTCCCCGGAGGCGGCGACCCCCCAACCGTAACCGCCCGGAGGCGGCGACCCCCAACCGTAACCGCCCGGAGGCGGCGACCGCGGGCTGTCCCGAGGCGGCGAACCGCCATTTTATTCGATTTTGATTTTGACGGTTTCGCCGAGGTATTTCGGCTGTGTGTCGAGCAGGTACACGTCGAGTACCGCCTTGCAGCGCGCGCCGTACTCCCGGAACCGCGTCTTGACCGTCGCCGAAAACGGTACGTCGCGCCCGGCGAAGGCGACGGCGTCGATACCGTTACGCTGGCAGAGGAACAGCGCCCGGTAGGCGTGAAATTCATCCGTGACAACCGTGATTTTCCGCTGGCCGAAAATCTCCCGCGCCCGAACCACCGAGTCGAGCGTCCGCATCCCCGCGTAATCGAGCGTCATCGCCGTTTCCGGGATACCCGCTTCCATCAGCCATTTTTTCATGTCGGTCGGCTCGTCATAGCTGCGGTTCTGGTTCGAGCCGCTGAGAAGCAGGTGTCTGACCTTGCCGTCCCGGTAAAGCCGCGCGGCAGCCTCCATCCGACCTTGAAAATGCGGATTGATGCCGCCGTAACTGTTGTATTTCGAGGTTCCGAGTACCAGTGCCACGTCGTTGCTCGGAAGCGGCGGCTCTTCCTTGAACAGATACGGCCCGCCCGCGCTCAGTACCCATGCATTGGTCAAGCCGATCAGCAACAACGGAGACAGGGCCACCGCCGCCAGCACCCGCCACCGATATTTCGAGAGTTTTTCAAAAAGACGACGAATCATTGGCAGAAACGATGAATGATGAACGATGTACGATGAAGTTTAAGGTTTTGGGCAAGTTTGGGACGCGAAGTTCACAAGGAAGAAGGTGGTAAAGGTTCGAAACTTCATCGTTCATCGTTCCGCGTTCATCGTTCACTGAACGGCTTGCCACGCAAGGAATCCGATTTCCGGTTCCGCCGGTTGTGATGTTTCACGCGCCCGAATGATGCCCGTTGCATCAATGTAGAACGATTTCCGGCCCGTTTCACCGAAAGTGAGCGGAATGGCCACAATGAAGAAGTTGGCTGGGGCCGAATCGGAGGCGTTCGTGATGTAGAGCGAGAACCGGTAGCCGTTCGACAGACCCGATTGAAGTGTCAGATCGGCCAGTCTGCGGTCGATGAGTTCGTCGAGCGTGGCGAACCGTCCTCGCGAGCCGAGCCGGAAGACAAATTCGGCACGGGCCAGGGAAGCCAGCTTTTCCTGAATTTCGCGTTCGTTGTTTTCGAGCATTGCCGCACGCGCGGCAAAGGACGGTTGAAGCAGCGTGGCCATGAGGTCGGGTATCGGACTCCGACCGAGCGGTTGCAGGCGAGTTTCATCCGCCAGGGCTTTGGCCGCGGCTCGGGTTCCGGTCTGGGATGAACCGGCCATCGGCCGAGTCCGTTCGGCGGGCGTTCGGCGAGGTGTCACGGAGCGCGGTTGCGGTTCGACGCGGGCCACCGAGGGCGCCTCCCGGGTGGATTCGGATGGCTCGGCGGTTGTCCTCGCCGGTTTTTCAGTCGGTTGACGGGAGGTTGTGACCGGTCGGCGGGTCGGTGCGGCCGATGCCGTAGCCGGTTCCGCGGGACTCGATTCGGTTGTCGTCGGGCGCGGGGCACGCGGGCGGGGCCGTGCAGGTGGGGGCGCCGGGGCATCCGTGCCCCGTTCGACCCGAAGCGGATTGGACGATTTCAGGGTGGGACCGGTCAGCGCGACATCGGTCGCCCCACTGCCGGTCGGCAGAACAACCCGCGCCAATCCCAATCGGTCAAGGGCATTCCCGGCAGCGATGCGGACTTCCTCCACGCCGTCCCGCCGGAACGCCGCCCGCAGGGCATCGCCGAATTCACCACCTGTACCCGGCTGGAGCGTGCCGAGCAGTTCAGCCGCGAAGCGGCGGATGGCCGGATCGCGGTCGGCGGCGAGCAACCGGCCCGCTTCAACGCCGAAACCGGTCGGATTGCGCCGCGCGAGCGACTCAAGCGCGGCCCGCCGGACGTCCGGCGCGGCATCCGCAAGCGCGGACTTCAGCCACGTTTCCGCATCCGGCGCGTTCAACACAAACGTCCCGGCGTAGAGCGCGCCTTTGCGCTCGTTCGCGTCCGCCGCCGCGCGCGCGGCGGCCAGCGGTTGAGTGGCATCGCCGAATGCCGTGAAAAACCCGGCCAGCGTCGCCCGCCGGTCGATGACTTTCCCGGCGTCGAGGCCGCCGATGAACTTCAAAACGGCGCTGAACGCCTCGCCTGACTTCATTTGTCCGAGCGCGAACGCCGCCGCGTTGCGCGTCTGGGCATCGTCGCTTCTCAGCGTTTCGATGAGGGTCGGGATGACCCCCGCCTTCCCGACGCGGGCGAACGCCGTCACCGCGCTCGCCCGGACCGTCGGGTTGGCGTCGGCGATGGCTGATTGCAGGGCTGGAAGTGCTTTCGATTCACCGATTTTGCCGAGCGACTCGATGGCCCGCCGCCGGAGCAGGGGATCGGTTTCGGAAAGGGCCTGCACGAGCGCATCCACGGCCCGTTCTTCCTTGAAGTTGCCGAGCGCCTGCGCCGCCTGCGTCCGGACCAGCGTATCGCTGTCGCGCAGGGCATCGCTCACGGTTTCCACCGTTCGCGGCACCGCCAGTGCGCCGAGCGCATCCACCGCGCGGCCGCGCACGCGGCCGTCCTCGTCGCGCAGACAGTCGGCGAGCGCGTCGGCGGCGCTTTCATCCCCGATTTTGCCGAGCGCGAACGCCGCGTTCTGGCGGACGAACGCATCGCGGTCCCGCAGGGCGTCCATCAGCGGCTGGACCGCCCGCCGGTCGCGGAATTTCCCGAGCGCGTCGGCGGCGCTCGCCCGGACGGTCCGGTCGGCGTCCTTTAAAAGTTCGACGATGGCCGGAACCGCCCGCGCGTCGCCGATTTTCCCAAGCGCGGTCGCCGACCGGCTCCGGACGTAGAGGTTTTTATCCGCCAGCGCGGCAATCAGGCTGTCCACCGCGCGCGGACTGGCGAGCGCGCCGAGGGCTTCCGCCGCGCCGGTGCGAACTTCCGGCTCGGCGTCGGCGAGCAGCGCGGTCAGTTCAGGAAGGGCGTCGGCGGCATTGAGTTTGCCGAGCGCCTGCGCCGCCGCGCTCCGGACGAGCGCTTCCGCATCCTTTAATAAAGGACGCAGCGCGCTCACCGCCGAGGGATCGTTGAGTCTGGCGAGCGCGAGGGCTGCCGACGTACGAACCTCAGCGTTCGGATCGCGCAGCGCAGCCACGAGCGGGGCGACGCCCTGTTTGCTTCGCAGCGCGCCGAGTGCGTCGGCGGCGGCGCTCCGGACGAGAAAGTCGCGGTCGGCGCGTAAAACTTCCGAAAGCGGGCCGACGTTGCGTTCATCGGCGGACCGTCCGAGTTCCTCGACCGCCCGCCGCCGGGTTTCCCGGTCGGACGAGTTCAAATCGGTGTTCGCCGGTCTGGCCTCCTGTTGCGCCGCGCGTACCGAACGCGCCGTGTCGCCCGCCGCCGTCCGTGGCCCAAGGCCCCACGCCACCGAGGCGACGGCGACGCCCAGAAAAACGAGTCCGATTCGTCCCATCATCCCCGACGATTTCAACTGGCCCATGTCGATTTCCCCCTACTCCCCGCTAACTGCTAACCGCTGACTGCTGACCACTGGCTACTGAAAAAGGTCTTTCCCCGCGCTCAACCACCCGTTCGCGAACCGCCGATAGCGTCCCGCTGCCAGTTCGCGCAAAACCGCCGGAATCCGCGCGAGGCGGCTGGCCGGAAGTCCGCCGCGTGCCGTCTGGTGAGTCAAAAACGCCTCGATTTCGACGATTTTGGGGTCGGCGGGTGACATTCCCTTTTCGAGAAGACGAATTTTTAAGCTTTTCAGCCGATTGATTGAATGGGCGAAAGCGTCCGCGCGTCCGGATTGTGGTGGCGGCGGCTCGGCTTTGCCAAGCCCGGTATGTTGGCCGGGGTGAATCCGGTAGCTCACCAGCGCCTCCGGGCAGGCATGCACCCGGCCGATTCCGGCGGCGACGAGCGCCAGCCAGCCGTCGTGCAGCAGGTCGATTTTTTTCGGAATCGGCAGGGCGGCGGCTTTCAGCGTCGCGCGAAAGGCGACCGTCGCGCCGGTCACGACGTTTCGCCCCAGCAAAACGCCCCACGGATCGGTTTCAATGCGTTCTCGTTGCGCGTCGGTCATCGTCGCCGACCACAGCCGCGACCGGATGAGCGCGTCGTTTTCGTCGATCAGGTTGGCGTCGGTGAAAATGAATGTTCGCGCAATATCTTCAATGAAAAGCATTTCCAGCATTTTCAACTTGTCCGGAACCCAGAGGTCATCCTGATCGCAGAGGGCGATGACGTCGCCGTCGGTGATCTCGATGGCGCGTTCGAAGTTGCCGACGACGCCGAGCGGGGCCGGGTTTTGAGAAAAGCGGACGGGAAACGGCGCGCGCGCGGCGAAGGTTTGGACGATGGCCGTCGTCGCGTCGGTCGAAGCGTCGTCGCTGATGACGAGTTCATCCGGCGGTCGCGTTTGCGCGGCGAGGCTCGCGAGCTGTCTTTCCAGAAAGCGCGCGCCGTTTCGCGTTGCCATCGCGACTGAAATCCGCATGGATCAAAATCCTCGTTCAACGTCCGAAAACGGCGAGCAACCGCCGTTGACGGTCCTTAAAGTGGCCCACGTTCAAGCACAAACCCGCTCGCGATGGAGGCCATTATGCACCACACCGTTATCGATCCGGCCATTTTGTACTTCGGCACGCCGGTTGTTCTCGTCAGTTCGATCAATGAAGACGGCACGCCCAATCTGGCCCCGATGTCGTCCGCCTGGTGGCTCGGTAAAAGCTGCCTGCTCGGGTTCGGCGCACGGTCGAAAACGCCCGAAAACATTCTCCGGACCGGCCACTGCGTATTGAACCTGCCGAGCGTCGAGCAGGTCGCCGCCGTCAATCGGCTCGCCAAAACCACCGGCTCGTCGCCGATGCCCCCGCACAAGGCCGCGATGGGCTACCGGACCGAAACCGACAAGTTCGGCGTCGCCGGACTCACCCCCGAACCAAGTCACCTCATCCATTCGCCGCGCGTGAAGGAATGCCCGGTACAACTCGAAGCGGTTCTGGAAGGCAAACACGACATGGCGGCGAGCGATCCGGCCCGGCGAGGCTACCTCGTGGCGATTGAAGTGAAAATCGTCCGCGTCCACGTCACCGACGCCATCCGGATGGACGGCCACGCCGACCGCGTCGATCCGAACAAATGGCGACCGCTGATTATGAACTTCTGCCAGTTCTACGGTTTGGGCGACATGATCCATCATTCGACCCTCGCCGAAATCCCCGAATCGGCCTACCGCCCGAAAACGGCGGCCACCGCGGCGTAATCATCTACCCGACACGAATTTCCCACGGCCTCCCCACGGCCTCCCTTCGGTCCGGCCGTGGGCTATTTCCAATCGAATACGAATCACCGTGATTTTGGGGAAGAACACTCCCAAAAACTCGTGGGCGGATGGCCGATTGGGCATAGCCCATAGCCGGACCGAAGGGAGGCTATGGGAAAACGTGGCCCGCCGGGAGGCTATAGGAATCCAAACGCGGTTATTCACACAAACGTCCCCAATCGCCCGGCGTGATCGCGTTCGCGACGTTCGCGTCGGTTTTCGATGACGGTTGCCGGAAGCGCCAGCCGGAGCGCCATTTTCAACACCGAGGCCACATCGGGGGCGGCGCGCCAGTGGCGGCGGGCGAGTTCGAAGGCGCGCCCGCGCGCGCCCCGGCGTGACAACTGCTCGGCGTAGGTCCAGGAAAGCTCCGCGTTCGCACGCGCGAGGGCGGGGGCGTCGAGGCCGAGCCGCGTAGCGGTGAGGCGCTGCGCTTTGACTGTTTCAGCCAGCATGAATTCAGCCTCGCGGCTCGTGTTCGCGGCGTGGCGTCGCCAGGCGGCGAGCGGTGGCCCGGCGTCGAAGGCGAATTCCCCCGCGCCGACGAGCCGCAGATAGAGTTCGTAATCTTCGAGCGCGAAATCCTCGTTCCAGCCGCCGATGTTTTGAAGTGCGGCCGTCCGGTACAAAACGGTGGAACTGAGCGGCGCGCCGCCGCGCAGCAGCATCGCGGTCGGATCGCCGTCGATGTATTTCGCCCAGTTTTCCGAAGAATCCACGATCCGGTCGTCCGGGGCGACAATCGCGCCGTGACCGTAGGCCAGCGCCGCCGCCGGTCGTTTTTCGAGAAGTTCCGTCCGCCGGGCCAGAAATTCGGGTCGCCAGAGGTCATCCGATCCGAGATAGGCGAAAAACGGCGTATCCGCGCGTTCGAGCGCTTCATTGAGCGTTCGGCAGAGGCCGCGATTTCCTCGCACGACCAGTTCCGACGCGAACGGACAATCTTTTAAAACCCGTTCGATGACACGCGGGCAATCGTCGGTCGAGCCGTCGTCGATGACCAGAAGCGTTTTCGGTGCGTGGGTCTGGTTGAAAATGGACCGCAGCGTCCGTTCGACGAACGACGCATGATTGAACGACGGTACGACGACGAACACCTCCCGACCGGCGGTCATCGGGGGCGTCCTCCGTCGAACGATTCGTGCAAGTGCCTGATCTGTTTGAAGTAGGCGTCGAGCGTAAAACGTCGCCGCGCGAATGCCCGCGCCCGCTCGGCCAGCGCGGCACGGCGTTCGCCGTCTTTCGCGATGGAAATCATCGTTTCGGCGAGGCCGCCAACGTGGCCGGGACGAAACAGCGCCGCCGCGCGTCCGTTGTCGGAGGTTTCCCGGAGCGCCGGAATGTCGGACGCAATGGCGGGGATTCCCGCGACCATCGCCTCGACGAGCGCGATGCCGAAGGTGTCCGACCGGGATGAAAGGACGAAGGAGTCGAGCGCGGGCAGCACTTCCGCCGCCGGACGCGCCCCGATGAAGTGTACGCGATGGGTGATTCCCGCCATCGAGCAGTGGAAAACGGCCTCCTCGTACAATTCGCGATGGTGCGGCGCGCCCGCGAAGACGAATCGCGCGTCGGGCAGCCGTTCAAACACCTTCGGCAACGCCCGGCTGACCGTCAGTTGGTCTTTCACCGGCGTGAAATTGGCGATCATTCCGAACAGAAATGTGTCCGGCGTCAGTTCGAGTTCCTCACGGAGCCGGGAAACGCCGCCGAGCCGGTCGGGATTGACCGCATTCGGAATGACCGGCGCGCGTCCAAGGTTGAACCGCTCCGAAAGTTTTTCCTTCTGCGCTTCGCCGACGCAGATGACGGCGTCCAGCCGGGGTAAAAGAAAGCGGAGCGCCGCCTGATTTTTCCGGTCGTAGTTCAAATTGTGCAGCGTCAGTACGACTTTGACCGGCAATCCCCGGCTGGCGTGCCAGACGTGCAGCGCTTCGACCGCCTGATTCGCGTGGACGACGTTGATTTTCCGCTCGATGAGCAGCCGTCGCAGTTTCGTCACCAGAAACGGGTCGTAGACGAATTTCCGTTCCAGAAAAACCGCATCGGGCAGCGTCCGAAACTCGCTTTCAAGATCGCCCGTGCCCGTGGCCACGAAGGTCACGTCATAGCCGAAACGCGGCGCGGCCCGGCAGACGTCGAGCATCAGCGTTTCGACGCCACCGCGGTTGAGCGAATCGAGGGTGAGGAGAAGGCGCATCGGAGCGGTTCGCGGTTAGCAGATAGCAGTTAGTGGTTAGCAGTTAGTAATTCGTAGTTCGTCATCGCCAGCCCTGTTTTTCGTGGGTGGAATGACCACTTTCACCAGAATAATTCATTTTCGTCATCTGGCTGACCGCTAACTACTCACTGCTAGCTGCTAACTGCTGATTGATTGCGTCCGCCGCGACCAGTCCGGCGAACAGCAGAAACATCGGATGGAGAGGCAGCAGATAGGTCGCGTTGATGGTCGGGAAGGCCGCGGCGTGCAGGTAGGCCAGCAGCAGGACGCGGACGAGCGCGGCGGCGGCGATGCCCCCGGCCAGTATCCAGAGGACGCTCGGTCGTCGTTTCCGAATCTGAATGAACAGGAGAAACAGCCAGGCGAGCGCCGCCGCGCCGAACAGATATTGCCCGGCGGCGGCATAGACGGCGTGAATGGCGAGCATCGCTCTCAGGCGCGGTTCGTCCGGCTCGACCCGGACGGCTTCACCCGGCCACAGGACGACGGCGAGCGGGGTGTTCGTCATGCGCTGAATCGTGGCGAGTCGTTTGGGCAGATCCGGGCCGAGACTCGGGCGTTGCTCGAACGACATGTCGGCGAAATCGGCGGTCGTCCGCACGCCTTTCTGGAACGAATCCAGCAGCGGCCAGCGAAGTTCATTTCGCCACGGAGGGAGCAGACCATACTGGGTGGCCCGCCACTTCAGCTTCCCGGCCGCCCGCGCGGCCTCGATTTCCGAGGCGAGCCGGGCATAAAACGCCTGCGCTTTCGGCGGCGTGTCGTAGCCCGCCCAGTTGACGGCGTCAATCAGCGCCCATTGAAACCAGCCGTACGCGATTTCGCCTTCCGGCATGTTCGGCATGTATTGACGGGAAACGATGGCCCAGCCCGATCCGGGGGCGCCATCGAGAAACGGTCGGATTTCCGCGAAGGCCGGACTGACTTCGGCCAGCCGCGCCCGCATTTCGCGGGGAACGGCCACAAATTGCTGCCATTCGGCGGGTTCCACCCGAAACAGCGCCGACGCGGCTTTCGGGAGCGCCCCGTCGGTGGTTTCCGTCGTCCCGAAAAAGCCGTACCGGGCCTGATTGGCGGCGGAAATGGCGAGCGTACCCGCGAAATACATGAGGAGCGGCACAAACGCCCATCCGATGCGCCGCCACCGTTCCTTTTTTTCGAGGGGAATGATTCGAAACAGGTAAACCACAAGTCCGGCGGCGATCAGCGGCAGAATCCACTGCCATTCCTCGCGGGTAATCCGGAACCACGCCAGAAAAAAGCCGAGGGTGACGAGCCAGCCGCGGCTCAATGACGTTCCGGTTGTACCGATGACCGCCGCCGCGATGAACAGCCCGAGCGCCGGATAGATGCCCTCGCGGATCGTGTGCGTGACCTGTTGCGTGTAGGTGGCCGGATTGAGCGCGAGCAGCAGAAAAATTACCCCGCCGATCCAGCGTTGCGTGACGTGTTTCCGCAGGGCCAGCACCGTCGCCAGGCAGGCGGCGAGATAGAGCAACTGCTGCATGAGCAGAACCGGCGCATGAAGCCACGAATTGACCGCGACCCAGAGCGGATAGCCCGCGCCCTTGGTGAGCCGGATGCTGGTATAGCTGCCGAGCCACCGCCCATCGGCCACGTTGCGGGCATTTTCGATGAACAGAAAGTCGTCGTGGGCCGCGTGGGGCAATGCCTGCACCATCTGGCCCGAGACGAGCCACAGCTTGAAAATGGCGACGGCGAGGAGAAAGGCCGAAAACCCGATTGGAAATTCACGGAAACGTTCGGAAAGACGCATGACCTACCTTGATTGCGAAGTGGCGTTCACTTTTCAAACTTGATTCGGCGGCTCAGGTGCCGCTGATATCCGCCGCGACCAGTCCCGCGAACAGTAACCCCATCGGATAGGCCGCCGACAGGTAAAGCGGGTCGATGGCCGGGTGCGCGGTGACGTCGAGCCAGGCGAGAAGCGCGATGCGCAGGACCAGCGATGCCGCGACCCCGCCCGCGACCACCCACAAAATGCCGAGTTGGCGTTCCTTCAGATTTTGAAAGGAGCGTAAAACCCAGATACAGGCGGTCAGACCGAGCAGGAACGGCACCGCGACGGAATAACCGAGGTGAATGGCCTTCATCGTCCTGACGCGGAGGTCCCGCGACGGCGCGTGCGGAACGACGTCCGGCGGGGTGAGCGCCGTCCCGGTCATCCTTCGATAAAGCGCGACCCGTTCGGTCAGATCGAACTGCTGACTCGGCAGGGGATCGAAGACGAGGTTGTCGAAGGTCGCCGTCCGGAAGATTCCCCGACGGATTGCCTCGCCGAACGGTCGGCGCAACTCGGAATCCCACGGCGGAAGGGTGGAAAACTGGCGCCGGATGCGCGGAAGACGTCCGCTGTCGAAGGCGGCCTGGATTTCCGCGGTCAGCCGCTGGTAGTACGCCTGGGTTTTTGCTTCCGTGTCGTATCCCGCCTGATGCACCGCGTCGCGGATGGCCCACTGAAACCAGCCGTAGGCGATTTCACCTTCGGGGACCGGCATCCGGTTGTCGGCCGTAATCCGCGCCCAGATGTCGCCGGTGGGACCTTCAAGAAAGGGTTTCAGTTCGCGGAACGCCGGGCTGACCTCATAGAGCATCGCCCGCGTTTCGCGCGAGACGGCGACATACTGACGCCAGTTTGGCGGCGTGACCCGATACAGCGCTGAAACGGCTTTCGGGTAGTTCCCGTCGGTGAAGTCGGTCGTTCCGAAGAAGTCGTACCGGATGAAATTCAGTGTACAAACCCCGACCAGCGTGGCGACCAGCATTCCCGCCGGGGCGAGTCCCCAGGCAAGGCGGCGACGGCGTTCGTCTTTTTCGGCCGGAATCGCGCGCAGCAGGAACACCGCGACGCCGATGCCCACCAGCGGGAGAATCCACGGCCATTCCTCGCGGGTAATCCGGAACCACGCCAGAAAAAAGCCGAGCGTGACCAGCCAGCCCCGGCTCAGGTTCGCCCCGACCGAACCGATGACCCCGGCCGCGATGAACAGCGCGAGCGCCGGGTAGATACCCTCGCGGACGGTCCGCGTGACGTGTTCGGTGTAGGTGGCCGGGTTGAGGGCGAGCAGGAGAAAAATCGCGCCGCGAATCCAGCGTCGCCCGACGTGTTCGCGCAGTGCCGCCGTCGTTGCGAGACAGGCCGCGAGGTAGAGCAGATGCTGCGTCAGCAGGACCGGCGCGTGAAACCAGGAATTGAGCGCGAGCCACAGGGGGTAGCCCGAACCCTTGGCGAGCCGGGCGTTGGTATAGCTTCCCAGCCACCGAAATTCGGCCACGTTGCGGGCATTTTCAATAAAGAGGAAGTCGTCGTGCGCGGCGGCCGGAATTGCCTGAACCGTCTGTCCCGAAACGAGCCAGAGCTTGAAGATGATCACGGCGGCGACAAAGGCCAGGAAGCCGAGCGGAATTTGACGAAAACGTTCGGGAAAGCGCATGGACTACGGCGAAACGCTCATCCCGCACAGCCGCTCCCAGCTTCGGCGGACCGGTTCGAGCAGGGCGTGGAAATCGGGATTGCTCCGCAGGCGCGCCCAGTCGGGATTGGTCGAAAACCACGGATAGTTTTCATTGCCGAGCGCGATGGCCCGCTCCAGCCAGTAGAGCGCGTCGCCCTCGACGCCGAGCGCGGCGTACAGCGTGGCCAACCAGTAGGCCGCGTCGCCGTCCGCGTTGGAAATGTCGCGCACCGCGTCGTTGATGAGCGCGCGGGCGCGGTCCGGCTGGTTTTTGGCGACAAAACACAGGCCGTAGTTCGGACGAAAACCGTGCAGGTCGGGATTGCGGTCGAGCATGCCCTTGAACGTTTCGGCGGCGAGGTCCACATCTCCCTGATAATACTGGACTTGTCCCAGCACCATCGTCGCGAACGGGTGGTCCGGCTCGACGAGCAGCGCGCCTTCGAGCTGTTCGTGGGCTTCCTGAAACCGCTGCTGATACATGAAGATGCGCGCCCGGTTGTAGGCCGTCCGCACGATGTCGGTCGGGTCGAGGCGCAGGCAGGCGTCGTATTCGGCCATCGCCGCGTCGTACAGCCCGTCCCACCGGTGAACGTAGGCGGCCGTGTTGTGGACGGCGGCGTCGTTCGGCGCGGCGGCCAGAATCCGGCGGACCTGCTCGCGGGCAAGCTGTTTTTCGCCCTTGAGCAGATACACATAGACCATGTTGGTCTGCGGCTCGACCAGCGTGTCGTCGAGCGCGAGCGCCTGCTTGAAGCGTTCGGCGGCGCGTTCGAAGTAGAGCGAGCCGCCGATGCCCTTCAAAACATATTCGACGTAGCAGAGGCCGATGCCCGAATGGGCGAGCGCGAAATTCGGGTCGCACTGGAGCGCGTTCTCGAACATTTCGGTCGCCGCGCTGAAATCGTCCTTCATCATCGTCTGGCGGAAGCGGTGGAGCTGGTTGCGACCGCGCAGGTAGTACTCAAACGCCTCGGCGTTGTTCGTCGAGGGGCGGTTGATCCGCTCGGCCTCGTGGGGCGAGATGCGGACGCGCAGTTCCTCGACGATTTTCTGAGCGATGGTGTCCTGAAGCGTGATGATGTCGTGCGAGTCGATGTCGATCTTGTCGCTCCAGAGAATTTCGCCGGTATGGACATCCACCAGTTGCGGCGTCACGCGGAAGCGGTTGCCGGCCTTGATGTAGGCGCTCAGCAGCACGGCGTCCACCTTGAGTTCGTCGCCGACCTGCTGCGGATCGACGTCGCGGCCCTGGTATTTCGCCATGTAGCTCGACGGGCGGACGACGATGGATTTCAGCACCGCCAGCTCGGTGATGACGCTGTCGGCGAGTGAAAAGCTGTAGAAATCGGTCTGCGGATCGCCGCTCAGGTTCTTGAAGGGCAGAATCGCGACCGCGCGTTTTTCCGACGCCCGCCATGAACTCGGCGCGGAATCGCGTTTTTCGCGGTTGTCGCCCGACGAACCGGAGGCATCGCGCGCTTCATTCAGAAACGGCTCGACTTCCGGCGGCGGGGGCGGCACCGACACGCCCTGCGGCTGCGAGGAGGCGGGCGGATCGTTGCGGCTCGACATGGCCGGGCTTTTTTCGGACGACGAGCGGAAGCGGTTGAGCAGTTTTCCGACCATGCTGCTTCCGAGCCAGCCTTTTTCGTGGCGCGGCGCGACCATCGGCAGCATCGAGTCGTCGGTGAGCGGTTGTCCGCCCTGCATCTGGACCGCCCGCAGCAACTGTTTCAGGTCGCCCTGGAAGTCGCGCATCGTCTGATAGCGGGAACTGACGTTTTTGGCGGTCGCCTTGTCGAGAATCTGCTGAAGGCGTTCGGGCAGGGCCGGGTTGACGTGCGAGAGCGGCGGCAGCGGGTCGTGGATGACCGCGTGCATGACGTCCACGCTGCTCTTGCCCTGAAACGGCAGCTTGCCCGCGACCATTTCATAAATGAGAACGCCAAGCGAAAACACGTCGGAGCGGGCGTCGATGGTGCCGCCGCGCGCCTGCTCGGGCGACATGTAGCCCGCCGTCCCGAACGGCACGCCCGCCTGCGTGAGTTCCATCACCGAATGGTCGCCGATGGTGTTGGTGGTTGCCTTGGCGAGGCCGAAATCGAGGATTTTCGCCTGTCCGCGTTCGTTGACGATGACGTTGGTGGCCTTGACGTCGCGGTGAATCACCCCGCGCTCGTGGGCGGCGGCGAGGGCGTCGGCCAACTGGACGGCGATGGAGAGCGCGCTTTCCAGTTCGAGGGCGCGGCCGCGGACCATCTGCTTGAGGCGCTTGCCTTCGAGGAACTGCATGACGATGAAGTGCAGCCCGCGGTCCTCGTTGATTTCGTAAATCGTGCAGATGTTCGGGTGATCGAGCGCGGAGGCAAGCTGCGCTTCCCGCAGGAAACGCTTGCGCGTCTTCTCGTCGGCGACCAGTTCGGCGGGGAGAATCTTGACGGCGACGATGCGCCGCAGGCGGGTGTCTTCCGCCTGATAGACCTCGCCCTGACCGCCTTCGCCGACTTTTTTGAGCAGCTTGTAGTGGAGTAGGTAGGTGCCGATCATACAACCACCGGAAGACGCCGAAGCTCATGCGACCGGGTCACGGCCCGCGCCGGAGTCTGGGGTGTGTTTTGGCGTGCTGGTTCGGGAAGCCGTCGGCCGGGAGTTTCGGAACCGCCACCGGCTTCGACGGGCGAATCGCGCTCTCGAAATATCGTTTTCATTTGTCCGAGTGAGCGCGGGCATACTAGATGATTCCCAAAAGGTTTTCCAACCCAAAACTCAGTGGTCAGTGGTCAGTCGTCAGTGGCCAGTTGTCAGCGGGTGAGAACAGGTCGTCTTTCAAAGGAAAATTGCAATCCGACTGGCGGCTGTCCACTGACCACTGGCGACTGACCGCTGGCCGCTATTCCTCGCTGGCCGCCGAGCCGTCGGGACGGCGGATGTTGAACTTTTCAAGGCGATACTGGAGCGTCCGAAACGTCAGACCGAGCAGTTTGGCCGACTTGGTGATGTTCCAGTCGGTTTTCGCCATCGCCTGAAGAATGAACGACCGCTCGACTTCCTCGAACGAAATGCCCTCCGGCGGCAGCACGAACTGCCGGTCGGCGGGCGGCAGCGACGTATCGGCGGACGCGCCGGCCTGCCGGATTTCGACCGGCAAATCCTCGACCGTCACCGAATCGCCTTCGCAGAGCAGCGTCGCCCGCTTGAGCGCCGATTCGAGCTGCCGGACGTTCCCCTGCCAGTTGTACGTCCGCAAGACCGTCATCGCCTCGGGCGAAATCGCCGGAACCGACATCCCGCCGCGCGATTGCCGGGCCAGAAAATGCTCGATGAGCAGCGGAATGTCCTCCCGGCGGTCGCGCAGCGGCGGCAGATTGATCGGAATCACATTCAGCCGGTAGTAAAGGTCCTCGCGGAACTTGCCTTCCTTGACCATCTGTTCGAGGTCGCGATTGGTGGCGGCGACCACCCGGACATTGACCTTGATGATTTTCGTCGCGCCGACGCGCTGCACTTCGCCTTCCTGAAGCGCGCGCAGCAGCTTGGCCTGAAGCGAGACGTTGAGTTCGCCGATTTCGTCGAGAAAGAGCGTTCCCTTGTCGGCGACTTCAAAGAGGCCCTTCTTTTCGGCGACCGCGCCGGTGAACGCGCCTTTTTCATGGCCGAAAAGCTCGGATTCGAGCAGGTTTTCGTTGATGGCGGCGCAGTTGACGACGTGGAAGACCTGTCCGGAGCGCGGGCTGTTCTTGTGGAGGGCGCGGGCGACGAGTTCCTTGCCGGTCCCGCTTTCACCGCGGATGAGGACGGTTTCGTCCGACACCGCGACTTTCAAAATGATCTTCTTCAGCCGCTGCATCGTCTCGCTCTTTCCGAGAATGTCGTCGTCGAGCGATTCAAGACGAGAGAGCGCACGCGCGATGACGGCGAGCAGGCGGTCTTCGTCGAGCGGCTTTTCGAGGTAATCCACCGCGCCGTACCGGATGGCTTCCTTCGCCGAATCAATCGAGCCGTGCGCGGTCATCAGAATGACCAGATTCGACGAATCGGCGTGCATCAGGTCCTTTAAAAGATCGATGCCGCTCATGCCCGCCATCTTGAGGTCGGTCAGCACGAGGTCGAACTTTCCCGCCTTGACCATCTTGAGCGCGGCCTCGGCGCTCGGGGCCACCGCCGTCCGGTAGCCTTCCGAAGAAAGAATCAGTTCCAGAATGTCGCGCTGGTTTTTTTCGTCGTCGACGATGAGGATGCTTTTGGATTTCACGGGTGGCCGGTTCCTTGAAGCGATGGTTTTTGAAAGGGAATGTAAAGACGACCGGTTGGTCGCGTCCGTCGGTCGTGGCATTCTCACGGAATCGGTCTGACGGTTCAATCACTCCGTGGCGTTGTCCGAAATCTGGTTCGCCAAAATCGGGAAGTTTGGAAATGTTGACCCTTTAATGGTTTTTGAAAATTTTTTCGGTAATGACGACGGATTGTCGCGGACAGGCGCGGATGCGCCGGTAGGTAATAGCCCCACCCGTGAGGGTGGGGTGGCGTCAGGGCAGGCTTCAGAGCGTCGAAGACGCGATACAGGCGGTGTCGCCGCGTTGCGGCTCGGGGCTTTTCCCGTCACATACCCCACCCTCACGGGTGGGGCTATTATCTATCGGCGCATTCGCGCCTTTTATTACCGGTTCAATTTTTCAAAAAACATCAAAGGGAAAACTGGTGGAGGAGGTCCGAATGAACTTCGCTGAGCGCACGCCTGACCGGATCTGCGAAATCATGGGGCTTCCGGGCTTTGCCGACGACCCGTTGGTGACGGCGTCTCCGGTTGCCATTCGGCTTCTTCTGGAGCCCGCATTCTCGCCGGAAATCTGCATCACGTTTGCAAGCGATGGCTCTACCGGAAAAATACAAATCGCTGCGCTTGACGAGGTGTTTTCCCAAGTGCCGACGCCGGCATGGAAGCCCGCGTTTGAAATCGAAACTCACGAAATCGCCCCGGAGCGCGTCGAGGCCATCCTGACGGCAACGAAAACCGCCATTTCCCGGATTGAACCACCGACTGCCCGAGGCATGACCGTTTGTGATGGCGTCCGGTACATCCTCCTCATGGTTTTCGACAATCGAATGGAAGGGATGTCGGAGAACATATACACCTACCAACACGAACCGGTGGTGACCCCGGCCATTGAAGCGGCTTTCGAGTTCGTGACTTCTGAAATCTGCCGAAAGGCCTTGGCGCAGATCCATCTCCGAGACACCCCGAATCCGTTGCCTGAATTGAAGAAAGAGGAAAATACGCGCGGGACCAGATTGTTCATCCTCGGAAATCCGATCGAGAGCGGGACGCTGGTTCAGGTCCTGCGGCAGCGCCAGGCGATTGAAGAGGGTGGCCGGATGACCTTGGAGGGGCAATCCTCGCCGGCAATCAATCTTCCGAAGGGGCCAAAGCAACTTGAAGCGTATTTTGTATCGGTCAATCAGTGGGTTTTCCCCCTGCGCTGGGCAAAAAACGGAATTCAGATGTGCCGCTGGTGGGCCGAATTACAGGAAGCGGAGTCGCCGACCCAAGCCGACATTGATGCGTTTCTGGCGCTTCTAAATGCCGAACCGGACATCGGCTCAGGTTGGGTCGATCTCGGTCTGCAATTTTCGCACTGGGCGCGGCAGCGGGGATTCCGCGTTTGAGTACAAAAGCCACGGATAACACGGATTGCACGGATTCCGGGGTCAGTGCGCCGCCGCGTACGGCTGGGTTTTCGGGAGGCGGACGGTAAAGGTCGTGCCTTTCCCCCGCGTACTCGCCACCGAAATCTCGCCGTCGTGGTCCTCGACAATCTTGCGGGTGACGGCGAGGCCGAGGCCGATACCCGCTTCCTTGGTTGAAAAATAGGGGTCGAAAATCTTTTCGAGGCTGTCCTCGGGGATGCCCGTCCCCGTGTCGGACACCGTGACGCTCTGGTGGTCGAAGCCGTCGGCGACGCGGAAAATCAGGCTTCCGCCGCCCGGCATCGCCTGGACGGCGTTGATGGCGAGGTTTGAAAAACACGATTTCAGCAATTCGGCGTCGGCCTCGATGGGGACGCCCCCGGTTTCGTCGGCGCAGTGGAGGCGCACCTGCTGTTCGTCGGCCTGCGCGCGGATGACCTGAAAGACGCCCTCGATGAGTTCGGCGAGCCGGATTTTCTTCGGGGTGATCTGAGCCGGGCGTCCGAAGCGCAGCACGTTGGTGACGAGCGTGTTGAGGCGGGCGATTTCGTCCTTCACCGAGAGGGTGAGGCGTTCGAAGGTTTCGCGGTTGGCGTCTTCCTTCGGGGCGAACCGCTTGCGGATGTGATCGACGGTCAAGTTGATGAAATTGAGCGGATTGCGGATTTCGTGGGCGATGCCCGAGGCGAGGCGGCCGATGACGGCGGCGCGTTCCGCCTGATTGAGCCGTTCTTCGAGTTCCTTCATTTCCTGAAGCTGCATGACCATCTGGTCGAAGCGGTCGGCGAGCTGTCCGATTTCGTCCTTGCGCGTGAGGTTGAGCCGGACGGTCAGGTCGCCGGTCGCCACGCGGCGGGTGGCGAGGGCGAGGCGGTTGATGGGGGCGGTAAAACGCCAGACGAGCGCGACGGCGACGAGCAGGGCGATGACGAGCGCGCCCCCCGTCGCCAGCAGGCGGTTGCGCGACGTGGCGGCGACGGTTTCGGTGAGCGTCCGCGAGGACAGCACGACGACGACGTGGTTGAGTTCCGGTCCGTTCTTCCCGGCGGCCTGAAAGGGAATCACGATGGTCCGGGTCATGTTTCCGCTGGTCGGGTCCATCGGGTCGCCCTCGCTGACGAGGCCCATCCCGGAGGGCAGGGTGATGCGGCGGCCGCGTTCGGTCCGTTCGGTACTGTCGGTGATTTTCCCGGTCGAATCCACGATGAGAATGCGCCGGATGTTGCGCGTCTGCTCGGCGCTGAGGTGGCGCGAGCGGATGAACTCGTCGAGGTAGTCGCTCGTGCTGATGCTCTGGATGCCGAGTTCGACGGCCTTGGTGAGCTGTTCCGTCTGCTGTTCGACCTGCGCGAAAATCTGGCGTTCGGCGCGGCGGTTGAGTTCGAACAGCACCGCGACGGTCACGCACAGGACGACGGCCATGAGCGCGGTCAGGCGAAAACGCAGGTCGAAATAGACGGGCATGCGGGGTCTCCGGGGAGAAATTGTGAATCGGTTTTCAGTACGGGATGATGGTGCTTCGTTGGGGCGTTGCACAAGTTTTCGGCAACCGGCGTTTTTCTTTTTGTACCGGTTTCTTGCTTCGGGTGGATTCTCCGCCCATGATGGCGCTTCCGACGCAACTTCATCCGCCCTTTCCGGACCATGACCGAAACGCCCGTCGAATCACCGTCGCCTACAACCGTCGGCCCCGCCCCGCTTCCGTCCTACGCCGGAGCAGTCGGCTGGCTGCTCTATCCGATTGCCTTCCTGCTCCGTCTCCGGACGATTGACGGTGTGTTCGCGCCGTTCGGGACCTTTCCGCTGGCGACTGATTCCTACTACCACCTGCGTCGAATCCAGTTGACGGCGTGGAACTTTCCGCATGTTCCCGATTTTGACCGGTATGTGAATTTTCCCGCCGGGGCCGCCACGCACTGGCCGTTCGGATTCGATTTTCTCTACGCCGCGATTGCCCGCGCGACCTGCCCCGGCGCGCTCGACGACGGCTGGATCATTGCCGTCGCCTGCCTGCTGACGCCGCTCATCGGCGCGTTGACGCCCTGCGTTGCCTACCGCATCGGCCTGTTGTACGGCGGCATCCGGGCCGGGGTATTCGCGGGGCTGATCGTGGCTGCCGCCGAGGTGGTCATCATTCAGACGAGCATCGGGTACATTGACCATCATGTGTTCGAGTCTTTCTGGATGGCCGTCGCGCTCTGGCTGTGGCTGCCGGCGCTGAAGGACGGCGATGTCGCCGGCCGCCGGGCCATTCGCGTCGTCCTTTCCGGCGCGGCGGTCGGCGCGGGCCTGATTTGCGCGACGGTCCTGCCGTTGCTCGTGCCGCTGTTTGCGGGAATGTTCGGGGTGTTGCTGTGGCGCGCGCGCCATGATCGCGGCCGTCTGACCGCCCTGATGTTCGCGGGCGGACTCCACTGGACCGGAACCGCTCTGTTTCTGGCGCCCTTCGTGGCGACCCGGCTGGCCGAGCCGACGGGAGTGAACCCCTCGATCGGGCTGGTCTGGGCGGCGGCGTTCGGACTGTCTGGTAGCTGTCTGGCGGCGGCGTTCGGGCTGAAGCGTCGGAACGGCGGACGAGGAGACTTCGGGTGGCTGGTGGTCTGGGCGGCGCTGGCGGTGTTTGTTGTGCCGCGACTGGCGTTCGGGGAAATCGGCGCGTTTCTGGTGTACGGGCTGGGGCATGTCGTGGCGTCCGATCCGTGGCTGGCGGCCATTGCGGAAAGTCAGCCGGTGTTCCGCGCGCCGCTGGCGAACGTGTTCAGCGGCTACACGGGGGTGATTTTCGCGTTTCCGGTTCTGCTCGGCTGGTGGGTGTTGCGTGCCCGGGAGGCCGCCCCCGAGCGGCTGGCCCTGACGGTGCTGGCCGGGGCGACGTTCGCACTGGCGATGCTTCAGTGGAAGTTCGCGGGGTTGTTCATCGTGCCGTTCGCGGTGCTGTCGGGCGTTGCGCTCGATGAACTTTCCGGATGGCTCGCCGAGCGGTGGCCGGAACAGGCGGGGGCGGCGCGGGTCGGGGTGCTGGCGGCGGTTGTGGCGCTGATTCTGCCGGGAATCCACTACCGCGTGACCTATGTGGTGATGCGGGGGGATCGGTTCGTCAATCTCTATCCGACGTTGCAGTGGATGGACCTCCGGACGCCCCGGACGAGCGCGACCGGCGCGGCGGCGTCCGATTACGGCGTGGTGACCGACTGGGACGTCGGCCACTGGGTCATCTGGTTTGCCGGACGACCCGTCGTGACCTCCCCGCTGGGGCACACGCTGCCGATGCGAATCGGCATCCGCGACGGCGCGGCGATGCTGGTTGCGCCGCCGCCGGCCGCTGTCGGGTTGATGGAAACGCGCCGGATGCGGTACGTCCTGGTGACACCGATGAATCTCGGAAATCTGCTGGAAACCGCTTTCTGGGATGAACGGACCGGTAAAACGCGTCCGTTCCCGGCGGACCCGAATCTGATTCTGGGGCGTTCCTTCTATGCGGCGCTGGCGCTGGCCGACAGCGTACCGGGCGACCGGCCCGAGGCGTCGGGGCTGCGGCGGTTCCGGCTGGTTCACGAAGACCCCGAGAAAACGGCTTTTGACGGGGTGGCGGTCCCGCTTCCGGTTGCCCGCCTGTTTGAACTGGTGGCCGGTGCGGTCATCCGGGGCAAGGCGGCGCCCGGCGAGGTGGTGAAGATCACCGCCCGCATCCGGACCGACGCCGGGCGGGAATTCGATTATGTGGATGTGGTCCGGGCGGACGCCAACGGCGATTTCGAGTGTCGGTTGCCCTACGCGCAGGGAAAACAGGCGTTTTCGGGGGTCGCCGCCGTGACGCCCTACCGCGTGACGATTCAGGGGAAGGAAAGCCGTTTCACCGCAAGCGAACAGGATGTGCTGGAGGGAAGACCGGCGCGCGCCGAGCAGTAGCTGGCGTTGAGCAGTTAGTAGGTAGTGGTTAGCAGTTAGTGAATTTCGGGTGAAGGCGAGCAGCTAGCCACTAACTGCTAACTGCTACCCACTCACTGCTTCTACTCGTATTGCCGATGGCGCATCTGCGGGGTCGGCTGGAACTGTTCCGGGTTGTTGGTGCTTTCGACGGCGTTGAGGCTGGTGAGAATCGGGCTGGTTTCTTCGAGGACCTGCTTGGTGACTTCGATGTTGTTGAGCAGTTCGTCGAAGTTGAGGTCGAGGGCGGCGACGCCGCCGAGCGAGTTCATCGTCACGACCTGGTCGTTGATGAGACTGAACTTGTTCTCGATGGCCTGAAGTTCGGCTTCGACCCGCCGGACGCTCTTTTCGATTTCATCGAACGTCTGAAGGCGACGCTGGAGGATTTCCAGATTGCGCTCCATCAGGACGCGCGTGTGGGCATCGGCCTGCGGCATGGACCGCTGGGTTTGCAGAATCTGGTTCTGGATCGACTGCCGGTTGATGGAGCGGAGGTGGTTCTTGCGCCGACGATAGATGTCGAGCAGGTCCACGAACTGTTCCCACATCACGTCGAGAACCTGAATCGAGGCGGGCAGGTCGCGCAGTTGCGTGAACTTGAGGTAGTTCTCGTAAATCTTGTTCTTCTGAAAACGAAGAAATTCGACCATCTCGCGGTCGCGCGGCTCGAACGTCCGGACCATTTCTTCCCGCTGCTGGCGGCGAAGCTGCTGGTTGCGTTTCGAGGCGCGGCGTTCGACCAGTCGGCGGTAGAACGTGGTCGCCGGGACGACCGTCAGGTAGGCGGCTTCAACCGCGACCCCCGCCGCGAGCGGAATCCAGTCCTGCGTGTAGGCGGCAGCCGAGAGAAACAACACCATGGACCAGATGTTGTAGGGTTCGCTGGCGGCCTCCTTCAGGTAATTTGATTTTTCGCCAAGGGTCGAGCCGCTCATTTCAGCCTGGTCCCGGTCGGAAAGATTTGGAACGCGCCGTGCGTTACGTCTGAGGGCTGCGAAGTGTTGCACCAACCGTGTCGCATTTCAAGGTTTCACCCGCGGACTGCTTACCGCTGACGCGCCCCGGACCTCCCCCGTTGCTTCACGGTTGCCACGATTGCGCCTTTTTCAGCGTCTCGGCGCTCTTCCCGCGGACCTCCGCCGCTTTCGAACCAAGCTTCTTTTCAAGTTTTTCCCGGAGTTCCCGAATCGGCTTGATGATTTCGGGAGCGGCTTTTTCGGTCAGCCCGCCCGCCTTCAGACAGGCGGCGTAGGCAAGGTCGTCCGGGGCTTTCGATTCGTGCAGAAACGCGGCGTAGTTGTACCAGTCGATGCCTTCCGCCTGCCGGTCGGGAAGGTCGGCGTCCACTGCGAGCGCCTGCTGGTACAGCAGCGCCGCCGCCGCCGTCTGGTTGGCCGCCGCGAGCGTTTCCGCCCGCCGGACGAGCGCCGTGCTTTGCAGCGGGCCGAGCCTGGCCCGTCCGGCAAGTTCCGCCGCCTGACGATAGTAGGCGTCGGCGCGTTGCGCGTCGTTCTGCCTGACGTAGCCGTCGCCGATTTTCGTTGCGAGCGCGGCGACCTCTCCCGCCGCCGCCGGGTTGTTGATGGATTCCGGCGGATACAGCAGCAGCGCCTTTTCATAGCTGCGGGTCGCGTCGGAGGGCCGGTTCGTCCGAAAATAGATGTCGCCAAGCCGGACGAGCGCGAGCGGCTGGTTCGGGTCGAGCTTCGTGGCCCGCTCCCACGCCGGAATCGCCTCCTCCGGACGCCCCAACTGCTCCGCCAGGACGCCGAAATTGACCAGCCCGTCGGCATCGTTCGGCAGATGCTCGATCATCCGTCGGTAGTGCGCGTAAGCCGCCTCGTAATCGCCCTTTTCAATCAGCAGCCGGCCCAGCAGCGACTGGCTTTCCGCGTCGTAGGGATTGGTCGTCACGGCGCGTTCCAGCGCCGCTCGCGCCCGGTCCGGATTTCCCGCCGCCGCTTCCGCCTGACCGAGCCGCAGGCTGATCAGCGCGTCGCGCGGATTGAGCGCTTCGGCCCGTGCCAGCCGGCCCGCGTCGTTCGCCGCTGCCCCGAGATAAAACTTGAACTGGTCGAGTCCGGCGAGCGCGATCAGGGCGAGCGCGGCAGGCACGAACGCCATCCGCCAGCCCGATGGGGCTTTTTCAGGCCGGTCTTCTTCCTGCGGAGCGGTTTCACCATCGATGAGCAGGTTGGTGAGCCGTTTTTCGCGCAGCTTCCACACTGCTCCGTCGAGAATGAAGTGGTGCAGGTTCACCAGCGCCGTGAAGGCCAGAAAACTGGTCGTGAAATCCGCCTTGAAAACAACGCTCGCCAGCCACGGTCCCGGAATGAACAGGGCGATGCCGATCACGACCAGCACGGCGAAGTAGTTCAGCCCCCGCCAGCGGTTTTCGCCTGCCGCGAGCGCGTCGCGTTTGGCGTAGAAACTCGTCACCCAGAGGTACTGCGTGGAATGCAGAACCGCCAGAATCCCCGCGGCGTACCGCGCCTGAACCAGACCCGTCCCACGCCACGCAAACCAGGCAACCGGCAGAAACCAGACAAGTTGCGTCGCCGTGAGCAACAGCGATGGGAGCGCCGGACGCCAGCCTTTCTGGCGGACCAGTTCCCGGACCGACCAGACCAGCGCGGCGAAACCGACGACCCCGACCACCGCCAGCGCCCCGCGCGCGAACCCCGGCGTCAGCCCGTATGACAGCACCAGCCGGTCATTCGAAATCCCCGTGTTGAACCCGATGAGCAGGGCGACGTAGGACAGTTCGAACACCGCGTAGTAGATCGTCCGCAGGTTTTTCGAAAAGGTCAGGCCGTTGCGTCGGGCAAGCATCACCGCGAGACCGTAGTTCTGCCCGGTGTAGTGCCACGGACTCCACAGAACGTACAGCGTGAAAACCCACGGCAGCAGCGGCGGCGCGGCATGCACGAGCAGCAGCGCCACAAGCAGCCCGCCCGTGAGGTACAACGTGAAGTTTTTAAACCGTTTGCGGTCCTCGGTCCGCGCCCAGGCCCGGTAGAGCGTCGCCGCGTAGTGCGGGTAGTTGACGGCCAGCGCGAGGGCATAAAACGCAATCGCCACGCCGGAGGGCGATTTCCGTTCGAGAAACGCCTCCAGCGCGATGAGCGGAAGCGACCACAATCCGCACCCGACCAACAGGTCGAGCAGGGGGCTGTGAAGCCAGCGCAGGGGCGGGGCGGTCTTGGCGTCGCCGGCGGCGAGCGGAGCGTTCAATACGTCAGCGGACATGCTTTTCTGCCTGTAAGGTTGTATCTTCGGAGAAAGTCGAGTTTGGTTTTTTCCAGCAACCTGCGTGCCGATGCGGGAATTTTTGATTTTCGATTGAAGATTGAAGATTTTCAATCGCGATCGGAAAGCGCATGGAAACCGGGCACGCCGAGCCGCCCAATCAAAAAACTTCAATCGGCAATCTTCAATCGACAATCCGCGAAAGGCAGGCAGCGATGGTCCCGGTGATGATGCGCGAAGCGCGCGGGAAATGGGCCGAGTGGTACGGAGACGTCCGATCATGGTCGGAAACCCTTTGCGAACCGCTCGAAACCGAGGATTTCGTGGTCCAGTCGATGCCGGACGTGAGTCCTCCGAAGTGGCATCTGGCCCATGTGAGCTGGTTTTTCGAAACCTTCGTTCTGAAACCGGGCGTTTCCGGCTATGAAGTTTTTCACCCGCGGTACGACTACCTGTTCAATTCCTATTATGAAGCCGTCGGTGAACGTCACCCCCGCCCGCAACGCGGCCTGCTGACCCGCCCGACCGTGGCCGACATCCGGGCCTACCGCGCCCATGTGGATGCCGCGATGGCCCGTTTCGTTACCGAATGTGACGATTCGACATGGTCACGGTTCGCGCCGGTGGTGGAACTCGGACTTCATCACGAGCAGCAGCATCAGGAACTGCTCGTGACCGACATCAAGCACATTCTCGGGATAAACCCGCTCCGGCCCGTTTACCGCGCGGCGGAATCCACGCCCGCGCCGGTCGCCCTTCCGCCCGCGCGATGGATTGAACACGGCGAGGCCATCCGGCACATCGGCCACGTTTGCGAGGGATTCGCCTTCGACAATGAAGGGCCGCGCCACCGCGTATTCGTCGGGGCGTTTCGCGTCGCCGGACGACCCGTGACCAACGCCGAATTTCTCGAATTCATGAATGACGGCGGCTACCGCCGGGCCGATCTGTGGCTCTCGGAGGGCTGGGCGACGGTCAACGCGCGGGGCTGGCGCGCGCCGCTCTACTGGACGGAGTTTGAGCCGGGCGACTGGCGGATGTTCACCCTGCACGGCGAGCATCCGGTCGTCCCGGACGAACCGGTCTGTCACGTCAGCTTTTACGAGGCGGACGCGTTTGCCCGCTGGGCGGGGAAGCGGTTGCCGACGGAATTCGAGTGGGAAGTCGCGGCGCGGGAATTTTCCGCCGAAAACGGGAATTTCATGGAGTCGAAGCGGTTTCACCCCCGTCCGCTGTCGCTCGCGCCGTCACCGACCGGCTTTTTCGGCGACGTCTGGGAGTGGACGGCCAGCCCGTATGTCGCCTATCCCGGATTCCAGCCCGCGGCGGGCGCCCTCGGCGAGTACAACGGAAAATTCATGTGCAACCAGATGGTCCTGCGCGGCGGCTCCTGCGCCACCCCCCGAACGCACATCCGCCCGACGTACCGCAATTTTTTCCCGCCCGACGCCCGGTGGCAGTTCACGGGGATCAGGCTCGCGGAATAAGAAGTCTGGAGTCTGGAGTCGAGAGTCTGGAGTCAAGACAGCTTGAAGACTCCCGATTCTCGACTCCCGGCTTCTGGCTTTTTTAATCCGGACTCCAGACTCTCGACTCCAGACTCCAGACTTTCAAAGGATTTCCTATGAATGCACCGGCTACGCAATCAGCGGCGGACGCCTACGGTTATCTCGTTTCCTTTCACGATCTTCACCCGGAGCCGGCGGCGTTCCGGGCGGAGGTGACGGCGGGGTTGCGGCGGACGCCGAAGACGATTCCGCCGAAGTTTTTCTACGACCAGCGGGGTTCGGAGTTGTTCGACGAAATCTGTCGGCTCGACGAGTACTACCCGACACGGACCGAAATCGGTCTGCTTGAACGCCATGCGGCGGAAATGGCGGAAGTCATTGGGGACGGGACGGTTCTCATCGAGTTCGGCAGTGGGAGCAGTGTGAAAATCCGGCTTTTGCTCGACCGGCTGCCGAAACTGGCGGCCTATGTGCCGATTGATATTTCAAAGGAGCATCTGCTGGCGTCGGCGAGCGAACTCGTTCGCCAGTTTCCGTTCTTGAAGGTCGAGGCCGTCTGCGCGGATTACACCCGGCCGCTCGAATTGCCCGAATTCGACCATGAACTGAACGGAAAGCGGCGGTGCGTGTTCTTTCCCGGATCGACCATCGGGAATTTCGAGCCGGAGGAGGCGGAAGTTTTCCTGCGGCAGGCGGCGGCGCTGGTCGGACCGGGCGGCGGGCTGCTCATCGGGGTGGATTTGAAGAAGGATGTCGGCGTGCTGCACGCGGCCTACAACGATGCGCGCGGGGTGACGGCGGATTTCAACCTGAACCTGCTTGCGCGAATCAATCAGGAAGCGGGCGGAAATTTCGACCTTTCAACATTTTCGCACCGGGCGTTTTACAACGCGGACGCCGGGCGTATTGAAATGCACCTCGTCAGCGAGCGGGCGCAGACGGTCCGCATCGGCGAGGAAGTGTTCGACTTTGCCGCCGGGGAGACGATTCATACGGAAAATTCCTACAAGTACGACGTGGCGCAGTTCCGCGCGCTCGCCGGACGGGCCGGATTCGTTGAACGGAAGTTGTGGACGGACGACCGGGGATGGTTTTCGCTCGGGTATTTCGAGGCCGTCGGCTGATTTTTTGAACACGAAGACACAAAGTCACGAAGGCACAAAGAGATTCAGTTTCTTTGTGCCTTCGTGACTTTGTGTCTTCGTGTTTCGGTTTTTATTCGAGCGCCTTGTTGCGGGTCGGGGCGAGCGTTTTTTCGCCGCCGCCGGGGTTGGACAGCGCCGCCGGTTCGTCGGCAACGAGGCCCATCTGGCGCTTGTAGGCGAGCAGGGTGTCCTGCGCCTGAATGTTGTAGGCTTCGCGCTCGATTTCGGCCATCTGGGAATCGACGCCGGTATTGGCGAGTTCCATCTTGGCGTCGGCGGCGGCGGCGCGGCGGTTGATCTTGTCGCGCATTTCGTCGAACGACCCGGCGGTGTCGCCGACCTGGAACGTGGCCATCGTCTGGGCGAGCTGTTCCTGCATCCGGGCGCGCTTGCTCTCGCTGATGAGTTGCGAGGCTTCGTCCTGCTTGCGTTTCATCTTGAGCAGGTACTCGTCGCGAAACTTGATCGCCTGCTGGGAAGCTTTCTTCGCCGTGGCGAGCTGGTCCTTCACCCGGACGAGCGAGTTCTGTTTTTCCTGCATCGTCGCGATGTAGGTCGTCGCGATGTCGTCGCGGCCCATCTTGATCGCCGCCTTGACCTTGCCGTCGAGTTCGGTGACTTCCCGTTCGAGTTGTACGGACTCGCGTTCGAGCAGTTTTTCGTTCGACATCACCTGCGCGACGTTTTCATTGAGCCTCGGCACTTGGTCCCGCATGTCGCGGATGATCTGCTGAAGAATCAGCTCTGGGTCCTCGGCCGAGTCGATGATGCCGCCGAAGATCGAACGGAACAGGCGTTTGAGTCTTTCCCACATGACGAGGTGGTCCTCCGAATGAAAGGCGTATCAGGTAACGCGGCACGGAAAACGGCGAAAGCCGCGAAAAGGTTTCTCAAATCGGTTCAAAGAAAAGCCGGACGAGTCTAGCAGTCGCCGATTCAAAGTACCAAGTTCAAAGTTCGGCGGTCATCCGCCGTCGCGCAGCGTCCGGGCGACGGTGAAAACCGTGACCGACGCGACCTCGGCGACGCGAAGGGCGACGGTTGCCTCACGAAGCGTCGCGCCGGAGGTGAACACATCGTCCACGAGGAGTATCCGTTTCCCGGCGACGAGCCGCGGACGGACCACAAGGAACGCATTTTCAAGGCTTTGCGCGCGGGCGCGGTCGTCCATCCCGGCCCGGTGGGGTTTGGTTTCGACCGTCCGGGCGAGGGCGTCGGGGACGACCGGAATTTTCGAAATTTCGGAAAGCAGTCCGGCGAGCAGTTCGGTCTGGTTGTAACCGCGTTCGCGGCGGCGACCTTCGGCGAGCGGGACGGGCACGATGGCGTCGGCGTTTTGAAGTTCCGGAAACATTTTCCACGTTTCGCCGACGAGTTCGCGCAGCGGATGGGGGATGAAAGGTTTTCGTTTCAGCGCGAGCAGGGCGCGGCGCAGCCCGTCGCGGTAGGGACCACACGACCGGGCGCGTTCGAACGGCGCGTCGGCGCACTGATCGCAGCCGGGGCGGGCAACCGGGGCGGTCTCAACGCCGGTCGGGACGAGCCGCCAGCGTCCGCAGCGGTCGCAGGCGAGGTAAAACGTGTCGCGGAGCGTCCGGTAGGCCGCCCAGCACCCGCCGCAGACCGTCCCGTCGGCCAGCCGGGAGACGTTTCCGCCGCACACCGCGCATGCCTGCGGCGCGAGGAGGGTGAAGGTGGCATTGAGAAAATGTTCGCCGAACGTCGCCGCCGAAATCGTTCTCCGCATCGGTTTTTCCCTTTCTTCTCAAATTTTTTCCGTCCTGCCGGAAATCCGGTTTCACCGCATATATAAATAGGATTAGCAAGTTTCGTGCCACTTCGCCGGGCGGATCCGGAAAGGCAAGTGTAAGAAAACGAACTTTTCCTTGACTCTCCCTCAAGCCGCTAAGTAGGTTGCTTTCAGGTGGGATGCACGCGCCTTCACGACGAACCCCAATTCGAACTGAACATTAGGCACACGATGAAACTTGTCGGAAACGCCTCCGGCAGTGTGGTGGTCCCGCTGTCGCCAAATGAGGCATCTGCGTATTTGAATGATCCGGGTCGATTGTTGCGCGCCGTTCCGCAGTGCGTGATTACGGCGCAGCTTCACCCGAGCGGAATTTACCAGTGGTCCTTCGATATGGAAGACCCCTTCGGGAACATCTTCCGGGTTCATTCGGTGATTCGGCAGCGGTTTATCGGCACGGAACGGGTGGTGTGGCAGCCCTTTGAACTGGATTGGTCGCGGGTGAAGTTTGATGGCCGGAGTTTTCTCGGTCGCGCCACCGGCGACATTCGCGTGACCCGACTGGCGGCCAACCGCTCCCGACTGGATGCGGCGCTGGAATTCGCCATCGACTTTGCCCTGCCGGGCGCGATGCGAAAGCTGCCGCTCGGATGGGTGGAACGCACCAGCGCGAAGCTGATGGACCGCAAGATGGGCCAGTTCGTCGGTCAGATTCTGCGGTCGCTCGAAACGTCGCTGGGCGCGAGCCTCGAATCGGAGATTCAGTCGTCGGGGCAGTTCGCGTGAGGTGCATATGCGGTCTTCGTCCTCGGAATCGCTTTCGCTCTTTGAAACTTTTCGTTTGGGATTGATCAATGTGACGGTCGGGATGAGCGCCATTCTGGTGTTCGGCGTGCTCAACCGGGTGATGATCAGTGAATGGCGATTGAGCGCGACGCTCGTCGGGGTGCTGGTTTTCGCGCACTTCGTGGTCTGTCCGATTCGGACGCTCGCGGGATACGCCTCCGACACGCGCCCGCTGTGGGGCTGGAAGCGTACGCCCTACATCGCGGGCGGGATGGCGGTCACGCTCGGAAGCATTCTGCTGATTCTGCATTCGGCCCAACTGATGCGGACGCACCTGGTCCTTGGCGCGGCGGCGAGCATCGTTTCCTTCGCGCTCTGGGGCATCGGCATCAACACCGCGTCGGTTTCGTACCTCGCGCTGATGGCCGACCTTTCGGGGAAGAACAAGGCGCGGACGGTGTCCATCGCGTGGTTCATGATGGTGGCGTTCGGAATCGTGGCGACGGGGATCTGCATCAGCGTGTTTTTCAAGCTGAACCTGTCGAAGATGAGCGCCGACGTAACCACGATGGACCTCGCGACGCTCGATGGGGTGCTGTTCAAGCTGTTTTACGCGGTCGTCGGAATTTCCGCGGTGCTGGTGGCGCTGGCGCTGGTCGGAATGGAGCCGCGCAACGTCGAACGGAAGGGTTCGGAGGAATCCGAGCTGACGTTCCGCGAGACGCTGGCGGTGGTGACCGGCAGTCGGGAGTCGAAGTTGTTCTTCGGGGTGGTGTTTCTCGGAATTTTCGGCGTCAACGCGCAGGACATTCTGATGGAGCCGTACGGCGCGCAGGTTTTGAACATGTCGCTCGCCGAAACCACGAAACTTCAACCCGCGTGGGGCGGCGCGACGCTGGTGACAATGTTGCTCGCGGGACTGGTGGCGGCGCGGTTCATGTCGCGGAAAAAAATAACGCTTTGCGGTGCGGTTTTGTGTACGTTGGGTTTAGGCGTCATGATCGCCGCCGGAACGGGGAGTGTTCCGGTGTTGAAAATCGGAGTGATCCTGCTCGGGGCCGGAAACGGATTGTTCGCCGTGGGCGCGCTCTCGCTGATGATGGAGATGACGCAGCCCGGACAGGCCGCCACGTTTCTCGGGGTCTGGGGCATCGCGCAGGCGCTGGCGCAGGGGCTGGCGGGGTTGGTCGCCGGGTTTGGCCGGAGTGGTATCGAGCGACTGACCGGGGATACGCGACTGGCGTATCAGGGCGTGTTCGCGCTGGAAATCGCGACGCTGATCGGTTCGATCGTGTTGTTGATGATGATGGGCGGAACGACGCCCCGACCGGTCCGGAAGACGGATGAGACGATGAATCGCTTTGCCGACATCGTCAGCGCGAACTGAGCGTCGCGCCGGTTTTTGAAAAGAGATTCAAGTCCACGCGTTGACTGAGGTTGACGGTGTCCGCGTGGCGGGTTCAGCAGGAAGAGAGCGTATCCTGGTTGAGTGGGGACGCAACGAGCCGACGTTTTCTTCCTGCCATCATTCGGTCGCGAACTTCGATTTCGCGGCCCGTTCTTCGAAAAGTTTGAAGTCCACGCCGTTGGTTTCACCCGCGTGGCAGGGTTTGCAGGGGGGAGCGTGTCCTTGTTGAGTGGGGACGCAGCAAGCAGGCGTCTCCCTCCCTGCAAAATCAATTCTTCTAATGATTTGGAAGAGAAGAGGACGGAATCGGAGAGAGCGTGTCGTTGGCCTTGTTGAGTGGGAACTCGCCGCCACAATGCGCCTTTCCCCTGAATACATCTGTCTTCAAACACACACTCCCCCGGCAGGTCACCGCGGCGCTCGCCGAATCGGTTTTGAAATCCCCCAAAACTTCGTTTTTACAACAAGTTTCGCCCGATGGGCCGGTGGTTCGGTCCTCTGAAACGGAAAGGGAGCGGCTATGCGCGTCATTGTTTGCGGTGGTGGTCCGGGCGGTTCGACGGCGGCGGCCACGCTGGCCCGCGAGGGCGTCGAAACGGTTCTGATCGAAAAAAGTTTTTCCCGCATCAAGCCCTGCGGCGGAGCGATTCCGCCGGTGCTGGTGCGGGAATTCGACATTCCGGAGCATCTCATCCAGCGTCGGGTGGACGCCGTCGCCGTCTACGCCCCATCGGGCAAGGCGGTGAAGATGTCGATCAACGACGGCTATGTCGGGATGGTCTGCCGCGAAGCCTTCGACCAGTTTCTGCGTCAGCGGGCGCAGGCCGCCGGCGCGATGGTCGTCGAGGGGCGGGTTGACCAGATCGACGCCACCGAGCGCGGGGCCACCGTGACGTGCGTTGCACCGGACGGCCGCCGGGTCACGCTCACCGCCGATGCCATCATCGGGGCCGACGGCGCGAATTCATTCGTCGCGCGCAAATTCGATCTTCATCAGGGCGGCCTTGTCGCCGCCGCCGTTCAGGAACGGTTCGCGCTCAATTCCGAAACCGCCAAACGGCTCAACGAACGCTGCGAAATCTACTACGACAGCCGGTTTTCGCCCGATTTCTACGGCTGGGTCTTCCCGAAGGCCGACCACGTCGCCATCGGGACCGGCACGGCCATCCGCAACGCCAACATCAAGAAGCACATGGACGCCTTCAAGCGCCATCTCGGCGTGGACGAAGCTCCGATGCTGCGCGAAGGCGCGCCGATTCCGCTCAAACCCTACAACCGGTGGGTGGCGAACCGGGTCGCGCTCGTCGGCGACGCCGCCGGTCTGGTCGCGTCGAGTTCCGGCGAAGGCATTTTCTACGCGATGAAAAGCGGACAGATGGCCGCCCAGGCGATGCTCGAATGCGCCGCCGATCTCCGGAACGAGCGGCTGCACAAGGCGTATCAGAAGGCGTTTCTCAAAAAGTACGGCGCGACCTTCCGTTTCCTCGAAATGATGCAGAACGCCTATTACAAAAACGATGCCCGCCGCGAGGCGTTCGTCGCGATCTGCCGCGACCGGGGCGTGCAGGACATGACGTTCCAGTCCTATATGTACAAAACCATCGTCCGGATGCCGGTCATCGACGGCGTGCGGATCATGTCGAAAAACCTCTACCACATGACGAAAGCGATGCTCGGGGCCTACAACCCGACGCATCGGACCGGCGAGCCGTTGCTGACGCCATGAATCGTCGATGAAAACGACCCGGCATCGCCCGTGGATAACGTGAACGGTCGCGAACGTTCTATCGGTGTTGGTTCGCGGACGAACGCGGGATTCGCGGGCGAGTTCATTCACGGCAGGAATGTATGAATCGGATTTTTCTCCTTCTTTTCACCGGAATCACGGTCGCCGCCTGCGCCGGAACGCCTCCGACGGCCACGACCGCGCCGCCTCTGGTTCAAAAGGGCGGGGTCATCGGCGGAAATTGCGAGGCGTGCGACGGGATGTACTTTCAGATGCCGGAGCGGTTGAGCGCGGAAACGACCGTCGCTCCGTCTGGCGAGGCGGGCGAACCGCTGGAAGTAAGCGGCACGATTTTCAAATCGGATGGAAAAACGCCGGCGGAAGGCGTCGTTTTGTACGTCTACCACACCAGCGCGAAGGGGCTTTACGAACCGCGCGCCGATCTGACCGGCTCGGCCCGGCGGCACGGGCGGCTGCGGGGCTGGATGAAAACCGACGCGACGGGGAAATACCGGTTTCGGACGATCCGGCCGGGGCCGTACCCCAAGGAAAACATCCCTTCGCACATCCATCCGATCATCAAGGAAGCGGACAAAAACGAGTACTACATTGACGATTTTCTGTTCGCGGACGACCCGCTGCTGACCGCCGCCGAGCGGGCCAAGCTCGAAAACCGGGGTGGAAGCGGAATTCTGACGGTCGCGCGCGGCGCGGACGGCGTCTGGCGCGGGACGCGCGACATCGTTCTCGGGCGCAACATTCCGAATTACCGGTGAAATGCCCTTTGGTTTTGGGCCTCCCGTTTTCTAAGTTGGATGAAGAACCTTTTTCCCGTTTCCCATTCGAAGTCAGCGAGTTGAATTCGTGAAGTCTTTCGCGTCAGCGACCGAATCGAAGGTTTCCGCCGCCCCGACCGAACGTCGGGTCGAAATTTCATTGGCGGGAAAAACCGCCGCGTGGGTCGAACTGCTCAAGCCGGTGACGTGGATTCCGGTAATGTGCGCCTACGCGAGCGGCGCGCTGTGCAGCGCGAATTTCGGCGTCAGAAGTCTGGGCGACTGGCGGCTCTGGCTCGGGCTGGTGATGAGTGGGCCGCTGATTTCCGGGACGTGCCAGGCGATGAACGACTACTTCGACCGCGACGTGGACGCCATCAACGAGCCGTACCGCCCGATTCCTTCCGGCCGCATCGGTCTGCGCGAGGCGACCGTCGGAATCACGATTCTCTGCGTGTTGACGCTCATCACGGCCTTCTTTCTGAATCCGTGGATTGTGGCGCTCGCGGTCATCGGCATCACCAACGCGCATCTCTACAGCGCGAAACCGATCAAACTGAAGCGGATTCTCTGGGTCGGCAACGCGACGGTGGCGCTTTCCTACATTCTGCTTCCGTGGATGTCGGGCGAACTGACCTTCAAGAACACGATCAGCCTGTCGGCGACCCTCGTCGCGCTGTGTTACGTCGTCGCCAGCGTCGGCAGCATGACGACGAACGACTTCAAATCGCTCGAAGGCGATTTCCGGATGGACATCCACACATTGCCGCAGGTGTTCGGCGTGCTGCGCGGGGCGAAATTCGGCGTTTGGGTCCTCGACGCCGGGCAGATCTGCGCCGCGGTCGTACTGGCGGCGTTCGGATTGTGGTTCTGGGCCGCGCTCGTCTTTGCGACGGTGCTGCCCCAGATGTACTACCAGCGGACCTTCCTCAAGGACCCGATCGGGACCGCCGTCTGGTACAACGCGCACGCCCAGGGATTTCTCGTTCTCGGCATGTTCCTCGCCGCGTGGGCGGTACGTTCGTGATGGAGCGCGCGCTTCCAGCGCGCAAGGTCGATCTCTTTAAAATCGAAAAACCCTTGCGCGCAAGGATGCGCACGCGCCCTCGCGCGCTCCACTACCTCGGGAATTTGTCGGGATTGTCGGTGAAGGCGGCGTCCATGCCGATTTCGAAGTAGTGTTTCATCTCGGCCGTGACGTCGGCGAAGCGCCGGTCAACCGTTCGCGAACGAAACGTGTAGGGCGTGACGCTCAGGCCAGCCGCGTGCGCCCACTTCACGAGATCGGGCGTGGTGTCGAGAAACTTCTTCGACGGACCGAGACCATCGGCGAATTTCCTCACCCGCTTCATTCCGTCCGCCGAAATCCAGTCGCCGGGCGCTTCCGGATCAATCAGAAAGACGAGCGGCAGCCGGCAGCCGAGTTTTCGAAGCGATTGCAGGCTCGGCGCGCTGAACGACTGAATGACGACGGGTGTCTTCGGGTTTGCGCCGGGCCGGTCGAGGCCGTTCTTTTTCAGCTCCGCCATCAGCATTTTCGCCATGTCGAACCCGAGTTTCCCGTAAAACTCGGGTTCTTTCGTCTCCGGATAGATGCCCGCGCGGCCTTTGATGAGGTCAATGGCTTCCTGAAAGGTTAAAACCTTCGTCCCGGCGAACTTTTTGTCGAACCACGACCCCGCGTCGAGTTGTCTGATCTCGGCGAGCGTGAAATCGGCCACGTTCCAGACCTTTTTCGTCTCGCCCTTGACCTCGATGGTCTTGAAACGGTCGGGGAAGACGGTCGCGACGTTGGTGGTCCGTTCGAGCGTCGTGTCGTGGAGGCAGACGAGTACGCCGTCCTTCGTAATCTGCAAATCCTGTTCGACAAAGTCCGCGCCCTGCTCGATGGCGAGCAGGTAGGCTTCGCGGGTGTGTTCGGGAGCATAGGCCGACGCACCACGGTGGGCGACGAGAATCCGGCGACCCTTCGGATACTGTCCGAACGCCGCCGGACCGGTTCCGGCCAGTAAAAAAAGCGCGCCAAGCGCGATGACGACCGTGCGAAGTTTCATAAACTCTCCTTGGAAAAGTCCGTTTGTAACATGAACGAAACATGGCGTTGGAAAACGCCGACTCGGCGGCATTTTCCACGTTTCCCTTTTGTCGAATTTACGCTCGTGTTACATGCGCGTAACCGGCGCTTCCTAGAGTGCCGCCCGTCCGACGCTTCCATCGGCAGCCCGACACAGCGACGGATGCGGCGCAATCCGGTGATGTCACTCTGGAAATCCTTGCGCCGTCGGAAAGAACAAAAACATGGATGTTCCCACGCTTGAAACGGACCTCCGCACGCTCCGCGACAAGGTTCTTTTATTGGGCGGCCAGTCCGAGACGGCGCTGTTGCATGCCGCCCGGGCGCTGATTCAGCGGGATTCGGCACTGGCGCAGCAAGTCATTTCGGACGATGACGAAATCGACACGGTCGAAACGGAAATCGACGAACTGTGCGTCCAGATTCTGACGCGCCAGCGGGACCTTCCCCCCGAGGACCTGCGGTTCGTGATCGGCGTGCTGCGGACGACCCCGATGATCGAGCGCATCGCCGACCACGCGGTCAACATTGCCCGGCACACGATCAAACTCAACGACGAGCCGCAGTTGAAAGCGTTCGTGGACCTGCCCCGGATGGCGGAAATCGTCAAGCAGATGCTCGCGGACGCGCTTGACGCGCTGACGCAGCGCAACGCGGCGCAGGCCAAGCAGACGATCCGGCGCGACACGGAAGTGGATTTGCTGTACCGGCGGATTTTCAACGAACTGATGACGTTCATGACGACCGACCTCGCGTCGGTGACCCGCTCGGCGGAACTCCTGTTCGTCATCAAGCACCTTGAACGCATCGCCGATTATGTAACCAACATCTGCGAACAGGTCGTCTACCTCGCCGAAGGCCGCGCCATCAAGCACACGCCGGAAGCCTGGCTGACCGACGGCGCGGAAAACTGAGGGATTTTCGATTGAAGATTGAAGATTTTCGATTTGCGGATGCCGAAGAAGGGGCCACGTTCTCCATTCGGACCTCGGAATCAGGAATCAACCGGATGGCAATCGAAAATCTTCAATCAAAAATCTTCAATCGAAAATCTCAAATCCCATGAAGAAAAACATCGTCATCATCGAAGACGACAGCGACATCGCCCAGTCGATTCGCTACAACCTCGAACACGAGGGCGGCTATCAGGTCACGATCACCTCGACCGGCGAGGCGGGCCTGCGGACGGTCCTGGAACATCCGCCGAACCTCATCCTGCTCGACGTCAACCTGCCGCTGATGAACGGGTTTGAAATCTGCCGCCGCCTGCGCCGGGAAGAAACGACGGCCCATGTGCCGATCATCATGCTGACGGCGCGCACCGACGAAACCGACAAGATTCACGGCCTCGGCCTCGGCGCGGACGACTACATCACGAAACCGTTCAGCATCCGCGAACTGACCGCCCGGATTCAGGCCGTCCTCCGGCGCAGCGAGGGGAACGCCACGACGACCGTCTACGACGACGGGACGCTGTTCATCGACTACAGCCACTTCATCGTCAAGTGCCAGGAACGCGAAGTCACGCTGACCCGTAAAGAATTCGCATTATTGAAGTTGCTGGCCCAGAGCAAGGGCCGGGTGCTGACCCGCGAATACCTGCTCGACCGCGTCTGGGGCATCGACTACGACGGCGAAACCCGGACGCTCGACGTTCACATCCGCCGCCTCCGCCAGAAACTCGGCATCGAAACCTACATCGAAACCGCCGTCGGCATCGGCTACCGGTTCGTGGAAGTGAAGAAACAGCAAGTTTAAAAAGTCTGGAGTCCGGACTGAAAAAAGTCTGGAGTCTGGAGTCGAGAGTCTTGAGTGCAAGCCGAAAGCCGTCTTGGGACCGATTACCGACAGCTCAAGGCATTCCAGACTGACTCAAATGTTTCGGTTTTGACCTCAAACAACTTCCTTTTCTGACTCCAGACTCTCGACTCCAGACTCCAGACTTTCAGTCCAGACTCAAGACTATCCCAATGAGTTTCCAACTCGACCAATACTCCCAGCCTCTCCTCAAGGCGGTTCTCGGATCGCTGCGCGAGGGCATTCTCGTCGTCGATTCGCAGATGGAAGTGGTTTTGTACAATCAGGCGGCGGTGGACATTTTCAACCTGCCGCCGGTGATGACCGGGCCGTTGCGACTGATCGACATTTCGCGCAACAAGACGATTCATCAGGGGTTCCGCCAGGTTCTTGAGGAAAGCAAGCCGTTCGACGCCGAACTGGAAGTGTTCGGCAAGCAGGAGCGGACGTTCAGTTTCCGCGCGACGCCGCTCGTTGTACCGCCGAGCGAGGAAGTCGCCGGGGCCATCGGAGTCTTTTTCGACGTGACGCAGCTTTTGCGGCTCGAACGGGTGCGCCGCGAGTTTTTCTCCAATCTTTCCCACGAGTTGCGGACGCCGCTGACCTCGATTCTGGTCTATGTGGAAACGCTGCTGAACGGCGCGCTCTACGACACGGAGAACAACCTCAAGTTTTTGAACATCGTCAACAAGCACGCGACGCGGATGCAGAATCTGGTCCGCGACATCGCCGACCTGTCGGCCATCGAGGCGGGCGAACTCAAACTCAACGCGGTGGAAATCGACCTCGCGGCATTCGTCGAGAACCTTGCCGTGCTGATCGCCTCCGATCTGGAGGAATGCGAGGTCGCATTCCATCAGGAAATTCCGGCGGGGCTGACGGTGTTCGCCGATCCGCAGGCGCTCGAACAGATTCTGATGAACCTCATCATCAATGCCGTGAAGTTCAACCGGCCCGGCGGCAGCGTGACGGTGACGGCCCGGCCCGACGGCGACAACCGGACGCTGATTTCGGTCCGCGACACGGGAATCGGAATCGAGGAAGAGCATCTGACCCGAATTTTCGAGCGGTTGTACCGGGTGGATAAATCCCGTTCGCAGGAAGTCGGCGGAACCGGCCTCGGTCTGGCCATCGTGAAGCACCTCGTTCTGAGCCACAACGGCGACATTTCGGTAAAAAGCGTACCGGGGGAAGGCTCGGAATTCCGAATCCGGCTGCCTCGACGCGGCGCGGAGTAGCAGCCAGTGGCCAGCCGTCAGTGGCCAGTCGGGAGACGGGTTGAGGAATCGGTTGCTTTCACTGGAGGCTGACCACTGGCCACTGACGGCTGGCCACTGGCTGCTGAAATGAAAGAAGGCCGCGCCAACCGCTTCGGGTTCGCGCAGCCTACGGCTGACAAGTCATGTTGTCGCACGCCTTTCTGAGTGGTGAGTCTCCCGGCTGGTTCTCAGGCCGCTTGAGAAGCGAGAAATCGGTGATGGAGAGGATTCTCCATTCTCAATTCTCCATTCTCAATTGATCCGGCCCCCCTTGGCGTGTCCTCTGGTTCGTTCTTTTTGCTTGAATCCCCTTGTATTTGAATGAATTACGCTGCCGGACGGGTCGCCACCTTGACCGCCGGGGCGCAGACCGGCTGGCTGACCTGCGCGCGAACGAAGCAGTCGCGGCACAGAACCGGACGGCCCTGCGTCGGCAGGAACGGCACGGTGGTGGTGATGGCGCATTCGGCGCATTCGACTTCAACCTGGATCCGCGGACGGCTTCCGTCGGTCGCCATCATGCTCAAAAGCTGGTTGAACCGTTCGTTCTTGCGCGTCTTGCAGGGTTTGCACCGCTTGGGGATGTTCTTTAACCCCTTGTCCGCGAAGAACTGCTGTTCACCGGCCGTGAACACGAACATGGCGCTGCATTCGATGCAGCAGAGTTCCGTATCCGCAAATTGAGTGGCTGCGTCTTTGATGTCTTCCATTACGTCTCCTCGTAGATGATTCCTTCCTCCTGCCCTCTGTCTCGGACACGGGGAACGGGTTGTTCTCCGCGATTTCGGGACAGGCTTCCGCCCGAGATCGCGACTCCTCGCCCTGACGGCGAAGAAACCTCGACCGAAGCATCCGTGACGTTGCGACGGATGCCGCTGATCTTCCCCCTGGCTCGAACGGATTTGAAAAGAGAAATTGAGAAATTGTTTTCTGGCAACGACTTATCTAAAGGACCTTAAAGTATCTGTCAAGCTATTTTGAGGTCGCTTTCGGCGTCCCGGAGGCCCCGTTTCGCCGCAAATGACTGATTTTTCAAGAGAAAAGGGCAAAACACAGCTAAAATCTTTTTTTACCGTAGTTTAGTTGGCTCCGGTTCGTGTAGTGGTTTAGGCGGCTTGAGTGGGTGCCTGTGGATAATTTGTGGAACCGTGTGTCCCCTTGAAAATCCGTCAAAGGCGATGGACTTTTATTTTGGCCGTTTCTTTTCTTCCTGCCGACGTCCGACGCGGGGCCGTTTTGACGGGTTCGGGAGCAAGGCTCGAACTTCCGAACAGGCAACCGGTTGGTTTCGGTCCGGTGGTATGTCACCATACGGTCACGACAAGTCGAGCCGAAAAGCGTCAGGAAAACAGCGATGCAATATCTCTGGGTCGGTTGGTTGCTGCTCGCGGTGCTGTTCGTCGTGGCGGAAGTCTTCACGACGGGTTTCGTCCTGTTCTGGTTCGGCGTCGGAGCGGCGCTGGCGATGGTGGTGTCGCTCGTGGGCGGCGGGCTGGGCCTTCAGGTCGGGGTTTTTCTGCTGTCCTCGGTCGTGCTGACCGCGCTTTCGAGAACCATCTTCCTCAAATACCTCGATCCGGGCAGCCGGACGCCCGATCTCAAGCTCGGTGCGCGATCGCTTCCGGGGCAGGTCGGCACGGTCGTGTCGGCAAGCACCGGCGTTCGCGGCGAAAGCGAGATCAAGGTGTATGGCTCGGTCTGGCGGGCATTGCCGGAAGACGCGGATACTTCCTTTGAAGAAGGGCAGGAAGTCGAGGTCGTCCGGGTGGACGGCACAACTTTGTACGTTCGGCCCGTCCAGAAAACGCCGGAATGGCGGATGGACCGAACTCTCAACTGAAAAAGGATGGAGTTATGGAATACGTTGTCGGGTTTCTGGTACTTCTGGCCGTTATCGGGGTGCTCGTCACCCTGATGAAATCCATCCGGATTGTGCCGCAGATGAGCATTCTGCTGATCGAGCGGCTCGGAAAATTCGACCGGGTGGCCGAAAGCGGACTTCACATCATCGTGCCGTTCTTTGAATCGCCCCGGGCGGTGTACTGGACGGGCGTTCGCCCCGGGCTGACCCTGATCGACCTGCGCGAGCAGTTTACCGACCTGGCGATGCAGCCGGTCATTACCCGCGACAACGTGACGGTCGGGGTGGATTCCATCGTCTACTGGCAGATTATGGACCCGACCAAGGCGGTGTACGAAATTGCCGACCTCACGGGCAGCATCATGCAGTTGACGACGACCGCAATGCGCAACGTCCTCGGCGAACTCGACCTCGACCATACGCTTTCCTCGCGCGACACGATCAATACCAAGCTGCGCGCCGCCATCGACGACGCGACTCACAAATGGGGCGTCAAAATCACCCGCGTCGAAGTCCGGAACATCAATCCTCCCGAGGAAGTCCGCTTCACGATGGAGAAACAGATGACCGCCGAACGCAACCGCCGCGCGACCGTGCTTCAGGCGGAGGGCGAAAAGCAGGCGGCGATTACGAAGGCCGAGGGTGAAAAGCAGTCGGCCATCACCCGCGCCGAGGGCGAAAAGCAGATGCAGATTCTGCGGGCGGAAGGCGCGGCGGAAGCCCGGATGCGCTCGGCGGAAGCCGAGGCCAACGCGATTCAGGTGATTGCGAACGCGCTTCAGGGGCAGGGCAACCCGGCGCAGTTCCTGATTATGGGCCGCTACATCGACTCGCTGCGCGACATGGCCCAGAGCCAGAACAGCAAGGTCGTGTTCATGCCGATGGAAACGTCGAGCGTGCTGTCGTCCGTCGGAATGTTTAAGGAACTCTTTTCCGACGCGGCGCGCCCCGGCACGGCGGCGGACGGCGCGGTCCCAGTCCCGGCCAGCCTTTCCGGCCAGCTTCAACCTCGCGGCACGAAACAACTTGTCGATCGTTGATGGCGAATGGAGCGCGGACATCCTGTCCGCATGCTCCATTCCGATTTATTGTGCCGTCGAGGTATCGAGCAGGTCGGCGATTTCTTTTTTCATCGTGTAGGTGACGGCGGTCCGCCCGTCTTTGTCGGTCAGTTTCCGGTCCGCGCCATGTTTTAAAAGAAGATGGATGATTTCCGCGTCGCCGTTCATCGCGGCGAGCATCAGCGTCGTGCGCCCGGTGAGGGAGCGGACATTCGGGTCGGCTTTGTGTTCAAGTAGAAATTTGACCGCTTCGATTTTCCGCGCGCGGACGGCGTAAATGAGCGCAGTTTCATGTTCCAGGCTCAATGCGTCTACCGAGTACTTCATTTTCAACCACTGACGCAGACCTTCGACGTCGCCGGTCGTGGCGGCATTGAAAAATGACGTGAGCTTCTCGACGCTGGGAAGAGACCGGATGGATTTGGGGTCGAACGAGGGACTGAGTTTCGCCTCGACACGACCAATCAACGCCTGCTCATCATCATTTCGGGGAAGTTGAGCAGCAATCTCCACGATTTCGGCTGAATGAACTTCAATGTCGTTCAGAATAAATGGTTTGAAGTTTACTGTCGGCTCGGTCGTCAACTGGTAAGACCCCACCGGAAGGTTTTCGAAAACAAACTCTCCCTTGTCATTCGTCGTGACTTCCCGGACCGTCGTTCCCTGAACCAGTTGAATTTTCACCCACCCGATGGGCGACCCCGAGGTCAGCCCGGAAAGCCGTCCCCTGACGGTGGCTGTACTATCCGCGGCGGGTTTTCGGATCGTTACAATTTCCGGCTTGGGGCAGGCGGGGTCGGCGTTTTCCTGCGCGAACGCGGGCGTGACCGTTATCGCGATGCCGAACGCCGCCGCCGCGAGAGGCGACAGGCGCAGCTTCGGGAAGGAAAAAACGTGGTTGTCGCGGGTGAACACCGACCCGGCGGTGGTTGTCTCGTAACGGATGCACAGTCCGCCACGCGATTCCTCGACCAGCCGGAGGGCGTCGGCGCGGGTCATCGCGCTCGGGTTGTGGACGTTTTTCGCGCAGTGGTCGCAAAAACGCACTTCGTCGTTACCGTGCATCTCGTCCCATCTGGCAGAACAGGGTTCATTGATGCGGAGTCGGTCGAGGACGTCGAGTGTGCGGGCCATTTTTTCTCCCAAAGGAAAACGGCGACCCAGTTCGTACTCGGGTCGCCGTTTGAAAAAGAGCTTCGGTCGGAACTATCTCGCGCCGCCTGCTTTCGGCGCGACGCTCGGCGTACTGGTTGGGCCGGCGGGTTGCTGCGGGACGTTCATCGAATCTTTCTGCGACTGTTCGATGGCCGCCTGGGCATCGGTGGCGAGCTTTTCGGCGGTCGGCTCCTTCGGAATTTCCTTGTCGAGAACCGGCAGCGTATTTTTGAGTTCCTTGATCTTGCCGTCGGCGGTCAAATAGAAGCGCAGGTCGCCGAGTTGCTTGGTCTGGGCAAACGCCGTGACGGTCGAGACGTTCCCGATTTTCTGGACCGACGGATTGGCGTCGGCGCGGTTGTGGGCGGAAATGACGATGTCCACGCCCTCAAGCGCGGCGACTTTCTGGACGAGGTCATCCATCCCATACACCATCACGACCACAATGTCGGATTCCTTGCGGAGTTCCGGCAGCACCTTTTTGAGATTTTCAATCGGGTCTTCGACCGTGAAGCCGATGTTCGGCATCGCGAGCGGGGTCGGATCGGCCATCGTCACGCCGGTAAAACCAAGGCGAATCGGTTTCGGCGCGCGCTTGGAATTGACGGTTTCCACGACGTACGGCTTCGGCGCGGCGAATTCGGCCCGGGCCGGCTTGACGTTTGCCGACACCATCTTCTCGATGAACGGATATTCCTTCTTTTTCGCTTCCACATCCGGCTTGACGAGCAGTTCGACGAGCTGCGGCAGTTCGTAGTAGCTGATGTTGGCCGCCGCGAAACCGGTCTGCTGATACGCCTTCAGCACCCAGTTGTTGCGCGTCCGGTCGAATGGCTGAAGAACGCCGATGGTGTGGGCGAACAGCCGACCCGCGTCAACCTGAATCGCGGGGGCGTCGGGACTCATCTTTCGAAAACCGTCAACGTAGCCCATCCGCCACGCCAGACCGCCTTCGGGGTGCTTGGGGCAGCCGCAATCGTTGAGGTTGCCCTGAATGTCCGCGCCGTACATCAGGGAAAAAGCGTATCCGTCGTCCTTCCCGAGCAGGTTCGCCATCGCTGGCGACGCGGGCGGCTGGGGCTTGGCGTTGCTCGCGCTGCTGCTCGAACAGGCCGACGACAGCACGCCGCCGAACAGGGCGACCACGCAGAACAGCGCGGTCAGGGCAACCGACGGGCGGACGCGCCCGACCATGGAATGCTTCCGAATCATGGCGAAAAACTCCGTTTTCCAAGAGAAATGAACGTTCGCCGATTATGGGTGCGAAGGCGTCCCGAATCAAGCCGACCTTTTCCGTCGCCAGCCGTCAGCCGCCAGTGGTCAGTTTTGAGGCGAACGTATGCAGGGAAGAACGTTGGAGGTGGGGAATCGGTTACGAATTGGATTTTTGAATGACGCCGATTCCAATTTTGCGGGATGAGTTCTACCGTTTGGATGAACGCTCATTGAACGGGAATGAAACAATGAAACCGAGCGATCTCTATCTGAAAATCGTTGAATGGTCGGATGAAGACGGATGCTATGTGGGGCGGTGTCCGGGGTTTTTCCTCGGCGGCGTTCATGGGAATGATGAAAAACAGGTCTACGCCGAATTGTGCGATTTGGTGGATGAATGGATTGAAATTCACCAGCGGGAGGGAAAGCCGCTTCCCGAACCGACCATTTCAAAGCTCGGCGCGCTTTTTGCCACCTGAAGTTTTTGAAAAAACACAGGCTGCATCAGGAGAGTCGGCTCGTCGTCGAAAGTTCATTCGAAATCGCTTTACTGCCCGAAGAACTCGGAAGCTCGTATCCACTTGAATTTGTAGACACGCTGGATTTCAGGAAAGTCCACGCTGTCGCTGATGACCGTCGCGCCGTGAGCCTTCGCGCTTCTGGCGATGAGAACGTCCCGAATGAGGTTGTATTTTCGGTCCGTCGCCCATTTGGGGTATGCGCCGGTCTGTTGAAAGTGAAGTTGGGCGAGCCGGTTCATAATCTTCCCGGCTTCCCACCAGTCTTCACCGTGGGGAACGACGTATCGCTGACGACGCTGATATTTCTGTTGGATGGCGCGGAGTTGGTTGACTCGGTCCTCCCGGAAAGCTCCGGCGACAAGCTCGCCCAGGACGACAGCGGACAGATAGTCCGTTTCAAGTTGTTTTTCTCGAATGATTCTTCTGTAGGCGATAAAGGCGGACGTATCAAAAAGCGTCTTCATTGGTCGTGAAACGGCACATAGTCGCCGTTGGCGATGTCTTCTTCGATGCCTTCAAGGAAGGCGAGCATTGCCCGTCCGCCCGCGCTGATACGAGGGCGCGTCTTCGGAGCAACCGGCGTTGTCTTCGCCGAAACTTTGGCGACTGGTTGAACCGCGGCTTTTTTCACTTTCTTCGAGCGGGCCGTGACTTTTGCGCGCGCTGGCTTTGTGGCTGGCATATCGTCACCCTTCCTTTCCACTCACAGGGTAGGACTCAAGCGAACGAAAAACAAGAAATCCGATGCGGTGCGGCGACCCGACACCCTCGTGCGCGATGAATTGGCGGCGCTTTCCGTACTTGAGAACGCGAAAGCCGCCCGGTTGGGCGGCTTTTTTGGTGCCGGAGGTGGGACTCGAACCCACACGAGGTTGCCCTCACCGGATTTTGAGTCCGGCGCGTCTACCGATTCCACCACTCCGGCGTACGTTTCAAAGAAGGGCTGCGATACTAGCCACCGCTTTCCGCCCTGTCAACCGGCGAGTTTTTTCGCCAGCCAGCGTTCGCGGGACATTTCGAACCGGATTTCGCCGTCCGGCTGGAGGCCGATGCGCGCCCAGCCCGCCGCCAGATAGACGCCCTCGGCGCGGGAATCCGGCGCGGTGCCGAGCCAGACCAGGTCGAGCGCGGGATCGGCGTCGAACATCCAGTCCATCATCGTGTCGTGGAGGCGGCGTCCGATGCCGCGCCGTTCGAATTCAGGCGCGACGAACAGCGCCCAGACATTCGCCCGTTTCAGGTCGGCGACGGCGAAACCCGCAATTTCGCCGTCCAGTTCGCACACCCAGCCGCGGCCGTCCTCGAACAGCATCGCGCAATAATCCGCCGGACCGATGCGATCGGGGTTGCTCAGCGCGTTTTCCTTCACGCTGATCCGGACCCGGTGCATGCCCGGGATGTCGGATTCAACGGCAATGCGGATGATGCCGGTCATTGGCCGGTCACTTTTTCCCATTCCTTGCGGATCAGGTCGAGGTGTTCACGAGCCGGGACGTAGTATTCGAGATAACCGCAGGCGGCGCAGACGTACTTGTCGGGCGACGTGGCCTTATTAAAAAGAAGGGCGTCGTTGAGCATCACCTGTTCGCTGGCCAGCCGGCTGCCGTCGTGGCGATAGACCTCGGTTTGACCGCATTTCGGGCAAGTACCTGATTTCATTGAGGATTCTCCGTGTGTCGATTGCTATTCGCCGGGCGAACCGACGGTTTTGCCGTAGCTCGCCCGGTGAATGTCGCACATCTGGACGGTGACGCTCAAAAACTTTGCTTCGCGGGTGGAATGAAAGGCCGCGACGAGACGTTCGAGCGCGGCGTCGCTGATGGCCCGCTTGGTTGCGTCGGAGCGTCCGTCGAGGATTTGAATCGTGAGCGTCACGAACGCCCGGTCCGCCGACCCGTCGCCGACCAGAAACCGGTCGTGTCGGACGACCCGGCTTTTAATGTCGTGCGACGTGAATTCCCCGGTCGCCATCAAAACATCGTGAATTTCGCGCAGCAGCGTCTTCCAGTCGGGTTCTTCAACGATGTTGGCGGAATATTCGAAAATGCAGTGCGGCATCGGGGAATCCCTTTTCTTTCAATGGAATACGGCAAATCAGGCCGGGCGCGGGCGGCGCGGCGTGTGTTTGGCGAACCACGCTTCCAGCGCGAACAGGAGCGCCGGAAAGGCGAACAGGGCGAAGTATGGTCCGGACGGAAACCGCGCCGAAAAGAACAGCCCGAACACCAGATAGAACCCGGCCAGACTGCCAAGACCGACCAGCCCGCCGACCCCCGGCCATTTCCAGCCAAGAATCATTCCGAGCATCAGCCCGAATGGAAAAAACGCCATCCCGACCCATTCGTTCGGGCGGACTTGAGCGGGATTGAAACCTTGAAGAAACAGACCGAGCATCCCGAGACTGCACAGGCTGGTCAGCCGCGCGGCCCAGCGGAGGTACAAAACGCCGGAAGAAACTTTTTTCGGGGCCATAAAAGCCACCTCGCGAACCGGAGAATGAGGAGGAAGTTCGCCGCCACGGTACGTCGGGGTTCCGGCGGTTTCAGACCGGTTTGTGACGATTTTGAAATTGTCCGGCTGTGTTCGGGGATTGCCGTTCAATGGTAATTCGTCGGGCGACGATCCGGCGAGAGGGAAGTTGACTCGCCGGGAAAGAAAAAAGCCTCACGCGAAGGCGAGGCTTTTTCCAAAACATTCAACCGTGGCCGTTCATTTCCCGCCGCCGAACCCGGCGTCGGCGAGCTTGCGGGCCTCGACGTTGGCGTTGGGCGTTTTCGCGTCAACTTCGGCGTCGATCTGGTCGTAACCCGGAAGTCCTTTGATGAGAAGGGCTTCGCCGCTTTTGAGCCGTACGTCGTAAGGATTGTCGAAGTTGGAATCCTCGCGATATTTGGTAATTCGCATGATGATCGCGAACGGTTTGCCGTCGGCCATCCGCCATTCGATCTTGCGGCCTTTCTGGCCATCATAGGCAAACGCCTGCGTCGCGAGGTATTTCGTTTCCTTCCCGTCGAGCGATTCGACCGAAATCATTGAGGCCGTCGCGCTGTAGGAAATGGCGATCCGATAGCCGCCGTATCCCTTGCACTGCTGCGGGATGTCGCCTTCCGTGACTTTCGGGTCACCTTTGCACTGGGTATTGAGGTCGGTGTAGGCGCTCGTGAAAGCGACCGGCGCGGCGGCAACGTTTCTGGCGGCGCGGGCGGGCGCGGGAAGAATCGCCGTGCCGGCCAGCAGCAGGGCGAAAGAGAGGGAAACGAATCGGGACATGAGTGTCGTCCTTTTGAAGATGAAATGAATTGGGGGCTATCCGGAGAAGCGCGACGGGCGGCGCGAGTTGCGTCACTTCCCAAAGCGAGAAAAAAATCCCGGCGGTATCATTCTTTCTTTTCCTCGCTGACGCTCGGGATTCCATACCGGCGGATGAACGTCACCGTCCGGCCACCGGTATGGAACTCCGAGCGTCAGTGAGGGAAGCGTTTTACAGCCAGCCCGCGCGGACGTTTTCCGCGCAGCGCGTGCAGATGGTCGGGAAGTCGGTGTCGTGGCCGACCGTCGTTTCATAGTGCCAGCAGCGTTCGCACTTTTCGCCGTCGGCCTTCGCCACCGCCGCCGCCGGTTCGCCGTCGCCCTCGACGAGCGTCACTTTCGACACGATGAGCAGGAACGACAGCGCCGTCTCGCCGTAGGCCGCGAGCGCCTTGTAGGTTTCGCCGCCCGCCGTCAGCGTGACCTGCGTTTCGAGCGACGACCCGATTTCTCCGGCGGCGCGCTTGTTTTCGATTTCCTTGAGCGCGAGCGAGCGAATATCGAGCAGCGTGTCCCACCGCGCGAGCAGGTCGGCGTCGGCGAGCGCGGCGTCCGGGTGGGGCAGTTCGGCGATGTGAACCGACGCCGCCTTTTCGCCGGGCAGCTTTTCCCAGACTTCATCGGCGGTGAAGGCCAGAATCGGCGCGACGAGCCGGGCGAGCCGGTGCGTGATTTCAAACAGCGCGGTCTGGGCCGAGCGGCGTTCGACGGATTTCGGCGCGTAGGTGTAGAGCCGGTCCTTCAACACGTCGAAATACACGTTTGAAAGTTCGGTGGTCGCGAAATTCAGCACGGCGAAGTAAACGCCCTGAAAATTGTACGCTTCATAGGCCGCGCGGACCTTCGCCACGAGGTCGTTCGTCTTGGCGAGCGCCCAGCGGTCGATTTCGATCAGTTCGGCGGTCGGCACGGCATCGGTCGCCGGGTCGAATCCGGCCAGATTGTTGACCAGATAGCAGAAAGTGTTCCGCAGCTTGCGGTAGGCGTCGCCGATCCGCGCGAGGATTTCATCGCCGATGCGGATGTCCTCGGTGTAATCCACGCTCGCCGTCCAGAGCCGGAGAATGTCGCCGCCGCTCTTGTCGATGAGTTCCTGCGGCTCGATGACGTTGCCGAGGCTTTTCGACATCTTGCGGGCGTCCTTGTCGAGCACGTACCCGTGGGTCACGACCTGTTTGTAGGGCGCGCGACCGCGCAGGCCGAGGCCGACAATGAGCGACGAGTTGAACCAGCCGCGATACTGGTCGGAACCTTCGATATAAACATCCGACGCATAGCCGTCGTCGGTCGCAAGTCCAGCGCGTTCCATCACTTGCCAGCTTGTACCGGAATCGAGCCAGACGTCGAGGATGTCCATTTCCTTGTCGAATTCCGTCGCGCCGCATTCGCCGCAGCGGAATTCGGCGTCCACGAAATCCGACGCCGGACGCTGGTACCACGCATCCGCGCCTTCCTTGTCGAAGAACTCGGCGACGCGGTCCATCAGTTCGGCGCTCGCATGCTCGGTGCCGCACTTCGCGCAGCGCAGCGCCGTGATCGGCACGCCCCACGCGCGCTGGCGCGAGACGCACCAGTCGCCGCGGTTGACGAACATGTTCTTCATCCGCTCCTCACCCCACGTCGGAAGCCATTTGACCTTCGCGATTTCCGCGATGGCCTCGCCGCGCAGTCCGGCGGCGTCCATCGAGATGAACCACTGCGGGGTGGCCCGGAAAATGGTCGGCGTTTTGGTCCGCCAGCAGTGCGGGTAGCTGTGCGGATAATCCTCCGCCTTGACGAGCGTCCCGTTTTCCTTGAGGAAGGCGATGATGTTCGGATTCGCGTCGAACACCATCTGCCCGCCGAAATGTTCCACGTCCTCGACGAAGTGCCCGCGATGATCGACTGGGCAGTAGGCGTCCAGCCCGTAGGCTTTTCCGATCTGGAAATCCTCCGCGCCGTGGCCGGGGGCGGTGTGGACCGCGCCCGTACCGGCGTCGAGCGTGACGTGGTCGCCGACCATCAGCAGGGAATCGCGGTCGAGCCACGGATGCCGCGCCAGTTTCCGGTCGAGCGCCGCGCCCTTGAAGGTCGCCACCCGGTCGTATTTCAGCCAGCCGAACGCCTTCGCGAGGTCTTCGAGCAGCTTTTCGGCCACGATGAACACTTCGTCGCCGACCGCGACCGCCGTGTAGTCGAATTCCGGCCCGAACGAGATGCCGAGGTTCGCCGGAAGCGTCCACGG
>JBDRAL010000043.1:0-17939 GCA_039793685.1 Blastocatellia bacterium NZW_1522
ATCATTTACGGGTATCTGCTGGTCGCCGGCTGGATTCCCGTACTTTATCTGGCCTCCGCAAAGGTTTTCAAAAAGAACGTCGTGAAAGCGTAGCCCGATGAACCGCCTCCTTACCGTCGCCATTAACGATTTTCGGCTGGTCTTTCGGGATAACTCCCTGAAAGTGTTTCTCCTGTTGCCGGTAATGACATTGCTCGTTAACCGGTACGTCGTTCCTTATGTCGGTAAAACCTACCCATTTGTCCGGGAAAACGTCGATTTCATCGTAATGTTGGCATCCATGCAGGGATCTCTTGCGTTCGGCTTCATCTACGCGATGGTGATGGTTGATGAGACGGACAAAAACGTCTCCAAGGTGTACGCAATCCTCCCGGTTTCAAGGCGATGGTTTGTCGTTTGCCGGTTGATTCCTCCATTCCTTCTTTCCACGGCTGCGACTTTTTGCCTTCTCCTGACCAGCCCTTTTCATGACATCCATTGGTGGCCTGGGCTTGTCTTTTCAGCAGGGGCCGGAACCCTGACGCCGATACTGGCTCTGGCCGTTCCGACCCTTTCCAAAAACAAGATTCAGGCGATGGCCTGGCAGAAAATGGTCAGTCTTCCGCTTTATTTTCCGTTACTGGGCTTGTTCTTGCCGGGATGGGCGATGGTCTTTTTTTCCGGTTTCCCGAATTTCTGGATGTACAAGGGGTTGGACGGTTTGATGAAGGTTGAACGGTATTGGGGCTTCCTGGTTGTCGGTCCGTTGTTGTCCTTTCTGTGGATTCATTGGCTGGTGGGGAAATTTAACCGGGTTCGTTACCAATAACCGGGACTCACAGCCCCCAAGACTGATTCCTCGCGTGCCCTCCCACCATTAAAGCCATTGTCGAAATTGCCAGAGGGAACAAAGATACCCCTTTGCGAAAACAAAGTAGGTAGGCCTCGTGGTACCACCCTCTTCGGAGATTGTCGGTTCCCCGAGATGCCAACTTCTTTAAATCAAAGTTGGAGGGGGAACCATGACCAAGACTCGATCCAAATTGCTTTCGCTTATTCCGGCGCTTGCGTTGACGTTTTTCCTTGCCGCCTGTAGCGGCGCGGGTGGCGCGAAAAATCTCGAGGTTAGCGCCAAAGGCGGGGCTCCGAAAAAACTCGAAGTAAAGTCGGGCTTCATTTACTCGACGCCAATCGGATTGTCCAAAAACAATGAGGTCAAGTACGCCTCATCCTACTCTTTTCACATTGCCGACTACGAACAGGATGGATCGCGGGGCATGATCTCGCTTGGCGAAACTCCGAAAACCGATGGCACCCAGGTCGTTTTCCAGATCGTTGGCAAGGAGGGGGGCGACGCCAAAACGCCCATTGAGCCAGGCGATTACCCGGTGGCCAAGCCCGATGGCGGACCGTTCCAATACAAGGTAACTCGTGGGTTCGGGAGTTCGATTGCGATGTTCGCGGGCGGAAAAAAAGACCAGGCCTACTTGAACGAATCCAAAACAACCGGAAAAGTGACGATTACGTCGGTCAGCGGGGATGAAGTTGCTGGTTCGGTGGATCTGAGCGATGGACAGAATTCGTTCAAAGGGACATTTTCGGCGAAAATGATCCCGGTAAAGTGAGTTTTGGGAGTCTGGCGGGTTTCGTAGCTTTTTGAGTCAAATCCAATTGAACGGCAGCAACCGAAACCCTCCAGCCCCTCGATAACTTTATTTCTTCGTGTACGTGGCGTCTTTCAGCATCATTCGGCGGCCCGGACAGGGGTCGTCCAGAAGAAGGAAGGACAATTTGTCGCCTTCGAGTGACCATTCGTAAGTGCCTGGGTCCATTCCGACACAGGCCTTTGGTCCGCTCTTGTCGTGGAGGACGACCTGATTGTCTTTCACGGTGTATTTCCCCCGCACAACGATCTGCCCTTCATACGTCACGGTAAAGGACATATCCGCCTTGAAGTCGATCGTGGCGAACTTCCCGACGTAGACACCTTTTGGGAACTGCGGCGAATCCGCCATCACGGTGTTCCTCCAAGGCGAAATCGGGATTTGGCCGGGCAAGCCAAGGATTCCAAATACCATCATACCGAACACCAATTGTTTTAATCGGGTCATTGAAGTTCCTCCTGTGAGCGTGGTTTATGATTTCCGTTGAGAAGGCCCGTTCGGAAAATTATTTTCGGCGGAAAATATACGGAAGGCGGAATTTTATCTTTAATTTCTGAAAAAAAGAATTTTTTAAGGCATTGGCATTGGTGACCTGCTTTCGGGAAACCATCCATGTAAAATGTGGAACCGCAGACTTCAAATTAGGATAGATGGAATAATAGTCTGATAACTTAGGTTATGTAAAAAAACACCGATCTGTCAACAAATCAGTTGACTAAATTGAATCGCCCTTTTAGTTTGCCAATGGAGACTTCCATATGGCGACAACCCAAGTCCGTATCAGTACTTCATCACATGCCTTGTTACACGATCTCGCGGCCCAAAGCGGCGAGACAATGCAGGAAATCGTCGAGAAAGCCCTCGAACAATACCGCCGAACCCTCTTTCTTGAAGGGCTGAGCGAGGACTTTCGAAAATTCCGTACCAGCACCACTGAGCCTGATAACGAAACCGAATTATGGGAAACGACCATCGCCGACGGAGTTGACGTTTCGTGACGGAACCGCTGCGTGGGGATGTATGGCTGGTTTCTCTCGATCCGACAAAGGGCCGTGAACAGGCCGGGACGCGCCCGGGTTTGATTGTGTCGGATGACGGTTTCAACCGGGGATTCGCCGACCTGGTGATTTTGATTCCCATCACCTCGCGACCCAGAGGGATTCGATCCCATGTCGAGTTGGCCCCGCCGGAAGGTGGGTTGAACGTTTCGAGTTTTGCGATGTGCGAAGCGATCCGGTCGGTCAGCAAGGCCCGGCTGGTGAAGCGAATGGGCGTGGTATCGGCGGAAACCCTGAGGATGGTCGAGGACCGGCTTCGAATTTTACTGGGGCTGTAGGGCCGGAAAGCTCATCGCAGAACTAAATTTCCGCGATGACTTTTCCTGAAACTCATCGTAGAATACCGCCCGTTTCAAGGCTCTATCCCCTGAAAAACTCATCGTGGAACATCCGCGCCGCCCTCGTGCCGTCCAAAGGAGTACGCCATGACCGTTCCAACCCTTGACCGGTTTTCGGGTTATTTGCGTCAATCCGAACGCCGTGAATTGACGATTCAGACCTACCGGCGCGATCTGGACCGGTTCGCCCGGTGGTACGGCGAATCCAACGGCGAACCCCTCGACCCGGCCCGCGTGACCTCCGTCGATCTGCGGGAATACAAAATGTGGCTCACGCGGCATGAAGGTCTCGGCCCGGCGACCGTCAATCGCAGGCTCGCCACCCTGCGGAGCTTTCTGCGCTGGGCGGGCGAGGCCGGACTGCTTCCAAACGGACTTCCCCGCCCGCCCCGCTTTGAACGCCAACCCCGCGGCGGACCGAAATGGCTTTCCGAGGCGGAATCGAACCGGTTGCTGCGGACCGTCGAACAGGCCGGCTCGACTCGCGACCTCGCCATTGTGACCATTCTTTTGAACACGGGTGTTCGTGTCAGCGAACTCTGCGCCCTCACCTGGGCGGATGTCTCGCTGACCGAACGAAAAGGCACGCTCCTGATCCGGGACGGCAAGGGCGGGCGGCGTCGGCGCGTTCCCCTCAACCTCGACGCACGGGTCGCCTTTCAAAGCCTCGGGTACGCCCGTCGCGCCGGCGAACCCGAACTCGTTTTTGTCGGACAACGCGGACACCTGACCCAACGCGGCGTTCAACTGATGCTCGCCCGTTACGCCAAACTCGCCGGGATTCAGGCATCGCCCCATACCTTGCGGCACACCTTTTGCAAAAATCTCGTCAACGCGGGCGTTTCCCTCCAGGAAGTGGCCGCCCTCGCGGGACACGAGAATCTCGAAACCACCCGGCTCTACTGCGAGCCTTCCCTCACCGAACTCGAACACGCCGTCGAGGCCGTCGCGAGTTCCCCCACTTCCCTGTTCCGGAAAGGCTAGCCACCCATGGCCAAAACCATCAGCGTGACCAACCAGAAAGGCGGCGTCGGAAAAACCACCACATCGGTGAATCTTGCCGCCTGTCTTTCCCACGCCAAGCAACGCACCCTCCTGATTGATCTCGATGCCCAGGCCAATGCCACTAAGTGGCTGCTGAACAACTATGGGGACGACGGTCGGGTGATTTACGACGTCATGCTTCGCAAAGTCGGCGCCCGGGAATGCGTCGTCTCCTCCCCCTGCGGCGTCGATATTTTGCCTTCGAACCTTGCTCTCGCCACGCTCGACATGGACCTGATTTCCGAGTTCAACCGTGAACAGCGCCTGAGCGGGGTCGTCAACGAACTGTCCGAATATGACTACGTCGTCATCGACTGCCCACCAAATCTGGGTCTTTCGACGATCAATGCCCTGGTTGCCGCGGATGTGATTCTCATTCCCATCGAGTGCCGCGCCGAAGCCTGGGACGCGGTGCCGCGTCTGATGAACACCCTTCGCAAAGTGGTTCGCGAGTTTCAGCGGGTCGTGAGCATTTACGCCCTTCCCACATTTCTCGACCGGTCCAATCTCAGCCGCGACATTCTTCATGAGATCGAGGAGAAGTTCGAAACCTCGACCCTTTCCCCGATTCACAAGAACGTCAAACTGGCCGAGGCCTTTGCCGCCCGCGAACCCATCATCCAGTACGACCCGACCGCCACGGGGGCCCTCGACTATTTGAGGATCTCCAAGGAAATCCTCGCCAACGAAACCGCCACCTCCACGAGGCAAACCACCCGCAAAACCCTGTGACTGAATTCCCTCCACCGGAGGATTGGACGCCATGACGAAAAAAAGAAAATACGGCGATGCCTGGAAAAACGTGACTGTCGCCGAAAATGAAATTACCCAGATGGATTCGGTCTTCAGTCGCTTCTTCGAAACCGATCGTCCGCAACCGACTGGTGAAGCCCCTTCTACCCCCAACCCGCCGAGCGTTTCGTCCGACGAGTTCCCTTCCCCGATTGAATCTGAAACTTCTCCCGAGTTCCCTTTTACTCCGGAAGAAATTGAAGAACTCGGGCTTTCGGTTGACAGTCCCGTTGTTCAGGCTTCGGCCTCCCTTTTTTCAAGTGGAAGAACTGCTCACCCTGAATCAACCCATGTCCCAGAGACAATGGTTCTACCGGAAACCATTATCTCACAGACAACCGTTCTGAAGCCGGTCGATTCCGCGAGTGACCATTCCCCTTCATTAACCATTGTCCCCTGGACAATGGTTAATGAGCAGACCGAACCCCCTGAGATCGACCCTCATCATCCAACCATTTTCCAGCAGACAACGGTTAACCCTCCCAAAACCCTTATCCCTCAGACAACAGTTAATCCTCGCCCACCCGAAGAAGAGGGGTCTTTTGGTGAAGCAACCATTACCCCACGGACAACGTTTACGCCTCAAAGAACCATTGTCCGACCGACAACCGTTGTCTCAGAGAACCCTGAACCATTGTCTCAGACAACGGTTCCCCCACGGACAACCGTTGTCCCACGGATACAGGTTGAACCAACCGCGGGCTATCTCCAGATCCCGAATGCCATCATCGACGGGCTGCTTCCCCAGCTTCCGATACACGAACAGATTGTCTACGTGAGACTGTTTCGCCTGAGCCACGGTTTTCGTTCGGAGACCTGCAAGATCGGCTTCGACCGGCTCGCAACCCTTTGTAATTTAAGCAAATCCGCCGTTATCCGGGCAGTTGAGAAACTCGAAGCAAAGGGAATCGTCATTCGACTTGAAGCTGATTTCGGAAGTTCCATCAAGGCGGAACGCGGGAATGTTTACGAAGTCAGAATCCCCGACGGAACCATTGTCTACCAGACAACCGTTATCGGACGGACAACCGTTTCCCCACAGGCAACCGTTGTCCACGAGACACCCATTAAAGAAAAGAGACATGATTCATTTAAAAAAAATCATCATCAAAGCAGAATCGAGATGACTTATCGGGAATTGACCGGAAATGAATGGTCGGTTTCAGACGAAAGGCTGTTGGCAAAACTCCCCGAACTGGACGATGACCAGGTAATCGACCTGATGCGGGCCGTCCACGCCCGAAGCGCCGACCCAATTGGCAGCTTCGCCTATTTCGTCAAAGCCATCGAAACCGAGCAGTCTCCGGCCAAAGGGATGGCTTCAAGAAAAAGTCTCCGAACCAAATATGAAAAGTGGGGCAGGGAAATCCGCGCTGCACACGTTGGCGACGGTAACTTCAAATCCTCGGACCTGATCTTCCAGCTCAAACGCCGTTGCCTGCGCGAGGGGATCAAATGGGATGACGATCTTGCGACGGAAGTCCTTGGACTGTAACAAACAGGATTTTTGGAAAAAGCACCAATGACGGCAACCATCCAACCAGACGCCATTCTTCGCGGCCCGGTTTTTTCCGAGCCGGTGAAGGTCATTTCCGTCAAGGCGGTTGGAACCAGCCTGAAAATTATCGGTAGGGGGGTCGTGACGGGGAAAACCCACGACCCGATTTTGAGCGCGAAACAGATTGAACTGCTGCAAGTTTCGCCCCCACAAGGGCTTTTTGACGGGGACGGGTTGAAATTCAAACTTGGGGTGGAGGCGCTCAGGATCGGGCTGGCCTACGAGTACGACCCCTATTTCTCCCTTTCCATCGCCCGCGTCGATCCCCTGCCGCACCAACTTGAGGCGGTCTACGACTACTTTCTGAAACTCCCACGGATCAAGTTTCTCCTGGCGGATGACCCCGGCGCGGGAAAAACCGTCATGGCCGGACTCCTCATCAAGGAATTGAAAATCCGGGGACTCATCCGCCGGGTTTTGATCGTGACCCCGGCCAATCTGACTTTCCAGTGGCAGCGGGAACTGAAGGACAAGTTCCGCGAGGACTTCAACGTCATTCGGGGCGAAGTTCTCCGAATGAATTACGGTCAGAATCCGTGGCAGGAAAACAACCAGGTCATTACCTCGATTTCGTGGGCTTCGCTCGTCGAGGATGCGCGGGAAAGTCTTCTCCGCAGTCACTGGGACCTCGTCATCGTGGACGAAGCCCACAAAATGAGCGCTTACAGTTCCGATAAAAAAACTTACGCGTATGAACTCGGAGAACGACTCTCGGAAGCGACCGACCACCTGCTGCTGATGACCGCCACCCCGCACAAGGGAGACCCGAAAAATTTCGCGCTGTTTTTGCAACTCCTCGACCGGGACGTGTACGCCGACGTGACGAGCCTCGAAGAAGCGATGAAGCGCAACGAGGCCCCGTTCTACCTGCGGCGCACCAAGGAAGCCCTCGTTACCTTTCCCGATCCGGAAACCGGGGAAGTAAAGAAGCTCTACACCAAGCGGCACGTCGATACCATCGGCTTCAAGATTGCCGACGACGAGTACGACTTCTATGCGGCGCTGACTCGCTACGTCGAAGACCAGTCGATCAAGGCCGCGAGCGAAAACTCGGCGCGCGGACGGGCACTCGGCTTCACGATGGCCATGCTCCAGCGTCGGTTCGCTTCCAGCCTCAACGCCGTTCGGGCGAGTCTCGAACGAATGCGGAAACGCCGTCAGGAAATTCTTGAAAATCCGGAGGCGTACCGGAAAAACCAGATTGAGCGAAACATCCCGGAGGATTTCGAGGAATGGGCCGCCGAGGACCGCGAAAAACTCATCGAGGACCTCGAAGCCATCATCCCGGTTCTTGACCGCGAGGCGCTCGGGGATGAAATCGGCGTTCTTGGCGACCTCATCGGGCAGGCGTCGGCGCTCCAGGCAAGCGAAGTCGAAACCAAACTGAAGGTCCTCAAGACATTCATCGCGGAACAGGGCTTCCTTGAAAACCGGGATCTCAAGCTCCTCATCTTCACCGAGCACAAGGACACCCTCGACTTCCTCGTCGCCAAACTCCGGGAATGGGGCCTCACCGTCACGCAAATTCATGGCGGCATGAAAATCGGCGACCGCGACACGCCCGGAACGCGCATCCACGCGGAAAAGGAATTCAAAGAATCAGCCCAGGTGATGGTCGCAACCGAGGCCGCCGGCGAAGGCATCAACCTCCAGTTCTGCTGGTTTCTCATCAATTACGACATTCCGTGGAATCCGGTCCGGCTCGAACAGCGCATGGGGCGCATCCACCGCTACGGCCAGAAAAACGACTGCCTCATTTTCAACTTCGTCTCGACCAACACGCGCGAGGGCCGCGTGCTCGACACCCTGCTCAAAAAGCTGACGGAGATCCGGAGCGAGCTGCAAACCGATCAGGTCTTTGACGTGGTTGGCGAAATCCTTCCGACTAACCGGCTCGAAAAACTCTTTCGCGAGATGTACGCCAAGAACACGAGCGAAAAGGACATCACCGACCGCATCGTGAAAGACTTCGATCCGGAACGTTTCCGCCGTATCACCAACTCGACGCTCGAAGGTCTCGCCAAAAAGAATCTCAACCTGTCGTCACTCATCGGGCGAAGGGAAGAAGCCAAGGCTCGCCGTCTCGTCCCGGAGGTCATCGAGGATTTCTTCCGCAAGGCCGGGATGTCGGTCGGGGCCACGCCTCAACCCGTCCGGGGCCGTCCGGGAACATACCGCCTGCCGCGATTGCCGCATCACGTCCAGACGCGCGGAGAGGAACTCGAACCACGATTCGGGAAGCTCGGACGCGAGTATCGCCAGTTCGCCTTCGACCGTGTTCTCGTCGAAAACGACCAGACCCTCGAATGGGTGACGCCGGGCCACCCGCTGTTCGAGGCCGTTCGGGAACAGACCGCCCGCGAGGCACAAAATCATTTCGAAAGCGGCGCGGTGTTTTTCGACATTCGGGCCGAGAACCCCTACCGGCTCGACGTGTTTACGTCAAACGTCAATGACGGGCGCGGCAACACCCTTCATCGTCAGCTTTCGGTCGTCCGGGTGGGACTCGACGGCGAAATGACCTTGAAGCAGGCCACGCTCTTTCTGGACCTTACGCCCGCGACTCAGGGAACGGCGATTCCTGACGGGGCTTCCGATCTTCCGCCGGCGGACGACACCGAAATCTTTCTTGTCGGGGAAGCCCTTCAACATGCTCTGGACGAAATCGCCGGCCAACGCGCCAAGGAAAACGCCAACGTCCGGCGGCATGTGGAAATCAGCCTGAACGCCCTCATCAACCACCAGCAGGTTCGCATCGGCGAGATGGAGGAGGAAAACCTGCGCGGGGAACTTCCGCTCCATGCCGAGGGCAATCTCAAACAGGCATACGACCGGGTGGAAATGCTGAACCGCCGACTTGAAACCCGGCTGGCCGAACTCGAACAGGAAGGCCACTGTTTCATCGGGGATGTCCGGCTGGTGGGGAGCGCCTGGGTTTTGCCGCATCCCGCGCGCGAGCTTCCCGAAAACGCGCCCGCCGTCGGCGACGCCGACATCGAACGCATCGCCGTTCAGGTCGCAATCGAACACGAAACGGCCCGCGGCTGGATGGTCGAGAGCGTTGAAGCCGACAATCTGGGCTTCGATCTGATTTCCCGAAGGCCCGCGCCGGATGACCCCACCAAGTTCCTCGAAACCCGTTTCATCGAGGTCAAAGGGCGCGCGGCGGTTGGGGACGTAGCGCTGACCCCGAACGAGTTTCAAAAGGCGGCGATGCTTCAGGAAGATTACTGGCTTTACGTCGTGTTCGACTGCGCCACCGATCCCAACCTGAACATCATTCGCAATCCGGCCAAACTGGGCTGGAAGCCGTTGGTGAAAATCGAGCATTACCAAGTACCGGCCTCGACGATTCTGTCGGCGGTAACGGAAACCAAGGAAAATTAGGAAACCTGAATGCCGCAGGCTTTGCCGAAGCGACTCATCGAAGTCGATCTTCCCATCAAACGCATTTCCGAACATGCCCGCCGTGAGAAAAGCATCCGGCACGGGCACATTTCCACGCTTCACATCTGGTGGGCGCGGCGTCCGCTGGCGGCCTGTCGCGCGGTCATCTGCGCCGCCCTGTGGCCCGATCCGGTTGACGACCATTGCCCGCCCGCGTTCCGTGCGGTTGCGGCGAAAGCGCTCATCGCCTTTGCCCAGAAAGCCAGAAGCGAACGCGAGGTCATGCAGCTCACGCAGGCGACCACCACGCGCTGGGGCCGCACCAACGAACACACCCTCAAGGCCGACAATCCGGGAAGCTGGGGCGACATGCGCTACGCCCTGCTCGACTTCATCGCCGACTTCGCCAACTGGGACGCCTCGACCGTCCCCGCGTTTCTTGAAACCGCTCGCCTGCTCACGCACGCCGCCCACGTCGCGCTGACCCATCCCGAGTTCTCCGTCAAACCCGATGAATCGCTTGAAGCCATCAGCGAAAAGCTCGAAGCCTACCCGCGCCCGTTGCTCGTCGATCCCTTCGCGGGCGGCGGCGCGATTCCGCTCGAAGCCCTGCGGGTCGGGGCTGATGCTTTCGCCTCCGATTTGAACCCGGTCGCGGTCCTGCTCAACAAGGTCGTTCTTGAATACATCCCGAAGTACGGCCAGAAATTGGCCGATGAAGTCCGCAAGTGGGGTGCGTGGATCAAGGAACAGGCTGAGAAGGAACTCGCCGAGTTCTACCCGAAGGATGAAGACGGCGCGACACCCATCGCCTACCTCTGGGCGCGGACGGTCGTCTGCGAAGGGCCGGGCTGCGGCGCGGAAATCCCGCTCATCCGGTCGTTATGGCTGGCGAAGAAGGACCGACGTTCGGTTGCGCTCCAAATCATTCCCGACCGGGAAGGGAAGCGGGTCGATTTCGACATCATCGAAAAACGCAACAAGGAATGGGTCTCGACGACTTCGGGACGGAAAATTGCTGCACCGAGGTTTGACGGCACGGTACAGCGTGGATCGGCAACCTGTCGGGTTTGTGGATACACGACACCGGTCGCATCTGTTCGCAATCAATTAAAAAAACGGCGTGGGGGAACGGTGGATGCGCGAATGTTCTGCGTGATCACCTCACGATTGGATGAGGTCGGGCGTAATTATCGCCTTCCAAATGAAGATGACCTTACTGCTGTTAGGAAATCGAAAACGGAACTTAGCCAGCGCATTGATTTTCACACAGGACAAACTTCAATCATTCCAACCGAACCACTCCCTCCACAGGGAACTTTGGGATTTCGTGTTCAACCTTATGGAATGGAGACATGGTCTGACTTCTTTTTACCAAGACAACTACTTGCGCTTTCAACAATTGGGCAGTGTATTAAAAGAACACAAGAAATAGGTGACGTTACCCAGACGCTCTTGTGTTTTGCGTTAGGGAGAACCCAAGACCTGAATGGAGCGACCTGTACTTGGAAAAACACGATTGAAGCGATTTCTGGTGCAAATGCGGCTCAAAACAAGATGCCGATGGTTTGGGATTTCGTGGAGGCTGCCCCTTTGGGTGATAAGGGTGGAAACTGGCTAGCTCAAGTTGAATGGGTACAGCTTTTTATTCAGCATGTAAGCAGTTCATTAAATAACAGTGGGGAAGCATCTCAACATCCCGCCCAAAAAACACCACTTTCTGAAGATTCAGTTGATGCAGTAATCACTGACCCGCCTTATTACGATGCGTTTGGTTATAGTGATCTTGCTGACTTTTTTCTTTCTTGGCATCGTCGCCACCTACCAAACGATTTCAAGGATAGTTATTGGTTTGATTCAAATGGTGTCTCACCAAAGAGCCTTGAGATCGTGGTGAATCCAAATGCCGAATCGGATGGGCGAGGGGCTAAGGATTCAAATTGGTTTGAATCTCAGATGGAATTGAGTTTTCAGCAATCACGTTTGGTTACGAAACAACAAGGAATAGCGGTCATTGTTTTTGCTCATAAACAAACGTCTGCTTGGGAAGTTTTACTGAACTCGGTTGTAAACTCAGGGTGGACAATTACCGGGTCTTGGCCGATTGATACTGAGAGGCCTGCGCGGCAACGGGCACAGGATTCCGCAGCGCTCGCTTCCTCCATTCATCTTGTCTGCCGCCCACGCGCGGATGATGACGACAACATCGGCGACTGGCGCGACGTGCTGCGCGAGCTTCCCGTACGAATCAAGGAATGGCTGCCGCGACTCGCCTCGGAAGGCGTTGTCGGTGCGGACGCCATTTTCGCCTGCCTCGGCCCCGCGCTCGAAATTTTCTCCCGTTACCGCCGCGTCGAAAAGGCCAGCGGGGAAGTGGTCACGCTCCGAAGCTACCTTGAACACGTCTGGGCCGCCGTTTCGAAGGAAGCCCTGGGGCTGGTTTTCGAGGGGGCCGACACGTCGGCGTTTGAGGAAGACGCCCGGCTGACGGCCATGTGGTTGTGGACGCTCGGCGCGAACCGTCCGGAAAGCGCGTCCAACGGCGACGCGGAAGCGGACGACGCCGACGAAGAAGACGATTCTTCATCGAAGAAAAAGAAGGTCGGCGGCTTCGCGCTCGAATTCGACGCCGCGCGTAAGATCGCGCAGGGCCTCGGCGCGCATCTCGAACACCTGACCGCGCTGGTCGAGGTCAAGGGTGAAACGGCGCGCCTGCTGCCGGTTTCCGAGCGGACAAAACACCTGTTCGGCAAGGACGAAGCAGAATCGCCGCGACAGGCGCGAAAGAAAAAATCTCCGCAACAAAGCCTTTTCGAAATGCTGGACGCCGAGGAAACCCAGGCCGGCGGATGGGGCGAGAAGAACGCGCCGCCCCCCGGAAACTCGGTACTCGACCGCATCCATCAGGCGATGATCCTGTTCGCCGCCGGACGCGGCGACGCGCTGCGTCGCTTCCTCGTGGATGACGGCGTCGGTGCGGATCAACGTTTCTGGCAACTCGCGCAGGCCCTGTCCGCCCTGTATCCTTCTTCAACCGAGGAAAAACGTTGGGTTGACGGTCTGCTTGCCCGCAAGAAGGGCCTTGGGTTTTAACGTTACGGAAATCGGCTGAAATCCGGTGAGAAGGGAGACGGTGTATGGCGGCTTTACCAAAACCGATTCCGGACGATTACACCATCGAGGAATACCTCGCGCTCGAAGCGGCTTCCGACCGGCGGCATGAATTCTGGTACGGCGAGATTTTCGCCATGTCGGGTGGCAGCCGCGACCACGCGCGCATCGGGACCAACGTCGTCGGCGAGTGCTATCGCCAGCTTCTGGACAAGGAGTGCCGCCCGATTTCGGAAAACGGCGCGGTCAAGAACACGCTCGCGCCGCGGCCCGACTGGCCGTTGTTTGTGTACCCGGACGCAACGGTGGTGTGCGACGAGCCGGTGTACGAGTCGATCAAGGGCATTGACGTACTGGTCAACCCGACCCTGGTCGTCGAGGTGATTTCACCGACCAGCGCGGTTCGGGACGTGGGGGACAAGTTCACCATCTACACGTCGAATCCCGCGATTCGGCATTACCTTTTGATTGAAAGCGAAACGGTCCGGGTGACGCACTGGTTTCGCGATGACACCGCAACGTGGGGCAAGGAAGTTCATTCCGACCGGGACGACGTCATCCGGATTGAGCGCCCGCCGCTGGAACTTTCACTTCGCCGGTTGTACGCCTGATAAAGCTATGGTGACTCAATGAAGAAACCAACGGATGAGAAGTTCGTCCCGACCGACATCGAGGAAATCGCCAGGAAGGCATCCAACGGGGAGGATGTTTCGAAGTTTTTCTCCAACCAGCCAATGGCCAAGCAAAGGGTCAACGTGGATTTCCCGCTCGGTATGGTTCTGGCAATCGACGCCGAATGCCAGGCTCTTGGCGTGACCCTTCAAGCGTGGATCAAACTGGCTTGCGACGAGCGGCTACGAAAGGCTTCCGGAAGGAAGTGATCTTCCTGGATAAAGACCATGTACATCAACTCAATCGTCATCCAGAATTTCCGGACGTTCCGCAAGACGGAGATCGATTTCGTCCGCCCGGACGCGGATTTCAAGGTGCTTGGTCTGCCGGAGCCGCAATTCCCGAATATCAACCTTCTACTCGGGAACAACGGCATGGGAAAAACGACGTTGCTCAAGGCCATCGCGCTGGCGGCGCTCGGTCCGGCGGTTGGTGATTCGGGAATCTATCCCTACCGACTCATCCGGCGTGAACCGAAAGTAGGAGCGAAGTCAGTAGAGTTCTCCTCGATTGACGCCGTATTTACCCCGCACGATCAGGATCGCGTCCCTGGAGAAGAACGAATCGAATCCCGCGTGAAGGTTCAACGGAAAGGGGACCTTGAATCGTTGCGATGGGATTATCCGGAGGAGGAACGGTGGCATCCGATTTTCAGTTCGGAGTCCGACGCCTTTTTCTTCGTCGGGTTTGGGGCGACGCGCCGGGTCGAGAAGAAGCAGCAGGTGGATTTTGGCAGTCGCCGGAGTTCGTCATTCGTGCGCGCGCAACGGGTACAGAGTCTCTTTGAAGACGCCTATTCGCTCATCCCGTTGAATTCGTGGCTGCCCGACTATGCCCTGAAAAACCCCGGTCGGTTCAAACAGGTCCAGACTCTCATCAACCGGTTGTCCGGGAAGGGGCATTACGAATTCACCGGCGAGATGGAAGACGGTGAGTACCTGTTTCGAAAAAACGGCCTGAATGTGCCGTTTCCGGCCATGTCCGATGGTTACCGGGCGTATTTCGGATGGGTTTGCGACTTGCTTTATCACGTCTGCATGACGTGTCCGGATGGAAAAAAACTCGTCGATAACCGGGGCATCGTGATGGTTGATGAAATCGATCTGCACCTGCACCCGAAGTGGCAGATGACGGTTTTGCCGACACTGGCGAAAGAGCTTCCAAATATTCAGTTCATCGTGACTTCGCATAGTCCGCTGATTGTCGGAACCCTCGAATGGATGAACATCATCGTCATGTCTTCGGGGCCGGGACAGTCGAGCAAGGCCGAGCGTGTCGAGTGGGCGGTTCACGGCCTGGATGCCGACCAGGTGTTGCTGACTGATTACTTCGGTCTTGAATCGACACGCGCGCCGGGGATGAAACGCAATCTGAAGGAACTGACGCTGAAAGCCCGCGAAGGCGATACGGAAGCCGCGAAACAACTGCTGGCCCAAATGAGCCGAGGCATGGAGAACGGAAAATGATCGGCTACGTCATTTCCAAAAGTGAACTTGAACCCCTGATTGAAGCGGAAGCGTCTGGTTGGCTTCAAAAAGCCAAGGACCGGACCGAAACGTTTCGGACGCAGGGGTTTTATGAGGAATCCAGTTCGATCTGGAGCGAGGTAAAGGCCGTCTACATGCGGTTGCAGGGCGAGGGCAAGTGCGCCTACTGCGAGCGCAAACTTGAAGGGGTCGAACTCGGCAAGGGCGAGCAGGATGTGGAGCATTTTCGGCCAAAGAGCAACGTCCGGGTCTGGAAGATGCCGAAAAGTCTGGTTGACGCGGGTGTTGTACAGACGAAGCCCGCCGAGGACGGGGGCGGCTATTATCTGCTTCCGTACAACATTTTCAATTACGCGGCGTCCTGCAAACCCTGCAATTCGGTTCTCAAAAAGGATTACTTCCCGATTGCCGGGAACTACGAACTGAAGGGGGAAGACCCCCGGAAGTTGAAAAAGGAAAAGCCGTTTCTCCTCTACCCAATCGGCGATTTTGACGATCAACCGGAAACGGTCATTAAGTTTCACGGCGTGTCTCCGCAACCCGCCGCCGCGAGTGGTCACAAACGACACCGGGCGCTTGTGACCATCGAGTTTTTCAAACTTGACGATTCGGCCAAACGGAAAAATCTGTTTCGCGAGCGGGCGATGGTGATTGTCGTTTTACATCCGCAGTTGAAAAAGGCCGCGACGGGAGGCAATTCGGCGGAAGCCGTCCAGGCCCGCCAGATCGTGGATGGTTTTACCTCCTCCAAATCGGCTCACGCCAATTGCGCCCGCAGCTTCAAGCGTCTTTTCGAGACTGATCCCGCCGAGGCCCAGGCTGTTTTTGATCGCGCGGTCGAACTGATTCACTCGATTTCCTGAAATCCCCAATTGCGAATTCTCGCCTTGGATTGCGAAGGCGGAGATTCGTTTTCCCAATTTTCGAAGGTTTTTCCTGATCTATGCCGCTTCAACCCTGGTTCAAAGTTGCACAACCCCGTGAGGACCTTGTCCTTGGAAAACCATTGGACGCCGCTGAGTTTGCCGTTCACCTCGATGACATCCGGCTGAATCGCGCGGCGGCTGATTACCTTGAACCCAAGCGATTCTTCGAGAGAACCTTCCTGACGGCGAATTTGACGACGCTGGCCACCGAAGTGATCCGCCGGCTTTCAGGGGAAACCCTCGAAACCTCCGCCGTTTTCAATCTGGCAACGCAGTTCGGGGGCGGAAAAACGCACGCGCTGACCTTGCTTTACCATCTCGCGCGGGGTGGGGCGAAGGCGGATCAATGGCCGGGAGTCCGGAAGTTGCTTGAACGCGCCGGGATTTCCACCAATCCGGAAGCGGCGACCGCTGTTTTCGTCGGGAACGAATTCGACGCAATCAAAGGACGTGGCGGTGATGACGGTACGCCCTTCCGCCGCACGATCTGGGGTGAAATCGCCGTGCAGCTCGGGAACGGTTCGGATGAATACTTTCGCCACGTCGCCGAGCATGATCGGGAATTGACGCCTCCGGGCGGTGACGTCATTCGGGAAATGCTCCCCGCCGACCGACCCTGCCTGATCTTGGTCGATGAGCTGATGAACTTCATCAGCCGTTTTCGAAAGCAGGGAATTCCAGGGCCGACGTACCACTTTCTCCATAACCTTTCGGAAGTAGCGCGCGGTCGAAAGAACATCGTCATGGCCGTGTCGATTCCGAAGTCGGAACTTGAAATGACCTCCGAGGACGAAGCCGATTTCACCCGGATCAGTAAACTGCTGGAACGGGTCGGGAAATCGGTGGTGATGTCTTCGGAACGTGAAGCTTCGGAAATCATTCGCCGGCGGCTTTTCGAATTCGACGCGAACTTGGTCGATAGGGAAGGGAAAGGAATTTGGGGGCAGGAAGCCGTCAAGGTCTGTAACGAATACGCGGACTGGGTGCAGTCGCATCGTCATCAATTACCTGGCTGGTTCCCGGTCGATTCCGCGCGCGACGAATTTCTCGCGGCATATCCGTTTCATCCGCTCACCCTTTCCGTGTTCGAACGGAAGTGGCAGACGCTTCCCACGTTCCAGCGGACGCGCGGAATTTTGAAATTGTTCGCCCTGTGGGTTTCGGAAGCGTATCGAAGCGGATACGCGGGGGCGCACAAAGATCCGCTTATTACGCTCGGAACGGCGCCGCTCGAAAATTCATTGTTTCGAACTGCCACCCTCGGTCAGCTTGGCGAGAATCGTCTTGAAGGAACGATCACGACGGACATTTGCGGGAAGTCGGATTCGCACGCGGTTCGTTTCGACAACGAGGCCATCGACGCAATCAAAAAAACGCGACTCCATCGAAAAGTCGCCGCGACGATCTTTTTCGAATCGAACGGGGGGCAGGCTTCAAATCAGGCAACCGAACCTGAAATCCGGCTCGCCGTCGGTGAACCCGGTCTCGATATTGGAAACGTCGAGACGGTACTGAATGCGTTGGTCAGTTCGAGTTACTACCTCGCGGCTGAAAATAAAAAATACTGGTTCAGCCTTTCTCCGAATTTGAACAAGCTGCTCGCGGATCGCCGGGCCAACATTTCCGCCGCGCGAATTCTCGAACGGGCGAAAACGGAAATTCGGGAAGTTTTTTCAAAAGGTCCGTCGGTTGACCGGGTGTATTTTCCCGAAAAGAGCAACGCAATTCCCGACCGGCCTCAGTTGACCTTCGCCATCCTGTCTCCGGAATTCAACATGACGAATGATTCCACTCACGGCTTGCTGGAATCGTTGACGCGGGAAAGCGGCTCTTCGGCGCGAACCTTTAAAAGCGGAATCGTGTGGTGCGTCCCGGACAACATTACGGCGCTCAATGACGAAATTCGAAAAATGCTCGCGTGGG
>JBDRAL010000044.1:0-18381 GCA_039793685.1 Blastocatellia bacterium NZW_1522
TTTCTGAATTTTCCGATACCGGACCGCGATGTGCCCGCGTCACGGGCGGCGTTCATTGCCTTTGCCCGCGACGTTTACGAACGAATCTCCGCGGGCCGATCCGTGCTGTGCCATTGCCGCGCCGGTATCGGGCGTTCCTCGATGATGGTCGTGGCGTTGCTTGCGCTCGGCGGAATCCCGGTCGGAGAGGCGTTTGCGTGCGTCATCCGGGCGCGGGGCCGCGACGTGCCGGATACGCCGGAGCAGCGCGCGTGGATTGAGAATGTGTTTTGAACAGGGTGGATCAAAACACTTCCACGTTCCGGTAAATATCACCAAGACTCAGCGACAAACCGACGGATTCCAGTTGGACCTCATCGTCGGGACGCCCGAAGACGTGAACTTCCCATTCATCTCCGACCCGACGATACAACCGCGCGGCCATGCGTTCCTGCGACAGCAAAAGATATTCGCGCAGGCTCGGAACGCCTTTGTAGGCCCGAAGTTTTTCCGTTTTATCGGTGCGTTCGGTCGAAGGTGATGTGACTTCGACGACCAGTACCGGCTGAGTTCTGAAATACGGATCGCGACCTTCGGGCGGGTCGCACGCAACCATCACGTCCGGGTAGTAAAAGGTTGTTTCAATCTTGAGTTTCATGTCCGACATGAACGCCCGGCAGCGGTTGTCGGAAAGATGAAGATTGAGGCGCGTGTAGAGATTTCCGGCGACCTGATTGTGCTTATCGCTCGATCCGGCCATGGCGAAGACGATGCCGTCTACATACTCATAGCGAATCGGACTTTCTTTCTCGCCTTCAAGATATTCCTCGATGGTGATGAACTGAAGCGATTGAGCAAGCATGGCTGTCTCCGGGATGTTCAGGGAATTCGCCGGTATTTTGCCATAGTCCGGCGTGTCGAAGAAATTTGGTTCGGAACGAATCCTGCTTTCCGGTTTCAAAGTTCCAAATCGCTTTTCATTGACGTCCGCTGTTCCCCAACGTAGTGTGATTTCGATTCCGAAAAACATTCCCCCCTGGAGGCATCCCCTTATGACTCGTGTGACCGGTATCGGCGGCATTTTCTTCAAGGCGCAGGACGCGGAAGCGATGCGCGAGTGGTACAAGACGCACCTCGGCATCCCCGTCGAGGCGTGGGGCGGAACGGCCTTCAAGTGGCGCGAACATGAGACGCCCGAGCGCGAAGCCTCGACCGTCTGGTCGATCTTCAAGAACGATTCGACCTACTTCGGTCCGGGCGAATCGCGGTTCATGGTGAATTACCGCGTCGCGGACCTCCACGCCACGCTCGACGCGCTGCGGGCGGAGGGCGTCCGGGTTGACGATAAAGTCGATGAATCGGAATACGGCAAGTTCGGCTGGGTCTATGACCCGGAAGGCAACAAGATCGAACTCTGGCAACCGCCCGAGGGGGCGTAGTTCAGAGTCTCCCGCTTATGGTTTTTGAAAATTTAAAACGGTAATTACGGTGGGTTTGAAATTGCTCCGAACAGGCGCGAATGCGCCGCCAGACAATAGCCCCACCCGTGAGGGTGGCGTTGCGGCCAATTCCGGAGCGTCGAAGATGCGACACAGGCGGTGCCGCCGCGTTGCGGCTTGGCATTCCGCCGTCTGTTACCCCACCCTCACGGGTGGGGCTATTACCTGACGGCGCATCCGCGCCTGTCCGAGGCAATTTGGCCCATCGTTATTACCGGAATAATTTTTCAAAAACCATCAGCGGGGAAATGGCGAAGTTGAATGTCCACGATCACCGTCAAACGCGAACTTCCGGCGATGCGCTGCGAAATCTGCCATCAGGCGGACTGCTTCACGCCGGAGACGGGTGTTTGTACGCGGTGCGCCGGGCTGACCGTTCTTCAGGAAAAACCGACCCCGGTCGCGTTTGCAGGAAGGGGGGCGAATGGTTTTCTCGCCGACTACCTCAGACGTCAGGCGGAAGACGAGGCGGAAGACGAGGTCAACGGTTTTATTTATCACCGGCTCTTCGTGATGGGCATATTCTTTGTCATCAGTATTTTCAGCCCGATGACTCTGCGCCCGGTCATGCTGCAGATCACTATGCTCATCGGCATCGTGGGCATGATCGCGGGCGTGATCATTTATAGGAAAGAAATATGGGCTTCATTGAAATTGAACTGGAGGGGCATCGGCATTGGTTTGCTTCTGGTTCTGCTGTTGCTGACCGTTCTGGTTGTCGGTTGGAAGACGTTTTATTTTTTCTTTCCGACACCTCCGATTTCCGAACCCGTTGACGACTTTTGAAATGAGCCTCCTCACCATCAATCGCGAACTCCCGGCGACCCGGTGCGACATCTGCCATCAGGCGGATTGCTTCGAACCGGAGACGGGTGTTTGTACGCGGTGTCTGGGTGTGATCCCCTCGTTGCAGTCGAATCCATCGGGTGTTCCAGATGTCCTTCCTGAAAACATGGACGATGACAACTTTGGTTTCTGGGACTGGGGGATGTTCGTACCCTACATTCTGCCCTTCATTGGCGTACTTTTTGCGTCGGTTTCGGATGTATTGGTATTCATGCCTTTTGCTGGCCTGGCCTTGTTTGTCAGCCTGATGTACGCGCTGATCGGCTTGAGCGGCGTTTCTCATGCAAGGCGGCATCGCAAGCCGCTTCGAATCCCGCTGCTGTGAACGTTATTGGGTGGCGGTCCTTTCTGGTTTTTGGTGATCCTTCTGCCGTTGGTGGCCGCACTCATGTTTCTACTCGATTATGTTCTCCGAAGTAGCTGATTCCTGAATGACCATTCTCCAGATCAAACGCGAACTTCCGGCAACCCGGTGTGACATCTGCCATCAGGCGGACTGCTTCACGCCGGAGACGGGTGTTTGTACGCGGTGTGTCGGCATCAGCACGGATGGCTCGGTGGTTGCGCCAATGCAGGCTTCGCGGATGTTCTCGAATTACGGCGGTTCGCCGCCGACGTGGGACCGGGCGTCGCTTCGAGCGGCATTCGATGGAATTCCCTTTCTCAATCGGGCGACGATTTTCTACTTGCTGGCGGCTTTGCCGTTTGTGGGGGCCATTCTCGGGACGTCCGTGATGGTGAAGGAAAGCTGGTTGGGAGGTTTCATCTACCTGCTTTCATTTCTCGAAAGTTTCATTTGCCTTGTCTGGGGATCGTTGGAACTGGTCCGGAAGGGCGTGCGTGAAACGGAGGACTGGCCCGCCCTGGCGCTGGCTGGATTTGGCGGAACGTTCTGTATCGTGGCAATCTTGATTTATCTGTTCAGTTGGGCGTTCTGGTAAGGGGGGAATTCGTGATGAAAACCGAAGTGCTCACCATCAAGCGCGAACTTCCGGCATTGCGCTGCGAAATCTGCCATCAATCGGACTGCTTCGATCCCGAGACGAATTTCTGCGCGCGGTGCGTGGGCATCAGCGTGCCGCTCGTCCCGGTTGGCAACTTCGCTGATCTGCCGGTTCTGCCCGTGCCGCGCTTCACGGTTTTTGAAGATTTTACCGAAGAGGAAGTTCGTACCCGACTGCGGACGCTCGCGCTCGTCGCCTCGCTCGGCGCGCTCGTGGGCGTGAGCGACTTCCGCGTCATCACCGGCGTCATGCCGTTGCTGGAAGCGTTTCTGTTTCTGACGATGCTGGCCAGCGTTTTCGCCTACTCGATGGCCCGCGCGGGCGGCATCTATTTTTCGATTACGAACATGATGCTCTGCGGGCTGGTGTTCTGCCTGTTCCTGGCCTGCTTCTCAAATTTTCTGCTGCTGTTTCTGGCCGCCCTCGTCATCCTCATGATGCTGTTCATCTACCGGCTGGCTGACACGGTCGAATGATCACCTGGCCTATGGCTCGCGCCATAGGCTAGCGATATTTCGGACGCTCCGCGCCCTCTCAAACCTGATTCCGATCCCTGATTCCTGATTCCTTTTCCTGAAACCCGACACCGGACACCCGAAACCTTCTTTATGCTTTCGGGTGCGCCTTGTCGTAGACCTCCATCAGACGGTCGTTCGAGACGTGCAGGTACTGCTGCGTCGTGGTCAGGCGCGCGTGGCCGAGCAGTTCCTGGATTGAGCGCAGGTCCGCGCCCGCGTTGAGCAGGTGCGTCGCGAAGGAATGACGCAGGCTGTGCGGGCTGATGTGGTGAATGTCGGCGCATTCCTTGATGTATTTGTCGATCATCCGCCCGACCGAGCGCGTGGTGATGCGCGTCCCCTGATAGTTGAAGAACACGGCTTTGACTTCGCGCTTGTCCTCGGGCGCATGCGCGAGGAGTTGTCCGCGCACGCCGAGGTAGAGTTCGAGCGATTTGCGCGCATGTTCGCCGAACGGCACGATGCGTTCCTTCCGGCCCTTTCCGCGAACCAGAATCGAGAGGTGCTTGAAATCAATGTCCTCGATGTTCATTCCGACGAGTTCGGACACGCGCACGCCCGTGGCATAAAGCATTTCAAGAATTGCGCGGTCGCGCTTGCCGAGGACCGTGTCGAGGTCCGGCATCTCGATGAAGCGGATGGCTTCCTCGATGGTGAGATGGTTCGGAAGTTTCTTTTCGAGCCGGGGCGAGGCGACAAGTTGCGCGGGGTTGAGTTCCAGCACGCCTTCGCGGCAGAGGTAGCGGAAGAAGGTCCGCAGCGTGGCGAGTTTGCGCGCGATGGACGTTTTCTTTTTCTTCTTGTCGTAGAGCGACGCCATGTACTCGCGGATGGTGATGTTGTCGATGTCCGTGATGGGCACTTCGCGGCGTCCGCCCGCCGTATCGACCGGGCAGAGAAAGTCGTGGAACTGCTCCAGATCGCTCAGGTAGTTGCGGAGCGTGTGTTCAGAGGCGTTCCGTTCGTACATCAGGTATTTCTTGAAATCTTCGATGTATTCGGGCAGCGTGGGCATTGGCTTTTTCCTTTACGTTCTTGTCCGGTACGCTCCTCCTTCACGGTCGGGGAGTCCGTATCCGTCTTATGTTGCGGTTTGGTCCGACGTCGCCGCAATCGGTTGTGTTCCGCGAATATACCATCCGTTTTTTCATCCTTCATCCCTCATCCTTCATCCTTTTCTTCCTATGGCGAAAGCGTGGTCCATTCCCGATCTTCATTCCGAACTCGACGCGGCGGGCGCGGCGCGGGCGATTCTCGACATTCGATTCCGGCAGATGGTCGAACATCGCGAGGCGGTTCTCCTTGATGAAGACATCGAGGACGTTCACGACATGCGGGTCGCGTCGCGGCGGCTGCGCGCGGCGTGGCAGGCCGTGGAAGGGGTCTACCCGAACGCGGCCACCCGGCAGTTTCGTGAGGAAGCACGGCAACTCACGCGCATGCTCGGCGCGGTGCGCGACCTCGATGTGATTCGCGAGGATTACGCCAATGCCCGCCGCCGTGCCCCGCGCGATCAGCGCAAGGGGCTGAGCCTGGTCGGACGGACGCTCGCGGCCATGCGGGCGTACCGATTTTTGAAACTTTCGGAAGCGCTGGCGGTGTGGCGTCACGAGCCGTTTCTCGAATGGCTGGGGACGGCGAGCGTACGAATGAAGGCGACCGAACTGCGCCTCGGCGACCTCGCGGACGTTCAGATTGCGCCGGCGGTCGAGGGCTTTCTGACCCGGACCGGCGCGCTCGCCCTGCCGGATGCCTTCACCGCGCACCACGACCTGCGGATTGCGGGGAAAAAGCTTCGCTATGTGGTGGAAATCTTTGCGCCGTGCGTGCCGGATGCGGAGGGCGTGCTTGACGGGCTGCGCGACGTACAGGAAGCGCTCGGCGTCGTGCAGGACCGCGACATGATGGGGCAGTTCTTCGCCGAACGGCTGCCCGTCAGCCACGAACCGGAAACCGCCGCCCTCGCGTGGCTCGTCGCCGATCATCGGCGGCGGCGCGAGATTGCCTACCGGCGCGCGCTCACGACGTGGAACCGCGCGGTCAAAACCGGCTTCGGGACAGCGTTGCAGGGATTGATCCGAAACCCCTGACCGACAGTCACGGTCAGCTTCGGTTTTTTAGAATGCGTTCGATGATCGCTTCCGTTATGAGATATGAAATCCCACATTCAAGCAGTGCGGGAAGGGCCAGCAAGAGTACCGGGTATTGTCCGGAAGGCAGAAATCGTTGGAATAAAATCCCGCTCAGGGCAGTGCCAATGAGAAGCGTTCCCAAAATGATGATGAGTTGAACGATTCTGAGCGCGGTTCCCAGTTTTGAAGATGGCTCTGTTTGAGGAATTGGAATACCCAGCGCCTCGCTTCTTTTTTTCAAAAACCGATTTGTTTTCCAGTTATCAACAAGGAAATGACAAACAGCAACTGGCGTAACAAAACCGACAAGTCCCGAAACTCCTAAAACCACACCGCTGTCCAGGTGAATCATGTTGAGGAGTTTTACTGTTCCGATGACAACCCCATACACACCGACCAGTCCCAAGCCGATGGAAAGAATGTAGCTGAAAGCGATGACGAGTTGGACTCCGATGGGAAGTTTTCGGTTGAAGGTTTCGAGATCCGGGAAGTCGGCCAGTCGGGATTGATCCGGGAGGCGGGCTTGGGAATTTGCCCGTCCGCAGCGCCCGCAGGCGGTGGTTGGCGGATTGGTGAATCCGCAGGCCGGGCAAACGAATTTTTGCGAAGGCGAAGCCATCGAATTGCTCCTTGGGCGGCGGGACTGTCGTGCGTGTTCGGGGTGATTTCCGCTCAAGATTACGGTGAAGGTTTCCTAACTTCAAGCTTCTTTTTTCTGAATCCATGAGGACTGCTCTCAGGCACTTTCGCATTCTTCATGTGTTGATTAGGTCCGAAGCGGTGTGAAATAAAAAGAATGTAATTCTTTCCTTTATCCCGCTTTTTTTGGTTGAACGCACTATGTCCGCTGTTGCCGAAACGCTCACCGTCGCGCCACAGGCCCTGCTGTCGCGCGAACAGAAAGTCGAAATCTACCGCTATCTCAAACTCACGCGGCTGCTCGAAGAACGCCTCGTGAACCTCTACCGTCAGACGAAGGTCGTCGGCGGTCTGTACCGCTCGCTCGGGCAGGAAGGCACCGCCGTCGGCAGTGCCTACGCGCTCGATAAAAGCTGCAACGACATGATTGCGCCGCTCATTCGCGACATGGGCGCGATGATGGTGATGGGCGCGACGCCGCGCGAGATGCTGCTTCAGTACATGGCGAAGCGCGACAGTCCGACGCGCGGTCGTGACCTCCAGATTCACTACGCCGACCTCAAGCGCGGCTTCGTCGGGCCGATTTCGCATCTCGGCGACATGCTGCCGGTGTTCAACGGCATCGCGCTCGCTTCCCAGATGCGGAAAGAACCGCGTGTGTGTCTGGTGTACATGGGCGACGGCGCGTCCTCGACCGGGGCCTTCGCCGAGGGGATGAACTTCGCGGCGGTGAAGAAGCTGCCGGTGGTGGTGATCGTCGAAAACAACGGCTATGCCTACTCGACGCCGACCTCGCGCCAGATGGCGGTCGAACAGATTGTGGACAAGGCCATCGGCTTCGGCGTGAACGGCATTCGCGTGGACGGCAACGACGTGCTCGCGGTGTACGATGCGACCAAGCGTGCCGTGGACCTCGCCCGCGCGGGCGGCGGCGTGACGCTCATCGAGTCGGTCACCTTCCGGATGAAGGGCCACGCCGAACACGACGATCAGAAGTATGTGCCGAAGGAACTCATTGCCGAGTGGGCGGCCAAGGATCCGGTCGTCCGGTACGAAAACTATCTGCTCGAAAGCTCCATCGCGGAACGCGCGGAACTCGACGTCATCGCGAAGGAGATCTCCGCTCACCTCGACGATGCCGTCGCGGAAGCCGAGGCGAGTCCCATGCCGGACCCCGAATCGGCGCTGGAAGATGTCTACGCCAAGTGAGCCGCAATGGTTGACCACGACCGGTTGTTCAAGGAATTGCTTCGAACCTTTTTCGTCGAATTCCTTGAACTTTTTCTTCCCGAAGTACTGGCGTTTGTCGATGTCGCTTCCATCGAGTTCATCGACAAGGAAATTTTCGCGGATGTCGTCAAGGGGCGAAAGCGCGTGCTGGACCTTGTCGTCAAGGCCCGGTATCGCAATTCGCCCGCCTGTTTTCTGATTCATGTTGAAAATCAGGCGACGCGAAAGACCGATTTTACCGAGCGGATGTATGCCTATCACGCCGCGCTTTTTCTCCGCATGCGGCTGCCGGTGTATCCGATCGCGGTTCTTTCCTTCGATTCGCCGCGAACGCCGCAGGCAAGCGTGTACCGCGTCGCCTTCCCGAACAAGACGGTGCTTGAGTTTGACTTCGATGTGCTTCAGTTGAACCGGATGGACTGGCGCGATTTCGTCGGGCGCCGGAATCCGGTGGCGAGCGCCCTGATGGCGAAAATGCAAATCGCCGAAAAGGATCGTCCACGGGTGAAGCTCGAATGTCTACGCGCGCTGGTGACATTGAATCTCGACCCGGCCCGGCAACAACTCATCTCGGCCTTCATTGACAGCTATCTGAAATTGAACGAAAAAGAAGCACGGGTTTTTCAGAAAGAAGCGAAAGTTCTCGACCCGGAAGTACAGGAGGCGGTTATGGAGCTGACGACCAGTTGGAAAGAGGAAGGCATTCAGATCGGTCTGAGGCAGGGCAGACTGGAAGGCAAGCTTGAGGGGAAGCTTGAAGGGAAACTCGAAGGCAAGCTCGAAGGCGAGCGCGCCATCGTTCTACGGCTGCTGGCCCGTCGGTTCGGGGAGCTTTCCGTTCGCGACCGCAAACGCATCGAACGTCTCTCCATTGAACAGCTCGACGAACTGGCCGTGGCCCTGCTCGATTTCGCTTCAAAATCCGACCTGAAAGCCTGGCTGGCCGAGTGCGCGCCGTAAGCTGTTTCGTTCAATTCTCATAAACTTTTCTTCTCATGCCGTTTCTTTCAGCCCCGCCCATCGTCAGTCTCACCAAAGCCTTCCCCACGCCGTTCAAGAACGTCGTCGCCACCGCCCGTACCTGTTATTCGGCCAAGGGCATCATCCACGACGACGACATTCGCGAAGGATTCGAGCCGCTTGCGCAGAGCATCTATCAGGCCGGACACCACACGACGTACCAGCACGCGCACTTCCAGTTCGCGATGGCGAACGTCTCGCGGCAGTTCATCTGGTCGTTCCTGCACGCGCATCCGTTTTACAACTCGGAGCAGGTGAGCCAGCGCTATGTACCGGTCAAGCCGGGGACCTACGCCGTGCCGCCGCTTGCGGGCGAGGCGCTCGATCTCTACACGCGGACGGTCGAGACGCAGTTCGCGGCCTATGAACGGCTGACCGAAAAGCTTCTGCCGGTGGTCGCGTCGGAATACAACAAGCTCTTCACCAAGCACGACACGACGGACAAAAAAGTCGCGTCGAAGTTGAAGAAACGCGCGATGGAAGCGGCGCGCTATGTACTGCCGGTCGCGACCTTCGCTTATCTCTACCACACGGTGTCGGGCGTGACGCTGCTGCGCTATTGGCGGCTCTGTGAGCAGTTCGACGCGCCCGCCGAGACGCGCGAGGTCGTCGGCGCGATGGTGCAGGCGCTGCTCGCGCACGACCCGCTTTACAAGACCGTACTGGAAGAACCGCTGCCGCTCGAAGCAACGCCCGAATTCGCGTTTTTTGAAGCGCGTCCGGAACTGGCCGAAAGTCGGTCGCGCGCGGCTTTCCGCGAGGAATTCGACCGCTCGCTCGACGGCCATGTTTCAAAGCTGGTGGACTGGAAAGCCAATAACGAGCCTATTCTCGCGGCCTCGGTACGCGAAGTTCTGGGCGTGCCGTCCGCGGCACTGTCGGATGCCGACGCCATCGCGCTCGCGCTCGATCCGACGCAAAACCGGCTGCTCGGCGAATCGCTCAACCTGACGACCCATTCGAAACTGGCCCGCGCGCTGGTACATCCGGGCTATACGTTCCGCAAGAAAATCAGCCACACGGCGGATTCGCAGGATCAACGCCATCGCATGACGCCGGGGTCGCGTCCGGTGCTGATGGCGCATTACACGGACGCGCCGGATTACGAAACACCCGAACTGATGCGGCTGGATTCGGAAATCGAAACTTTGTACCGCGAAACGATGGACCGGACGTGGGAGGCCATCGAAGGGCTTCGCAAGCTCGGCGTGAGCGACGAATTCGCCCTGTATTTACTACCCAATGCAGCCTCGGTGCGATTTACCGAATCGTCGGACCTTTTAAACCTGCACCACAAGCACCGGATGCGGCTGTGCTATCTGGCGCAGGAGGAAATCTGGCGCGCGTCGGTCGAGGAAGCCCGGCAGGTCCGCGAGATCAATCCGCGCATCGGCGAGCATCTGTTGCCGCCGTGCGGGCAGCGCTCGCGCGCGAAGGCGAAACCGATCTGTCCGGAAGGCGACCGGTTCTGCGGCGTTCGCGTGTGGAAGCTCGATGTAAGTGAATATCGGCGGGTGTTTTAATCAGGCGCGGGGCAGGACGTAGAGATAGACCGAGAGGAAGTGGCAGGCGCTGCCAATCAGGACGAACAGATGCCAGACGGCATGGTTGTAGGGCAGCCGTTTCCACACATAAAACACCACGCCGAACGTGTAGGCGAGGCCCCCGCAGAGCAGCCAGATCAGACCGCCGGTCGGCACGGTCGCGAGCATCGGCTTGATCGCCACGACCACGAGCCAGCCCATGACGAGATAGAAGGAAAGCGACAGGAATTTGAAGCGGTCCGGTTTCGAGAAGAACTTGAAACAGACGCCGACGAGCGCCATTCCCCACACAATGCTGAGAAGTGTCCAGCCGGTCCATCCGCGCAGGCTGATGAGCATGAACGGCGTGTAGGTCCCGGCAATCAGGACATAAATCGCCGCGTGGTCGAGCGTATGGAAAAACTGTTTCAGTCGCGGCGCGCGGGCACCGTGATACAGCGTCGAGGCACCGTAGAGCACCACCAGCGAGACGCCGAACACAACGCAACTGGTCACCACGCTCGCGCCGCCGTGGCGGGCCGCGGCCACAATCAGGGCCGCCAGCGCGGCGATGCTCAGTCCCAACCCGACGCCGTGCGTCGCGCAGTTGGTGATTTCCTCGGCAATCTGGAGACTCCGGCGTTTCATGTCGCTCATTCCACGGATTCCTTCAATCGGATAAAAAGCCCGCAAACAGTGCCCGAAATCGGGAGAAAGTACAACCGGCCATGACCCACGGCACCACCAACGTTATCTTTCGGACGGCGACCAACGCCGATGTCGAACGGGTTCGCAACCTCGTGTTCGGCATCCTCGTGGAATACGGTCTGAGGCCCGAACCAGAGGGCACCGACGCCGACATCGCCGATCTTGAAGGCAACTACATCGCACCGGGCGGCGTGTTCGAGTGCATCGAGGACGCGGACGGGAACCTGCTCGGGACGTTCGGTCTGTTCCGCCTGAGCGATGACGAAATCGAGTTGCGGAAGATGTACCTCGCGCGCGCCGCGCGCGGGAAGGGAATTGGAAAGCTGGCCCTCACGCGCGCCGTCGAACAGGCACGGGCGCTCGGCTACCGGACGCTTTCGCTCGAAACGGCGAGCGTTCTCAAGGAAGCCATCGCGATGTATGAAAAGTTCGGTTTCCAACGGGTCGCGCACCAGCCCTGCGTGGCCCGGTGCGATCAGGGCTACACGTTCGATCTTGAAAAGGCCGGGACCTGAAGCCAATGCGGAATGCGGAATATCGAATGCGGAATCAAGAATTAAAGGTTTTCATTCCGCATTCGATATTCCGCATTCTCTTCACATTCCCGCGTGTTCGAAGACGCGCGAACCGAGGACCTCGATGCGGGCGTGGCCTTCGAGTTTGTAGTACCACCGCTGCGGAATACCGGTTCGCCCAAACCGCGCGCCGAGCAGCGCGCCCGCCGCCGCCGCGTTGATGTCGGTCGCGCCGCCGAGGGCGACGACGTCCACCAGACCGCTTTCGAAATCCTTTGCGGTCCGCGCGGCCCAGACGGCGACGCCGAGCGCACCGAGCGCCGTTCCGGAGGCGTCGAGATGCTCGGATGAAGCCGTTTTTTCAACCGCCGCGCGAACGTCGGGATGACCGTGAGCGAGAAACTTCGCCAGTTCATCGAAGGCGCGTCCGTGATCGACGACGAGTTTTGTAATCAGGAAGTTGAGCGCGACGGCGGCCTCTGCGGCGCGGTTGTCCCAGTGGGTCAGGCGGGAGACGGCGGTCGTGTCGGTGACGAGCTTCTCGATTCGCCCCGCATGGTAGAGCGCGACCGGCACGCACCGGGCGAGGTTGCCGCCGTCGGGCGGGTCATACGTTGAGTCGAGCGACGCACCCTCGCTGGCTTCTTCCCAGCGTTCGCCCGCGTCGAGGCGTTCGAGGACGTGCCGGGTCAGCGGGGTCATGTCCTTCGGGTGGCTGCGATACCAGCCCTTGAGCCGCCGGACCAGATCGGGCAGGTCGAGCTTGCGCTGCGTGCAGATGCCTTCGAGCGTGAGCAGCATCAACTGGCCTTCGTCGGCGAGTTCGCCCGGTTGCGAGCGGACGGCGGGAACGTCGAGGTAATCACGAACTTCGCCGTGGGCGGCGCGGATGTCGTCGGCGGTCAGCCCCTTGACGGGAAAGCCGAGCGCATCGCCGACAGCCGTCCCCAAAAGGCAACCCTGAAACTGTTCTTTCATCAGTTCTCCAAAACGAATGGAAGATTTTTGAGTTTCGATTGAAGATTTCCGATTCCGCGTCACGACAACCCGCGCGTCGGAACATCGAAATTTCACCTTATTGGAAACGCCGGAAAGCGGTCAAATGCAACTGAACGGGAAAAGCGCCCTCATCACGGGCGGAGCGAAACGGCTCGGACGGGCCATGGCGGTTGCGCTCGCCGAACGCGGCGTCCGGCTGGCGCTGCACTATGGCCAGTCGCGGGCCGAAGCCGAAGCCCTCGCCGCCGAACTCCGCGCGGAAAATGTCGAAATCGAGCTTTTTCAGGCCGAACTCGCCGACGGCGAGCAAATCCGGCGCATGATCGCCGACGCCGACGCGCGGTTCGGCGGCCTCGACATCCTTATCAACAACGCCGCGATTTTCGAACGCAAACCGTTCCCCGAACTGACCGAGGACGACTGGCGACGCACGCTCGACGTCAATCTGACCGCGCCGTTCCTGTGCGCGCACGCGGCGGGTACGCGCATGCAGGCGCGCGGCGCGGGCGCGATCGTCAATATGGCCTGCGTCGGCGGATTTCTGCCGTGGGCCAATTATCTGCCCTACAGCGTGTCGAAGGCGGGCGTCATCATGCTGACCGAAACGCTCGCCAAGGCGCTCGCCCCCGCCGTCCGGGTCAACGCCATCGCACCGGGCAACGTCGGCTTTGCCGAAAAGGATGAAGGCGGAAGGATGAAGGATGAAAAAACGGATTCGCCTTCATTTCATCCTTCATCCCTCATCCTTCATCCTTCCCACATCGTGTCGGCGCTGCTCTACCTGCTGGAAAACGACGCGGTGACGGGTGAAACGCTGGTCGTGGACGCGGGAAGACGAGTTGGCGTCGGGGTTCCACCCGCCGCGCGACCTGCGCTATAGTCGCGCGGCTGTTTTTTCGCTCAACCGGGCTGAGATTTTCCGTTTTTCGAAGAAGTACCGAGATTCCTTATGAAACGTTCGACCGCACTTTTTCTCTTTCTCCTTTTGTTGACGGCCACATTCGGTACCGTCCGACCCGTGAAAGCCGCCGGAGAGGTCTCGCCGACCCCGGTCAGTCTGGCGGACGGCATCCGCTGGCAGATTACCGGCCCGTTCGGCGGCACCGTCCGGGCGATGGCCCAGGATCCGACCAAACCCGAGCGGATGTTTTTGGGAACGGCCGACGGTCAGATGTACGTCACGACCGACGCTGCAAGAAACTGGAAGTGGCTGCCGAGTTTCAATCGTCCCGGCTTCATCGTCACCGACCTGATTATCGATCCGATCAACACCGATACGCTGTATGCGGGCGTCTGGGTGTTCAACGACGACAAGCGCGGAGGGATTCTCAAGAGCGTGGATGGTGGTGAAACCTGGGCGGAAGTGATGAAGGACCAGTCGGTCCGGGCGCTGACGATGGCCCCGGGCAACGCCAGCGTACTGGTCGCCGGAACGCTCACCGGCGTCTATCGCTCAATTGACGCCGCGAAGACGTGGTCGCGCATTTCGCCGCCTGAAAACGATGAAATCCGCAACGTGGAATCGGTCGCAATCGACCCCCGCAACACGGAAACGATTTACGCCGGAACGTGGCACCTGCCGTGGAAAACGACCGACGGCGGCAAGACGTGGTTCTCGGTAAAGGGCGACCAGACCAAGATCATCGACGATTCCGACATCTTCAGCATCACGGTGGATGCCTTCAATCCCGACCGGGTCTATTGCAGCGCGTGCAGCGGCATCTACCGGAGTCTCGACAACGGCGGCAACTGGACCAAGTTCAAGGGCATTCCCTTCAGTGCCCGCCGGACGCACATCATTTACCAGAACCCCACCCGCGAGAACGAGATCTTCGCCGGGACGACCGAAGGACTCTGGCGGACGACCGACGGGGGCGAAAACTGGACGCAGGTCATTTCGAAAGAAACGACCATCAACGATATCAAGATTCATCCGACCGCCCCGGGCCGGGTCATCATCGGGGCCGACAACAGCGGCGTTCTCATCAGCGAGGACGGCGGCACGACCTTCAAGCCGTTCAACTCGGGATTCGTGACCCGGCAGGTGTCGAGCATCATCACCGACCCGCTTCAGCGCGGGCGGATTTTCGTCTCGACGCTGTTCAACGGCGCGGAAGGTGGTGTGTACCTTTCGGAAGACAACGGCCGAACCTGGAAACCGGCCTCGGCGGGTCTGGGTTCGAGCGACGTCTACATGATCACGGCCGCGCCGGGAAATTCTCGCCGGCTTTATGTCGGGACGAACAACGGCGTCTACTATTCGGATAATGCCGCCGCGACGTGGAAGCGGGCGGAAATCGCCAAAAAGGGCGCTCCCCCGAAAAAGCCGGGCGTGAAGCGGGCCTCGCTCACGGTTGACCGTTCCACGGAAATCACCGCCGAACCCGCCGCCGCGCAAAGCCGCCAGTCGGCGAAAAAAGCCCCGGCGGTGCCGCAGGGCAAGCCGAACCGCAAGCCTGCTCCGAAGAAACCGGTTGTCCGTCAGGACATCAAGAGCCATGTGGTGGAACTGGCCGCGACCGATACGGGCATGGTTTTTGCCGCGACCTGGGATGGTTTGTTCAGAACGGACGACGTGACGCGAGGGTGGGAACGCCTCAACCTCGGGACCTATCGTGGGCGCGTCTTTTCGGTCACGGTATCGCCGCGTGACCCGGCAACGGTCTACGCCGGAACGTCCGAAGGTCTTCAGGCGAGTCGCGACGGCGGCGAAACCTGGACAAAGGTGGAAATTCCGATTCGGACGAACCTCAAGGACCTGACCTGCATTCAGGAAATCGCCGTCAATCCGCGCAATCCCCAGATGATTATCGCCGGTTCGCGCCGGACAGCCTACCTGACCCGCGACGGCGGGACGTCGTGGGAGCGCATCGGGCGGGGCATCGGGTACGGCGACATCACGGCCATTCGCTTCAACCCCCGCGACGACAGCGAAATCCTCGTCGGAGAGTCGCAGGAAGGCGCGCTGTACATTTCGACCGACGGCGCCCGGACGTTCCAGCGGATCGACCGGAGTTCGTCCCTTCCGAGCCACCGGATGTGGGCCGTGGCTTTCGACCTGTTCAACAGTGACAACATTTACGCCGGGTCGGTCACGTCGGGCTTCCTCATCGGGACGCTGCCGCGCGGCGCGGCCGTCGCGGGCGGCGGGCAGTAGTCAGCCGCCAGTCGCCAGCAGTCAGTAAAAAGCCGATTTCAAACCCGATCGTTTTTACTGACTGCTGGCGACTGGCCACTGGCAACTGGCTGCTGACGGCTACTGAAAATTGCAATTCGGGCGAAAACGCCTATAATCGCCGCTTGGATTTCTCCCTCCGGCGGCTTTTTCGTTTCATCCTCTCGCCGGTTTCGTTTTCCGACTCTCCCCAAGCGCCCAGCACGATCAGCGGTATACCGTCACGAGGGTCGGGAATGACTTCACGACCTACCGAGGCATGCCATGAGCATTCGACTGAGCAACCATTTCCTCGCCCGCCGACTGCATTCGCTGAGCGGGGTGGTCCCGATTGGGGCTTTTCTACTTGAGCACTTCTACACCAACTTCCATGCGGTCGCCGGCGCGACGGCATTCAACGAGGCGGTCAAGGGCATTCAGAGTCTGCTGCCGGGGATACTGCTCCCGCTGGCGGAAGCCGGTCTGATTGGCCTGCCCATCGCGTTTCATGCCATTTACGGCATCTACATCGCGTACACCGGGAAATACACTGTCGGTGAATACAACCCGGTCCGGAACTGGTTCTACGTCATCCAGCGCGTGACCGGCGTCATCCTGCTGATCTTCATCCTGTCGCACGTCCTGACGCTCCGTTTCGGCGTTGGCGACCTCGCCGTCGCGCACAATCCCGAACAATCGTTCGCGATTGTGGAGCGCTGGATGTCGCAGCCGGCGATCTTCGCGTTTTACACGCTTGGCATCCTGTCGGCGGCTTTCCACCTCGCCAATGGGCTGTGGACCTTCTCCCTCGTTTGGGGCATCACGGTCGGCGCGAAGTCGCAGCGGGTGTTTTCCTATGCCTGCGCGGCGTTCGGCGTGGCCCTGTTCGCGGTCGGAATGGGCGCGGCGACGGCGTTCGTGAAGTGGGCACCGTGGTACGGCGGCAATTGAACGGTTTCGGAATTCCAAGGAGTCATTATCCATGAGCAAGAAAACGAGCATCATCGTCGTCGGCGGGGGCCTGGCGGGATTGATGACGACAATCAAGGCGTGCGAAGCCGGGTTCAACGTTGACCTGTTTTCGCTCGTCCCGGTCAAGCGTTCCCACTCCGTCTGCGCGCAGGGCGGCATCAACGGCGCGGTCAACACCAAGGGCGAAGGCGACAGCACGGCCAAGCACTTCGACGACACGATTTACGGTGGCGACTTTCTCGCCGAGCAGCAGCCGGTCAAGCAGATGTGCGACATGGCGCCGGACATCATCTACATGTTCGACCGCATGGGCGTGCCATTCACGCGCACCTCGGAAGGGCTGATCGATTTCCGCCGGTTCGGCGGCACGAAGCACCACCGCACGGCGTTCGCGGGCGCGACGACCGGGCAACAACTGCTCTACGCGCTGGATGAACAGGTCCGGAAGTATGAAGCGGCCGGGTTGGTCACGAAGTACGAAGGCTGGGAATTCCTTTCGGGCGTCATCGACGACGGCCGCTGCCACGGCATCACGGCGATGAACCTGCAAACGCTGGAAGTGAAGGCGTTCGCGGGCGCGGCGGTGGTGATGGCGACGGGCGGCATCGGCGCGATTTTCGGGAAGTCCACCAATTCGGTCATCTGCACGGGCAGCGCGCAGGGCGCGCTCTACCGGCAGGGCGCGAAGTACGGCAACGGCGAGTTCATTCAGGTTCACCCGACCGCGATTCCGGGGGAAGACAAGCTCCGGCTGATGTCGGAAAGCGCCCGCGGCGAAGGCGGTCGCGTCTGGACCTCGCGCACGCCGGGCGACAAGCGCGCGCCGCATGACATCCCGGTCAACGAGCGCTGGTACTTTCTGGAAGAAAAATATCCGGCCTACGGAAACCTCGTGCCCCGCGACATCGCGACGCGCGAAATCTTCAAGGTCTGTCTCGACGGTTTCGGTGTGGGCGGCAAGTTTCAGGTCTATCTCGACCTGACCCACATCCCGCGCGAACAGCTCGACCGCAAGCTCGGCGGGATTCTTGAAATCTATGAACGGTTCGTCGGCGAGGACCCGCGCGAAGTGCCGATGCGCGTTTTCCCCGGCATGCACTACACGATGGGCGGGCTGTGGGTTGATTACAACCAGCAGACGAACATTCAGGGCCTGTATGCCGTCGGCGAATGCGATTACTCGATTCACGGCGCGAACCGCCTCGGGGCGAACAGCCTCGTGTCGTGCGTCTACGCCGGGATCGTCGCCGGTCCGGAAGCGGTCAAGTACGCCAAGTCGGCCAATGGCCACAAGGACGCGACCGACCCGCTGTTCGACCGCGAACTCAAGAAGCAGACGACGGCCAACGATGCCCTCAAGAACAAGAAGGGCAAGGAAAATCCGCGCGTGCTGCACGAGGAGCTGGGCAACGTGATGACCGAGAACGTGACGGTCATCCGGTACAACGACCGCCTCAAGCAGACCGACGAGAAGTTGCAGGAACTGCTTGAACGGTACGAAAACATCGACCTCAATGAGCAGAACTACTGGGCGACGCAGGCGATTCCGCACGCGCGGCAGCTTGAAAACATGCTGCATCTGGCGCGGGCGATCACGCTCGGCGCGCTCAACCGCAACGAATCGCGCGGCGCGCACTACAAGC
>JBDRAL010000045.1:0-19274 GCA_039793685.1 Blastocatellia bacterium NZW_1522
ATGTTTTGTGCACCGCGCACAGCCCTGCCCGCATGGTTCACCAATAGCCAAATAAAACCCGGCGCAAACGGATGCCCGCGCTCCAAAATAGCCGGTGCGCAACGGCTTTGGTTGTGGTAGGTTGGAAACAGCCTACCGATTTTCCCCTTTTACGCTTTGCGTCCCCGCCACAGACATTTTTGAAATCGCGCACCCGACGCGCGCGATGCACGACTTTCAGCGCGAGGAATGCAAAAGATGAGCGACACGAACACTGCTCTGGCCCCGGTGACGGAACGCGGCTTCACGAACCTGATGATTACCGGTTTCGTGTATCCGATGACCGTTCTGCCGTTCACCCCGCTGCTCGGCGTTTACCGTACGGGCAAGGAAACCTACCAATTCATGGAAAAGACGCCGTTCGGCGGCAACAAGTATCTCCGGCTGGCGGCGACCGCCATCGGAACGCCGTTTGCTTCCGTGGCCCTGTGCTGGCCGCTCGGCATTGCCGAGGGGACGCAACTGATTTCGGATCAGGTTGCGACGATGGGTCTCGACAAGGCCGTCGAACATACGATTGAAACCGTGTACGACAAGGTTTTCGGCTTCATCGGCTCAGTGTTGCCGAAGGGCGACAACTGATTCCCTTTCTGAATGATGAAAAGGCGGCCCGACCGGTACCGGTTGAGCCGCCTTTTCCATTTTCAGGAGGGGTTATCGCTCGCGGCGGGCGCGGACGGATTTCGCCAGCTCGTCGAACAGTTCGAGCGTCCGGTCGAAATCAATGCAGGCGTCGGTGATGCTCTGGCCGTAGACCAGCGGTTTGCCCGGTTCGACGTTCTGTTTGCCCTCGACGAGGTGGCTTTCCATCATCACGCCGATGATGTCGCGGTTTCCGGCCGCGACCTGTTCGGCCACCGAGGCGCAGACGACCGCCTGACGCCGGTGGTCCTTGTTGGAATTGGCATGGCTGAGGTCGATCATCACCCGGCGCGGAAGTCCGGCCTTTTCCATGAGGTCGGCGGCATCGGCAACAAAGGGCGCCTCGTAATTCGGCGTTTTTCCGCCGCGCAGAATGAGGTGACAGTCGGGGTTTCCGGTGGTCCGGAAAATCGCCGAGTGGCCGTCCTTCGTGTGCGAAAGAAAGGCGTGGGCCTCGCGGGCCGACCGGACCGCGTCCACCGCGATCTGAATCGTTCCGCCGGTGCCGTTTTTGAATCCGACCGGGCAGGAAAGCCCGGAGGCGAGTTCGCGGTGCGACTGACTTTCGGTCGTCCGGGCGCCGATGGCCCCCCAACTGACGAGTTCGGCGGTGTACTGGGGCGAAATCAGATCCAGAAACTCGCTCCCGGCGGGCATCCCCATGTCCGCGAGGTCCGCCAGCAACCGCCGGGCGATGTGGAGCCCCTTGCCGATGTTGAAACTGCCGTCGAGGTCCGGGTCGTTGACCAGCCCCTTCCAGCCGACCGTCGTCCGGGGCTTTTCAAAATAGACTCGCATGACTGGAAACAAATCGCGCTCAAAAGAAGGGATTGCCTCGCGAAGTTTCCGGGCGTACTCGAGCGCCGATTCCGGATCGTGAATCGAACAGGGACCGGCGACCACGAGCAGACGGTCGTCTTCCCGGTTCAGAATGCGTTTGATGGTGTCGCGGGCGGCGAAAACAGTGTCGCGGCCGCGTTCGGAAACCGGAATTTCCCGACTCAGTTCACCAGGAGAAGGAATCGGGGCGAAAGATCGAATGCGAACGTCGTCAATCTGATGATTCATCGTACGAAAAACTTATTGAGTTTCCACCTTCCATAAGAATCCCCAATACAGTAACACAACCCTCATTCGTCAGGAATCAGTCACCTTCGGATTTCCAACCGGGTTGGAAATCACCGAGGAAGCCGCCGCTCGTTGGGAAACCGACAATCGCCCTCTTTTTTCAATTTCGTAAATCACATAAAATTACAGTCATTTTATAGTATTTTTCCAGTAAAAATGCTTCCATCCGTCGAAAACCACAATCAACCTGCCATACTTTTCCGGCTAAAAAACACCTTCATCCAGCCTCAAAACACCTGGAACGTTAGGCATTCCTGTCAGTGTTTGTTTTTCAGGTGACATCCCTCCGGAAATTGCCTTATTTTCCGGTCCAAACTGAATCTCGAATGACAAGACGGCTCATGCGCCCTTTACCCGCACACCTCGCATGCCGCCAGTCGGCGGCGCCGTGTCTTTTCCTTCCCCCGTGGATTCCCGCGGGAAATCCGGTCGTTCCGGCCATTTTCGAGTACCTGCCCGAACCATTACCGCAGCCCGACATTTTCAAGGACCGTGGACCGCACCCTTCCGATTCGACACCACCGGTGGACGAGCGGATGGGGCGCGCCGGATTCCGTCACATCCGGTCAGGTCACGGGAGGGATTCTTCATGAAGGGTAATCTGGCGCAGGAACCATTGCCGGATATTCTGAAACGGTTGGCGCGTGAACGTCGGAGCGGCATTCTCGGCGTCATCGTGTCCGAACAGATCCGGAAATTCATTTACTGGGAACGCGGCGGAATCATTTTTGCGTCCAGCAATGACCGCAACGACCGGATCGGCGAATGCCTGATGCGGCAGGGGATGTTGCTGGAATCCGATTTCCTGCGGGCATCGCAGGCGATGGGTCAGGGGAAACGGTTCGGGCAGATTCTGGTGGAACTGGGAATCATGGACCAGCGCGGGTTGCTGGATGCCGTGATGGTTCAGATTCTCGACATCATTTTTTCCCTGTTTTCGATTTCGTCCGCGCCCTTCGAGTTCATGGAACGGGAAAACAGCGTTCCGGATGACCTCAAAATGAATCTCTCGACCGGAAGCATCCTGCTGGAAGGCGTCCGCCGAATTCAGGATATCGCCGTCATTCAGCGCGGCATCGGCGACCTGAACCAGAGCTTCATACCGGGCCGGGATCCTTTTCTGGATGTCAGAACCCTTTCGCTGAAACCCGTCGAACGTCAGCTTCTGGAAGTCATCACACAGCCGACCACCGTTATGGACGCGGTGATGATGACCCAGAATCCCCCGAATCTCACACTGAAAGCGCTTTACGGGCTGGTTTCGGTGGGTCTTGTCGAGAAGTACAAAACCCAACCGGTTCAGCCGGCCATTCCACCTCAGCCAGTCACCTTTCCGGTTAATCCACCCCAGCCCTACCAGCCGCCCATCCCGGTTCCGAAACCGATCGAGGCCGCCCAACCGATTCGCCCGATTCAGCCACCGCCAATGATTCCGGTGATCCAGCCCCCACCGTCAATTCCGGGATCGCAGACTTTTCCGCCCAGAAGTTCGGTTCAGCCGATTCAGCCTTTGCCGGCACCGCCAGTACTTCCGACACCGCCGCCGACCGGACTGCCTTCCGCCCCGCCCCCCAATCCAATCAACTCGGAAACCAGCGCTTCCGGAAAATTGGTGTCCGCAATGAAGGAACGGCTTGAATGGGCCACGACCCCTTACGAAATCCTGGGGATTCGGCCCGAAACACCCCGTTTCGAGATTCGGAATGCCTACGTCAGACTCGCAAAAGCCTTTAATCCCGACCTTTTCCGGGAAGCCCCTCCCACCACCCGCTTTGAAGTGGACCGGATTTTTCACCGGATCAAGGAAGCCTACGAAACCCTTCTTCAATTGCCATCGGGTGAATTGAAACCAACCACCGGGCCGCTCCGGCCTCCCGGAGCGATGACAGTACCGGCGGCGAGGTCTACCGGACCGCTCCGGCCTCCCGTGGCACCCGGAAACTCAGGTTCGTTGAACCCTCCCTCAGGACGTGCCACCGGGCCGCTTTCTCCTCCCCCCTCGGGAATGTCGAGCGACCCGCTGGATGCCGTGTCCGGTCGGGCGCCAACCGGTTCACAGACGGTCCGGCTGCCGAATTCCTCCCCGAGCGGCCCGCTCAATCCTCCCTCCGGACGCGCCACCGGTCCCCTTCCTCCGCCGCAACTGGTCGGCGGAACCACCGGCCCGCTGCCTCCGCCACAACTTCTGACCGGCACCGGATTCAACCAGGGACGCGAACAGAAGGCCGAGGCCCTGTTCGAGGAAGCCAAGCAGAAAATCAGCGCCCAGGAATTCACCGGGGCGGTTTCGTGTCTGCGCGAGGCGGTCCAACTGGTTCCGGATTCCGCCCGCTACCGGCTCGTACTCGGCACGACCCTCAGCGCCTTTCCGACGTTCATCGGGGAGGCCGAAATTCACCTGAACCGGGTGATTCAAATGGAGCCGAACAACGTTACGGCGTTGATTGCGCTCGGCCAGATGTACCTCAAGGCGGGACTTAGACCGAACGCTGAAAAGGCGTTCCGGGCCGTCCTCAAAATCGATCCGAACTCGAAGGTCGCCCGGGAAGTCCTCGGAGAACCGGAATCCGAAAAGCCGAAGAGTTTCCTTGACCGTCTTTTCAAGGGCTGAAAAACAGCGCCTGGCCGACATGTATTAATAGGATCGCGCGCGTACGATGGGCCAATTCAGAAAGTTCCCGAATTCGCGCCCATCCAGCACCCCTGCGAACCACTGGCGACTGACGGCCAGCGGCTGTCTACTTCCACCACCACCGCCCACTTTTCCTCCCCGGCGCGGAGTGTCATACTTCGTACGTTTGCATTCATTCCGCTTTCCTTTCGAGGTTTCACACCGTGTCAGAATTTCGCATTGAAAAAGACAGCATGGGCGAGGTGAAGGTCCCGGCCGACGCCCTCTACAGCGCGCAGACCCAGCGCGCGGTCGAAAACTTCCCGATTAGCGACCTCCGCTTTCCCCGGCCCTTCATCAAGGCCATCGGGTATATCAAGGGCGCGGCGGCGGCGGTCAATCTCGACCTTGGGCTTTTGACCCCGGAAATGTCGGCGGCAATTCAGGAAGCGGCCGAGGAAGTCGCCGCCGGCCAGCACGACCGTCATTTCCCGCTCGACATTTTCCAGACCGGGTCGGGAACCAGCACCAACATGAACGCCAACGAGGTCATCGCGAGCCTCGCCACCCAGAAACTGGGTTCGAAAGTCCACCCGAACGACCATGTCAACATGGGCCAGAGCAGCAACGATGTGATTCCCACCGCGATTCACGTCAGCGCGTACCTTGAAACGGCCGAACACCTCGTTCCCGGACTCAAGCACCTGCACGCGGCCCTGACGACCAAAGCAGCCGACATCGACCACGTCGTGAAAACCGGACGGACGCACCTCATGGACGCCATGCCGGTCACGCTCGGGCAGGAACTTTCCGGCTGGGCGGCGCAGATTGCCCACGGCATCGAGCGCGTCGAGGGAACGTACAAGCGCATCGGCAAGCTCGCGCAGGGCGGTACGGCGGTCGGTACCGGCATCAACGCCCACCCGGAATTCGCCGTCCGGTTTGCGACCCAGCTTGCCAAACGGACCGGGCTGAATTTCACCGCCAGCGACAACTTCTTTGAATCGTTGAGTTCGCAGGACGCCGCCGTCGAACTGAGCGGCCAGGTCAAGACGGTCGCCGTCAGCCTGATGAAGATCGCCAACGACCTGCGCTGGATGAACAGTGGTCCGGAAGCGGGTCTGGCCGAAATCTCGCTGCCTGACCTCCAGCCCGGCAGCAGCATCATGCCCGGCAAGGTCAACCCGGTCATTCCGGAAGCGGTCGCGATGGTCGCGGCCCAGATCATCGGCAACGACGCCACGATCACCATCGGCGGACAGTCGGGAAATTTTCAGCTCAACGTGATGCTGCCCGTCGTGGCCTACAACCTGCTCCAGAGCCTGACCCTCGCCGGACAGGCCGCGCGCGTCCTCGCCGACAAGGCCATCACCGGATTCACGGTGAATGAAGAACGGGTCGGCGGACTCGTCGGCCGCAACGCGATTCTCGTCACCGCGCTCAATCCGGTCATCGGCTACGACCTCGCCGCCCAGATCGCCAAACGGGCGCGCAAGGAAAAGCGGACCCTCAAGGACGTCGCGCTTGAAATGACCGAGCTGACCAATGAAGACCTCGACCGTCTGCTCGACCCGCGCAAACTCACGCAGGGCGGCATTCAGGAATAGCCGTTTGTTCGTGGTTCGTTGTTTTTGTCAGTCGTCCGTTGTTCGTGGTCCGTTGTTTTTCGACTTTTTCGGGATGTGAAGCCTCTAAAACCGTGGTTTTCTTTCCGGGAAGCAACCGACAAACAACCCCGAACAACGGACAAATGACCACGGACCACGAACAAACAACGGTTTTGAGGTTTTCATGCCGCTTTTATCGAAAAATTCAATTTTATCAACACTTTGCATCGCTTTTTCGTTTACGGCGACGCTTCTCGCCGTCCCGGTTTTCGGTCAGAGTCAGGGAAAAACACCGACCGGCGTGGTCATGGAACCCAAACGTGACCCGCTTGAATTCACCTTTTTGCGTCCGGAAGGCGGCCGGATGACCGCCGCCGAACTGCGCGGCAAAACGACGGTTTTGTTCTTTTCGGCCAAGGGAATGCCGCTGCTCCGGGAATCGGTTCGCCAGCTTCGGGGGGTCGCCGAACGCTTTCCCAACGCCAACGTGGTGCTGGTTCTGACCAACAGCAATCGGCCCAAGGATTCGAATTTCGCCTCCGACGCCGAAATCCGGGAATGGCGCGACGGCCAGAACCTTCCCTTCCCGGTGGTGCGCGACCCGAACGGGGACGCCCTGTTTCGACGTTTGGGTTTAAGCGTTCTTCCCAGTATTGCCATCCTCGCCCGCGACGGAAAACTTTCGGGGCCGACGCGCGAAGGCATCGACCCGAACGCCCGGCTGGTGGACATGCTGCGGGCCGAAATCGAAAAGGCCGACGCCGAACAGCGATGAGCGTCGGCTGCCGGCTGGAAACGTTCGGTTGACCCTGAACGTTTCCGCTGGATAATGGGCGCGGCGTCCCCATCCGCCCTACCCGAGCGCCGAGGTACCGGCCTATGCCGTCCACCCAAGCCGCCAAACCGACGGTCCGGATGTCTCCGACTGAGACGCCGCTTCTTCCCGAAGCCTCCGGGGCGATCATCCCCGTCGAGGCCACGGTCATCCACCCGCCCGAACCGGCGCTGTTCGACCACCTGCGGGGCCACGGCTGGCGCGCCTACCGCCGCTTCTTCCAGATTCTTTTTGCCGCCTTCCAATTCGCCTTCCCGATTCTGATGGCGAAATTCCTCGAACGCGACCGCGCCGCCCTTTCAAACTGGCGACAGCGGCTGGCGCACCGGCTGGCCGGGCTTCTTTTCGGGAAACGGATTTCCCCCGATTCAAAATCGTTGCGGAAACAGGCGATCCGGCTGCGCGAGACGATGGTCCGGCTCGGCCCGACCTTCATCAAGATCGGGCAGATGCTTTCGACTCGAAACGACCTGCTTCCCTTCGAATACACCCAGGAACTCACTTCCCTTCAGGATGAAGTTCCACCCTTCGACAACGATGTCGCCTGGGCGCGCATTCGCGAGGAACTCGGCGACGAACCGCGCAACCTTTTCCTGAGCATCGAACGACGCCCCCTCGCGGCCGCGAGCCTCGGACAGGTTTACCGGGCGCGTTTGAAGGACGGGACGGAAGTGGTCGTCAAGGTTCAGCGTCCCAACCTTCCCGACATCATCCGGCTCGATATGACCGTGCTGCGGACACTGGCGGCGTTCGTCGAGCGGCGTCCGGGATGGCTCAAAGCGGCTGACTGGCCCAGCATCGTCGAGGAATTCGGCGCGATGCTGATGGAGGAAACCGACTACGAAAAGGAAATCGAGAACGCCGAACGATTCCGCGAAAACTTCGCTATGTGGCGGCGCGACATTCACATCCCGAAGATTTATCCGGAACTGTCGTCGCGGCGGGTGATTACGATGGAGTACGTCGCGGGAGTCAAACCGACCGATCTCGAAAATCTGCGGCGGGCGGGCTTCGATCCGGCCCAGAAAATGACGTTGCTGGTGCGGACCTATTTGAAACAACTGCTCGAGGACGGCTTTTTCCACGCCGATCCCCACCCCGGCAACCTGCGGATTATGGAAGACGGACGGCTGGCGTTTTTCGATTTCGGGATGGTCGGCCAGATTACCGAGGAAATGCGGGTCGGGATGCTCGATGCATTTTTCCACGTCACCGACCGCGACATGATGGGGCTGGTCGGCGACGCCATCGCCCTCGGTTTCTTGCAGCCGGGCTACGATCCGGAGGAATTCAGGGCGGCGACGCAGGCAATTTTTGAAAAGTACAAAGGCCGAAAACTCTCTCAACTGACCTTCAGCGAGTTGAACGAAACGGTCGCCGAGACGCTTTACAACTATCCGTTCCGGATTCCGGGAAGTTTTACCTTCGTGGTCCGCGCCCTGATGACGCTCGAAGGCATGGGGCTGATGATGGACCCCAATTTCAACCTGTTCGACACGGCCAGACCTCACGCGAAGGAATTTCTGCTCAAGCGCGCCACGGCGCACCTGCGCGATCAGGTCATCGGGAAGCTCCTGCGCGGCGAGGAAGTGAAGGTCGGGTGGGAGAAAATCTGGAACGTGGCGCGGCTGGCCTACCGGACCTACATCAAAAAGCCCCGGACAAGTCCGGGGCCTTCAAAAGCGTTACCTTCAAAATAAGGATTTTGGATGAAAATGCGGAATGCGGAATATCAAATGCGGCATGAATGACTTTCGCTTTTTATCCAGCATTCCGCATTTCCGTCACAGCCCCGTTCCGGCCATGCCCGCGATGAAGGCGAGGTCGATGTTGTTCCGTTTCAGCATCCCCTCGAAGCCGGACTTGTCCACCGCCTTGATGTAAGCCTCCTGGGGATCAACTTTTTTCTGGCGGACGAGTTCCATCAGCGCGTCGTTGAGTGTGACGTTGCCCTTGGACTTCCCGGTCTGCATGGCCGAAGGAATCTGGAACGTCTTCCCTTCGCGGATGAGGTTCGCCATCCCGGTGTCGCAGAGCAGCACTTCAAGCGCCGCCACCCGGCCGCCGCCGGTTTTCTTGCAGAGCGTTTGGGCGATGACGCCCTTGAGGGATTCGGAAAGCATCACGCGGATCTGCGCCTGCCGGTCGGCGGGAAACTGGTCGATGATGCGGTCCACGGTCGAGGGCGCGGTGGAGGTGTGCAGGGTTCCAAAGACCAAATGCCCCGTTTCCGCGGTTTCGATGGCAATGGCGATGGTTTCGAGGTCGCGCATTTCGCCGACGAGAACGATGTCCGGGTCTTCGCGCAGGGCCGCGCGGAGGGCGTCCTTGAAGGAATCCGTGTGGTTATGGACTTCCCGCTGGTTGATAAGGCACTTCTTGTTCTCGTGGACGAATTCGATCGGGTCTTCGATGGTGATGATGTGGTCAGTCCGGTTGCGGTTGATGAAGTCGATGAGCGCGCAAAGCGTCGTGGACTTCCCGGAACCGGTCGGTCCGGTCACGAGCACCAGCCCCTTGCTCAGGAAGCAGAGCTTCATGATTTCCTTCGACAAGCCGAGCACTTCCGCCGTGAGAATTTTGCTCGGAATGACGCGGAACACGCCGCCCATCCCCTTGCGGTCCATGAAGACGTTGCAGCGGAAGCGCGCCTGATCGCCAAACTCATACGCGAAGTCGGTGTCGTGCCGGCGGTTGAATTCCTCGCGATTCTTGTCGGGCATCAGTTCCCACAGAATCCGCTCGGTATCAGCCGGGGTAAAAACATCGCCGAACCCCTCCATCACCACCATGTCGCCGTCCAGACGGAGCATCGGTGGCACGGCGGCCGACAAGTGCATGTCGGACGCTTTCAATTCGAGCTGCCGCTGGAACAGTTTGTCGATTTCAATGGGACCGCGCTTGCGGACATGGACGGCCGCCCCTCCCTGTGTCGAGGGTGGAGCGGAGGCGGGGGGCGGGGCGGAAACGGCGGGCTGCTGGACCGGCGGGGTCGGGAACCCCTGCGGCGGCGTCAGCGGACGCGGTGAAGTTACCTGCGGGGGTGCCACCGGCGTCATGGGCGGTGGGGTCATCCGCGGAGGCGTGACGGACGGGAAGGAAGGAGGCGATGGAGGGGAAACCCGAGGTTGAGGCGCGGGCGGAGTCAGTGAAGGCCGGGTGAACGTACCCGACTGACGAACCGGCGGCTGGGGCGGGGCGGTCGGCCCGGGCGGAGGCCCCGCCGGAGGAACGGACATATCCTCCAGCGGTTTGAAAGTGACCTTCATTCCGCCGCCTTCCTTGGTAATCGAAACATCAAAACTCCCGGCGCCGCTGACGGACGTCCGGAAGTTGGTCATCGGCTGACTCATCAGAGCGGCTTTTTTGTCTTCGGGAATGATTGGCGCGAGCAGTTTGTAGATGTCGAACGGGGTCAGTTGGCCCCGAGAAATCTCGGTTGCCCCCGAAGACGTCAGGATCGTCGGTGATTTTCCGGCTTGTAAAACGAGCTGATCGGCCCCCGCCATACGGGGGTCCTTCAGCAGACTTTCGATACTCGCTGACATAGCGCCAACCTCGCCAAAACTCGGCTCGAAGATGTGTATTTTATTGATGGACAAGCAGTAGCGGACAGTGGGGCTAATCTAGCATAGCCCGCTTCCGAGGAAAAAAAAAAACACGGTCCATCCAAAAAGCTATCGCAAAAGCTTCAACAACAGGAATCCCAGCAGGACGAATGCGACCAGGATTCCCGCGCCTATCAGAATTCCGGTCACGGGAAGTCCGCCGCTTTTTTTCGTTTTAGCGTTCGAAGTCGGCGTCATTTCTCCGAAAGTGCCGGGTGGGGGCGGCTCGGCCGGGTTTTCCGCAAACAGGTTTCGGGGCTGGGGCGATTGAGCCGGGGCCGCCGGAACCGGTGGGGCGGAAGCGGCAACCGGCAACTCCGGCACTCCACTGGCTCGAACCGGCGGAGCAGCTCCCGGGGGAGCAGGAATTGGTCGGGTTTCGGAAGGGTCCGGTTCAACCCGAACCGGCGGGACGCCGGGTGGAGCCGGAAACGCCGTGGGGGGTAGTCCAGGGGGAGGCGGTAGTACCGGTGAGGGCGGAGAAGAAAACGCCTGCGTGTCTGAAGGACTGCTCTCCGCAACCGGCTGGGGCGGCTGGAATACCGGAGGCGGCGCGCTCCGGACTGGGGGCGCCGAACCGGGCGAAGAAAACACGGCCTGGGTTTCAGACGGATTGCTTTCCACCCGTGAAGGCGGAGTGAACACCGGGGGCTGGTTTTGAACCGGAGGAACTTCAACCGGGACGTTGACCTCCGGAACCGAAAAGACCGTTTGGGTCACGGAAGGATTTTCCTGATTCCCCACCGGTACCGGAACCGGAGCTTCAAATCCGCCAAAAGAGGCCACCGGCTGTGTCTCGGAAGGCCCTGGAGCGGCCATCGGAGGAACAAACAACAAAGGCGGTGGCTCCCCGGGATTCACGGGTGATGGGGAAACCGGCGCGGGCGGGACGAAAATCGGAGGAAGGGGTGCGTCGGGAGCAACGATTGCGGGGGGTTCAACGGAGTCCAGGGACTGGGTCTGGTCCGCAAATGAAACACCTCCCGCTTCCCCGCCGGCCGTCGTTGTTTCAAAGCCCGGAAGCGAAATTTCTATTTTTGGCTCCAGGGGAACGCCGGGTGACAATGGCAACGTGTCGTTTCCACCCAATGAAATGGTTTGCTGAGGAGTCAGCGGACCAATTCCGGGCGGAACGAAGTTTGGCGTCAGGGGAGCGGCTCCCGGAGGCGGCAGTGGTGGCGGAACCGGAGCGGGCGGGACAAAAACCGGTTGCGGCCCGGTCGCCCGAACCGGCGGAATCATTCCGGGCGGAGCAATCCCGGGCGGCGGGGGAACTCCTGGAGGAGAGGGCATTACCAAAGGCGGAGCAACCCCGGGCGGTGGCGTTAAACCGGGGGGCGGGGCCATTCGCACGGGCGGCGCGGGGGCGATCCCCGGCGGTGGGGCCATTCCGGGAGGCGGAGCGGTCCGCACCGGAGGGGCAGGTGGAGCGGAATAATTTGGTCCGGGCTGGGGAGGGAGTGGTCCGGTCCGGACAGGTGGGGCCGCTCCGGGAGGGGCAACCATTCCCGGAGGCATTGTCTGGCCGGGGGCCATCGGGGGCATACCTGGGGCATATCCCGGATACCCATCGGGGGGAAGCGGCATGGTTGCGCCGTATGGATTTTCACCGGGGTACCCCGGCATGAGCGGGGGCATTGGTTGCGGAGGGGGCGGAATCCAGGGGTCAACCGCATCCCGAAGTTTTTCCGCCTCCAGTGCCGAGATGATGTTCTCGCCGGGTCGGGCAGTTTCGGGTGACAGCAGGTCGGCGGTCAAACGGGCAATGTATTTTTCAACATCCCGCTCGTTTTCGACGACTTTGATGGATTCGAGATCGCGCAAAAACCGGAAAGTCGGGAGATCCGCGAGGGCGGTCCGGCACTTCTGAATCAGGAGGCGGGTAAAGTAGTACATCGCCTCCACCGGGTTTTCAGTTTCCGGAAGCCCGAACGTCGCAAACAAAATCAGGTCATGGTCGAGGCGGATGGGACGGTTCTGGCCGGGGCAGTACAGGTCGATGTAATGACGACCAGCGGCCGTACGAAAAACGGAAATGACCAGAATGTCCTGATAGTAAATCCGGTCAAGCATCGGATGTGACAGGGTGAAGGCTTCCCCGCTGGCCCGAACTTTTCCGGCGGTCAGGGGAGATGCACCCCGCTTTGGTTCTTCAAACGGCGGATAAACGATCCGAAGAGACATCCACCAGTCCGCCGTATCCTCGAAAATCGGCTGAGGGGTGGAAGGGGGGGCCTGGACCGGTGGGGCTTTCTGAATCGGCGGGGCTTTCTGAACCGGCGGCGGCTCGACCGTCGGAGAGGGTGGTGGTGTTCCAACGACGGGCTCAAGGAAGATCATCGGCTGTTCTTCGGGCATCGGATTGACCGAAACCACGACCCCGACGGATTCAAGTGCCGTCCGGTAACTGTCCGCCTGCTCCCGGGTCAGGTCCTGTTTGACTACCAGAGGAGCACCCGACACCATCTGGTCGGCGGTTTCCGGGGGAACCCGAAGCTGCTGAACCAGTCCGTTTTTGACCCGTTCCCGGTCAGTGGCCGAGCCATCCCCGGCCCGCTCGAAGATAATTTGAAATTTCATGGAAGAGGTTCAAAAAAACGATTCAAATTGCCATTGATCAATATCTTTCCGAAAAAAACCGGAAGTCCGGAACACCATTCGGCCTGACTCGGTGAATACGGGAAGAAATCGGGTTGCGGGTTGGGGGAATCTAATCGAAAACAACCGCCGACGGAAACCCTTCGTTCAGGCAGCGGGACGTCGGGCGATGAGTTTCAGATTTTCCACGGTCGCCTCGGATTGAGGGTTCAGCCGAAGGGCCTCGATGAGTTGAACCCGGGCCTCGGCAACCTTTCCCTGTGCAAGCAGTGAGACCCCATAATTTGTCCGAAGTGAATCGGAATCAGGATCAAGCGCAAGACCTTTGAATAACGCCGTTTCGGCTTCCGGGTATTTTTTCAACTTAAGAAAAGCGACACCCACGCCACCGTACAGGTCCGCGCGGTCAGGTGCGACTTCCAGAGCCATTTGAAAAACTTCGAGTGCCCTCGATGGTTCCGAACGGGCAAGCAGATTCCCGGCATACCGGGTATAAGTGTTGATTCCCTTCGGATTCAGAAGTCGAGCTTTTTCGAACCAACGGTCGGCTTCAGCGGGCCTTCCGGCCCGAATTTCGCCGAGCGCAAGTTCCAGATTCGCATCGGCGGATTGCGGAAAACTCTCGTAGGCCCGTTTAATTTCGGCCATCCCCTCGACTTCCTTCCCACGAGCAATGAGGAAACGGCCAAGTTCCAGCCGGGGGGAGGCGAGATTCGGCCCGAATTCGATGGCCTTCCTGAAGGCGGTTTCCTTTTCGGACGGTGCGGTCCGTGTCAGACCAATGTTCAGCCAGACTTTCGGACTGGTGGGTGCAACCCGAACCCAGGCGTCGAGAAAAGCCCCGGTGTCGGCCCAGTCACGGTTGCGAATGATGTCCCGCCACCCCATCAGGCCACAAACCAGCAAAAAAAGCGTGGCAACGGCTGGGCGGAAGGATTCACGTTTTTTCCAAAGAAGGAAAAAACCGTATCCGAGCAGAAAACAGAACCCGATGGACGGAATGTAGAGGACGCGCTCGGCAATCAGAATCCCCGTCAGAACCGCGATGTTGGAAACCGGACTGATCGCGATGAAGAAGAAAAGAACGCCGAAGCCGACCACGGGCAACCGCCGAATGCTCCACAGGCCCAACCCGACCAGAGCGATGATGAGGAGAACCCCGAGGATTGTCGAAATGCCCGGTGTAGACACCTTCGGGATGACCCCATAGTCATAATCCACACACAACCGGAATGGAAAGACCAGGAGTCGAAAATAGGCCAGGAAACCGTCAATCATGGTCAACCAGCGGACGGTTACCGGTTCAGTTTTGAAAAAAGCCCATTCACGTCCAATGCCGAGACGCCCGTTCACGGCCAACCGGGCCGCCAAATACCCGCCGAGAATCAGGTAATACGGGAAAAAGGCCAAGCCCCATCGCGGAAAAAGTGCCCGCAATTTCAGGCGTCCAGCACACATTTCAGCCAGTGGAACAACCCCCAGCCAGACCACCGTGTTTTCCTTGGAAAACAGGGCCAATCCGAAGCAGCACCATCCAAGCAGCTTTCGAATCGGATTTGTTTCGGCATCGAGAAAAAACCACCAGGTCAGCAGAAAAAAGAAGGCGGAAAGAACCTCCGTCCGGCCGACCACCTGGGCGACGGCGTCAACGTGAACCGGATGCGCCGCAAAAATCAGCCCCGTGAAAAGTCCGACAAGGGGTTTTCCGGTATACCGCCGCGCCAGAAGGAAAATCAGCCACCCGTTCAGGGCGTGGAGGACCAGATTTCCGAGGTGATACCCAACGGGCCAGAGTCCGCACAGGGCATAGGTCAGGGCGTGGGAGAGAATTGAAAGCGGGCGGTAGGTGCCCTGCGCGGCCTGTTCCGGCCCCCAGTATGGCTGGCCGAACAGAAAGGGGAGGTTACGAAGCGAGCGGATGGCGGGGTTGTTCACCACTACCACAAGGTCATCCTGGACGAATTGCCCGGTCAGACCGTTGGCAAAACACAGGGTGGTCAACAGGGCGATGTACAGAAAACACCGCCGGGAAGACAACCATCCCTCCTCGGGTCCCCCGTTTTCGACTTGCCAGCAATCGGAAATTTGAGTTTCCATTACGCCCCTATGGAACAACCGCCCAAACCAACCACCCGTGTACAGATCGGAAAGGCACTGCTTGACCGTTCCACCTACCTGCTGGGTCTGGGATTTACCACGGCCGTCTTCGTGGTGAGCTACTTTTACGCGCCACCCGACCTGCCAACCGTCACGATCTGCCTGTTCAAGAACCTGACCGGGCTTGACTGCCCGGGGTGCGGGTTGACCCGAGCATTCTGTTCCATCGCCAAAGGAAACATTTCAAAGGGGTTCTGGTTCAATGCAACCAGCCCGATGATTTTTTTCATGTTCGCCTTGTGGTGGGTGAGGTCGCTGCTGCATCTGGCCGGCTTGACGCGCCCGGCAAATATCATTGATGCGCCGTTCAGGAAATGGCCGCTCCTGACCGGAATGGCCGTCATTTTCGTTGCAGCCTGGCTGGTGAAACTGATTCTTCATTTCCCGTCCTGAAAATCAGCTTCGCAGTTCCTTCACGATTTCCGCAGCGATTTCCTTCGCCTTTTCCAGTTCCGCCGGCGCGAGCGACACCGCGCCGACCACCGGATGCCCGCCCCCGCCGTAACGCTCGCAGATGGTCGCGATGTTGTGTTCCCGGTCGCGCCCGCTCCACGGGTTGTAGCCCACGGAAATCTTCGAGCGGTTCGCGCCCCGGCTCACGCTCACGCTGTAACGCGCCTGCGGGTAAAGCCAATAGGCGATGAACTTGTTGTAGCCCTCGATGTCGTAGCCCGACAGATCGAAATACACCACGCCGTCGGCGCAGTTCCCTTCCTTGCGGAAAATCTCGATGTCGCGCTCCTGCCGCTCGCGCAGCGGCGCGAACGCCTCCCGCACCTCCGGGTCGGCGGCCACTTCGGCCAGCGTTTTCACCTGAAGTTCGCAAATCATCCGGTGGCGGAGTTCGGCGTTTTTGGTCGTCCCGATCACGAGCGTGAGTTGCGCCGCCGGATTTTCGAGGTTTACGGCGGTGTCGGCGTCGTCGTACTGCGCGCCGTCAATCAAATCCGCCCACCGCACCAGTTCATCCAGTTCCGGCATCGTCACGCCGAAGGTGTCGCGCGCCACGTCGGCGATGAGCTTGGTGCAGGATTTGTACGCCGGGTCGAAAAACTTCTTCCCGCTCGTGTCGCCCCGAAAAAGCGCCTCATCCACGATGGTCAGAAATCCGCTCTGGTGATGGTCGAACCACCAGGTGATTTTCTCGCTCGGATTGAACTTGAAATCGAGAATGGCGTGTTCGTCCGCGTCGAACTCGATGTCGCCGAACAGGCTGCCGGGCCGGTGCATCAGCCCTTCGTAAATGAACTCGGCGTCCGCATCGAACGCCTTGCGATAGAAACACGAAAACACCGCCGCCGAACACGCGCCGTCGAAGCAGTAATCGTGGTAGAAAACCTTGACCTTCACCTAAACCGTCTCCGGGTCCTAAAAAATTCAGCACATTTTGATCAAGCCGACTCGGCGATGTATTCCTTGACCTGAAAAAGCATCGCTATGACAGATCGCAGGTCTTCTTCCCGCGAAGCGTCGAATGCCCGGCTCACGGCATAGCGCCGCTCATTCAAAACCACGAAATACCAGAACCGCCCGGTGACGTAACACCCGTAAAGCGGCAACCCGTTGCCGTTCAAGGTCGCGGCGGCCAGCATTTCAATCAGCAACTGCCCTTTCGGGTCGGTATCGCGGCGAGCTTCCTGCTTGTACTCATGCAGGAAAAAGAACGGTTCCTTGGGAATCTGCCGCCCCCGCGCGACCATGAAATCCACCACCCCCGCCACCTCGACGCCGTCGATGACCGCCCGCAACCGCCTTTGCGAAAAGGGCTTGAACCGGTCGGTTTCATACTCGACAAACGCCAGAACCGGCGCGATGAACATCAGCTTCAGTTCATCCTCGTTCCAGAAATCCGCGTTGCGAACCAGTCGCCGCCGCGCATGTTCGAGCGATTCGTCAAGCCGGCCGGTCGCCGCCCGTCCGCTCGCGAGCCAGTTTTCAAGCAGCGGCATGTCTTCGAGTTGGGAAACGCCGAACGTATCCTCGACTTCCTGCGTCAGCCAGTTCTCGAAAGACCGCATCACCCTACCCCCGCAATGCTTCCAACAGTTTTTCGTGAATCCCCCCGAACCCGCCGTTCGACAGGATCGCCACCACGTCACCCGGCTTCAAATCGGGCCGCAACCGCTCGACGATGGCGTCCGCGCCGGAAATGACCTCGGCCTGCTTGCCCTGCGCCGTCAGCGCGGCGGTCAACTGCTCGGGTAAAAACTGATCGTCGGCGACCAGTTTATGCGCCTCGAACACCGGCGCAATCACCACGCGCGAGGCCGGGCCGAATGCCGTTTCGTAATCCTGCTGAAAAACCTTTTTGCGAGAAGACCACGAGCGCGGCTCGAAGGCCACGATGATGCGCCGTCCGGCGAAGCGTTTGGCGAGCGCGTCGAGCGTCTCCCGCACCGCCGTCGGATGGTGCGCGAAATCGTCGATGACCGTCACGCCGCCCACTTCGCCGCGAATCTGCATCCGGCGCTTCACGCTTTTGAACGTCGCCAGCCCCTCGGCGATTTTCTCGACCGGCACGTCCCACTTCACCGCCGCCGCAATCACCGCCAGCGCGTTGCGGACGTTGAAATCGCCGAACGTCCCAAGTTCGAACTCGCCGAAGCGTTCGCCCCGCCGCAGGGCCGTGAAATGCATTCCCGTCTCGGTGTAGCGAATATCGGAAGCGGTCCAGACCGCGTCGGCATCGCCCGTCGCGAAACTTTCAATCGGCGCGAACGACCGTTCGGACAGTTCCTTCGCGTACGGCGAGTCGAAACCGGCCACGAGCGCCCCGCCGCGCGGAATCAGGTTGATGAACCGACGAAACGCGAGCTTGACCGCGTCCAGATCGCGATAGATGTCGGCATGGTCAAATTCGACGTTGTTTACGATGCCGATTTCCGGCAGGTAGTGCATGAACTTCGGCCCCTTGTCGAAATAGGCCGTGTCGTATTCGTCCGCCTCGATGATGAAGTAATCGCTTTCCGTCACGTTGAAACTCGCGCCGAAGTTTTCAGCCACGCCGCCCACCAGAAAACCGGGATTCAGCCCGCCGACCGTCAGAACATGGGCCGCCATCGCGGTCGTGGTGGTTTTTCCGTGCGTCCCGGCAATCGCCAGCACGCGCCGCCCCTGTAGAAAATCGCGCTTCAGGACGTCGGCCATCGAGGTGTAGTACCACCGGCGGTCCAGCACGACTTCCACTTCCGGATTTCCGCGCGGAATCGCGTTGCCGACCACGACCACATCGGGCCGCTCCGTCAGGTTTTCTTCGCGATACCCGCTGAACACCGGAATGCCGAGCCGTTCGAGTTCGAGCGACATCGGCGGATAGACGTTTTCATCGGAACCGGTCACGCGATGCCCGCGGGCCGTGAGCATCCCGGCCAGCGACGCCATCGCCGTGCCGCAAATGCCGATCAGGTGATAGTGAGCCATTCCAGCTTATTTTCCGTTCTCAGGTTTGATGAATTCCTCGACCTTGCGCCAGTCGCGGTCGCCGATCCGGATTTCCGTGACTTTCCAGCCTTCCGGCGTCTGCTTGAGGTTGAAGGTCGCGTCGATCTGCGCCTCGACGATGGCGTCGCTCGATGAAAATCCCGGAATCACCCGCCGGACGTGAACGTGATCCTTCGGGTACTTCCCGCCGAACAACTGAATGATGGCCGATTGCGCGTCCTTGCTCTTGATTCCGCCGCCGACCGCCGCGCCCGCGACAAAAGTTCCGGTGAGAATCATCCCGGCCGCAAGAAACACCAAAAATTTTGAGCGTTTGAACATTGTCGGATTTTCCTTGGAAGAAATCGGCAGCCAGCCACCGCCAGCCCTGCCCTCAAGGACAGGGCTGTGGAAAAGAAGCCTCGTGATGGTTTTTGAAAAATTATTCCGGTAATAACGATGGGCTAAATTGCCCCAGACAGGCGCGAATGCGCCGGTAGGAAATAGCCCCACCCGTGAGGGTGGGGTACGCGACGGGTAAAATGCCGAGCCGCAACGCGGCGACACCACCCGTATCGCGTCTTCGACGCTCTGAAATTTGCCTTACCGCCACCCCACCCTCACGGGTG
>JBDRAL010000046.1:0-25170 GCA_039793685.1 Blastocatellia bacterium NZW_1522
AGTCTGGGGAGTCTGGGGAGTCTGGGGAGTCTGGGGAGTCTGGGGAGTCTGGGGAGTCTGGGGAGTCTGGGGAGTCTGGGGAGTCTGGGGAGTCGAGCTGAGCTTTTTGGTTAGTTTCCGTCAAGCCTTTTTTTATCAAAGACTTCCAGACTTCGGCTCTTCAAACTTCATCGCTCATCGTTCATCACTCATCGTTGTTCTTGACTCCCAAGACTTTTTTTCACATGAGTTTCATCTGCTTCGGGGTCAGAAACGACCGGAGAATGCCGTTGCCGCGCCAGCCGGTGCAGTCGTTTTCGATGTGGCAGAGGGCGCCTTTCTTGAAGGCGACTTTCCAGCCGTCCGGGCTGCCCCAGAGGAGGTAACCGACGGCCCGGCTGAGGTCGGGTTCGTGGCCGACGAGGAGAATCGAGTCGTGGCAGGCGCGCTTGGCGAGCAGGCGGCAGTAGTCCTCGGGCGACGCGCCGATGGCGAGCGCCCCGTCGAGCGACAGCAAATGCCGCATTTTCAATGATTCGGCGATGATTTCGGCGGTTTCCGCAGCGCGCGGCAGCGGACTTGACGCAATCGCGTCGAACTTCAAGTCCATCCCGCGCATGGCGCGGGCGACGGCGCGGACTTTCGAACGCCCTTCGTCGGTGAGCGTCCGTTCAGCATCGGTTTTCGAACCGTCCTCGCCCAGCGCGTGGGCAATTCCATGACGAAGTAAAAAGATGTCCATTACGATTTCCTTCTGACTCGCCGCCGTCATGAAAAAAACCGGGACGACCGTTTCCGGCACATCCCGGTTCCGCGGTTTTTCTCGAATCAGGTTCAGTTCTGCGAGAAGGCCACCGGCGCGTCGGCCGTGACGGTTTCCGCAACGATGAGCTGACCGTCCTTGACGTCCACCGTGAAGGCGGCCGCGTTGTTCCACTGGAGCGTAATCGGGAGCTTCACCTTTTCGTCGATCGTTCGCTTGAGGAAGCGCGCGCCGTAGGCCGGGCTGAATCCCATTTCGACCAGCTTGTCGATGGCCGTCTCGGTGACGTGAACCGTCTTGCCGAGCTTCGCCATCTGACGTTCCATTTTCCGCAAGTACAGCACGGCGATCTGCCGGACTTCATCCTGCGTGAGCGGCGAGAAGATGACGATTTCGTCGATGCGGTTGCGGAATTCCGGCGAGAACCGGCCTTCCGCCGACTTCATCACTTCGCCCTTGATTTCCTTCATGTCGCCGAGCGACTTGAGGCCGAATCCGAGCGGCTTCATGTACTTCTTGAAGTTCTCGCTGCCGAGGTTCGACGTCATGATGATGATGGCGTCCGACAGGTAGACCTTCTTGCCGCGTCCGTCGGTCAGCCAGCCTTCGTCGAATGCCTGAAGGAACAGGTTGAGCAGGAAGGGCGACGCCTTTTCGATTTCGTCGAGCAGCAGCACGGTGTACGGATTGTCGCGCAGCCGCTCGGTGAGGATGCCGCCGCGCTCCGAACCGACGATGCCGCGCGGCATGCCGATGAGTTTTTCGACCGCCACGACGCCGTCCTGATATTCGGACATGTCGATGCGGATCATTTTGCTTTCATCGCCGAACATGAATTCCGCCACCGATTTGGCGAGTTCGGTCTTCCCGACGCCGGTCGGTCCGAGGAACAGCATCACCCCGTCCGGCTTGTAGAAGTTTTCCTTGAGCGGCCCCTTGTTGAGCCGCAGGCGACGGGCGACGGCCTCGACAGCTTCGCGCTGGCCGATGACGCGCCGGCCAAGCCCTTCTTCCATGTTGGCGAAGCGGTCGGTCGTTTCACGGAAGATCATGTCCTGCGGAATCTGCGATTCCTGGGCGATGACGTCAATGACGTGCTGCTTGCGGACGATCGGATCATCCGGGCTGTCGATTTCGACCTTGACCGACGCCGTGTCGAGCCAGCCGATGACCTTGTCGGGCATGTGCAGGCTGCGGATGTAGCGCGGGGCCATGTCGAGCGCGGTTTCGAGCGCATCGTCGGTGATTTTTACCGAGTAGTTGCGTTCGAGCCGCGGCCGCACGCCGTTGAGAATCTTGCGCGTGTCTTCAAGGTTCGGCTCGTTGATCGTGACGGTGCGGAAGCGCCGCGCGAGGGCTTCGTCCTCGGCGATGTATTCCTTGTATTCCGTCGTGGTGGTCGCGCCGATGATGCGGAGTTCGCCCCGGCCGAGCGCCGACTTGAACATGTTGGCCGCGTCCGACGCCGCGCCCATCGCCGATCCCGCGCCGATGATGGTGTGGACTTCGTCAATGAACAGAATGAGGTTTTCGCGTTCCTTCACCTCGTTGATGAGGCCCTGGATGCGTTCTTCAAACATCCCGCGCAGCATCGTCCCGGCGACGACGTTGGAAATCTGCATCGACACGACGTGGGCGTTCCGCAGCCGCTGCGGCACGCGCTCCGGTTCGAGTTCGATGAGTCGGGCGAGTCCCTCGACCACGGCGGTCTTCCCGACGCCGGGTTCGCCGACCAGAATCGGCGAGTTGGCGCGTTCGCGATGGCAGAGGATTTCGATCATCTGCCGGATTTCCTTCTCGCGGCCGATGACGGGCGGAAGTTTGTCCTCGCGGGCGAGCTTGTTGAGGCTCGTGCCGAAGTGCTTGAGGTACGGCGGAAGTTCAAACTTGCGGTTGATGCGGGCGTCGCGCTCCTCGCGGTTGCGCAGGCGCGAACCAACCTTTTCGGCGACTTCCGTCGGATCGGCGCCGAATTTCTTGAGTACCCCGACGGTCGCGCCTTCCTCGTCCTGAAACAGTGAAATCAGCAGGTCGGTCGAGTCGATGGTCTGGCGGCCGTTCTGGCGCGCGCGCCGCATGGCCTTGTTGAGCAGGTCGCGGGTCGATTCATGGAGCTTCATCCGCTTGCCGACGAACTGGCGCTGGATGGCGAGACGACCGTCGAATTCGTTGCGAATCGCCTGCGGGTCGAGATTCAGGCTCTGCATGATCTCGTTGACGAGCGGGCGTTCCACTTCGGCCAGAGCGAGAAAAATATGCTCCGGCGCGATGAAATTGTGTTCGCGTTGTTTTGATTCCTCGTAGGCGCGCTTCATCACGCGCTGCCCGCTTTCCGAGAACCGATCCGCAAAATCGCCCATGTCAATCATAGCGTTCCTCTTGTAGAAAACCGTCCGTTATAAAAGGCGTGCCGAGAACTTGGGGCAGGTTGCGGACGCCGGTTGCACCGTAGCGAACCGTCGCGAAAATAGCACACGCGGTTCCCGTGTCGAAACCTCATCGCACCCGGATTACGCCGGTTCCGCATCCCCCGCCCCGTCGCCGTTGGCCGCCTCGGCAACGCCTGCCACCGCGCGGCCGACCCGCACCATCGCGGGCCGCAACAACTGTCCGCCGACGCGGTATCCGGGCCGCATCTGGCTGACCACCAGACCATCTTTTTCGGGTTCGACCTCGACCGTATCGACGGCTTCGTGCTGATCAGGGTCGAAAGGTTGCCCCGTCGCCTCGATGCGCTCGACACCCTGCTGCTGAAGGGCATGGACGAGCAGCCGCTGCGTGCCGGTCACGCCTGAAAGCAGGTCCTCCTTCGTTCCCTGCGCCGCCGCCGAAACCACCAGGTCGAGGTTGTCGAACACCGACAGCAGTTCGCGGAAAATCTCGTTGCGGGCGCCCGCCACCCGCTGCGTGAACGTCCGCTCCAGACGCGCGCGCGTTTCGCGGAGTTCGTCCTGCATTTTCTTTTCGAAATCGACCACCTGCGCGCGCAGCACCCGCAGGTGCGCGTCCTTTTCCTCCAACTGGAGGCGCAGGCGCTCGACCTTGAGAACGTCCTCAACCGGGTCGGTCATCGGTTCGGCGTCAACGACGGCGTCGGGGTCGAGAAACCGCCGCTTGTCGGTCACTTTCACGACCGGTTCGGTTTCTTCCTGTTCATCGCGGGCCTTGGACGCCGCGGTCGGGTTGGTCTCGTCACTCATAGGGGGTGGCTCCGGAAAAGGTGTCGGGTGTCGGGTATCGGGTTTCAGGTCAAGCCAGTTATGAGTGATGAGTTATGAATGATGAGTTCGAAGACTTCCCATTCTGACGGAGTTGGATAGTTTCGACCAATTCGCCGTCAAAAACTCATAACTCATAACTCATAATTCATAACTGGCTTCCACCTGAAACCCGATACCCGATACCCGACACCTGCTTTTTTTAGTTCACTTGCACATTGATCTGCTTCGTCTGCGCGATTTCGCGCTTCGGCAGGGTCACGGTCAGCACGCCGTTTTTGTAATCGGCGCGAATTTTTTCCTGATCGACGGTCGGCGGCAGGGAGAAGGTACGGGAGAACGTCCCATAGGACCGCTCGATGCGGTGGTAGTTCTCGCGCTTCACTTCCGATTCGAACTTCCGTTCGCCCCGGATCGAAAGCCGGTCGTTGTCGAGGCTCACCTGGATTTCTTCCTGCTTGAGGTCGGGCAACTCGGCTTTTACCACAATTTCCTGCTGCGTTTCGTAGATGTCAACCGCCGGCGACCAGGTCGCGGTGGCTTCTTCGTTTTCGACGAACCGCGGCCGACCGGCTTCATCGAAAAGACGGCCCATGCGGTTTTGAAGATTGAAAAGTTCGCGGAAAGGGTCAAATCGTTGCAGCGTCATTGGATACCTCCGAAAGTTTACGCTTGGTCAACTGTATGCCTGCGTTCATTGAACGCGCGGCAGGTTCGGGTTCGGTCCGGCGTTCGTAAAAAAACGCCGAGCCGGGAAAATCGTTACGCCCGCGCGGCCTCGGCGACCGGTCCCGGCGTGAAGGTCAGCGTCTCGCCCGTGCCGTCCACGCCCACCCGCAAGGTCTGCCCTTCGAGCACTTCGCCCTTGAGCAGCTTCACCGACAGCGGGTTCTGAATCAGGTTCTGGATCACCCGCTTGAGCGGGCGCGCGCCGTAGGCCGGGTCGTAGCCCTCCGCCGAAATCAGGTCCTTCGCCTCCGGCGTCACTTCGAGCGAAATCTTGCGGTCGGCCAGCATCGCGCGCAGCCGTTCGAGCTGGACGTCCACGATGCGGTGCAGGTGCTTGCGTCCGAGCGGATGAAAAATCACCGTTTCATCGACGCGGTTGAGAAATTCGGGTTTGAACACGTTCCGGATCTGCGCCAGCACCTCGCGGCGAATCTGGTCCTCATGTTCCGGATCGCCGCCCCAGTCGAGGATTTCGCGGCTGCCGATGTTCGAGGTCATGATGACGACCGTGTTCTTGAAGTTCACGACCCGGCCCTTGCCGTCGGTCAGCCGACCGTCGTCGAGCACCTGAAGCAGCACGTTGAACACGTCCGGATGGGCCTTTTCGATTTCGTCGAACAGGATCACCGAGTAGGGCCGCCGCCGGACGGATTCGGTCAACTGACCGCCTTCATCGTATCCGACGTAGCCCGGAGGCGCCCCGATCAGCCGCGCAACCGAGTGCTTTTCCATGTATTCCGACATGTCGAGCCGGATCATCGCCTGCTCGTCGTCGAACAGGAATTCGGCCAGCGACCGCGCCGTTTCGGTCTTCCCGACCCCGGTCGGACCGAGGAAGATGAACGAACCGATGGGCCGGTTCGGGTCCTGCAACCCGGCGCGCGACCGGCGGACGGCGTTCGCCACCGCTTCCAGCGCCTCCTGCTGCCCGATCACCCGCTGTTCCATCCGCTCTTCCATCCGGATGAGCTTCTGGACTTCGCTTTCGAGCATCTTCGCCACCGGGATGCCGGTCCACTTGGCGATGACGTGGGCGATGTCGGCTTCGTCAACTTCTTCCTTGAGCATCGAACTGCCCTTTTGCAGTTCAGCCAGCCTCGCGCGATTGCCCTCGATGCGCTTTTGAAGTTCAGCCATCGAGCCGTAGCGGATTTCCGCGACCTTCGCGTAATCGCCCGCCCGCTCGTAGCGCTCGGCCTCGATCTTCAACTGTTCAAGTTGTTCCTTGTCGGTCCGGATCGACTCGATGATTTCCTTTTCGTTCTGCCACTTGGCCTTGAGCGTCGCGCTCTTTTCGCGCAGTTCGGAAATTTCCTGCTCGATGCGCGTCCGGCGCTCCAGCGAAGCCACATCCTCTTCCCGGACCAGCGCCTGCCGCTCGATTTCGCGCTGCATGATGCCGCGCTCGATTTCATCGATTTCGGTCGGAAGGCTGTCGATTTCAATCCGCAGCCGTGACGCCGCCTCGTCAATCAGGTCGATGGCCTTGTCCGGCAGAAACCGGTCCGCGATGTAGCGGTTCGAGAGCGTCGCGGCGGCCACGATGGCGGTATCCTTGATGCGGACGCCGTGGTGAACTTCATACCGCTCCTTCAACCCGCGGAGGATGGCGATGGTGTCTTCCACATCCGGCTCGGCGACGTAGACCGGCTGGAAACGGCGCTCCAGCGCGGCGTCTTTTTCAATGTGCTTTTTGTACTCGTTGAGCGTCGTCGCCCCCACGCAGCGCAGTTCCCCGCGCGACAGGGCCGGCTTGAGCATGTTCGAGGCGTCCAGCGCGCCCTCGCTCGCGCCCGCGCCGACGAGGGTGTGCAGCTCATCTATAAATAAGATGATCTGGCCTTCCGAGCGGGTGACTTCCTTCAACACCGCTTTCAGCCGGTCTTCAAATTCGCCGCGATACTTCGCGCCCGCGAGCATCGCCCCCAGGTCGAGCGTTATCAGGCGTTTGTCTTTTAATGATTCCGGCACGTCGCCCGACATGATCCGCATCGCCAGACCTTCGACGATGGCGGTCTTCCCGACCCCCGGCTCGCCGATCAGTACCGGATTGTTCTTCGAACGCCGCGACAGCACCTGCACCACCCGGCGGATTTCATCGTCGCGCCCGATGACCGGGTCGAGCTTGCCCGCGCGGGCCAGTTCGGTGAGGTCCCGACCGTACTTGTTGAGCGACTGGTACTTCGATTCCGGGTCCTGATCGACGATTTTCTCGCTGCCCCGGAACTGGGTGATGACTTTCAGCAGGTCGTCGCGCTTGACGCCATACCGCCGGAATGCCAGCCCCGCCGGACTCGCCTTGTCCTCCGCTATCGCCAGCAACAGGTGTTCGGTGCTGATGTAGGCGTCCTGGAGCGCGTCGGCTTCCTTTTGGGCCGCGACGAAGATCGTCGAGAGCTTGCCCGAGAAATAACGCTGACCGCCGGTTGACTGGGGCAACTTGTCGAGCGCGGCCACCACGTCCTGCCGGATGAGTTGCACCGGAATGCCGATTTTTTCGAGCAGCGGCTTGGTCAGCCCCTCCGGCTGGTCGATGAGCGTCAGCAGAAGATGCTCCGGCTCGACCTGCGGGTGCTGGCGTTGCCCGGCGTAATTGACCGCCGTTTCGACGGACTCCTGCGCGCGCAGGGTGAAGCGATCCAATCTCATAAAACCCTCCTCGGTGAAGCCCGACGAATAAAATCAGTTAAAGCGTCGGCAATATAAAAATCTGAGTCTTTCATTGTCAAGTATTTTTTACAAATAGAAATTAAAGCTATTCAAAGGCCAAAAGAAATCGCGCAAACCGCTTCATTCAAACGGCTTGCGCGATTTCCCCGATCTTCTCCCGAGCGAAAAGAAACTTCTACTCGGCGCTTCGTTCCCGCTCCAGCAGGATCGTCACCGGGCCGTCATTGTGAATTTCAACCTTCATATCGGCCCCGAACACCCCGGTTTCCACCTTCAAACCCATTTTCCGCAGACATTCGACGTAGTACTCCACCAGCCGCGCCGCCGGTTCGGGCGCCTCGGCGTCGATAAATGACGGACGCCGCCCCTTGCGCGCGTCGCCGTACAGCGTGAACTGCGACACCGCCAGCACTTCCCCGCCGAAATCGAGCAGCGAGCGGTTCATCTTTCCTTCTTCATCGGAAAAAATCCGCAGATTCGCGGTCTTCTCCGCCAGCCACTCGGCCTCCGCCCGCGTGTCGCCCGTCCGGACACCCACCAGTACGCACAGCCCGCGCCCGCACCGGCCGACGATGTCGCCATCCACCGCGACGCTCGCGCGGCTCACTCGCTGAAGGACTAAACGCATGTCGGAAAAGGATGAAGGATGAAGGATGAAGGATGAAGGATGAAGGAAATGGTCGATTCTCGACTTTTCCCGTCAAGCGTTTTTTCGAGGTTTCCAGTTTTTTTTCATCCTTCCGCCTTCATCCTTCATCCTTTCTTAAAAGGGGAGTTCGATTTTCGGTAACACAACATCCGGGCGCCGCAGTGTCGGCAGCGTCGGCGAAACCTTCGCCATCAGGTCGCGCGCCGGGACGCTTCCGTTCAGGGTCGTCTTGATGTGCTTTTTAAAGATGAGGACGTTGGCGTCGAACTCGGTATCCACCGTGTAGTTGATCTTCACGCCTTCACTCAGGCGCGTCTGCATCACCGTGTTCATCCCGAAATTCGGAATTGCGGCCAGATCGGCTTTCACGGGAAGTTCGAGTTTCAACTTTCCTTTTGCCGGAAGGGAAATTTTCTCGACGTACTTCCCGTCCCCGCTCGGTGTGTCGTTGAGTTTGATCCGGTACGTCAGGTCGGTCAGCGTCACGCCCGCGTTCGGGTTTTCCACCTCGACCGTCACGATCAGGTCGGCTTTCGGGTAGGAAAGCGTCGTCAGCCGGACGCTCTCGACCTTCAGCGTCGGCTCGCGGAATCCCTTCGGTTCTTTTTTCTCATCGGCGCGGACCGGCAGGAAACAGCAAGCGACGACCGCCAGCAACAAAAACAGGCGACGCTGACATGTATAAATGACGGGGGGCATCGTCGGTGTTCCCTTCATGAAAAATCCGCGTGGGCGAAAATCCATCCTAGCGCGTTCCGCCGAAAAATCGAAGACGCCGCATCCGCGAAGGTTGCTTCCCGGAGGCGGCGTCCACGCGACCGCGCGGTCGGACGGGAGCCGGAGGCTGTGTGGCAGTAGAAAACTCGCGTCCGATCGCCGGTCGTTTCCGAATTTCGCGCCGCGCCGGATGAAACCCCGGTGACGGCGTGAAAACTTCTGCTATACTCCCGGCCCTCGCGCGCCCATAGCTCAGTGGATAGAGCAACGGTCTTCTAAACCGTAGGTCGCAGGTTCGAATCCTGCTGGGCGCACCAACCTTCATCCTTTCCTTGATTTCGCGGGATTTCGCCCGCCGAAAAGGTTGGACGCGCCTCACTTCAAAAAGTCTGGGAAGTTTTCGCCACGACGACCGAAGGCTTTTGGAAAATGGTTTCGGAAAGAATGTCGCTGGACCGCCGCCCACTCCAAGCAGTAGCGGGGCGACCCGACGAGAGCCGATCTATTCAACCAGCAACACACCGACCTGTTCACCCGTCGCCAATTTCGACAGCTCATCCAGACTGGAAACTTCAAGTTCCGAGTAGGTGACCTCCGAACCGTCCAGCGGATTTTCCTGATCGGTCACATTGCACCGAATGACTTTTCGTATCCCGACATATCGCCACATTGCCGGACGGCCTTCCCAGCAAAATGTGCCATTGCTGTCCCCCGACACGCTCTCGCCAATCCGGGCCGCCCGTTCATAAACATCTTCATCGGGTCGATCTTGCAGAAGATAAATGTTTTCCCAGACGGGGTACTTTTCCTGTTTCCCGTCTTTGAAAATGACCGCCATGATGAGATGGACCGCGTACCATTCCTGCATCTTCCCTACCTCGCGACTAACTCAGCCAAAATTCCGGCCCACCCCGCGTCACTCACTTCCGCCCGGCCACCGCCAGCGTCGCCGCCTTCAGTCCTTCAACCACCTGCGCCATCCGGCGGTAGTCCAGCGTTTCCGGTCGGTCGCTTTTCTGGTGATAGTTGTTGTTCCGGTAAAACGACGTATCCGTCACCATCACCGCCGGATAGCCTTCATTCCAGTAATTCAGGTGGTCGGAAAAATCGTGGCCGGGAATTTCCGCCGGGGCGTTGATCGAGTACACCGGGAGCGGCGACGCCTTCGTCATCGCCGTCTTGATGTCGCGGACGAGCGCCGTTTCCCCGACCCGTCCGACGACGGCGATGAAATTGCCCTTCGACGGGTAGACCGCGCTCAAACCCGGCAGCGGGTACTTCTGGCTGTCCGGCGCGTCGGTGAAATAGCCGATCATCTCGATGGAAACCATCAGCCGGACGCGCGCGTTCGCTTCCTTCAGCTTCCGCGCGTGAACCGCGCTGCCCATCTGGGGCGTCCGGAAATAGGGCGGCTCTTCCAGCGTGTAGGCCACGAGTTCGACCCGCATCGGCAGTTTTTCCTTGCCCAGCAGGTACGCCAACTCGATCAGCCCCGCCACCGCGCTCGCGTTGTCGTCCGCGCCGGGCTGCGGCCCGCAGGTGTCGTAATGCGCGCCGAGGACAATCCGCTCGGGCGTGTCCGGCCCGAACGTGGCGATGACGTTGCGGTACGTCCCCTCAACCGTCTTGAAGGGCTGTTCGGAAACCTCGCCGCCCGCCGCTTTCAGTTCGGAGCCGATGTAGGCCGCGACCTTGTCAAGATTTTCGGGATGGAGGTGGTCGCGCGGGTGAAACGTCTCGGCGAGCATCCGGACGTGCGTTTCAAGCCGTTTGGGATCGACCGTCCCGCTTGCATTGCCGGGCGCGGCCCCGAAAACCGGCTGCGTCACATAGAAAAGGGCCGCCCCGAAGAGGACGACCAGTACGGCGACAACGCATAAACCGATGATCCACATACGTTTCCGGCGCTGACGCGCCTCCTCGATCCCCATTTCATAAGCTGTCGGCATGATTGCCTCCGTTTCACCGGGGAACGTTTTAACCCCGATACCCCGTACCCGGAATCCGTGGCTGGAACTGGTCACAAACATGAAGTTCGTGAACGATTTCCGTTTCAGGATGCGTCTTCCTAAACTTCATCATCTCCAAACCGCCGCGAACCTGGACATACTCCGCTCCGACATCTCTGAAACAGTAAAAAGGATCGCTATACCCGGGCGGGTAGTCCGAAAACGCACAGGTGAGGCAACATCCCGGCCTCACCTCGGGCGCGAACTTTTTGAAAAGACGCAATCCGCCATCTTCCACTCTCCAGTCGCTTTCGGATGCGATGAACTTGCCATCAATCCAAAGCTCAAGATACAGCTTCGCCGAGTCGTTCCCATCCATTTCATCGGGGATTTCCGAATAAAGAATCAACTCAGCGGAAACTCCTCCTGTAACTGACAGTGGGACATAAACCGTCAGCCGACACCCACGAACAAAACCATCGGCATCCCATTTGAATCGTTCCGACCCGCTATCAGCTTTATGAACTGGCTCAAACGAATCAAAATTAGCCGAAATAGTAAATTCAATACCTCGAATAACGAGGTCGAACATGTCTTCCCGCCGCCGGAGCGTCACTGCCTCGACGCCGAATTCATCCCGGTAAATCGCCTGTATTTCATTTGAATCCATAAAGTTGCGGGGGAATGAAGACACTTCAGCCTCAGAATTCGGCTACGGAATCCGTGGCTGGAACTGGTCGCACCAATGAAATTGATGGACCTCCGGAAAAGCGTCAATGTTCCGCCTGCCAATCAGGCGACACATGTCGGATTTGGTCTCCGCTTGTGAATATGCCTCGCGTACTTCCTGGAAACAGTGTAACGGCCCACCGGCGAACGGGTTGTGGCCTGAAAACGCACAGGTGAGACAGCACTCGGGGAGGGTTTCAGATGCACCCCCGGCAAAGAGACGCGCAACCGTATCATCCAGATCGAAGCCACGATCGACACCGACGCGCACGCCGTCAATCCACCACTCGAACCGCAATTCACAATACCGGCGCGACTCGGAGTCATCGGGAAACTCGGCGTGGACAATAATTTCGGAAGACACCGCGGCCGGAATGCGTAACGGGAAACAGATCGTCAGTCGACAATTTCGGAGGTCGCCATACGCATCAAGCGTGAACTCTTTTACTGGAAGATCGGATGTGGGAGGCGTTGGCTTTTGCTGGTACTCGTCAGCCAACCTGATTTCTTCAAATGACCAGACTACAGTGCATTCCACGCCACGAATCACCGTTCGGAATTCCCCGTCATCCCACCGCAACGAGATGGCCTCGACACCGAATTCATCCCGGTAAATGGCCTGTATATCTTCCGGATTCATAACGTTGCGAACGGGGCAGCGTTGGAGGCACGCCAGCCGGTTTCCAAATTGCCGACCTCATCGAAAGAACCAACGATGAACGATGAACGATAAAGCGGGAATGACGAATTGAAGCGGGATTTCATTCATCGTTCATCGTTCATACTTCATCGTTTCCGCGGCGGTGAGCCGCCTCAGCCCCGATAGCCCGTTCCGGGCTTGCGCTGGTGGAATTCCTCGCACCAGTCGAGTTCATGAACCTCGCCGGACGAACGGTTCAACACCCGCCGCATGTCGTTCTTTTCCTTCACCTTGAGGTAAAGCTCCCGCGCGTCCTGAAAACACAGCAGCGGACCGCCCGCGAAGGGGTCGTAATCGGAAAACGCGCAGGAAAAACAGCATTGAACCCGTGTCGTGCCGGAAAGTTCCTCCAGCAACCGCATCAGCCCGATTTCGATGCTCCACTCGTGCCCGGCCCGGGCGGAAGCGTCCGGCAGATGCAGTTCGAACACCAGCCCCGTCGAGTCGAACTTCTCGACCTGTACCTGCGCGACCAGTTCCGCCTCGTACGGTTCGCCGCGATGCACGGTCCGCACCGGAAACATCACCGTCAGCCGGAACGTGTTGAGCATTTCCCCCGCCGCGTTGAGTTGAAATCCGCGCGCCACAGCCTCGACCGGATTGACCGGCTCCAGGCTGTCCAGATACGGGGAAACCTTGAAATCAATGTCGCGAATGCGGGTCCGGAACGCCGGCCCCCGCCGCCGGAGCAGAATGTCCTCAACCCCCGCGTCGTCGCGGAAAATTGCATGAATACCGTTCTCAATCATTCGAAACAGAAAGCGCGCTGAAGGAAATGGGGGGCTGCGCGAGAGGAACGCCCCTCGGACGGGGACTCGCCTATCTTAAACCGCGTCGAATGTTGGCTGGCCCACCATTCCGGCGGGCGAGCCGCGCACGCGGCGAGCCGGACGTCAGATGCGAATGTCTTCGGCGACGAGTTGCGCCGAGCGGCGACCGTTCCACTCGTTGATTTCGGGGCGTCCAAGGATTTCCACCCGCTGTCCGGGCGAAAAATCGTCCGCGAATTGCGCTTTACCCCACCAGAGGACGTCCATCCGGATCGAACCGTCGGTCACGACGAGTTTGAGATGCTGCTCGCGGAGCATCCGGACTTCCGTCACCGTCCCGCGCGTGACAATGCGCGGCTGCGGATTGCCGATGCCGTGCGGCGCCAGCCGCCCGAGCGCGTCCACCAGTTCCACGTTCAATTCGCGCAGCGGAAATTCGCCGTCGTAACGCCGACTTGGCAGAAAATCGTCTTCGGTCAGCATCTGCCGGGCGTACTCGTTGATCCGTTCGCGCAGTTCGGGCACCCGTTCGGCGGGCAGCGCGAACCCGGCAGCGGCGGCGTGGCCGCCGTAGCGCGTGAACAGCCCGTCGCCGAGCGCCTGCAAGGCATTGACCATGTTGAACTTCGGAATGCTGCGCGCCGACCCGTGGGCCATCCCGTTGCGAATCGAACAGACCATCGCGGGATGGTGGTATTGCTCGACGATTTTCGAAGCCGCGATGCCCACCACGCCCTGATGCCACCCGGCGTCATGTTCGCCAGCCACCACAAACACATAGTCATTCGGCGCGGTGCGTTCGATTTCCGCGTTGAGCAGATCGACGAGATTGTGCTGGATGTCCTGCCGTTCGCGGTTCCAGGTGTCGATCTGCGCCGCCCGACGGTTGGCGTCGGCGGGTGATTTCGAATCGAAAAGGTCAATCACGCTCAAGGTCGAGCCGTCGATCCGCCCCGCCGCGTTGATGCGCGGCCCAAGCCGGAAGCCGAGGTCGCTCGCGCTGACCGACTTTCCCTTCAACCCCGAAACTTCCATCAGCGCCGACAGCCCCGGATTCACCGAACCGCCGTTCAATCCCTTCAACCCCGCCGCGACAATGGCCCGGTTCGACGGACTCGACAACGGCACGAGGTCGGCGTAGGTCCCGATGGCCGTCAGTTTTGTCAGTGATTCCACGATTCGGTCGCGGTTGGCGCGCTCGGCCAGCACCGCCCGCCCGAACTGAAGCGCCAGCCCGCAGGCGGCGAGTTCCTTTTCCGGGTAATCGTCGCCCAACTGCTTCGGGCAAACGACCACGGCGTCCGCCGGAACGCGGCTGCCGAGCGCCGTGTGATGGTCAATGCAGATTCCGGTGATTCCCCGCTCGCGCGCCATCGTCCATTCGCGATGCGCGGTGATGCCGATGTCCACCGAAAGTAAAACCTGCACGCCGTCTTCCGCCGCGCGGTCGATGATGCCGGGGTTCAACCCGTAGCCCTCGCGCTCGCGGTCCGGAACGTGAAACGACAGAAATTCATCGGCGTTGGGCGACAGCAGGCGAAATACATTCAGGAGCGTAATCAGCCCGGTCGTGCCGTCGCAGTCGTAATCACCGACAATGCGGATTTTTTCGCGTCGGGAAATCGCGCCGGCCACGATCTTCAATGCTTCCGGCAGGTTGCGGATACCCATCGGATCGGGAATCCGGTCGAGACTGGGGTTCAGAAAAATCTGCGCCGCTTCCGGCGTCTCGATTCCCCGCGCCGCAAGACAGCGCGCGACGAACGGGTGGAGTCCCATCTCGTCGCTCAGACGCGCGACCGTCGCCGGGTCGGCGTCGGCGGGTATCCAGTAGGCATTCGTCAGCGACAGGCGGGCGGCGGCGTGGGCGTTGGACAATGGGTGGCTTCCGATCTTCTTTGTTCTTTTTCGTACCTGTTTCCGGGTTGACGAAGAAAAGCACGTTCCCCAATGTCAGGCAAGCAGATGAAATGGCATGCTCGGGCAGAAAAAGAACTTTTGGAGAACGCCAAAATCCCCCCTGATCCCCGACTACAGCGGCTTCCACCCCATGATGCAAAAGAGGCCGTTTCGAACATCAACCGCCATGAGAGAGAATCGATAGCGTTTTTTCTCCCCCGCCTCGTTTGTCACCAGGACCGTGGCGTTACTCCCGGACGTATCAATTCCGGTCACCACATAGGACTTGATGGGCAGCGGCTCCAGCGCGATCTTCTCCATGCAGGTCGCCTGATCGTCGGGGGTACCCTTGATTTTGGAATTCAGAAATTTCGAAACCAGATCCTTGGCGTTCTGCTCAGTCTGATTCTTCGGCTCATAAGGAGTGCTGGAATCTCCAGGCTCGCACCCCGAACAGAAGGCGAACACCAGGAAGGAGAGAACAGCGACCCCGCGCCGGGCAAAGTTCATTACGCCTGATTCGTGCATTTGATTTACCGCTCCTGAAAGAGTTTTTACAGCGGAGCTATTTATGCCCAAACCAAAAACAACTTTTCAAACACTTTTTTACGGGACCGTCACCACCCGCCATCTTTAAGAATCGTGAATTGGAGGAAAGGGGGTTCAGAACCGGGCCGGTACCGCCCTGCGCTCCAGGCCGTCCCCCATTGCCGAGGACGGCGCGTCCGGCCATACTTTGCGGACGCCGATTTTCCAGAAACCGCAAGGAGTTCCGGATGTTTCGTTTCTTCACCGCCGGCGAGTCGCACGGAAAAGCGCTCACCGCCATTATTGAAGGCATTCCCGCCGGATTGCCGATTTCGCTCGACGCCGTCAACCACCAGCTCTGGCGGCGCCAGCAGGGCCACGGACGCGGCGGCCGCATGAAAATCGAGACCGACCGCGTGGAAGTGCTTTCGGGCATCCGTCACGGACACGCCCTCGGCTCGCCCATTTCATTGATGGTCGTCAACAAGGACTTTGAAAACTGGCAGGCAGTGATGGCCGCCGAGGCCGTTCCCGAGTGGGACGCCATCGCCGACGACGAGAAAAAGTCACGTCGCGTCAGCCGTCCGCGCCCCGGCCACGCCGATCTGGCGGGCGGCGTGAAGTACGCCACGCGCGACCTGCGCGACATCCTCGAACGCGCGAGCGCCCGCGAAACGACCATGCGCGTCGCCGCCGGGGCCATCGCCCGCGAACTGCTTTCGGCCTTCGGGATTGAAATCGTCAGCCATGTGCCGGTCCTCGGCGGCGTCCCGGCGGACGACCGGCTGGCCGGCATCGAATGGGACCGCATCGCCGCCGTCCAGGACAACACCGTCCTGCGCTGCGCCGATCCCGCCCTCGAACCGGAAATGGTTGCGGCGGTGGACGCCGCCCGCGAAAAAGGCGACACGCTCGGCGGCATCTTTGAAGTCGTCGTGCGCGGCCTGCCGGTCGGCCTCGGCTCGCATACCCAGTGGGACACCCGCCTCGACGGACGCCTCGCTCAGGCGATCATGTCCATTCAGGCCGTCAAGGCGGTCGAAATCGGGGCCGGGACGGCGGTTTCACGGTTGCTCGGGTCACAAATTCACGATGAAATCGGCTACGATGCCGAAACCGCGCGGTTTACCCGTCCGACCAACAACGCGGGCGGCCTCGAAGGCGGCATCACCAACGGCGAGGAACTGCGGGTGCGCGGCCATCTCAAACCGATTTCCACGCTTCGGAAAGCGTTGAAAAGCGTGGACATCGACACGAAGGACGGCGTCGCGGCGGCGTTCGAGCGGTCCGACACGACGGCGGTCCCGGCGGCGGGCGTCATCGGCGAGGCGATGGTCGCGCTCGTGCTCGCGGGCGCGATGCGCGAAAAGTTCGGCGGCGATTCGCTGACCGAGATGAAACGGAATTTCACGACCTACCGCGAGCAGGTCGGCGAGTATTGATCTTTTGAGGAGTTGGGAACGATGAAACGCGAGATTTCAAAATACGGCGCGGAAGTACTGGTCAAAAAGGCGGCCCCGGTGACGGAGTTCGACGCCGATCTGAAAAAACTGGTCGCCGACATGTTCGACACGATGTACGAAGCGCCCGGCGTCGGCCTCGCCGCGCCGCAAGTCGGTGTATCCAAACGACTTTTCGTGATGGATTGCAGCAAGGACCAGAGCCGGAAGTTCGTTTTCATCAACCCCGAAATCGTCTCGACCGAGGGCATCCAGAAGGGCGAGGAAGGCTGCCTGAGCTTCCCCGGCATCTATTTTGAGGTGCAGCGTTCGGAACGGGTGGTCGTCCGCGCGCAAAACGCCGACGGCGAGTGGTTCACCGGCGATTTCACCGAACTGGAAGCGCGGTGCGTGCTGCATGAGTACGACCACCTCGACGGCGAACTCTTTATCAACCGTACCGGCCCGATGCGCCGCGAAATGGTCAAACGCAAGATTCAGAAGTTGAAGAAAGACGGAAAATGGTAGGGGAGAGGGATCAGGGGCCGGGGATCAGGGATCAGGTCGGGTTTTAGGGGTTGGGTTTTCGGTTTTGGAACGACTTTGGGAGTTTCCCGATGAGATTCGACAACGTTCTTCAAACCCTTCTTGAGTCTCTCGGTAAAGGCGACACGGTAGAAGAGGGGATGCGGTCCGTCATCGGTGCCTGCTCGCGCATGCGGCCTCACCCCGACTGGGACACCTTCTCCGAAATGGATTTCCGAAGCGAACCGAGTAACCTTCGGGCCTGGATTCCTGGCATCTTGAACGATTTCCCCCCAGACGACCGGTTAGCAGGACTTTTTTTCGGACTTTATACGTTTTACGACGATACATCCGATGAAACACTGTCCGATCTGGTTCTCGCCGGAACGACCGACTACAAACCGGACGATTCCGGGTGGGTTGAGTCCACCCGTGAATTATGGGATTCGTGGGGACCATTCGAAGCGCAATCCGAGGTGCTGCGAACGATATACGCCGTGCGTACGCGACCGACGATGCGCTTGAAAACGATGCGGAGTATCCACTGTGCCTTGCCTACTCCACGCTGGCCGTCGCACACGCGCTTTCTAAAATGACGGTTCGTTCAATCTCCCCAACCCCCGATCGACTTGGCGTCGCGGCTGGCTTTCACGACGGCGACATCCTCATCCTCGGCGAACTCACCAACACCGGCTTTGTTCTCAATCCTCGGTTTTAGAAATGGGTTTTACCTGAAACCCGACACCCGATACCCGACACCTTTTATGGTTCCCCGAATCGCGGCTTCCGATTACCTCAACTCAGCCCTGCTGATCTTCAGTTTTCAGCACGGGACGCAACGCGACCGCTGCACGCTGATTCCCGATGCCGCGCCTGCCCGCTGCGCCGAAATGCTGCGCGCCCGGCAGGTCGAAGCAGCGCTGATTCCGGCCATCGAGTACCAGCGCATCCCGGATTTACTGGTCGTGCCGGGCGTGGCCGTCGCGTCGAAATCGAAGGTCCGGAGCGTCGTCTTGGCGTCGAACGTCCCGGTCGAACAGGTCAAAACCGTCGCGCTCGACACCTCGTCGCGGACGTCCGTGTCGCTGATCCGCATTCTTTTCAAGGAGTTCTACAAGATTGAAGCGGAATTTCGCCCGGCCGCGCCGGACGTCCCGGCGATGCTCGCGGCCAACGACGCGGCGGTGGTCATCGGCGATCCGGCGATGACGTTCGAGCGGGAGGGCCGTCACGTCTACGATCTGGCGGAGGAATGGCGGAAGTTTACCGGGCTGCCGTTCGTCTTCGCCGTCTGGGCGATTCATGAATCCGAACTTGAAAAACTCGCCGGAGTGGACTTCGCCGCCGCCCGCGACGAGGGCCGGGCGCACCGCGCGGAACTCGCCGCCCGCTACAGCCGGATGCTCGGTCTGCCCGAAACGGACCTCGTCAACTATCTGACCGACAACATCAACTACGAACTGGACGCGGAAAATCTGGCCGGACTGACGCGCTACTACGAACTCGCCACCCGCCACGGACTCATCGACGGGGCGCGGGACATTCGCTGGGCGCAATGAATTATGAATGCTGAATTATGAATTATGAATTCGGCTCATCCCAAAACTCATAATTCATAACTCATAATTCTAAAGTTCGATCCAGACTTCCCCGCCCTCGATGGTGACGGGAAAGACGCGCAGGTTCTTGGGCGCGAGCGAGTTGGTGGTGCATTCGCCGGTTTTCAGATCGAAGGACCACATGTGCCAGCGGCAGGTGAGTTCGCCGGCGATGACGACGCCGTCGTCGAGCGGCGCCCCCATGTGCGGGCAGGCGTTTTCGCAGGCGTGAATGGCCCCGTCCTTTTTAAAGAGAACAATCTTGGTGCCGTTGACTTCGGTGGTGAAGGAGCGCCCCTCGCGTACGTCATGCGTACGGGCGAGACGGATACGGGAAGACATAAATGAGTCCTTACTCGCGGGAAAGTGCGGTACGGGGCGTCTTCCGATTGTACGGATGGTGCATTCCACCCGGCAAGTCGGCGGTCAGTATTCCCGACGCGACGATGCGAGCGACGGCAGGAAAACGGCCATCGCCGCCGCCATCAGAACCACGTTTTTCAGGATGAACTCGCCTTCCATCGTGAGAACCGGAAAGCGCGGCGCGAAAACGAGTTGCGGCGCGACGACGGCAACCGAGAGTGTCCCGCAAAGATGAAGAAGAACGGCCACGGCGGCGATTTTCGCCAGTCGGGGAACGACCAGCCCGACGGCGATGAGGATTTCGACGAATCCGAGCAACTGGAGCCACGGCGTCCGGGCGAGGACCGCGAAGGAATGTTCCAACAGGGTCACGACCGGACTTTCATTCGCCAGTTTGAGCGCGCCGAACCAGAGGAATACCAGCCCGAGGCTGCCGCGCGTCAGTACCGCCGAAAGCCGGGCGGCGATGGATTCCCGAACGGGAAACCGGAGGGGAAAAGACGACGGTGCGGTGACGGTTTGCGGCAGCATCGGCGGTGAACCTCGATAAATTCGGTAAGTTCGGTCGAACGGCGGTTTTTCGCCAGTCCCCGCGTTTGACGAGTGGTTGCGGAGAAAAAGTTTGGAGAATCTTCCGGAATCGTCATTACAAATTCGTCATACCCTTTCTCGCGCGGCGCGTCCCTTTTCCTTTCGACATGCTTGACAGAAATCCCCTCTCCGCGTAGTCTTGCCGACTCGTCTCGAATCAGAGTCACGAACCCCAGAAGACAGGATTTCCGGAGAGAGTTTCCAAATGCCGAATAAAGTTTCCGCCGAAAAGCGCGACCGCCAGAATGAGCGCCGCAATACCATCAATCGCCGCAACCGCAGCCGCCTGCGCACGCAGATCAAGAAGCTGCGCGCGGCCCTCAAGGGTAACGCGGTCGAACAACTGAAGGCGCTGCTGCCCGAAACGTTTTCCGTCATCGACAAGTCGGTCCACAAGGGCATCATCCACCGCAACACGGCTGCCCGTTACAAGTCGCGTCTGGCCCACCACGTCGGGGCCGCCATCGCCAAGGCCGCTTAAGGATGACGTCTTATGGGGTTCCCTGCCGCGTCGCATCGACATCGTTCGTTTGCGGCGCGGCTTTTGCTTTTTCCAATCCTGCTGGTTTCCCTGCTGGCCGTCGTGGTGGGGCAAAACAACATCACCCGCCCGCGCCGCGCCCCTGATTCGGGCCAGCCTTCGCAGCCGTCCCGGCCCTCCCGTACTCTCCAGACGTCTCCCCTCGACCGGAACGTGGCGCTCCGATTCGCACCCGTTTTCCAGCAGGGCCTGGGAGACACGCCGGGCATCGACTACATCACAAATTTCGACTTCGACGGCGACCTCAAGGGCGACAACAACTGGAACAACGCGGTCGATCCCCGGTTTCCGCATCTCGCGTGGGTGTACTACTCGGTCTGCGAGACGAAAACCCACTGGTTCATCCACTACGCGGCGTTTCATCCTCGCGACTACAAGGGTGGCGTCAAACGCGGCGTGGTGCTGAGCGACATTCTGAGGGAAGCCGCCAAGTACGGCGGGAAATACGACCCGACCGGAATTTCCGACGACGCGGTGCTGGCGCACGAAAACGACCTTGAAGGCTGCCTCGTGGTGGTCGAAAAGAGCCGCGGGAACGACCCGCTTGGCGATGCGCGGGTGGTGGCGGTTGAAACACTGGCTCACAACCGGTTTCTGAAATACCGGCCGGCGGACATCCCCGGTCCCGGCGAGGCCGTCCGGATGGAAGGGAGTCACCCGGTATTGTTCGTCGAGCCGCGCGGACACGGGATCGAGGCGTTCCGTGACACGCCGGCACAGCTCAAGAATTCGGCCAAGGGCGTTTTGAAGTACGAATACGCCGGCATCGCCGAAGATCCGGCGCAACGCCGGGGCATGACGGTCGGCTACGATCTGGAACCGATTTCAAAAATGCTCTGGAAGGCGGCTCAGGGGGGGATCGGCGTGACCTATGGCGAGGTTTTCGATTACGGAGAACGGGAAATTTCCGTTGCCGGTCAGAAAACGCCCCGCAAGGTCCGTTTCGGGAAACTCGGCTCGGCGTTTCTCGGGAAAATCGGCGGACAGAACATGGCACGGCCACCCTGGGGCTGGTTTGATTCCCAGGAACGGGAAAGACCGCTCGGGGAGTGGTTTCTCGACCCGGCGGCAACAATCAAACGGCACTACAATATGGGAGAAGGCTTCTCGGTTGCCTACATCCATCACCCCCTGGCGGGTGTGACGCGATCCGAAGGAAGATGAACCTAGTGGTTCGGATCGTTGGGATGGTTGTTCGAGGCTGGTGCAGGGGCGGGAGCAGGCGTCGCAGGAGACGGGGTGGCGGATGGTTTCGGTGTTCCCGTCTTGGGTGGCGATTCAGCCGCCGTCGGCGCTTTCCGGTTGAAAAAAGCGAAAACCAGCGCGCAGGCCGTCAGCACGATAAGGATGCTGGCGGCAATCATCCCGAATTTCCGGGAGGAAGATCCGCCGCTCGAAGACGCTGAGGCTGCCATGGAGGCAGGTGTCGCCGATGCGGTCGGAGGCGCAACCGCGGTCATTTGGCGGGTGAGACCGAGACCGCCGGTAAGAGAGGATTCAGCTCTGGTCGCCTCGCCCTCGGCTTTTGCCGAGGCGGCATCGACGGCGACAAGTTCCTGGGTCGGGGTGCCTTCATCGGTTAGCGTGGCCTCGTCGCCGCTCGTGAAGGCGTCCACTTCGGTCGGGAGCGGCAGACGGGCATCCCGTTCGAGATCTTCAATCTGGTGTGTTCCGTCTCCATCCGGAAGCGGCACCCCGTTGCCGGTGAAATGAAGCAACATCACGGTGATGTTGTCCTCACCTCCCCGCTCGTTGGCCGCCCGAATCATTTCCTGACAGGCCAGCGAAAGATCGCCCCTCACGGCGTTGAAGATTTCGAGCATCTCCTCGCCGTTGATCTTGCCCGAAAGACCGTCACTGCACAGAAGAACCACGTCATCGCGGCAGACCGGCACGCTGTTCATCGCAACGACGACATTCGGAGTCGCACCGAGCGCCTGGAGAATGACGTTTTTGTACGGATGGTTTTCGGCTTCGGCCCGGGAAATGTGGTTCGACTGAATCAACTGCTCCACGAGCGACTGGTCGGTCGTCAACTGGGAGATGTGCCCCCGCCGGATGAGATAGGCGCGCGAGTCGCCGATCTGGGCGAGAAACAGGCGGTTGCCCTGAATGCCGGCACCGGTGAAGGTCGCCCCCATTCCGGCATATTCCGGGGTGGTCTGGCTTTTGTGATTGATGACGACGTTGGCCCGTTCGACCGCGAACCGAAGACGTTCCGGGAAAGGGAACGACTGAAATTCGGGGTTATTCTGGAAACGCATCATGCCGTCACGGACGGTGGTCACCGCCATCTGGCTTGCGACTTCCCCCGCCAGCGCCCCGCCCATGCCGTCCGAAACCGCGAAGAGCGCCCCGTGTTCGCCTTGCGCGAATCCGAGCAGTTCTGGCGGAGGTGACGGATGATCGGCCGTCCAATACACGGAAGAAGTGAGGTTTACAGCAAGAAAGTTATCCTCATTCCCCTGGCGCACCATACCCACGTCGGTTTGGGCAAAGATTCTGATTTGCACAGAATCGTCAGTGCTGATATTCGCTTGTGTCATATCCGGTTGCAATCGTGACGAAATCAGGGTTTGAACCGTAACGGAAACGACCCACGAAAAGGGCGCCGGGTCGTTCAAGTCGACGGCGGGCGAACCCGTCTGACGTAAATTCGGCTCCGTCAGCTTTAGGTTGGCGGAACCGTGGGGTGCAAAGATAGTGCGCCGGCGTCGCTTCGGCAATCCCCAAGCCGAAGACGGCGACGAATTCAGCGAACCGACCGACGCCCGGAGGGTGCGTTCGGCGCTTCAGCCGCACAGAAAACGATGGAACCCAAATGCGAACGATGACGGCAGTATAGCCAAGCCGTGCGCGGGACACTAGCGGAAATTCGCCTATCGGACGTGTTTTCAGAGTTTTGCCAACGCTCCGTCAAGGTCGGCAATGAGGTCTTCGATGTCCTCAATGCCCACCGACAGCCGCACCAGCCCGTCCGTGATGCCTAACCGCGCCCGGTCGCTCTCCGGCACGCTCGCATGCGTCATCGACGCCGGATGACAGACCAGACTCTCCACGCCGCCCAGCGATTCCGCCAAGGCAAACACCTTGAACCCTTCCAGAACCGTCCGCGCCCGGTCGAGCGAACCGACCTCGAACGCAATCATGCCGCCGAATCCCCGCATCTGGCGTTGCGCCAGTTCGAACTGCGGATGCGACCCCAATCCCGGATAGTAAACCTTCTCGACACGCGGATGCTCACTCAGAAATGCCGCAATCGCCCGCCCGTTGGCGTCGTGCTGCTTCATCCGCACCGCGAGCGTCTTGATTCCCCGCAACGTCAGCCAGGCATCCATCGGCGACAGAATCGCCCCGGCCGCGTTCTGGATGTACCCCATCCGCGCCGCCAGATCCGGGTCGGTCACGATCACCGCGCCGCCGACGCTGTCGCTGTGCCCATTGAGATATTTTGTGGTCGAATGCACCACGATGTCGGCCCCGAGCTATGTACAGTACAAAAGTGAGATTGCATGTTTGAAATCAACGATTTGCGAATGATTCATGGGGCCCATTGAAACGAACAATCGGTGAAGGAAATCAAGGCCGGTTCGGAAAATGCTCTTGGCGGGTCGTCCGTGTTTTTTGATCCTCAACGGCTTCACTTCGGCTCGCCACTCGCCGACGCAAAAACACCACGTCACGGCCAGTGCAAGCAACCCGAACAGGCGTTCAATCCGCGCCGAATCGGTCAGATGCGTATCCTCCAGGTTGAAACCTCGACTTTTCAGGCATCCGAACAACGTCTCGATTCCCCACCGGTTGCGATAATCCGCCACGGCTGTGTCCGGCGCGTCGGTCGTGATCACGATGAGCAAGTCCCCATCCGGCAAACGCATTCCGCTCACGCCCAGCCGTTGGCCCCAGATTCGACAGGTCTTCGGGCGCGTGTACACCGTGTTGACCGGCAAATTCTCAAACCACGCCCGAATCTGGAACGCTTTTTTGCCGTTGGCCCCCGACCGCCGGATAGTCCTGATCACTGTGTTCTTGCAAATCCGGATTCGAAACCCGATTCCCTTGCGACGCAGCCACCGCGTCCATTGCTCCCCCCTGAACTCCCGGTCCGCGCACAAATACGCAATCGACGATGCCCCGAACACCTTTAAAAACGCATTCACCACCGCCTGACGCTCCGCCAGATTTGAATTCCCCTTCTTGCCCAGTACTTTCCACGCCACCGGACACGCCATCCCCTTCACCACCACCGCCAGCGTCAGAATATTGATCGCCACTTTCCCAAACTCCCAATCCGTCCGGTCCAGACTCAATATCCATGGCCCCGGTCCGGCCACCCACCGCACCACCACCCGCGCCACATCTCCCATCGGCATTTCAAAGAACCGCAGAAACCGCTGGATTCGTTTGTACGACGACTCCGGTTTCGCCCGCCCGGCGAACGCCTGCGCCAGTTGCGACAGATTCACCGTCCGAACGGTGATCAACGCGACCAGAAAGCGCGTCAAAAACTTGATTCGCGCCCGATTCCACCCTACCGTCCCGGCTATCACGCCTTCCATTTTCCGAAGGTCCGCCATCGTCCGTTATCCTTTCCTGGAAAAGAGTTTATGGTTTTTTCCAAGGATAAACGGACGGTGGTTCGTGAGTCACCTCTCCTCGCAAACAACTATTTTTGTCCTGTACATAGAGAAAATCCTTCAACTCTCCAATGCCAACCGAACAAAGTTCATCACGGAAAAGGCGTGTTTGTTTCGGTGTCTTCGAAGGATCGAATTCACGCCAGGCGACGGAAACATCTCGCTCGTCTCCGCCG
>JBDRAL010000047.1:0-40033 GCA_039793685.1 Blastocatellia bacterium NZW_1522
TTCCGGTTCAAAAGAACGATGAAAGCCAGATCCAAGAAATCCTGACTTTCGCAAGGTAGCCAACAGATGTCCAAAGGGGGGGCCAAATCAGCGTGCCGAAGTGGGCCAAGTCAACTTGCCATAATCACGCCGTGCCCGCGACCGACACGTTGCAGGAATTCATCGTGCAGACCAGCCAGTATGACGCATCCGCCGGGCGGAACTCGGGCGGCGTGGTCGCGGCGATTACCAAGTCGGGCGGCAACGAGTTCCACGGAAACGCGTACTACTTCCTGAGGAACGAAAGCCTCAACGCGAACAATTTCTTCCTGAACCGGGCCGGAATTCCGCGTCAGAAGAACAACCGCAACCAGTACGGCGGGACCATCGGCGGTCCGATCATCAAGAACCGGCTGTTTTTCTTTGCCTCCTATCAGGGAACGCGCGAAACCAACGGGACCTCGACCAACAACAGCGTGGCCTCGTTCAACGTCGCGCCGGACCTGACGGATGACCGGTCGATCACGGCCTTGCGGGCCATCGCGCTCAACCGCGCGCCGGGTTTCGCGACTTTCATCAACTCGGCGGCCTATGCCACGTCGCCGCAGGTGCGGCTGCTTCAGGCGCGTTACGCCAACGGGCAGTTCCTGATTCCAAGTGGCAACGGCGCGACCAGCCGGGTGCAGGTGACGGAATCGACCTACCGTGAGGAGCAGTTCAACAGTAATGCCGACTGGCAGATCAACGACTCCAACCGCGTCAACTTCAAGTTCTTCTTTGCCAACAACACGGTGAAGCAGGGCCTGTTCCGGCAGTTCGGCGGCGGTAACGCGCTTCAGCTTCCGGGCTACCCGGTGGACGCGATTACCAATAATCGCGTCACGTCGGCGTCATGGACGAAGGTCATCCGCCCGACGCTCATCAATGAATTCCGCTTCGGATACAACCGGCTTATCACCGAAGGACGGCCGACCGAACCGTTCAACGCCGCCGATTTCGGCATCACTTCGCCGGTCGGCAGCCGCTTCCCCGGCCTGCCGGGCTTCACGCTCGCCGGGATGTTCTCCTTTGGTCCGGCGACCACGTCCGACAGTTTCAATACAACCGAAGGGTTCAACTTCAACGACACCTTGTCGCTCACGCTCGGCAACCATTCGCTGAAGTTCGGCGGGGAATTCCGTCCGTATCGCCAGCGGGTCTTCTTCAACGTCGGCGCGCGCGGGCTGCTCAACTACTCCGGTCAGGTCGCGCTCGGCGCGGGCGCGGGCGCGTTCGCGGCACTCGGCATTCCGGCTGGATCGGTCAATATCGCGGCGAATCTCCGGCCCACGCTGCCCTTCACCGAACTGCTCATCTCGTCGGTCACGCCGGGGCTTTCGAACGGCGCGGTCGGGCTGACGCAGCCCTTCCTCTCGGTCATCTCGCCGGGCGGGGCCAAGCGCGACTTCCGCGCGTGGGACACGACGCTGTTCATTCAGGACGACTGGAAGGTCAACGACCGGCTGACGCTCAACTTCGGCCTTCGGTGGGATTATTTCGGCGTGCTGTATGAAAAGGACGGCCTGATGGCCACCTTCGACGACAGCGTGGCGCGGGCGGCGGTCAACGGCACGAACCTGACCGGGACCTTCGCCGGGTTCTTCATTCCGTCGAATGCCAGCTATTCCGCGCCGGGCGTCACTCGCGACAATCAGCGCGGGTTCTCCGACCCCGACCTGAACAATTTCGGGCCACGCATCGGGCTTGCCTGGAAACCGTTTGACAGCAACCGGTTCGTGATGCGCGGCGGATACGGCGTGTATTTCGACCGGTTCAACGCCCGGACGGTCATTAACTCCAGCTTCAGCTTCCCGGTCTTCCCGCTGATTCCGATTTTCCCCGGCGCGTCGGGCGGCGGCATCACCAATCCGTTCGCGCCGATTCCGACCGGACAGGGGCCGCTCGACACGTCGAGCGCGGCCCTGTTCCCCGGCGCGTTTACCTCGACACCGCTCGGCCTGAGCTGCGGCACGGCGGGCGCGAATCGCGGGCTGCCGCTCTGCATCGGCGGGCGCGTGGTCGGCGTGCAGGGCATCTACCCCGGACGCTACCTGCGGACGCCCTACGTTCAACAGTATTCCTTCGGCTTCCAGTGGGAATTCATGAAGGATACGCAGGTTGAAGTTGCCTACGTCGGCTCGCAGACTCGCAAACTCCAACGCTTCCGCCAGCCGAACCAGCCCGCCGGTCCGAACCCGAACGGCACGACCATCGCGAACGGCCCCTTCTCGCCGTTCCTTTCACAGATCACCCAGCCGAGCCTCAATTCATTCTCGGTGACGGTTCAGGAATCCTCGGCCAACGCCAATTACAACTCGCTTCAGACGACCGTCACGCGGCGTCTTTCGAAGGGATTGCAGGGCCTCGTCAGCTACACCTGGTCGCACACGCTCGACGATTTTTCGGGGCAGTTGTCGTCCCTCGGGACGAGCGACGTGTCGCCCGACTTCGGTAACCAGAACACCTTCGCCAACAGTCGCGGGTCGGCGGATTTCGACCGTCGGCATCGGCTCGTGGCGAGTTTCGTCTATGACTTTCCGAAGTTCTACGGCGGGAACAACCTCGCCGGAAAACTCTTTCTCAACGGCTGGCAGGTTTCCGGGGTGTCGATTTTCCAGACCGGACTTCCCTTCACCATCGTCAGCGGCACGGGTTTGAGCGACGCGACGCGGGCGAGCTACGCCGCCGGTTTCAGCGGCGACCCGCGCACGTCGGGCGACGTCGGCAGCCGGGTGGACAACTACTTCAACCGGGCGGCGTTCGTGGCCACGACCGGGTCGGGCAATTTCGGCACGGTCGGCCGCAACACGCTGCGCGGACCGGCGCAGGCCAACACGGACTTCTCGGTGGTCAAGTTCCTTCCCTTCACCGAGCGGTATCGCGGTGAAATCCGGGCCGAAATGTTCAACATCTTCAATCAGGTCAACTTCGCGAATCCGGGCAACATCGTCGGGACGTCCAACTTCGGGCGCATCCTCGACACCTCGACCGGACCGCGCATCATCCAGTTCGCGTTCAAGTTCCAGTTCTGAACGCGACCGAAATACAAAAAGGCCGAGTCGGAGCGATCCGGCTCGGCTTTTTTGCTGGACGCGGCGGCCAAATATTTCAGCCGCCGAAATTTTGAATGAGCACGGCGTTCGTCTGATACAGGCCGCGCGACAGCAAAATCCGTTTTCCATCAACCGAAAACGCAAAACCATGAATCGCGTCACTGGTAAAACTCGTCATTTGACGGGGCGGCGAGCCGTCCAGACTTTGTCGCCAGAGGTTGCAGGCGCTGTTTCGTTCAAGGCTGAAAACGAGATTCCTGCCGTCCGGCGTCCAGCGCACGGGCGAGATGGCGTTCAACCATTCAAAATCGGTCACGGGAAATGTTTTCTCCGGCTTGCCGCCGGTTGCCGGAATGACAACGAGTTCGCCGGGCAGCGAACGCGAGGGACTCGGCCGTTTCGCCGCGATGCGCGTGCCGTCGGGCGAGAATGCGGGCATTACAACGAAATAATCGGTCAGTCGAACGGGCGTTCCGCCCTCGACGGAAACTTTTTTGAGCGTCCCGCCGGTTGCGTCCTGCGACACATAGACAATCCACTTTCCGTCGGGAGAAAAATCCGGCTGAACATCCTCGGTATCCCCAAACGTCAACTGTTTCACGTCGCCGCCGCCGTCGGCATTCGCGCGATAGAGGTGCTTGCCCGCCCCGGACATGCGGCGGTCGGAGGCAAAGACGATCAGGCGTCCGTCGGGCGAAGCCGTCAAACCGCTTTCCGGAAATTCGTCGGCGGTTATGGCTTGTGCGTTCGATCCATCGGGTTTGACGCGCCAGATGTCGGGTTTGCCCCCGACGCGCGCGGTGTAGGCGATGGAGCCGTCGGGCAACGTGGCAAGTCCGAGTTTCCCGTTTGTTTCGCCGGCTTTTACCCGTCTGGCGTCCGTCAAACTCCCGTTTTCCGCGACGCTCCAGACATCGGCTTTCGACTCGGTTAAATCCGCCACGAGCGTTTTGCCGTCGGAAGTCAGTCCCAGGCCGTAAAAGCCGTATGAATGCGCGTCGTTCGTGACGCGGCGAACCTGGCCGTTGGCGATGTCGAGCGCGTAGATTTTTTGAGCGGAATTCTTTTCTTCGCCGACGAAAAAAATTTCCCCGCCGTCGCGCGTGAAGCACAGTTTTCCGATGTCGGAGAAACCCTGCTCGTGGAGCGGCGCGGCCTGGTTGGTTTTCAAATCGAAGCGGAAAATCCGGGCGTCCGCGGCGGTTTCCGAGGATGGAACCCGCACGACCCCGAGCGACGCGCCATCGGGCGACCAGGCGAGGAATCCTCCGAGCGAAGGTTCCGTGCCCGTGTGAATCGTTTTTTCGGCCCCCGTATCAAGCGCGGCGATGATGAGCGCGGCGGCCTGCCGCGTTTCATCGTCCCGGTAAAACGCGACTTGCCTGTGGTCGGGCGAGATGGCGAAGAACGCGCTCGTCGCGTCGAGTTCAAGAATGCGCTTCGGCTTGCCGCCCAAAATCGGGAGGCTGAACAACGCGCCGATCTTGGCGCCCCGCTCGAAAGACACGAAATAAATCAGGGCGCCGTCGGGCGAAAAATCAATGTTGCCGAACGTGCGCTCATCGGGTTCGAGCAGGCAAATCTCGCGGTTCGTTTCAAGCTGCCGGACGTAAAGCGCGCCGCCAACGCCCGCCGTGAAGTTCTGGACATAGGCGACAAACTTTCCATCGGGCGAAATGGTGGTCGCGGCAATATTTGCGCCGTCGTTGACGCGGGTATAGCTGATTGTTTTTTCCATGTGCGCCGCGGCGTCCGTCTTACGGCGGGTCGCCCACGCAAGATTCGCGAAATAGAAAATCGCGGTTCCGCCGAACACAACCGCCAGGCCAGCCGCCAGCCAGAAAGTGAGCCGCTTTCGCGGACTCACGCGCGGGGCGTTCGATGCCTTCGGCGAAGCGTAAACCGAGGTGACGTCCGTATCGGTTTCAAATTCTTCGTCAATTCGCCCGTCAACCGGAATTTCCACAGCCCCGTTGCGCCGAGACGTTTCCGGCTGTCCGCCGAAACGTTCGACGATGGGCGCGACGAACCGGTAGCCCCGGCGCGGAATCGTCTCGATGAACCGCTGGCCGGTTTTGTCTTCACCGAGCGCTTTTCGCAGGGCCGAAACGTGGTGGGTTAAATTCGCTTCCTCGACGAACGTTTCCGGCCAGACCGTTTCCAGTAGCTCCTGCTTGCCAACCAGTTTCCCGTTCGCCCGAACAAGCACAATCAGGACCTCGACCGCTTTCGGCGCCAGCGGAACGACTTCGGAATTTCTCAAGAGAAGCCGGCCCTCGGTTTCGAGGCGAAAATCACCGAACTCGTAAACCATTGAATCCAGGTTGGTTTGCCAGTTTTTAGAAATCATACGGAAAAAATTTAGAAATCCTTGGGGACTTTCCCCGGTATCTCCCGCTCATTTTATGGCCGGAAAAGTAAAGTTTCCAGCCGGAGGCAAACCCGGCCCCCCCAACTCGTGTTTTGCCGGAACCGGATCGAAATCAACGGGCGGACGTTCCCATCGACCGACCGCTCCCAACGCCTTCCCCCACGTTTTGAGTACCTTTTCGCGAGTGTCAATCATGATCTTCTCAACCACGGGAGCGCGAACGGCGCTCCGCGCATTTCACCTTTTCAAGAACCTCCGTGTCTCCATCACAGCCATCGCGATTTCACTTCTCCTTTTCGCGCCTTCCCTTTTTCCCGCGCTCTCACCGGTCCGCGCGCAGCAGGGAAAACAAACTCCAAAATTCACCATTACCCGCGATCCCAAAAACCCGAAACGCAAAATCTACCGATTCCCCAAACAGCCCCGCACGGTTCAGCCAATCACGGTGACCCGAAATTTGCTGGATACTCCGGGATTCAGGCGGGCACCCATCGCGTTTCAGAAGTTTGAAATGGTGAACCCGAAAACCGGGAAGGCGATCAATCCGGCGGCAAAAATCACGCTGCCCGGTCCGGACGGCAAACCCGGCCCGACCATGACCGTCCAGCAGTATTTTGACCAGCTCAACATGGTTGAAACGGAATTGACCAAGCGGGGGCACTCTCTGCGCAATCCGGCGACGTTTCTGAATGTCAGACCGGATTTCCAGCGCGCCCGTTTCGACGCTGCAAACCGGACTCCGGCGGGATTCAAGTCTGTTTCCCCTTCGATGTTTGAAACCCGGCGGGCGAAAGCGGAGGGAGCAAAGCCTACGGCCCCGCCGATCATCATTCCGGGAAAGGTCAACGAGAATCCCACCCCGTCCTACGGACTCATCGGAAGACCGACCCTTTATGTCGGCGAGCAATACGACAACTTCGGCACGACGGAGTTTCCCGTCAACTGGGCGGGCGCCACGCTGAAAAGCGACCGCCGGAACTATCTTTTTCTGACGGAGGTCCCGGACGGGATCGTCCCGCTGGCGAAAAAAATCGAGTGGCAGATCTCAGCCGCGCCCTTTCCAGCCGACGGTGGGGCGGTCAGTCCCGGCGTCATTCTGAAATCCGGCGTTGCGCCGGTCGAAAACTGGAAGCAGGTGGTTCGGGGGTACACCCCGAAAAAGGGAAAGCAGGTGTCTCCGTTCACGATTGATTTCTCGGTCCTCGGGCCGCCGGTCAAGAACCAGACGCGGATGTATTACGTTCGGGTATCGCTGCTCGGAGCGGACGGGAAACGGCTTGCCTCTCCTTCGCCGGGCGTGATCGTGAATTACGGCATGGGCGAACCGGTCACCTTTGACGTGGTGGGGCAGCAGTCGAACGAATCGCCCTCGTTCAATTACCGGTACCCCGATGAAGAAAACGTTCCGTTCGGGGTGTTTCTGGAAGGAAACGGCTTGCGGACCGTCAAGAACGTTCAATATTCAAAGAAACTCGGCGAAATTCCCCTCGGATTCAAGGCGACCGCGAACGCGGCGATCGGATTCCGGTATTACAACTTCGAACGCATCGTTGACGAGTCAAAACCCTTCAACAAACGGTTTGACGTTCTGGGGGTTTCATTCCGGGCCGTCGCGGGAGTCGGGACGGGGACCGGGGCGAACAAGAACGAACCTCAGGAAGTGACGCTGGATGTGACGCGATTCGGAGTGGTTACCAACATTCTGGGTTACTCCGGCCCCGCGATACCTGAATCCATTCCGCTCGATTTCGACATTGTCGAACCGATTGACTGGACGCTGGTGGACATCACGATTCTGCTCGGGCCGATTCCGATTCGGATCGTCGCGACCGTGACGGGCGAATTAGGCGTTCGCCTCAGCGGAATCATCAATTTGACCCCGCCTTTCAACATGACCGCCGCGCTGACTCCATTCGTCCATTCGCGATTCGATGCGAGCGGTGGCCCCGACCTGTTGATCGCTTACGGCAAACTCGCGGCGGAATTGAACCCATTGCTCAACGCGGACGCCCTTCTGACGTTCAACAGCAGCGCCAAAAACCCGGTTTCGTTGACCAACAGCATTTCTGGGTTGAAGGGCCGGGTGTATCTGGTGGCCGGGTTCTATCATCCCTGCCCGCCAATCAAGCAGGTGAAGAAGCTTATCGGCTTCATCACCGGCGACGACGATTGCCCGCTCTGCGAAACGAAGTGGGAATACAATATCTTTGATTTGCAAGGTTTGAACGACACCTCGGCGTACAATTAACCCTGGATGGACCGTAAACGTAAATCGGACTGACACGAGCAATGGTCCGGACAGTTTTTGAAAGCAGTTCCTGAAAGGAGGGGCGTCATGCGGTTTGGTTGAAGTTGCGAAACAAAAACCGAGACCCCGGAAGACGACCTGATGTCTCGTGTGATGGAGTCCGAGCCTGGGGGATTTTCCAATCCCTTCCAGAAAGACGTGGTGACGCGGATTGAAACCGTCACTCCGCATGATTTGCGTTCAAGTTCCAGTTCTGAACGCGACCGAAATACGAAAAGGCCGAGTCGGAGCAATCCGTCTCGGCTTTTCGTTTCTGGCTGAAATCGGAGTCAGTCGTCGAGGCCATACCGATGGGCGCGGGGAGGCTTGGCGCTTTTCATCAGTTTCAGATATTCCTCGATAAAATCGTTCACGCGTTTTTCCGCCTGTTCGTTTTCCTCGGGCTTCGCCTCAGCGCTTTCGTACTTCTGGGCGAGCGCTTTGTTGAAACAGACGGCCGATTCCTCGTCGTTGCCGGCGAAGTGCTGCATCATCCCCGCCAGCAACCAGTATTCCTTCAATTTTGCGCCGCTTTTTTCAGAAGCAATCAATTTCATTGCCAGTTCAAAGCCGTTCAACCGGGCCGCCTTGGCTTCCCGGGGCTTTTTCTCGGCGTCGAAGTGGTATGCCTGCACGCGCCGAAAGTGAAACCAGAAGCGGTCATCGCGGCCAAGCTCGGCATACACCTTCTCGGCAATCGCCAGCCGCGCCGACATCGGGATTGCTTCATAGAACTTAAACTTTCCCGGAAGTGAGGTGTCCGTTAAAACTGCCCTGACGGCAGCCTGTTTTTCCTTTGGCAGTTCCTCAAAATCGCCCTTGAAAGCCGAATAACGACAGTTCAGGCAAGTGTAAACAGCTTTTTCGGTCGTATACGGCCAGAACACGCCCTGATACTTCGACGGCCAATCATAAACGTAGGTCCCCCAAGCCACGACGACATAAAACGAGTTTGGAGTTTTGCACAAAGGGCATTCTATTTCGTTTAAGTGCCATCTTGTCGCCGTGATGGGTGGCGCGCCGAGGACCTTGACTTGAACCCCCAGAAAAAGAACAAGCACCAGCGTCAGAATGGTGAATCGCTTCATCGGACTCCTCCTTCGACCATCGGGGACCAGTTAATTGAACGTTTGGTGGATGAAAATCTGAATGCAAGAAAAAATGAAGGGTCCCGAAAAACTCAACCGTGAAATGGCAAAGTTACCGAAGCCGGTTTATGTCGTCCCAGATTTTTCCGTATTGCTCGCTTGAATAAGCGGAAGTCGTTTCCACCCGCTGTAGCCATTCCCCGAAATTCACGGGCAGGTTTTCGTAATACTCGACGAGGTACGGATTGAGCAGTTTCCCTTCCGACCACGGCTTCCAGACGGTCAGCACAACTTCCCGGGCGCGTTGCGCCGCCGCGAAGTCGAGTTGGGCGTTGCGGCGGATGAAGTCCACCCGCGAAATCCCGGCCCCGACGGCAAGCAGCATCAGTTCAGGTCGGTCGCGCCTGGTTTCAATGTACTGCGTCTGGATGAAGAAACTGCCCCAAAGCCCGTCGAATGATTGGGATTCCGGGGCTTTCTCCTTACTTTCGACAAATTTGGAGATACAAATTTCTCCCCGATGACGCTGGCTGGAAAACCGGCCAATGGATTCCTTCCCGTCAGCCGGATTCCAGTCAATCGGGTGACCGAGACGCTCCCCGGCATACTGCCGGACGGCCCACTGGTACAGCTCATCGTCTTCCTGAACCAGATTCCGCATGACCGGGCGGTCGCGGAGCATCCGTTCGACCTGCAAACGGCCATGCGCGAGGTCGGGCTGTTTCAAAGCCGCCGGACTTCCGGGCCTTCCGCTGCAACCGATCAAAAACACCAGCGCAAGAAAAAACGTCTTTCGCATTCCGTTCACCTTCACAATGAAGTTTCCGGACGAAAGACGTTTTCCGAACCGACGAATGTGACCGGGACCTACCGGGCGAAAATCGAGGCGAAATCCTTGAACGCCTTGAGTTCGATGTTGTTGCCGCTCGGGTCCTTGAAAAACATCGTGGCCTGTTCGCCGACTTCGCCCGCGAACCGGACATAGGGTTCGATGATGAAGTTCACCCCGGCGTGTTTCAGATGGTCGGCCATTTCGTGGAACTGGTCCCATTCGAGAATCGCGCCGAAGTGCGGAACGGGTACGTCTTTTGCGTCCACGTCGTTTGAACCCGCGTTGGTCACTTTTGTTTCCACGAGGTGCGCGGTGATCTGGTGGCCGAAGAAATCGAAGTCGATCCAGCGGTCGCTTTCGCGGCCCACGCCGCATTTCAGAACATCCGTGAAAAACGCGCGGGTGGCGGGCAGGTCGGTGACGGGAAAGGCGAGATGAAACGGATTGCGGAGGGTCATGCGATGGCTCCCTGATAAACGGACTTGGTCCGGGAAAGCAGTGACGCCGAAAGCAGCACCATCAGTACCCACAGCGCGTCGGCGAAAAGCAGGTGAACAAGTTGCATCCAGATCGGCGCGAGCAGCCAGACGTTCAAAACGCCAAGCAGCAACTGCAAGACGACCGTTCCGACGACGAGCCAGCCGAGCCGACGGCTGGTGGACGAGCCGAGCGACTTCGCGCGCCACGCGACGGTGGCCACCACGAGGCTGGCCGCGATGGCGACAACCGGATGGAGCCAGCGCAACCGGACGGTGAAGTGCGACAGGCCGGAAAGTTCCTGTTCAAAGCCATGCGAAAGCGACTGGGCCGGGAACAGCGTGTCGCCGAGCGCCGCAATGGCCCCAGTGACGCCGACGGCGATGGTGGCGATCAGTCCGATGACAATGAGAAATGATTTGAACCCCTGGCCGCTGAACGTGATCGAAGGGCGTCCGGAGGCCCACCAGACCGACAGCGACAGCGCGCCGAGCAGCAGGAACGTGTTCACCAGATGGACCGACAGATACATCGCGCGGGCGACGGATTTGTTTTCGGCGACGAGCGAGAGCTTGACCAGCAACGCGCCGATGAGGGCTTCGATGATGATGAATACGAACGAAAAGAAGACCGCCTTGCGAACGACATGCCCCTTCGCAAACGCGCGGAATCCCCAGATCAGCATGACGATGACGCCGAAGAGGGCGAGGCCGCTCGTCAGGCGATGGGCGAACTCCACGAAGGTTGAAATGGTGGACGTTCCACTGGGGACGACTTCGCCGTTGCACAACGGCCAATGGCTGCCGCACCCGTCGCCGGATTTCGAGGCCCGGACATAGGCCCCCCAGATGATGACGAGGATGTTCCAGCCGAGAACGCCCCACGCGAAGCGGGCGAGTCCGGAATGACCGTCGCCGGTCCGAACGTCGGAAGCAAAATGGCCGGGATTGGCGGCGGAGAGATTCGCGCTCATGGATTTCGGGGACCTTCCTGATTTCATCCGTGTCATCCGTGAAATCTGTGGCCACTTTTTCTTTAGCCACGGATTTCACGGATGACACGGATTGGGAATGAAAAATGAAAACGCGGGCGACGGAGGAGATGCCCGCCGGCCCGCGTGTTTCTTTTCCGGACGACTTCAATCGAAAATCTTCAATCGAAAATCGAAAATTCCTACGCCTTGTCGAGCACCATCAGCAGAAACAGCACGGGCAGGTAGATGACACTTACGCGGAGCAGGCGCTTCGCGTCAAGGTTGCCGCGCGTTTTGGCGAGCTTCAGGCAGCTCTGGAGGAACATCACGCCGAGAGCGACCGCGCCCGCGAGGTAGATCCAGCCGCAGAGGCCGAGCGAGAACGGGAGCACGCTGAGGGCGAGGGTGATGACCGCCGTCACCATCGTCTGGCGGATGGTGCGTTCGCCGTTTTCCTCGATGACCGGCAGCATCTTGATGCCCGCCCGGCGGTAGTCTTCGCGGTACATCCACGCAATCGCGTAGAAGTGCGGGAACTGCCAGAAGAACATCAGCCCGAACAGGAGCCACGCGCCGACCGGCATCTCGCCCGTGGCGGCGGCCCAGCCGATGAGCGGCGGCATCGCGCCGGGAAACGATCCGATGGCGGTCGAAAGCCAGGTCCGCGACTTGAGCGGGGTGTAGCAAAGGACGTACCCGATGGCCGTCAGCGCGCCGAGAATCGCGGACAGCGGATTCACGAGCGGGCAGATGTACGCGAGGGCGGCGGCGGTCAGGAACAGTCCGAACAGCAGCGCCGCGAAAGGACCGACCTTGCCCGCCGGAAGCGGGCGCGCGGCGGTGCGCCGCATGAGGCCGTCGCTTTCGCGCTCGATCCACTGGTTGAGCGCCGAAATTCCCGACGACAGCAGGCCGATGCCGAACATGGCGTGAAAAAACTTTACCCAGTCGAACGGTCCCTTCGTCGCCAACAGGTAACCGAAGGCCGAAATCATGACGACCTCGACGGTGATGCGCGGCTTGGTCAGCGCGACGTACGCGCCGATGCGGTCACGAAGGGTGAGAACGCTGTCGTCGTTCTGGACGAGCAGGGCGTCGGCGGCTGGTTTGAGGACGACGGATTTAGGCATTGCGGGTACTGCTTTGAAACCGGGCGACCGGGGCCGCCCGTCGGATTAACGCTGCTTGAGCAGGGGGTCCGCCGAGTAGAGCGACGGAACGCCGTGGACCTGATGGCGGGTGAAGTAATCGGCGAAGGTCAGACCGAACATCACCACGAGGAAGAAGAACGAGCCGATCACGATGGTCCGGCTGAGCCACGAACTGAACCGGATGTGCATGAAGTACAGGATGATCAGCGAAGCTTTGAAAACCGCGATGGCGAGCGCCACTGGAGTATTCCAGACGCCGAGATCAAGCCGCGCCGTCAGAACGGTGACGATGGTGCCGACGATCAACACGGCCAGAACCGCGAAGTAAATCCACTTGGGGATGGTTGGATGGGCGTGTTCGCTCATAAGAAATTCGCCTCGAAAATCGTTGCGTCGGTCGGGGACCGCCGAATGACGGTCCCCGAAAAATACCGAACGTTTCGTTAATGTCCGCCGCCTTCGGTCAGGTGCGCGCCGAGCAGATAAAGCAGCGGGAACAGGAAAATCCACACCAGGTCGACGAAGTGCCAGTACAGACCGACCATTTCGATCGGGTTGTAATACTCCTTCGAATACTTGCCCCAGTAGGCCGTGATCCACATCCACGCGAGCAGGCCGAGACCAACGACCATGTGCAACGCGTGCAGACCCGTCATGAAGAAGTAAAGGAAGAAGAAAATCTGCGCCCCGTTGGACAGCTTTGGATCACCGGACCACTGAAAATAGGGACCGGGAACGTCGTGACCGTGAATGTGGTGGCCATACTCGAAATACTTCACGACGAGGAAGGTCGCCCCGAAGATCGCCGTGAGGAGCAGGAACACCAGAACGCCTTTCCGGTTTCCCTTTTCCGCCGAGAGGACCGCCCAGACCATCGTGACACTGCTCACGATCAGAACGAGGGTGTTGAGGCCGCCCATTTTCCAGTCCATGCGCGCGCTGGCGTGCATGAACGCTTCCGGGTTGGCGTTGCGGTACACCGCGTAGGCGGTGAACAGCGCGCCGAACAGAAGGATTTCGGTGGCCAGCAGCAGCCACATTCCGAGCGTGGCGGATTCCTTTTGCTGTTCGGCATCGAAAAAGTGATGGTGGACGGAGCTATGCGCGTGTGAATCAGACAACTTCGGCCTCCCTTCCCTGACCGGACTTGGTCGGAGGAATCGAGCGGGAATCGCCGCCCGTCAGCGCGCCGGTGTTCTTCACGGAGGGCTGACGCAACGGGTAGTTATAGGCTTCTTCGTTCACGACCGGCGGAATCTCGAAGTTGTGCGTCGGCGGCGGCGAGGTGGTTTCCCACTCAAGCCCCTTGGCCCCCCACGGGTTCGCGGCGAGCTTGCCGTAGCGCAACGACCAGATGAAGTACACCAGCGGCATGACGTAGCCGACACCGAGAATCGACGAACCGGCGGTGGACATGACGTTCAGCACCTGGAATTCCGGCGCGTACACATGGTAGCGGCGCGGCATGCCGAGGTAACCGATGATGAACTGCGGGAAGAACGACAGGTTGAACCCGAGGAAAACGACGAGGGCGCTCAGACGGCCCCACCATTCGGGGTACATTCGTCCGAACATCTTCGGCCACCAGTAGTGCAGGCCGCCGAAGTAGCCCATGACCGCGCCGCCGACCATGATGAGGTGGAAGTGCGCGATGACGAAGTAGGTGTCGTGGAGGTGGCGGTCAAGCCCCATCGAAGCGAGGAACAGGCCGGTCAGGCCGCCGATGGTGAACAGACCGATGAAGCCGAGCGCGTAAAGCATCGGCGTGTCGTAGGAAACCGATCCCTTGTAGAGCGTCGCGGTCCAGTTGAACACCTTGACCGCCGACGGCACCGCCACCAGGTAACTCAGAATCGAGAACAGCATCCCGGCATAGATCGACATGCTCGACACATACATGTGGTGTCCCCACACGATGAAGCTGAAGATGGCGATGAGCAGCGAGGAAACCGCGACGAACTTGTATCCGAAAACCCGTTTGCGGGTGAAAGCCGAAATCAGTTCGCTGACCACCCCGAGGCTGGGGAGAATCATGATGTACACCGCCGGGTGCGAGTAGAACCAGAACATGTGCTGGAACAGCACCGGGTCGCCGCCGAGGTTCGGGTCGAAGATGCCGACGTGGACGAGGCGCTCGACGCCGAGCAGGACCATCGTGATCCCGAGCACCGGCGTGGCGAGCACCTGGATGATGCTCGTCGCGTAGATCGACCAGATGAACAGCGGCATGCGGAACCAGGTCATCCCCGGCGCGCGCATCTTGTGAACCGTCACGATGAAGTTCAGACCGGTCAGAATCGACGAGAAACCGGTGATGAACACGGCGAGGGTCGCCGCCGCGACGGCCGAGGAGTTGCTGCTGAAGGACGAACTGTACGGCGTGTAGAAAGTCCAGCCGGTTTCAATCCCACCCACGGCGGTAATCCACAATCCCATCAAGGCCCCGATGATGAAGATGTACCAACTGAACAGGTTCAGTTTTGGAAACGCCACGTCTTTGGCCCCGATCATGATCGGGAGAAAGAAGTTTCCAAGCACCGCCGGGATGGACGGGATGAGAAAGAAGAAGATGAGGACGACCCCGTGGAGGGTGAAGAGCTTGTTGTACTGATCCGCGTTGAACATGTCGGCCTGCGGCGTGAGCAGTTCCAGACGGATGAGCAACGCGAAGAACCCGCCGATGAAGAACATCAGCGTAATCGAGATCATGTACATCAGGCCGATACGTTTGTGGTCGGTCGTGAACAGCCACGACTTCCACCCGTAATGGGCGTTCAGATAGTGCTCGCGCGGGAGGGTGACGTTTTCTTGAATCATGGCTTCAGTTCGTCTTTCGAGGTTCGCCGGCGGTCGGCTGTTTCTTCGGTTCGTTCGGTTTCGCCGGCGGCGGCGTGGCCGTGGAGGTCGGAGAAGCGGTCGAGGCGGGCGAGGGCGTCGCGTTCGGAGAAGCGGTCGCGCCCGGTCCGGGTTTGTCGGTCGGTTCGCCGGTCGGCTTGGTCGTGCCGGTCGGAACCGTCTGATCGGGGTTCTTGCCGGCCGGCACCGGCGCCGGGGCGGTTGGGGGCTGGACCGGTTCGAATTGTTCGTAGGACTTGCCGAGTTGCTTGATGTAGGCGACGAGCTGAATCACTTCCTCATCGGTCAACTGGCCTTCGTAACCGGGCATGATGTTGTCGAAACCGGCGGCGATGTGGGCACCGGGCTTCATGATCGACTCGCGAATGTAGTTTTCATCCGCGACAACCACCTCGCCGGTCGTCAACTGGACGTTGCGTCCGAACAGGCCGGGCAGGTAGGGGCCGCGCGCGTCGGCGTTGCCGGTGTGGCACGAATTGCAGGCGAGCTTGTTGAAAAGCGATTCGCCGCGCAGGGCGAGCGATCCGGTCGCCGCGCCGTTGAGCCACTTTTCATATTCATGCGGTTCCATCACGGTGACGGTCCCGATCATGTTCGAGTGTTCCGTTCCGCAATACTGGGCGCAGAAAATGTGATAAGTGCCGGGCTTGGTCGGCTCGAACCAGCACTCGGTGTAGCGTTTTGGAATCACGTCCATGTGAACCCGGAAGGCCGGAATGAACATGCTGTGAATGACGTCCTCGGAAACCATCACGAGCTTGACCGGGCGACCGATCGGAATGTGGAGGGCGTTGATTTCGCGCTGGCCGTCCGGATGCTGGAACTTCCACATCCACTGACGTCCCGTGCAGGCGATTTCGAGCGCATCCTTCGGCACCTTGTTCTGGTCGAAGTAGAGTTTCGCGCCCCAGCCGAAAAAGGCCAGGAAGAACAGCGAGGGAACGACGATCCAGGTCCATTCGAGGGCTACCGGAACGTGGGTGTCCTCCGCCATTTCGTCCTCGGAGCGACGCCGGTACTTGACCGCCAGATAAAAGATGGCGAGAACGATGCCGACCGACGCCAGGCCGCAAACCGTCAGCATGAAGAAGTAGAGATAGTCCACATCCTTCGCGTTGGTGGCCGCCTGATCGGGGAATAATGGCAGAAAGTGTGACAGCAGCATGGTGTTCATTTGACGCTTACCCGACGCTCCCCGCTCCGCCGACGGACGGCGAGTCGAGAGCCTGCTTTTGTGATTTCCGTTCTTTCCACAGGAAGTAGGCGATCATCCCGCCGAGCGCGAGCGCGGTCAGAACCGCACCGCCCTGAACGATGCCCAGAATCATCGACGTGTACTTCCCGGTCTGCGGGTCATAGTGGAAGCAGTAAAGGAGAACCTGTTCCACCGGCGTTCCGATCTTGCCTTCCGAGGCCGAGACCAGCGCGAACCGCAAGTCCTTCGAGGCGTATTCAACCCCGTAAAAATAATGCGACAGCTTGCCCTGCGGCGTGGCGACCATGATGGCGCTGGCGTGGGCATACTGCTTGGTGGCCGGGTCCCACGCATAGCGGAAGCCGAGCGCGTCGGCGAGCCGCCGGACGTTTTCCTCGGAACCGGTCAGGAAGTGCCAGCCGTTCTCGGTTCCGGGACGGCCGTACCGCTTCAGGTAGCCCTGTTTCTTGCCCTGGGCCAGTTGCGGCGTTTCGCGCGGATCGATACTGACCGCGAGAACTTCGAAATCGGTCCCGGGGTTGTAGTTGACTTCCCGCAGCCCCTTGATGAGTCCGTTCAGAATGTAGGTGCAGAGCATCGGACATTCAAAATAGACGGGGGCGATGATGACCGGCTTTCCATTGAAGAACGACTTGAGGGGTACTTCCTTGCCGGATTCCTCGCGTAGCATTACATCCATCGGAAGCGGGGCGTTCAGCTTCTGGTCGATGCCGATCTGCTTGAGCAGTTCGGGCGACCCGGAAGGACTTCCCGGCACGGGCTTTTCAAGCGCCGGCGGGACGGCCGACTGGGCCATCGCAACGATGTTCGCGCCGATGAGGATCAGGATGAGAAACCACGCGTACTTCAACTTCATTACCGGTACTTCCTTTGACTACTGCTTTGGCTTGGAGGTCAGCGCCCGTCCGGAGTTCGAATCGCCGGAATGCCGCAGAACCTCTTCCTTGTCGAACAGCACCCCGCCGGATTCCGCCGGGTGGCCCGTGCCGTTGGGGGCGTTGAAGACCGGAACGGTCTTGCTGGTCGGGAGTCCGCGCTGAAGCGTGAGCTTCATGGCCTCCTCGACCGGGATGTGGACGACGCCCTTGCCCTTGTCTACCCATCCGTAGGTTTCCAGTTTCGCGTTTTCTTCCTTGCGGAACCGGATCATGTCGGCTTCGGGCGATTCCTGAAGGGGCGGCTCGTTGTCGTAGGTCTTGGCGCTCGGCTCCTTCACCCGCTCGGTCTTGGCCTGTTCCTTCCGGGCGGTTCCTTTTTCGAACCACCAGAACATCCCCTGAACGATGACCGCGCAGGCAATCGAGAAGATGAGCACCCCGACCGCGACCCCGAGAACCGCCTTTACATTGGCGTCGGAGACTTCGTAGCCCGAATTCCCGTGACCGTGGCCGTGGCCGTGGTCCTTGTCATGTTTCGGATCAGTGGCCGCCATTCGCGAAGGCCTCCTTCATGTTCGGATCGTGGAGCGGCACGAGGGACCGCTTCTTGAGCTGACCAAGGTAAAACCACACCCAGATGCCACCCATTGCAACCGGCAGCACGAAATCGAGCCAGCTCACATTGAAGACCGAAAGTCTTTCGATGACGCCCATTCCCTGGCCGCCATTGAAGGACGGCTTCACCCACCAGAACAGGTCGATCAGACGCATCGTGATGATGAAGATGCCGACCAGCATAAGCGGCTTGCCGGGATCCTTGACCTTGCGCTGGAGCAGGATGAAGAACGGCAGGACGAAGTGGCAGATCAGCAGCAGTGTCGCCACATACCCCCACCCGCCGTTGAAGCGGTTGAGGTACCACGGGGTTTCTTCCGGCAGGTTGCCCGAATAGGTGATGAGCAACTGAGAAATCGAGGTGTAGGTCCAGAGCAGGACGAACGCGAGCATCAGGTTGCCGAGGTCGCGGAAATGACGGGTCTGGATGAGGCCCTTGAACGGAGGATAATCCGACATCACCGCCACGAGCGGCACCACGAAGCACATGGCCGAGAGCAGGTTGCCGACGATGTTGATGAGCGGATACATCGACGAGAACCAGTGCGGCTGGAGCGACATGAGCCAGTCGATGTTCGAGAAGGTCAGCGTCAGCCCCATGATGAGCAGACCCGGTCCGCTCAGGTTGCGGAGATTGCGGGCGAGCTTCTTGTCGGCGCTCTGGTCCTGCTGGAGCGACCAGCGGTTGAGCAGGAACGAGAAAGTCAGCCAGACCACGAAGTAGAAGAAAAACCGGATGACGAAGAACTTGATGTTCAGGTACGGAACCTTGTGCTGAAGGTGATGATCCTTCGCAAGCGTGGCCGCGTCGGTCCAGATGTAGAGCTTGTTCAGTGCGGCTCCGGCCAACAGGGGCAGGAACAGAACGAGCATCAGCCAGACGTTGCGGGTTCCCGCTTCCATCGACCGGCGAACGATGATGCCCCAGCCGCCTCCGGAGAGATACTGGATCATCAGAATGCACATCATCCCGAGGGTGATGCCGTTCCAGAAGGAGAACGCCACCAGATAGGACCGCAGGAACTCCTGAAAGTTCATGACCGCCCCGGCGATTCCCGCCGCCGAGAAAACGCCGCCAATGATGAGCGCGGGCATTTGTAATTTCGTCACCACCGACGGGGTCGGTGCATCAAGCGCGTGACTCATTTGTGCGCTCCTTCAGAATGAGATGATTTTTCGTGGGATTCCGCCGGCTTGGCCGGGGCATCCAGTTGCGACCGCTTGTCGGTCGGCACATCGTCGACGCGCGCGTTCTGGCTCAGTTGCAGCGCCCGCAGATAGGCGACAATCGCCCAGCGGTCGGACACCGGAATCTGATGCGCATGGCTCGGCATCGCGCCGTAGCCGTTGGTGATGACCGAGAAGTAGTACCCGATTGCCTTGTTGCGCGTTTCGTCGGTGTGGAAGTCCGGCGGCTTGCTGAAACCGCGCTGGACGATCATTCCGTTGCCATGACCGGTGAAGCCGTGACACATCGTGCAGTAGATCGTGTACCGCTCCTTGCCGCGGTTCATGACCGCTTCCGTCACCTGGAAGGGAAACTCCGTGACGTATTCGCCGGTCGCCTTGCGTCCCAGAAACACTTCCGGGTTCTCGCGCAGGTAACCACGCGGGACGGTGCCCGCGACCAGCGGCCGGGACGAAGCCTTGTTTTCAAAAGAATCGGTTCGCTCCAGCGGGTCATACCGCGGCTGGTAGGACATCTTCTGACGACATCCCGCGCCGACCAGCAGCATGACGGCCATGGCGGCGAGACACAGGGTGCGCAACCGTTTTCCTCGTTCAGTGCTCAACATCCGAAATCTCCCGTGGGTTGAATTGCTCGAGAAACTTGCGCGTTTCGGCGAGGTCGAACTTCGGATCGGCGGCTTCGATGCAGATGAAAAACTTGTTGCGCGTGGCCTGATTGAAGTTCGGGCAGTTGAAAAGCGGATGGTAGGGGGTCGGCAGGCCGTTGAGGGCCAGCATCGAAAGCACCCCGGTGAAGGCCGCGAAGGCCACCGTGCATTCGAACGTCACGGGGATGAACATCGGCCACGCAAAGAGCGGACGGCCCGCGACGTTCATCGGGTAGTGGACGAGATTCGCGAACGTCTGCATCCCGAAACCGACGCACGCCCCGGTCAGGCCGGCAATCAGCACGATCTTCGAAATCGGGTTGTGGTGATCGTGCATCGCGTCAATCAGTTCCTCGATCGGAAACGGGGTGTACGCATCGTACTTGCGGAATCCCGCGTCATGCGTCGCGCGCGCCGCTTCCACGAGCTGGGCAGGCGTATCGAACTCGGCGAGGACGCCGTAATAGGGCGATCTGGCCTTAGGCTTCATGCGCTTCCTCCTTGTGCGGAACATGCGCTTCCGGCAGCAACATCTGCATTTCGGAAATCGAGATCATCGGCAGCAGTCGGATGAACAGGAAGAGGAGCGTCAGGAAGAAGCCCATCGTGCCGATGTAGAGCGACCAGTCCCAGAACGTTCCCGAGTACGTTCCCCACGCCGAGGGAAGAAACGTCCGGTGCAGACTGACCACGATGATGACGTAACGCTCCAGCCACATCCCGACGCTGACGAACATCGAAATGACGAACAGCCAGACGGAACTGGTGCGGATTTTCTTGGACCAGAGGAACTGCGGCATGATGCCGTTGCAGAAATACAGCGCCCAGAGCATGTAGCCGTACGGTCCGAAGAGCCGGTTGTGAACCATGAACTCTTCGTACTCGTTCGCGCTGTACCAGCCGTAGAACAGTTCCATCAGGTACGAATAGAAGACGATGTTCCCCGTCACGAGCGTGATCTTGCCCATGTTTTCGAGGTGCTTGTCGGTGATGAAGTCTTCCAGGCCGTAGACCCAGCGGACCGGAATCGCCAGCGTAAGCACCATCGCGAACCCGGCGAAGACGGCCCCGGCGACGAAGTAGGGCGGGAAGAAGGTCGCGTGCCAGCCGGGAATGATCGACACCGAGAAGTCGAAGCTGATGATGCTGTGCACCGAGAGCACGAGGGGCGTCGAAAGACCGGCGAGCAGCAGGTAGATCGTTTCGTAGCGGCTCCAGTGACGGGACGAACCGCGCCAGCCGAGCGAGAAGATGCCGTAGATGGTCTTGGCGAACCAGTTCTTGGCCCGGTCGCGCAGGGTCGCAAGGTCGGGAATCAGACCGACGTACCAGAACACCAGCGACACGCTCGCGTAGGTCGAGACGGCGAACACGTCCCATTCCAGCGGACTGCGGAACTGCGGGAAGTACATCCCGAGGGTGTTCGGGTAGGGAAACAGGAAGTAGGCATACCACGGACGTCCGAGGTGGAGGACCGGGAACATGCCCGCGCAGGCCACCGCGAAAAGCGTCATCGCCTCGGCGAAACGGTTGATCGAGGTGCGCCACTTCTGGTGAAGCAGCAACAGAATGGCCGAGATGAGCGTTCCGGCGTGACCGATACCGATCCACCAGACGAAGTTGATGATGTCGAAACCCCAGCCGACCCGGTTGTTGATCCCCCAGATACCGACCCCGCGGAACAGCAGGTAGCTGATCGACATCAGCATCATCATGAAGATCATGAAGACGACGCCGAAACCGACGAGCCAGCCGAAGGAGGTACCGCGCAGGAGCACAATCGCGCTGATCTTGTCGTTGATGCTCGCGAAGGTGTGGCCGGGACCGATGATGGGGACCAGACTCTTGGTTCCCATCGATTTGTCTTGATCGTTAATCGAAGCCATTGTTCTTTTCGCTCCCTCTTCGGTCAGTGGCCAGCCTTGCTGGGTTCGGCTTTGCCGGGTTCAGCCTTCGGCCCGGAAGTGGATTCGCTCTTGTGTTCGCCCGACGGCGTGGCGCCATGTTCCGAGCCACCGTGATCGCCTTCGCCGTGGCTGCCATGCTCGGCCTTGCGCGCGGCGGCCGTGGTCTTCGGCTGGGGAAGTTCGGAATTCACGTTGCGAACCTTGGCCATGTAGGAAGTGCGCGGCCGGACGTTCAGTTCGGCCAGAAGTCCGTAATTGCTCGGCTCGGCGACCAGTTTGGAAATCTGGCTGTTCTTGTCGTTGAGGTTGCCGAACACGATCGCCTCGGCCGGGCAGACGGCCTGGCAGGCGGTGACGACTTCCCCATCCAGAATCAGGCGAGTTTCCTTTTCGGCTTCGATCCGGGCGGCGTTGATGCGCTGGATACAGTAGGTGCACTTTTCCATCACCCCGCGGCTGCGGACGGTGACGTCGGGATTGCGGCCGAGCTTGAGGCTCGGCGTGTCGTAATCCGCGTAGTGAAGGAAGTTGAACCGGCGCACCTTGTAGGGGCAGTTGTTCGCGCAGTACTTCGTGCCGACGCACCGGTTATAGGTCATCTCGTTGATGCCCTCCGGGCTGTGGGTGGTCGCCGCGACCGGGCAGACCAGTTCGCACGGGGCCATTTCGCAGTGCTGGCACATCACCGGCTGGACATGAACTTCGAGGTCGGCGCTCGCGATGTCGCCCGCGTAGTACTGGTCAATCCGCATCCAGTGCATTTCGCGCTGGCGCAGCACTTCTTCCTTGCCGACCACCGGAATGTTGTTTTCGGCGGTACAGGCGACGACGCAGGCGTTGCAGGCCATGCAGGAGGCGAGATCGATGACCATTCCCCAGGCATAACGTTCGGCGGCGTAGTCGTCCACCGGCTGGAACATGGTCAGCTTGCGCGCCTTCGGATCGTCAAACTCGGTCTTGGCGAAGGCCGGGTGGTCCAGATATTCCTTGAGGGTGGCCGTCTGGACGAGTTCGCGGCGGCGGAGAGCTTCCGAAGCCTCGATTTCCCAGTGCATCTGGGTGCAGGCCAGACGGTAGGTTTCGCCCGTGGCGCTCACCGTCACGCCGCCCGCGCTCCAGAGTCCGCCGGTCGTCCGCAGGGTGTAGGCATTGAAACCGGCCTTGTTGCCGACCACGCCCGCCCGTTCGCGGCCATAGCCGAGGTAGGCGGTGATGGAATCGTCCGGGTGGCTCGGAACGATGAGGACCGTTCCCTTGACCGTACGGCCGTTGACCGAAAGGGTCACCACATCTTCATTTTTCAATCCCTTCGCAGCCGCCGTCTTGAAGGACATGATGGCCGCGTTGTCCCAGGTCAGCTTGGTCCGGGTCTTGGGCGTTTCCTGAAGCCAGCCGTTGTTTGAAAACCGGCCGTCATACACCGTCGGATCGGGCCGGAAGGCGATTTCAGTACCCGAAATCGCGGGCAACTTGCTCATCGCTTCGGCAAGGTTGCCGCCCGGCGTCACCGTTTTGGGCGCGAAGGAGGAGGCGGCGAGAAATCCGTCGTGCACCGCGCGCCGCCAGACCTTGTCGAAATCACTCAGCAATCCGGTTCCGTTCTGGCCGACCTGAACCTTGCCTTCACCCGCGGGCGGCGGAGGCGGGGCGCTGGCGGTTCCGGTTGACACCGGCACGGCGCCGTTGACCGGCGTCGAGGCACCCGTCATCAGCTTGTTCAGGTTCTGCTGCCAGAAGGTCCGCACCACGTCGTAGCTCGACAGGTTGAACTGGTAGCCGAACGCGGCCAGCACTTCGAGCGGGGACTTCGTATCGGAATAGAGCGGCGCGATAAGCGGCTGTTGAACCGTAATCGTTCCGTCGAACGCCCGCGCGTCACCCCATGATTCAAGCGGGTGGGTACTCGGGATGTGCCAGTGGCACTGCGCCGACGTTTCATCGAAGTAGAGGCTCAGGTGAATCGCCAGCTTGACCTTCTTCAACGCACCGGCGAAATCGAGATCGGCGGGCGCGGTGTAGACCGGGTTGCCCTCCAGAATCAGCAGCGTTTCGACCGCCCCGCCGTTCATGTCGGCGACCAGCTTCTTGAGCGATTCAAGCTGGTTGGTGGGTTCCGCTTCGATTGAATCCGTATAGACGAGCGTCGAGCCGACGTTGCCGAGGGCCTGATTGACCGCGTGGGCGAGCGCGTGCAGCGCCGCCGGCTGGTAATCGCCGACGATGAACAGGCTCTTGCCCTTGCTGGCCTGGAGGTCCTTGACGATGGATTCGACCAGCTTGGCGTGGGTGGACGGCGCGGCGGCGGGCTTGCCGGTGTTGACGCCGAGTCCGACCGCGATGGCGTTGGCCATGGCGGCCACTTCGCTCGGCTTGACCGCGATGCGGTGGTCGGCGACCGTGCCGGTGGCCGTCGGAACGCATTCCACCATGTAGAGACGGGAGAGTTCCTTGATTCCCTTCCGGGCGCGGCGGCGGGCGCTGAAATCACGCGCGTAACGCACCGATCCGACACCGTTGGCGAGGAAGTCCGCGTCGAGCGAAACGACCACGTCGGCCTTGTCGAATTTGTAGACCGTTTCGACATAGCTGCCGAACGCCAGCTTCGAACCTTCGCGGGCGGCATCCCGACCGGCCGGTTCGAACTGGTGCCACATCGCCTTCGGGTAATCCGCAAGCAGTTTGCGAATCTGCCCGGCGAGCGTCGGCGAGGTAATGGTTTCGGTCAGGATGCGGAATCCTTCACCCTGCTTCGGCTTCGTTTCCTCAAGGTGCTTGCGGAGGTCGCGCAGGAAGGTGTCGTAGGGACGGAAATCACCGTAATAGCGCGACGTCTGCGAGCGGTCCGGATCGTAAAGCGTCAGAATCGAAGCCTGCGCGAACAGATCCGTCGCCCCAAGGCTCGCCGGGTGGTCCGGATTGCCCTCAATCTTGGTGGGACGCCCCATGTGGCTCTCGACGAGGACTCCCGTCGCGACGCCGCCGAGCGTGAAGGACGACGCGAAAAACAGCGGTTTTCCGGGAACGATTTCCTCCGGGGCCTTCACATAGGGAACGATGTGCTTGTCTTCAGGGTAGGCGCTACAGGCGGTCAGTCCGGCCAGTCCGAACGAGGCCCCCATGATCTTGAGGAAATGACGCCGGTCGAGCGCGTCGCCGAGCAGGGACGCCTGGCGGGGGAACTCTTGCGAAAACGCATCGTGACTCTCCGGGTTGGAGACGATGTCTTCCAGACCACGCCAGTACTCGCGGCCGGTTTTATTCCGCAGCTTCGCTTGCAGGGACTCCAAAGGTTGATGATTGTCGCTCATAGTGCTTCCGAGGAATCAGTGGTGACAGGTCGAGCAACTGGTGAGGTTGCGTGCCGGTTCGATTTTGTATTCGGCCTTCAGCTTCCTGCCGAGTTCCAACTGGTTGTCGGCCTTCCACTCCATGTCGAAGACCTTGTCCTTGGGACGCAGGAACTGCTCCGGATTGCGGTGGCAGTTGAGGCACCACTCCATCGTCAGCGGCTCCGCCTTGCTGATGAGCTGCATCTTGTCGACGCGGCCGTGGCAGGAAACGCACCCGATGCCCTTTTGAACGTGGACGCCATGATTGAAGAAGACATAGTCGCCGAGATTGTGGACGCGCTGCCATTCCAGCGCCTTGCCCGTCTTCCAGGCCGTCCGCACCGGTTCGAGCATCTGCGCGCCGAACCAGATCTGCTGGTGGCAGTTCATGCAGGTCGAAATCGGCGGAACGTTGGCGAAATGGGAATTCTCGACCGAGGTGTGACAATAACGGCATTCAATGCCGAGTCCGGCCACATGGTGCTGGTGGCTGAACTGGACGGGTTGCGCCTTCGCAATCTGCACGTCCGTCACGTTGGCCGAGCGGTTGATTTCGAGGGCGAGCCACGCCCCGAAACCGATGATGAACACGCCTCCGAAGATCATCATCTTCGAAATCGTATTCATGCTGCGATGAAAGTGTTGAGGCATCACCCGACTCCGTATGTCACGAGACTCCGAAAGGCCTGAGCGCCGACAGGGGCGCGGGTCCCCCAAGAGCCTTTTTTCGCCGCCCGCAGGGGCGGACCGCGTCGGACACACACCTCTCTCGCCGTAGACCGGTGGGGCGCGGTGAAACGTCAGGGGTTGCGTCCACGTCGTTTGTGCGGCGATTCCAGGTGGTATCCGCAGCCGAAAGTAACGCGTGCAGCGATTGCGGTAAGTGCTGCGTAGGGGGAATTTGGCTGCGTCCCGATGGTAAACCGAATTTCCGAAAATTCACCGGGATTTGTGAGTTTCCGGACAGACAAGTTTGAAGTTGAAAATACGCCAGTGGCGTTTTTCTTGTCAACTTCTTTGAAAAGTTAAAAGAGCGTATGGTGGCGTACAAAGAAACCGCAACTTAGCGTGATTTTCCGCACATTCCAAGCCTTTTCACCGTAAAGGGAGAAAACATGCACCGTAAACCCTTGAACCCATTGAATTAGAAAATTTTTTCGGGTAAGAGGCGGAGCACGCCCACAGAAACCGGTTCCGGAGCCTTTTCATGTCAAGTTGGCAGAATCGTGTGCTTTCGCGGGTCATCACCCTCCGAATCAAGCGCAAACCATTCGACGACGAAGCCCGCAATGTCGCCCTTATCCGGGCCAAACTGCACCACCTTCCGTTTTATGCCCAGCCGACCATCCCGCCAGGGCTGATTATCGAGTGGGTGGACGGCGGCGAATCGAAAGGAGAGTGGATCGAGTGGCGCAGCCAGGCCCGGACCACGCCGACCGTCCTGTATTTGCATGGCGGGGGTTATGTCGCCTGCACGCCGCTCACGCACCGCCCGATTACGGTCACGCTGACGACACTGCTCCGGGGACGCCTCTACTGTCCGGACTACCGCCTCGCCCCCGAGCATCGCTTCCCCGCCGCGGTGGACGACGCCGTGGCGGCCTATCGCCTCCTGCTCGACGAAGGTATCGAACCGCGCCACATCGTCATCGCCGGCGACTCGGCGGGCGGGGGCCTTGCCCTCGCGACGCTCATCGCCCTGCGCGAAGCGGGCGCGCCACTGCCGGCGGCGGCGGTCTGCCTGTCGCCGTGGACGGATCTGGCGGGAACGGGCGAATCCATCGTCACCAACACGACCCGCGACGCCATGTTTTACGGCGACGGCGTCCGGCAGGCCGCCAGCGTCTACCTCGGCGACACCCCGCCGGAACACCCGCTCGCCTCGCCGTTCTACGCCGACTTCACCGGCCTGCCGCCGCTTCGGCTCTACGTCAGCGAATGCGAAGTCCTGCGCGACGATTCGACCCGGGTCGTCGAGCGCGCCCGCGCGGCGGGCGTCCACGCCGAACTCGTCATGGAGCCGGACCTCCCGCACGTCTGGCCGATTTTCCAACGCTTTCTTCCCGAAGGCCGCCGGACGCTGCGCGACATGGCCGCCTTCATCCGGAAACACACGCAATGAACGCCCTCGGAGACACCCGCGCGCTCACCCGCGCCCTGCGCCAGCTTGTCGGCTCGCTGGTTGATTACGCCGGACTTTTCCCGCCCGCCGCGCTCGACATGCGCCGCTCGGTCGCCAACTACGCCGCTTACCTCGACGGCCCACACGCCTGGATGCTCGGCAAATTCATCCTTCCGCTCGCCCGGACGGAGGAATTCATCGCCGCCGCGAAGGAAACGCCGGTCGCGCTGTTCCGCTTTCCACTGAGCCTCATTGCGACCGACGACGACCTGCGCGACCCGGCCCGGATGGACCGCTTTTCCGAACTCCGCGCGGCCCACGACCTCAACATCTCCGCCATTGAAACGAAAGCCGAAACGCCCGCGACCGTCACCCGGCTGGCCGAGCGCTTCGCCGAGCTTTTTCCCGGCGCGCCGGTCTTCGTCGAAATCCCGGCCGTGCCGTCGGTCAGCGACTCGCTCGTCCAGGAACTTCGCAATTCCGGCTGTTGCGCCAAAATCCGAACCGGCGGGGTCACCCGCGAAGCGTTTCCCCCGGCATCGGCCATTGTCGGATTTCTCGAAAAATGCGCGGAACACGGCGTGGCGATGAAGGCCACCGCCGGGCTGCACCACCCGGTCCGTGCCGTACATAACCTGACCTACGAAACCGGTTGCGACCGGGCGCTGATGCACGGCTTCCTGAACGTTTTTCTCGCCGCCGCCTTCATCGAAAACGGCCTGCCGGGCGACACGGCGGTCAAGCTGCTGGAAGATGAAGACCCGACGAATTTCAAATTTTCCGACGCCGGAGTGACGTGGCACTGCCAGTCGCTCACGACCGAGCAAATCGCCCGCGCCCGTGCCGATTTCTGTATTTCCTACGGGTCATGTTCCTTTGAAGAACCCGTTCAAGACCTGAAAACACTGGGACTTTTATGAAACCGATCATCGACAGAACCCACGACGCGACCCGGACGAGCTGGGTCGCCTCCGCCAACGATCCCGACACCGATTTCCCGATTCAGAATCTCCCGTTCGGGGTCTTTTCCGATCCCGTTGACGACATCCCCCGCATCGGTGTAGCCATCGGCGATCAGATTCTCGACCTGACCACCTGCGTCGAGCAGGGCCTCGGCGACTCGGTGTTCGCCACGGTGGACGAGGAAACGCTTCAAAGCCTGTTCGTCTTCGCCGGAAATGATGTCGCCGATCTGTCCCCGGCCAGCCGCCGTGAACTTCGCCACGCGCTCTCCGACGCCCTCTGGGCCGACCACCCCGACGTCGAGGAAAACAAGGCGATTCTGTCGGACTTTCTGTTCGACGCGGACTCCCTCCAGCCGGAACTCCCCTTTGAAATCGGCGATTACACCGATTTCTACGCCTCGGTATTCCACGCCACCAACGTCGGCTCGATGTTCCGCCCGGACAATCCCCTGCTGCCGAACTACAAGTACATCCCGATCGGCTACCACGGGCGCGCATCGTCCATCGTCATCAGCGGCACGGAAATCCGTCGGCCGCACGGCCAGATCCGTCCCAATCCCGACGCCCCGCCGGAGTTCGCCCCGACCCGGTCGCTCGACTATGAACTTGAAATGGGCATTTTCGTGTCCGGATTCAACGAACTCGGGAAAGTTCTGACGATGGAGGAGGCGGAAGCACGAATTTTCGGGCTGTGCCTGCTCAACGACTGGTCGGCGCGCGACATGCAGGCGTGGGAATATCAGCCGCTCGGACCGTTTCTCGCCAAAAACTTCGCCACCTCGATTTCGCCGTGGGTCGTGACCGCCGAAGCCCTCGCGCCGTTCCGGACACCCGCTTTTTCACGCCCGGAAGGCGATCCGGCGCCGCTCGCCTACCTCGACGGGGAGTTCAACCGGAATTTCGGCGGCTTCGACGTCACGCTGGAAGTTTTTCTGCTCACCGAACGGATGCGAAAGGAAGGGCTGGCCCCATTCCGGTTGAGCCGCGGCGGGTTCAAGGATTTGTACTGGACGCCCGCCCAGATGCTCGCCCACCACGCGAGCAACGGGTGCAACCTCCGCCCCGGCGACCTGCTCGGCAGCGGCACCGTCTCCGGCCCCGAGAAGGAATCCCGGGGCTGCCTGCTTGAACTGACGTGGCGCGGCGCGGAACCGCTTACGCTGCCGACCGGCGAGACGCGGAAGTTTCTCGAAACCGGCGACGAAGTGATTTTCCGGGGTTTCTGCGAACGCGACGGCTTCCGCCGGATCGGCTTCGGGGAGTGCCGGGGGATCATTTCGTAACACAAAGACACAAAGGCACGAAGACACGGAGAGGTATGAAACCTCTTCGTGTCTTCGTGCCTTTGTGTCTTTGTGTTCAAATTCAGGCGGTGCGCCCGAAGTCGTCCTGAAGACGGGTGATATCATCTTCCCCAAGGTACTCGCCCCGCTGGATTTCAATCAGAATCAGCGTCTCGGGTCCGGGGTTTTCGATGCGGTGCGCCGCGCCCACGGGGATGTCAATGGCTTCCCCGAGGCGGACGGTTACGTCGCGCCCGTCCAGCGTGACCTGGGCGACGCCCTGGACGACCATCCAGTGTTCGTCCCGGCGGGCATGTTTCTGGTAACTCATTCGTTTTCCGGGAATGACCTCGATGCGCTTGACCTTGTATCCCGGGCCTTCGTCAATGACCGTGTAGTTTCCCCACGGCCGCTCATCGTATTCGAGGCCGGCCCGTACGGCTGCCTTCTCGCTCATTCGTTCTTCCAATCAACTTCAATGAAAATTTCGAGTCGTACCGACCGATATTGCCAGTGGAACTCGCCGGTTGGCAATTCCGGGGCGCTCTTTGGTCGGTCTCCGGGAAAATTCAGGCTCGCTGAAACAGTTCTTTGGTACAGTTGAATCAAAGGTTTTCACCGGAGGCGGCCCCATGGGTTTTTTTGACCAGGTCCGGTCCATGCGCGAGCGTGTCGCAGGAATGATTGACGACGCGCGCACACGGCACGACATCGAAAAACTTGAGAAAGAAATTGAACAGGACCCGGACAACACGTTCGCGATGCAGCAGTTGTGCGACCTGTTCCAGCAGATCGGCCAGAACCGAGAAGCGGTTCACCTGATGTGCCGGATTGCCGAAGTTCATCTTCGGATCGAAAAATTCGAAACGGCCAGCGCCTTTTATCGAAAGGCCGAACGACTGGCGAGCGGCGACGAACGCATCCGCATCCTGCGGACGCTGGTTGACCTCGCCTTTCAACTCAAGCGCTACGAAGACGCCTTCATCCGGACCCGGCAGATTCTTGAAATCCTCATCGGCCACAATGAACTGGGCGTCGCACGGGGCTACCTGGCCGGACTGCCGCCGTTCGGCGAACTGGACGCCGACTTTCGGAAGGAACTGACCGAACTGGTCAACATCAACCATCAGGACTGGGCGCAGGGCGCGCGCGGCACTTGGTTGACCGATGAACCGCAATCCCTGATCCCTACCGATGCCTTCCGGGATACACACACCCAGTTTGCGGATCAGACACTGCTCATCGTGGACGACGAACAGCCGACGCTCGACGTTCTGACCATCTGTTTCAAACGGCTGGGCTGCCGTATCGTCACCGCCAAGGACGGCGAAGAAGCCAAGGAAGTCGCCCTGACCGAACGTCCGACACTGGTCATCTGCGACCTTTTGATGCCGAAAATGGACGGCAGCCAGTTTTTCGAGTGGATGCGCGCCCAGCCGCACCTGAAAAACGTGCCGTTTGTCTGCCTTTCGTCCCGTGGGGCCGAAAACGAACGGATCGCCGCCTTCCGCCGTGGTGTCGAGGACTACTGGGTCAAACCCTTCAGCGTCACGGAGATCACCTTTCGGGTCAAGAATCTGCTCCAACGGATTCAGCCCGCCGCCGACTTCGGCGGAAAGCTCCACGAAATTTCCCTGCCTGAAATTCTCCAGATTATTGAAATCGGCCGGAAAACCGGGACCCTCAAAATTGCCGACGGGAAGCAGGAAGCCACATTTTTCGTCCGGGAAGGCAACGTGGTGGACGCCAAACTCGGCGATCTGGTCGGCGAACGGGTCGCCTGGTCGGTCATCCGCTGGTTGCGCGGCGATTTCGCCTTCCGTTCCGGTCCGATTGACCGTTATGCGCTGATTAAACTCAATACGTCGCAGTTACTGATGGAAGCCGTCCGGCGATTCGACGAGGCACAACGGCTTATTGAGGAACGCCCGGATCTGGACAAGGTTTACATCGTGGGCGAAGGGTTTTCGGAACTTCCCGTTCCCGAGGATTTCGCCGCCGAGATGGAATTCCTCAAATCCCTGTTTGACGGGAAGCGGAAACTGGGCGAATGCCTGCGGATTCTGGAGGACGATCTCGATTCACTCGAAATGGTCGTCGAACTTATCCGGGAGAACCTGCTGACGACCGCCCGCTAACGACCGGCGTGCAGGATCCGGGTCGCCGCTTTCCTCAACATCGGCTGTCGCCAACCCGATGAGCAGGACGAAGTAATAGGCGTTGGACGGAATTTGCAGATTGAAATCCACAAAACTGTGGACGAGCAGGCCAACCACCCCGCAGAGACAGCCCAGCCTCATCCACCGAACCCCGGTCGAAGTTTTACGGTCGGTTATCGACCGGATGGTCGCCCGGAAAAACCACCCCAGAAAAGCCGCAACCAGAACACCTCCGACCAGACCAAGCTCGGCAAGGCACTGGAGGTAGTCGTTGTGGGCCTGTTCGACCCGGTAACGACCATCCGAGGAATCCCACTGGGGATAGGCCACCTCGTAGGTTCCGAATCCGGTGCCGGCCACCGGATGGGTACGCACGATGTTCAACGTGTTGCGCCAGATCGAAAACCGGCCGATGTGCTTCAACTGCTCGGATTCCTGATCGTTGGTGTTCAGACGGTCCACCAGCGGATCGATGCCCATCCACCAGACGCCCGCGGCGACCATGACGGGAATCAGGACCAGTCCCGCCAGCGACGCCCGCGAGGAACGGTTCGCGATCCGGTAGGCCAACGAACCAAAACACACCATGACGGCCAGTCCCGAAAGCCACCCGCCGCGCGAACCCGAAAGAATCAGAGCCAGAAAAATCAGGATGGCCCCGATCAGGAAGAACACCCGGAGGTCATCGCCCCGTGACCGGCGGTACGCGGCAAACGTCAGCGCCAGCGGAGCCACCATTTCGGCGTATCCCGCGAAGTGATTCCGGTTGACGAACGTCCCGAACGGAGCGGCGACGAGGAGTTTGCGAAATGCGGCATACTGCCCCTGCCCCATGAAGTGCTGGATTACGGCGTATAACGCGACCGCGCCGCCCCACAACCCGAGGGTCCAGAATACCCACCGCAGCCGATCCTCGGAGGTGACGACATTGACCACCAGCAGATACAACACCGCCAGCGACAATAAATGCAGAAAACCGAGGTACGTCAGGAAGGGGTCGATGGAACGGAGCGCCGCCGGCATTCCCGGCAGCAACTGAAGGCCGACCAGACCAATCGCGGCCAGAAAGAAGAAGACCACCGGGGTCACTTTCAGGCGGGCGGTCGAATCGATTGCAAATCGAAACGACCAGATGACCAGCAAGACGAACAGGCTGACATGCATGACCCCGCGCGCCCAGCCTTCCACTGAACCGAACGGCAGCGGGACCCAGACTGAAAGCACGATCAGACCGACAAACAGCGTTGAGTCAATCAACCCGGCGGGAGAGGAAAAAGGAGAATCCGGTGGCGGAGGGGTCAGTGACTTCATTGGGTACGGTTGGAGGCTGTCCCCGAAACGGGTTCAAGTTTGAAACCGCCGAACCAGGCACGGCCGACGATGGCGCACTGGCCGCCGCCGGAGCATTCGGAAGGACGTACAATCACCACTTCAACCACGCCAATGCCCGCCGGAACGGTGAATTCAAGGATATTTTCCTTCCACTGCTGAGTCCCGATGATCGAGGGGGTGGACCGCGCCCGGAACCCCTGGGGCATTCCCGGCTGGCGAATTTCAACCACCGGCGGCGAGCCGCTCACGAGGTCCTCGCTCCGGGTGAAATAGGACAACCGGTATTTCCCTTCCGAAACCAGGACCAGTTGGCGGGCATGTTCATAAGCCCCGCCCTGAGCCTCGTAGATGATTTTCAGCGCATTCCCCCGATCGGGTGGCCCGGCGGGATCGATTCTGACCTGAAGGCCATTCTGTGGGCCACTGTAATTCCATTCGAAACAGGCATTTCGAATGGGTTTTGCCTGAAAGCCGCCGTCCTGGACGGCTCCCCGAACCGGCTTGAGCTGGGCCACCTCGGGTAAACCGGCCCAGACCTCCCAGGCCGCGGCGTATTCCTTTTCGGCAATGAGCTGGCCGACAAACTCGCGCACCGTGCCGCTTAATTGCAGTTGGGCTTCCGGGGCGAGCGTTCGCCAGCGGGCCACTGCTTCCTGAGGCTGCTTTTTCGCGACCAACAGCTTCAGGTAATGCAACTGGACGGTCGGGTTATCCGGTACGAGGGACGCGACAAATGCCTTGTCGCCGTTGGTCATCTGCCAGCCGAGGTCAAGCATGAGCGGGGCCGAATCCTCGTCGAGCGCAATGGCCCGCCGGGCAAAGGGCGCGGCTTCGGAGAGTTTTCCGCGACGAAACAGGATGTTCGCCATTTGCCAGAGGGGATCGAAATGGTTCGGTGCGAGTTCGACCGCCCGACGGCAGGCAGTTTCGGACTCATTTAGTTTTCCGGCCAGCGAGAGGGTTTCCCCGAGCGCGGACCAGAGGCGGTCGTCGGAAGGCGCGGCGGAGATGGCCGAGCGAAGTTCCCGTTCCGCCAGATCGAAGTTCTGGATGTCCGGATCGAGGGCATAAAAACGGCCGACGGCCGCTTTCAGTCGCGGATTGCGACTTGAGCGACCGACGGCGTGTTTTAATTCTTCGATGGTGACCGGCGGATTCTGGCGACGCCAGACATCATCCGGCTGGTCATCCCGCAGGGCGAAAGCGGTTCCGACAACGCCAATGGAAAGAAACGTCGCGCAGAAAAGGAACCGCAGAGCCATTACGGACGGGCCGGGCTGACCGGAGTCTTCCCGGTCGTCACCGTCGGGACAATCGCGGCTCCGACGGCAGCGGCGACAACCGTGCCCAGAACCGGACCCGGAACGGCGCCGACAACCGGAATGATCGGCGGCAGGCCGGGCGCGGCGCCGATAGCGCAGTCAAACACCGCCACCCGGAAGTCGTCCGCTTCGACCGAATCAATGCGGAGGAAGCCGGTGGCGAGGTAATCCTTCACTTCGGCCTGTCCAATGCTTTCAACCATCGGGGCGGTTGAATCGGGACCGTTGAAGATACCGACCTTGCCTTTCGCCACGTCAACGCGAACGCAATGGTTCGACACAACCTGAACCGGCATAGCGGCGGACTTGACGGCGCGGAGCACCCCCGAGTTCATTTCAAATTTGACCCGACCGCTGGTGGTCTTCAGAACCACATCGGCATTATTCCCGATGTAGAACTGTCCCGCGTCGGCAATACTGAGAATCGCGTAACCGGTCTTCCCGGTCGTAATCCGGCTACCGTCGGCAATCGCCATCGAGTTGGAGAGCGCGTTGCCGTTTACCCGGACTTCGCCCCGCGCGGTCAATTGAGCCGCCGACTGCGCCCCGACAAATGAACGGGGCACGACCGTGATGCACGCCAACAGGAGGGCGCAAACCACGGCCAGACGAGTAAAAGTCTTTTTCATTTCAATTCTCCCAAAGAAAGCCGAAGGGCTTTCATCCGAATCGTCGGTTCTTTTAACGAGCTGTGATCTTGAAAGGCAACTCGGGATTCGACGAATCCCAGGTCGCCTGATAAACCGCTCCGCCGGAACTCAGTCGCTTGCCGATGTAGGCGCGAAACAGCTTCCAGTCGGTAAAGTTTTCGACATCGCCACCGCTGTACCGGGCAATCACGGCCAGCGCGTTGTTCGGGCCTTCGACCTTCCGGCTCTTGCCGCCGCCGAGAACGATCGAGTTCGGCTCTTCAACCTTGAGCGAAAAATCGCGCCACGCCCAGTTGAGATAGGAGACAACCATGTCGGACTTGACCAGCGACGGCATGTTGGCGATGCGGTTGCGGCTGTCCATCCCGTCGGTGACGAGCATGACGTGGGTGTTCTTGCCCTTGGTGTACTCGGAGAGCTTGCCGATGGCATCGTAAAGATGGGTGGCCATCTTCATGCTGCGGTCGCTGGAGGAAGAACTGCCCCAGTTCGCGGCCTCTTTCTTGAAGGCATTCACGATGTCGGTCCGAGAGGTGGTGTACTCCTGAACCACGACCAGATCCTCGCTGAACCGGATGACCATCGTCGGAACGCCGACATTGGCCGGAATCGCCGATTCGAGTTCGCCGAGAACCTTGCCGTACAGGTGACTCATGCTGTTCGAGGCATCCAGGACGATAATCGCCTGTTCGATGGCCTTGACCTGCGTAACGGTGGCGGGCACCCGATTGCCCCCTTCGCTAATCCCGTAGGATCCGCCGGCCCGGTCGCCAAGAACCAGTTCCTGCCGTTTGAAGCCCCCCTGGGCAAAAGCGAAGCCGGAAAGGACGGCGCAAGACAGCGCCGTGGCTCCAATCAGTTTGGCTTTCTGAAAAATGTGCTTCATCGGTGAAGGCCCTCATCCCGAAACCGCGCCGCGACCGTCCGGAGAAACGCGGAAATCAAGCGCGCAAAAAGGTTTTGAAAAACACGAATGTCGTAAGGACGAATTCCTTTTACCATCCGTGCGCGGGAACCGTCAACCGCTAAGGAAGCGGAACCAGCCGTGCCGGTCGGGGAAAAAAATTAAATCCATGTAAAGGCTTTGAAGTGAATGAGTTTCAAGCACCCGGCGGGACGGCCTCAACCACCTCCGGAACCGGGTGGTTCCTCACGGTTCACACGCGCCTTGAGTCGCTCCTCGACCAGCGTTCCGCGGCTGAAAAACACCCGCGCCGCCTCCCGCCAGCGAGCCAAATACAACCCCGGCAGCGATGCCGTTCCCGACCTGCCGTAGCGGAGTTTCATATAGTCCGGGGCCGGGAGCGCCATCTCCCAGGCGAGGGCCGCGAGCGCGGCCCACGACAATCCGCCGTTCTCGATCCAGAACCGTTGCCGCCGGTTCAACCCCGGCATGAGAATGGCTTCGCTCCGCTCGGAACCAACGTTTTTTTCGGTGTTTTCAAGGATTTCTTCAGAAAATTCGGTGTCGAACCACGCCCGCGACAACCGGACGGACCGCGCGCAAAGCCGGAAAATCCCCTTCTCTTTCGCGAGGTTCAAAAACCGCTCGAACCCCGCCGCGTCGTGCGCCTCGACCAGCCGGTGAACGTCGCAGATCCACATCAGCCGGAACTCGTAGCCGACGTGCAGCGCGAGATGAAAGCAGGCGTGAAGCAGCATCCCGGTCGCGTCGGGCGCGAAAGCCGCGTCCCCGAGCGCGGGAACCGGCACGCGCGTTTTCCACAGTTCTTCAAAGGTCAGCGTATCGGCGAACAGGGCGGAATTGCTGATTTCCCGGTGAACGTCGAACAAAATCCCGCCCTTGATGTAGGTGGCCTGCCGGCTGACGAGATTTCCGGTCGCCGACAACTGCTTCCGGTAGCCCATGCTCTCCAGCATTTCCAGAAACGGCCGGTAGCACTCCGCCCGGACGAACAGGTCGGTGTCGAGCTTCGTCCGCGCGTACGACGCGTGATACCGCAGATACCCGAGCGGCGTCCCCTTTAATAATAAGACGTCGATCCCCGCCGCGCGCGCGGTGGGCAGAATCCGGCCCAGTTCCTCGGCATGCAGCACGTCGAGACTCGCCTGCCGCCGCGTCGCGGCTTTCAGCGCGGCGAGGATTTCCGGCGGCGCGTCCCGGCCCGTCTCCCGCAAATGGTGATGGACGAGCGGGGCCACGTCGTAGCGTTCAATCAGGGACAGAACATCAGCGACGCCCGTCGCGTCCGGCGGCCAGTCGAAGTCCGCGCCGGTCAAAATCGCCCGCAGCAAGGCGTCGGTCGGCGTCCGGGGAGCGTAGGATTCAAGCATGGCGCGTTTTTAGCGCGGCGTGACCGTCACGCGCCAGACGCGGCCCTCCACCTTTTCGCATTGAATGTCCACGTCAAGGAAGGTCCGGATGGTTTCGATGTTGGTTTCGGTGTGCCGCGAGGGCGGCAGCGTGGTGAACCGTCCGCCCGCGCCGAGCGCCATCGGAATCAGCAACTGGTCCGCAAGGTGTTCTCCGACGGCCACTTCCGCCGCGAGGTACGCCTTCGCCTCGGCCAGCGCGGCCTCCGCCACCGCCTCCGAGCGGACGTTCCGGTCGCCGAACCCGGTGAAAACTTCCGTCACGTTTTCGCTTCCGACCTCGATCATCAGCGCGTTGCCCGGCCCGACCGACCGGTCGTCGCGCCGAATCCGGAAATCTTCCTCCGCCCACGACAGTTTTTTGGCGACCGTTTCCAGTTCGCGTTTCCCGACGGCGTCGGGAAGATGCGAAATCAGCGCGGTCACGTTCCGATGTTGAATTTTTCCGCGTTCGTCGAGTTCGAGCGGCTTTTTCCGTTTTCCGAACGGCTCGACCCGCGCGGTAAAACTCCCGCCGCCCGCCGGGAAAAAGCCGGGCCGCGTCAGTTCGACCGACGCCTTCGCGCCGATGCGCGCGACGAGCGGGAGAAACGTCCGTTCGAGAAATTCGAACGGTGGAGCCATCGGATTGTGCGTCCCGCCCTCGAACGTCGCCTCGCTCGGGCCGTCGGCGAGCATCAGCGCCGGAAACACGGTCTGAAACACGAGCATCGCGCTGCCCGCCGTGCCGACGGCGAAATGGTACGCCCCGGCCTTGATCGCCCCCGGCGTAAATTCCAGCCGCTGCGAACCGAGTTCATCCCCCGTCACCGTCGCGCCCGACACGGCCGCCGCCGCCCGGACGCTCGTCAGATGCTGCCGCAGCAGCCCCGGCGTCTTGCGTCCCGCCCGAATCTTCTCAATCCGGAACGGCTTGCCCGTCACCATCGAAAGCGCGAGCGAGGACCGGAGAATCTGGCCTCCGCCCTCGCCCCGCGAACCATCAATCACAATCATTTACAGCGTCTTCCATTCAAAAAAGTGTTTGGCCGACCTTAGCCGAGCCGAACGGCAAAAGAAAGTCTGGAGTCTGGAGTCGAGAGTCTGGAGTCAAATCCGGACTTCGGACTGAAAGACAAGGAGACAAGGAGACAAGGAGACAAGGAGACAAGGAGACAAGGAGACAAGGAGACAAGGAGACAAGGAGACAAGGAGACAAGGAGACAAGGAGACAAGGAGCGTCCCGTCGGACAGTCGCCAAGTCAAGCCTTTTTCTCCCGGTCTCCTTGTCTCCCCATCTCCTTGTCCGTTTCAGGACTCCAGACTCTGGACTCCAGACTCTGGACTTTTCACTACGGCAGGATTCCCCTCACGTTCAGGAAGAACCGGAACCGCTGCATCGCCGGGAGCGCAACGCGGAAGGTGACCGGCACGCTCTGCCCCGGATTGAGGACAAACCCCGGCGCCCCCACGGGCTGTTGCGAGCCGACCAGCCCGCCCGAGCCACAGCTTGCGCCGGTTGCCGTCAGCAGACGGTACGGCAACGCGGGCGCGGGGCCGGACGATTCCCGAAGTTCAAGAACTTCAAAGAACGGATCGGTAATCGTCGTTGTCCCCGTGTTGGTCAGCGTTCCGGTCAGCACGATGTCCGCCGCGTAGCCCGGACAGGTCGCCGCTTCCACCGACTGCCCGGTAATCGTCAGATTCACCTGACCGTTGACCAGCACCGGCGTTCCCGTCGCGGCGGGCGCAATCGTGATGAAGTAGGCCCGCGTCGTGATGCAGTTGGTTGCCGTGTCGCGCGCCTGTACCGTGAAGCCGAAGTTTCCCGCCACAGTCGGATTTCCGCTCAATGAACCGCCGCCGGTCAGCGAAATTCCCATCGGCAGCGCTCCGCCGACGATGCTCAGGTTGTACGGCCCGGTCCCGCCCGTCACCGACAAAACCTCGCTGTACGGCGTTCCCACCGTTCCGCCCGGCAACGTCGGGTTGGTCGGGTTCAGCACCAGAATCGGGCAGCTTACCGACAGCGAATAGACCCGACTCCCCGTGCAGCCGTTCGCGTCCGTCGCCAGAATCGAGAACAGGTACGTTCCCGACGCCATCGGCGTCCCCGAAAGCGTCGCTGTTTCCGGCATGAAGGTCAGACCCTGCGGCAGCGCCCCGCCGGAGAAGGTAAACTCCGTCATTCCGACACCGCCCGTCTGGGTAAAGGTCTGGCTGTAGGCCACGCCGAGCGTCCCGCCCGGAAGCGTCGCGAGGGTCGGCGAGACCGAAATGGTCTGGCAGTTGACCGACAGCGAATAGGCCCGGCTACCGAAACAGCCGTTCGCGTCCGTCGCCGTCACCGTGAAGTTGAAGGTTCCGGTCACCGTCGGCGCGCCGGTCAGCGTCCCGTCGCCCGCCAGCGTCAGCCCCGCCGGAAGCGCGCCCGCCGTCACCGCGAAACTGGCCGGGGCTGCCCCGCCCGTCTGGGTAAAGGTTTGACTGTACGCACCGTTCACCTGCCCGTTCGGCAGGGTCGAACCCTCCGGACCGACCGTGATCGTCGGGCAGGACGTCGGATTCACCAACCGCGCGATGCCGCAGTGAAAAACATCGTTGATGAAGTTGAACTGCCCGCCCACGACGGGTTTGCCGTCCGGCTGGAGCGCCAGGGCAAAAACGGACGGAGGTTCTGTAGAAGTGGAGGTGAGACCATCGATGGCCCCGGAAAGGCCGTTCCCGAACGTCGGCTCAAATGTGCCGTCGGCGTTGATCCGGGCGATTTTCGAACGGGCCTGTCCGGCGACGCTGGTGAATTCCCCCACGATGATGAATTTTCCGTCCGGCTGCCGGACCGCCGCGTTTACTTCCTGGTTCGGGCCGGCGCCGTCATTCGCGAATCCGGTGTCGAGTGTCCCGTCGGCATTGATTCGGGCAATTGCGCTTCGGGGCGCGCCATTCACCGATATGAAATTGCCGCCAATGAAGATTTTCCCGTCCGGCTGAAGGATCA
>JBDRAL010000048.1:0-6841 GCA_039793685.1 Blastocatellia bacterium NZW_1522
TTCGGAGTAAGGATTGAGAGCACCTGAAATGACCAAATGCTGTGTTTGCCGAGGGAACCCCAATATCTGTTCCCGAAGCCGGGAGAGAAAAGCCCGACCAACGCCAAAGAAACAAAGAAGACCATGAGTCGCCCCAAAAAAGCGCTGATAAGCTAGAAAAATCTCCTTAGCGTCATAATTTGAATGAAGAAAATGGAATTTTGGTCCTTAGCGTCTAAAAATGCGCGAATTCTTTCCCTACCCCACGGTCGGCGGACATCGTCGCCTGGCAGTTCAACCGCGAGTTTTACTGCATCGTTGACCACGATAAGGAAGTCGGCTGCGTGGGGTTTCTCTTTTACGGGCTTTCTCAAACGATGTTTGTGAACCTGGAAGAAAAGGAAACCCGCAAATTCGGATTGTTACTGGAGGTCTTCAAGGACGAATTCGCCACCGTGGATACCATTCAGGGCGACATGCTGCGCCTTTTACTGGTCCGCCTGATCATTACGGTTACACGGTTGGCAAAAAACCAGCGACTGGACTCACCAACTCGTGAGGATACCCGTCATGATCTGGTGCGACGGTTCAATTTGTTGGTGGAGAATCACTACCGCACGAACCACGACGTGAAGTTTTACGCGGAACTTCTCAACAAATCTCCGAAAACTCTGGCCAACGTCTTTGCGCTGTTCAGCGAACGGACGCCGCTCCGGATCATCCAAGACCGCGTTTTGCTCGAAGCCAAACGGCTGATGTACTACACCGACAAAACCAGCAAGGAGATCGCCTATGAACTTGGTTTTGACGATGCGGCCCACTTCAGCCGCTTTTTCAAGAACCTCGCTGGCGAAAGCCCGACCGTGTTCAAGGAATCGCTGAAAAACCGCCAGTAGGGAAAAATCGGTAACACTTCGGGAAATCCGTCCATTCTTCCAGGCTGGTCCCGCCGGTACTGTTGGCTTCGTCAGGCAATTCAATCGGACGCAGCAAGCGACGAACAGTTCAAGGAAGTTTTGAAAGGATGATTGTTATGAATACCTTCACGGTCCCGACCAAAGCGGAAGTCTCCACGAATAACCAGGCAATTTTCGACACCCTTCAAAAGGGTCTGGGAATGGTGCCGAACCTCTATGCCTACTTTGCGAAAAGCGAAACGGCCCTCGGCGACTACCTGGCCTTGCAGAATCGCAAAAGCACGCTGCGCGTCAAGGAACGCGAAGTGATCAACCTCGTCGTCAGTCAGGTGAACGAATGCGAATATTGTCTGGCGGCGCACACGGCCCTCGGCAAGATGAACGGTTTCACCGACGCCCAAATCATCGAGATTCGCAAAGCCCGGATTTCCTTCGATGCGAAATTGGCCGCGCTGGCCGAATTTGTCCGCGAAACCGCCGAGTTACGCGGAAAGACCACGCCGAAGGCGATCGAGAATTTGCTGTCCGCAGGCTACACGGAAGCCAATCTGGTGGATATCGTCATCACCATCGGCGACAAGATCATCACCAATTACCTGCACAACATTACCAAGTTGCCGGTGGACTTTCCGGCGGCTCTCCCGTTGCCGAGTGAAGCAAAGGCTTCGTGAAAGAAAGAGTCGAGCGACGTTCAACTCGCATCCGGTCTGTCGTGAATGTCCCGAACCAAGGGCGAGGAATGAAAAAGCACATTCTCATTCCTCGCAGTATTTCACAGGAACGTTTGCTGCCTCCATTGCCGTCTTCCACGCACCGGGTTTATTGCCACTGAGCAGCCACCGTCCGCCAAAGAGGTGTTCTCGATGGTTTTGGGGTGGTCCGGCGAGCGTTTCTTCCCGGCCTCTGGTCAGGCACGAGCGGAATCGGTGGTGGAATCCACAACGACCTGCTCAATCTGGATTGATTCCCCGTGCCGACCAATTCTGCCGAGTAGATCGTAGACCGGCTCAATCCCGAACAGGTCGGCCACGCCCGCCGCCACGAATGACGCGCAAAGCAACGGCAGGACAAGCGGGTAATATCCCGTCATTTCTACCAGCAACACAATTGCCGTCAGCGGACAGCGGACCACGGCGCTAAAAATCGAGACCATACCGGTGATGGTCCAGACGACCGGGTCTGGACTGTGAACGAGGTGAGCCTTGGCCGCGAGTGCGCCGAGGGCATTGCCAAGAAGACCGCCCACAAGCAACAGCGGCGCAAAGATGCCGCCAGCCGTGTCGAGCGAATAGCTCACCACGGTCAGCAGGAAACGCAGCGCAAAGAAACTGACCACCGGCCACAGTGGAATTCGGTTGTCGAGCAGGTTGTCGGTCAGGATCAGTCCGCCGCCGATGGCGCGCGGCTCAACCACGCCGACCAGACCGATCAGAACGACCACGGCGGCGAAGAAAACGCGCCATTTGCTCCGGTCGGCGGCACGGACACGGGCCAGCGTCAAGATGAGCATACGCGTAAACAGAACCCCCACCAAACCACCCACGATGCCGATGGCGAGAAAATAATGAAGTTGCCCGGCGGAGGGAACGACGGAGACCCGAATCTGGAAAACCGGCAATTCGCCGATGGTCAACCGAACGACCATATCGGCAACCAGTGACGCGACAACGGCGGCAAACAGCGCCCCATGGGTAAAGGTGACCTCCAGTTCTTCAAGGGCGAACACCACCGCCGCCAGCGGCGCGTTGAAAGCGGCGGAAAGCCCGGCGGCGCATCCGCAAATGATGAGTGATTCCCGATATTCCGGCGAATCCACCTTCCACAGTTTTGAAATTCGTTGGCCGACCGCCGCGCACATCTGGATGGTCGGTCCCTCACGCCCCAGCGCCAGGCCGCCGGCGATCCCGATGACCCCGCTGGCAAACTTGACCAGCAGCACCCGGAGATCGCGCAAATTGGCGTTTCCGGCAAGTACCGCCTTGATGTGCGGAATTCCGCTTCCGGCGGTTTCCGGGGCAAATCGTCGCACCAGCCAAACCGCGCCGCCCACTGCCGCCAGTGTCACCGCCACGGAGAGCAGGAATCCAAACCAGAGATGCTTTTGGGACCACTCCGAAAGCGCCATGCGTCGAGCGGCCCCCGCTTCGAGCGCCACCCGGAAAGCGACCGCCACCAAGCCGCCGACAAGACCAATGAGCGCGGCCCGCGGAAACAGGGTCCATCGCTCCCGATTCAACTTTTCATATTCCGACATCTTCTCTTTGAATTCCTCTCCGATCCGGCGCTTCAACCGGCTCCGATATTCAGCATCATTCGAAAGGAATCACCCTCCGTCCCAAGGGGATTTATGAACCCGTCGAGTGGAGTAAACGGGGGGGCTTCCACGCCGGAATTGGCCACATCTTCCTGAAAGAAAAATCTGGACTCTCCAAACGCGGGTTTCAGATCGTCAATCCACAGGGCATTTTCACTGTATTCGGCGAAAAACGGGCGCCCCACCCATTCCGGGTTGCGACCCTGAAGAAACTGAAGGGTCAGGTATCGCCGACCATTGACCTCGACCGGTCCCAGAATCTGGATCTTGCCGGGGTGAGCCGACATGCTCGGCCCGCGCACGGTGCGGGCCAGCCCTGACACCTCGCGAAGCGCCCTGGAGAAAATGTCATGGGCGCGAACCAGGGGTACGCCGAAGTAGTGCTGCGCTCCGGTATCGCGAACCAGAAACGCATAGTAGGGCACCAGCCCCAGCCGGACCTGTTCCCGCCACATCTCCGACCAGGTCCTCGCGTCGTCATTAATCCCCCGGAGGATGGGGGATTGGGTTCGGATGACTGCCCCGGTGGTGTTGATTCTACGGATGGCCGTCCGAACCTCCTGGGTCGAGAGTTCGACCGGGTGGTTGAAGTGGGCCATGATGGCCACCGTGATTCCGGCCTTCACCGTTTCCGAGAATAACTTGAGGAGTTCGCCGGCGTCAGGCGCGTTGATGAACCGATCCGGCCAATAGGAAAGGGCTTTCGTTCCGAATCGAATGCTGCGGAGGTTTGGAATTCCTGCCTCTACCAACGGCGTTACGTACCGGCGCAGAACCTCCGTTCGCATCACCATCGGGTCCCCGCCGGTGAAAAGAACACTGGTGACCCGTGGATGACGACGCAAATATCCGATGAGGGTTTCAATTTCGTTGGAAGCGAACTTGCCCGCGTCGGTGGCGACAAATTGGGGCCACCGGAAGCAAAACGTGCAGTAGGCATGGCAGGTTTGCCCCTGGCTCGGGAAAAACAAAACCGTTTCCGGGTATTTGTGCTGAATGCCGGGGACAGGTCGGCCGTCCAGGTACGGGACATTGTCGGTCATTTGCCCGGCGGGATGAGGGTTGAGTGCGGCTCGGGCCATTGCCACCGCTCGGGTGAGACGGTCCCCACCCTTCCGTAACTCCTCTCGGACTGTTTCGTACAGCCCCGGAGGAAGCATTTCCCTTTGTGGAAAAGTGAGCCGAAACAATGGATCATCCGGGGCCTGTTTCCAGTTGATGAGCCGCTCGACCACATAATTATTGGTCTTGAAGGGCAGGACTCTCCCCACGACCTCAATGGCCTCAACAACATCACCCCCGAGGTTTTGAATCCCCGGAATGGCACGGTAGTTATGTAGATTGTAGGCAATGTAGGAAGCAGGCCCACGCCGGGTTCGATGGGTTTCGTGTTTAATCATTTTGAATTGATACCTCTGGAGCGTAGCGTTCAAGTCGTTTTTGGGCTGAGTCCTTTCGGGACACCGAAAATCTCGTACAGCCGTCTTATTTTCTTTCGGAGTTGAAGCCAGGAAGGCAACTCCCTAGGCGACTTCCTGATTCAGGAACGGGGTTTGAACCCCCGGATGAAAAACACATTTCAACTGAATCGGCCGGTCCCGTGGTTCAATCTGCCTCGGCGTTCGGTGCCGTCCGGCAGGCCGCCACTTCGGCCAGAAATTCGCGCACTGCCCCAACTCCGGCGAGCTGATACCGGGCGGTACTGGCCCGCCATCCGACCAGCACCGTCACCGCGTCGGACGGCGCGGCCTCGAACATGTCCTCGTCGGTCCGGTCGTCGCCGACGGCCACGACCAGCGCGCCGGGATGAAGTTCCAGCAACCGCCGCAGGACGTTCCCCTTGTTGACCCCGTGTTCGCGGACCTCGATGATCTTGTCCCCGCGCAGAATCTCGACCGGAAGATTGGAAATCACGTCGGTCAGCAGCAGCAACAGGTCGCGGGCCTGCCGCGCCGCGTGTTCCGGATTCGCCATCCGGTAGTGCCACGTCACCCCCGCACTTTTTTCCTCGATGAGCGTGCCCGGCGTCCGGCTGACGAAAGTTTCGAAAATCGGCAGGATTTTCTCCTTCCATTCGGGCGGAGCCTTTCCGGCGGAGGTCCACGGAAGGTCCGGGGCGAACCGCGACCAGTAGCCATGTTCGGCGTGGAGGCCGACCGGCAGCCCCGCGAACCAGTCGTCGAGCGTATCGACGGTTCGTCCGCTGACGATGTGCGACGACAGACCGGGCGCTTCAGCCAGCCGGTTCAGCAGGATTCTCAAACCGGCATCCGGGGCGGCCAGAAGGGGCGAAGGCTGGAAGTCGACCAGCGTTCCGTCGTAATCCATCAGACACAACACTTTGGGAGCGGCGACGATGTCTCCCAAACGGTGATGCGGCGTAATTTTCGTCCGGACGGGCGGCGCGGGCGGCGGCGCGGCCTCCTTCAGCCGGTCGAGAAAATCCTCCGCCCAGCGCCGGACCGAACTGTTGAACACGCGCTTGCGCAGCGATCGCATGCGGGCGCGGCGTTCCATCTCCGGCATCGCCAGCGCGCGCTCGAACGCCGCTTCCTGGCTGTCGAGGTCGTACGGATTGATCTGGATCGCCTCGCCTAGTTCGGCGGAAGCGCCCGCGAACTCGCTCAGGACGAGAACGCCGTCCCCGTCGCTGCGCGCGGCGACGAATTCCTTGCTCACGAGGTTCATGCCGTCCCGCAGCGGCGTCACCAGCATCACATCGGCGGCCCGGTAGAGGGCCGTCAACTGGTCCTCGTTCACCGAGCGGTACAGATACTGGACCGGTGCGTAGGAAACGTCGCTGAACGCCCCGTTGATGCGACCGACCAGTTCATCCACCTGCCGCCCGAACTGGGCGTAGGAATCCACCTTCGTCCGCGACGGCACGACCACCTGAAGCAGCTTGACCGTTCCCCGCAATTCGGGTCGCCGCAGCAACAGCCGCTCGAACGCCAGCAGCCGGCGGCGCAGGCCCTTCGTGTAGTCAAGCCGGTCGATTGAAAGAAACAGCCGGCAGCCGCGCAGTTCGTCGCGAATCCGGGTCAGCTCCGTCGTCACGGCCTCCGACCGGGAACGCGCGTCGAAGGCCTCGGCGTCGATGCCCATCGGAAACACGCCGAGCCGGACCGTCCGGTCGCCGACCTGTACCGAATCCACCCCCGGCTCCAGCCCCAGTACGTGCAGCAGCGCCGTCGCGAAGTGCCGGGCGTAGGCAAAGGTGTGAAATCCGATGACATCCGCGCCGAGCAGTCCGCGCAGCATACGTTCACGTTGCGGCAGAATCCGGAACACCTCCGCCGACGGAAACGGAATGTGCAGAAAGAAGCCGATCGACGCCTCGGGCAGCCGCTCCCGCAACAGTTCCGGCACCAGCATCAACTGGTAATCCTGCACCCAGATGAGGTCGCCCGGACGATACTCGGCGACTACCGCCTCGGCGAACCGGCGGTTGACTTCGCGGTACGTCTCCCAGTTGTCACCCGAATCGAGGTCGAGCCGGTCGAGCTGATAGTGAAACATCGGCCAGAGGACGCCGTTCGAGTAGCCCTCGTAGTATTTCCGGATTTCCTCCGCCGAAACCGTGACCGGCACCAGTCGCTGCTCGGCGAACCGTGCGTTCAACTCGCGCACT
>JBDRAL010000049.1:0-228265 GCA_039793685.1 Blastocatellia bacterium NZW_1522
TCGCGCCTTCCATCTGGCGTTCGAAGTCGTAGGTCACGCGCTTCTGGGCGATGGTCTTTTCGAAGCCCTTGATGATGAGGTCGGCGGCTTCCTTCCAGCCCATGTGTTCGAACATCATCACGCCCGAGAGAATGACCGAGCCGGGGTTGATGACGTCCTTGTCGGCATACTTGGGGGCCGTGCCGTGGGTCGCTTCGAAGACCGCGCCGTGGTCGCCGATATTGCCGCCCGGCGCGATACCGAGGCCACCCACCTGCGCCGCCGCCGCGTCGGAGAGATAGTCGCCGTTGAGGTTCGGCGTGGCGAGCACGTCGTACTCATCGGGACGAATCAGAATCTGCTGGAACATCGAGTCGGCGATGCGGTCCTTGATGAGAATCTTGCCTTCCGGCATCTTCCCGTCGTGGTTCGCCCACAGATCATCTTCCGAAATGGTCACGTCGGCGAATTCCTCGCGGGCGATTTCATAGCCCCAGTCGCGGAAGGCGCCTTCGGTGAACTTCATGATGTTGCCCTTGTGAACGAGCGTGACGCTCTTGCGGTTGTGGTCGATGGCGTACTGAATCGCCATCCGGATGAGCCGCTTCGAGCCGAACGCCGACATCGGCTTCACGCCGAGACCGCTGTTTTCGCGAATCTTCTTGCCGAGCTTGTCGCCGATGAATTCGATGAGCTGGTTGGCTTCGTCGGTATCCGCTTTGAATTCAATTCCGGCGTAGACGTCTTCGGTGTTTTCACGGAACAGCACGATGTCGAGCTTCTCGGGGCTTTTCACCGGCGAGGGCACGCCGCTGAAGTAGCGCACCGGACGCACGCAGGCGTAGAGATCGAGGTCCTTGCGGAGCGAAACGTTGAGCGAACGGAAACCGCCGCCGACCGGCGTGGTGAGCGGCCCCTTGATGGCCACGACGAACTCGCGCAGCGCGGCGAGGCTGTCTTCCGGAAACCAGCTTCCGGTGCGTTCGTGGGCCTTTTCGCCCGCGAGGATTTCGTACCACTTGACCGAACGTTCCCCGTGATAGGCCTTGGCCACCGCGCCGTCGAACACGACCTGCGAGGCTTTCCAGATGTCGCGCCCCGTACCATCACCTTCGATGAAGGGGATGATCGGGTGATTCGGGACGTTCAACTTGCCGTTTTCGATGGTGATTTTCTGCCCGTCGGCGGGGACTTCGATACCGTTGTATGCAGGCATGCGACTTGCTCCTTTAGCGTCCTGTAGAGGATGAAATTGCGGACGTCCGAACGACGTCGATTGAAGAAGCAGCGAGTCTATCCTCGCGGACGAAACGTTCGCAAGAATACAGTTCGCAGTTGAGCCGGAATTCTCGGGAAGGAACGCTAAAACAGGGCGCGGATGGTCGGCGTCAGCGGTTTCACCATTTTGAAGGCGTCGTCGCCATTGGCGTAGTACTTCTCCATCCGCTGCGTCGCCACGAAGCCGAGTTCTTCATACAACCGGCAGGCCGCCGTGTTGGTGACATGAACTTCAAGATGAACAAGGGAAATGCCGCGCCGCTGAAATCCCTGTTCGGCGGCGATCATCAGCCGCCGTCCGAAACCACGCTGGCGCGACTCGGGCGCGACTCCGACGGCGACGACATGGCCGCTCCCGGTCAGCCGACCGCGGCCCCGGCCATCGGAAAAGTCGCGGTCAACCATGCCGATGAGAAAACCCTTCATCAATCCCTGATGGTCAATCACCTTGTAGGACACTGAATCAGGCGAAGACAGTAACAGCCGGAAGGTTTGCAAATCGTACACCTCCGCCCCGACAAAGCAGCGCTGGTCAAGCTCCCAGCACACCCGTACGTCGAGCAGAGTCAAGGGGAAAACCGCCGGTTGCAGTGCAGCGACCATAGAGGAAAACGGGAAAGCGAAAGTGAAACCCGGGCCATTTGAAAGGGGGAAAAAGCGTAGGTCAACTTTCGTTCTTCCCGACCACCTTCGTCAACATGCTTGACAGGTTTTCCGACGATGCGGATACTGACCACGCTTTTCGCCGAATTTTATCCATTTTTCGTCGGGAAGCAGGCTCACGGAGAAGTCGCATAGTGGCCTAGTGCGTCGGTTTGCTAAACCGATGAACGGGAAACCGTTCCGAGGGTTCGAATCCCTCCTTCTCCGCCAGCATCCTTTCCTTTCGTTCTCTCTTACGGCATCCGCCACAAGCGGATGCCTTCTTTTTATCTATCGGTCGGAGTTCCGCAATCGTCATGAATTCTTCCGTTCGCGTACGTTTCGCCCCGTCACCGACGGGCTATCTTCACATCGGCGGCGCGCGCACCGCGCTCATCAACTGGCTTTTCGCCCGTCAGCAGGGCGGCACGTTCATCCTCCGCATCGAGGACACCGACCTCGAACGCTCCACGCAGGAAGCCGTCGAAACGATTCTCGGCGGATTGAAGTGGCTCGGCCTCGGCTGGGACGAAGGACCGTTTTACCAGACGCACAGCCTCGAAGAGCACAAGGCCGTCGCTTACAAGCTGCTTGAAAGCGGTCATGCCTACAAATCCTATGAAACGAAGGAAGAACTCGACGCGCTCCGCAAAGCCGCCGAGGAAGCCAAAGTGCCGTTTACCTTTCGCGGCAAGCAACTGACCGCCGAAGAAGAAGCCGAACGCTCGGCGGCGGGGATTCCCTACGTCATCCGCTTCAAGGTTCCGCGCGAGGAAGGGACAGTCACGTTTACCGATCTGGTCTACGGTGAGCAGACGAAACGCTACGCCGATATTGAAGATTTCGTATTGCTGCGCGGCGACGGCACGCCGCTCTACCTTTTGAGCAACGTCGCCGACGACATCGCCCAGCGCGTGACCCACGTCATCCGCGGACAGGACGGGCTTTCCAACACGCCCAAGCAGACGCTGATCTATCAGGCGCTCGGCGTGCCCGTGCCGCTGTTCGCGCATTTGCCGCTGATTCTCGATTCGAAGCGGACCAAACTCTCGAAGCGCAAGCATGGTGCAGCCGCGACGGTCGGGTTTTATGAAGACGCCGGCTTTCTTCCCGAAGCGTTTCTGAACTTCATCGCCCTGCTCGGCTGGTCGCCCGGCGACGACCGCGAGATTCTTTCGCTTGAAGAAATGCGCGACGTCTTCACCTTCGACCGGATGAGCCACACCAACGCCATCTTCAACCTCGCGCCCGCCGACCCGCGCAACTTCACCGATCCGAAGGCAATCTGGATGAACTCGGAGTACATCAAGACGATGCCGATCGACCAGTTGCTGCCACGCCTCAAGCCCTATCTCGAAAAGGCCGGACTGTGGCGCGATGCCTTCGAAGGCGATGAAGCCCCGTGGTTCGCCAACACGGTCAACGTCATCCGCGAGCGTTTCCGGACGCTCATGGATTTCACGACCTACGGGCGGCCTTACTTTTCGGATGAATTCGAGTTCGACCCGGAAGCGGTCAAGAAAAACTTCAAGGACGCCGCGCTCAAGGACCTGTTCCCCGCGCTGGCGGACCGGCTCGAAGCGCTCACCGAGTTCACGCACGAAACGGTCGAGGCGGCGCTGCGGCAACTTGCCGAGGAACGCGACGTCAAGGCCGGCCTGCTCATCAACGGTTCGCGGACCGCGCTCACCGGCCAGTCGGTCGGCCCGAGCATGTTCGACGTGTTCACGACCATCGGACAATCACGCGTTGTGAAACGGCTGCGCGATGCTGTTTCGCAAATCCCTTGAACACAAAGGCACAAAGACACGAAGGCACAAAGAATCTTAACAATTGATGTTTTTCCTTGTGCCTTCGTGTCTCCGTGTCTTTGTGTTGGAGACGTATCCAGCATGAAATCCCGGCTGATGATTTCGGCACTCACTGCCCTGTTCACGCTCATGCCCTTCGTTCTTCCCGTCAAGACGATCCACGCGCAACAGCAACCGAAGGACTACTCGAAACTGAACGCGCGCCCGAGCCGTCCGTGGGTGACCGACGGCGTGATTTACCAGATTTTTCCGCGCACCTTTTCGAATGAAGGCAATTTCGAAGGCGTCACGAAAAAACTCGACGACCTGAAGGACCTCGGCGTGACCATTCTCTGGATCATGCCGATTCATCCAATCGGGAAGGCGCAGCGCAAGGGGTCGTACGGCAGCCCGTACGCCGTGCAGGATTTCTACGCCATCAATCCCGACTACGGCACGAAGGAAGATTTCAAGCGGCTCGTGACCGAAGCCCACAAGCGCGGCCTCAAGGTCATCATCGACATCGTCGCCAACCATACCGCGTGGGACAGCGTGATGATGAAGACGCCGGAGTTTTATACTCACGACGCCTCGGGCAAGATCATTCCGCCCGTGCCCGACTGGACCGACGTGGCCGATCTGAACTACGAAAACCCGAAGCTCCGGGCGTACATGATCGACATGCTCAAGTACTGGCTTCGCGAATTCGCGCTCGACGGCTTCCGCTGCGACGTGGCCGGGTTCGTCCCGACGGATTTCTGGGAACAGGCGCGGACCGAAATCGAGAAGGTCAATCCGGACATCATCATGCTCGCCGAGTGGAATCAGCCGGACCTGCTCGCGAGCGCCTTCGACCTTGATTATTCGTGGGATCTGCTGCACGTCCTCAACGACGCCTTCATGGGCGGCCAGCCGGCGACGGTCATTCGTCAGGAATGGGAACGCGAACGGGCACGCTATGAACGCGGCGCACTTCACATGCGCTTTTCCGACAATCACGACGAACCCCGCGCCATCGGTCGTTTCGGGATTGAAGGCGCGCGCGCGGCCTCGGCGCTGATGTTCACGCTCGACGGCGTGCCGCTCGTCTACAACGGAATGGAAGTCGGCGACACGGCGGAATCGGGCGCGCCCGCATTGTTTGAAAAGATTCCGATTCTGTGGGAAATCGGCCAGCGTCGTCCGCATGTCCGGCCCTTTTACAAGGAACTCATCGCGCTCCGTTCGGCCAACTCGGCCCTCCGGACCGGTTCGCTCGAATGGCTCGCCAACAGCGATGAACAGCGGGTTCTGAGCTACAGCCGACGCGACGACAAGGGCGAATTCGTCATCGTCATCAACTGCTCCAACCGGCCGTTCGTCGGTACGGTCGAAGCCGCCGACGGCTCGAAGTTCCGCGACGTGACGCCCGGTGTGAAGGAAAAGCGCCCGGTTGCGCTCCCGACCGTCTCGCTCGATGCCTGGGGATTTCGAATCTTTCAAAAGCAGTAGTTAGCGGTCAGCAGTTAGTGGTTAGTAACTTGAACTGACTGGCGCACCGACCAACTGCTAACAACTAACTGCTATCTACTAACTACTCCCATGCAGACCCTCGACAATCTTCCCGGAAAATTTCTCACCGCCGCGTGGCGCTGGCTGGCCATGATCAACTACGAAGTTGACCCGGCGGTGCTTGAGCCGTACGTCCCGCGCGGCACGAAGCTCGATGCGTGGAACGGCAAGACCTTCATGAGCATGGTCGGCTTCCGGTTCGTGGATACGAAGGTTCTCGGCATCCCGATTCCCTTCCACCGCGATTTCGATGAAGTGAACCTGCGGTTTTACGTTCGCGGCGAAGGCCCCGAGGGCGCGCGGCGGGGTGTGACCTTCATCAAGGAAATCGTGCCCCGTTTCGCCATCAGCTTCGTGGCGCGGACGGTTTACAACGAAAATTACGTCACGATGCCGATGGGGCATGAACTCGACGTGACCGACGGCGAGATGAAGCCGAACGGCATCGCCGCGTACAAGTGGAAGCACGGAGGACGGTGGAATTCGATGAAGGTGGTCACGAAGGGCGCGTCCGCGCTCATCGCACCCGGCTCGGAAGAGGAGTTCATCACCGAGCATTACTGGGGCTACGCCGCGCAGCGCGACGGCGGCACGGTGGAATACCGCGTTGAACATCCGCCGTGGCGTGTCTGGCAGGTGAGCGATTACACGTTCGACTGCGACATCGAAAAGATCTACGCGCCTGAGTTCGTGCCCTATCTGCGCGGAAAAGCCAGCTCGGCCTTTCTCGCGGAAGGGTCACCGATTACGGTCCGGCGCGGAGTGCGTCTCGTATGAACCCTGAAGCCCCGCGTCCCCGCCGCATCGGCCTACTCGGCGGCACGTTCGACCCGATTCACTACGGCCACCTGCGGCTGGCGGAAAGCCTGTCGGCGATCTTCAACTTCGACGAACTCCTGTTCATTCCGACCTACAGCCCGCCGCACAAGGACTTCGACACGGTCACGTCGGCCTATCACCGGTACGCGATGACCGTCCTCGCCACGCTGCAAATGGAACGGGCGTTTGTTTCGACCGTTGAAATCTTCGCGCCGGAGCGGCCGTTCACCGCCGACACCATCGACACGATGCGGAAAGAGTACGGCCCCGACGCCGACATCTTCTTTCTGATGGGCGCGGATTCCTTCGTGAATCTGCCGAAATGGGAACGCTATCGCGTCCTGCTGGACAGTTGTCATATTATTGCAATGACTCGTCCGAAATACGATGTCGCCGATCTCACGACGCTGGCCGCGCAATACGGCGCGGGGCGGGTGGTCGATCTTCGCGAGGGGAAAGCCAGTCCGCATGCCGTCACGGCGAATCTCGATTCCGGAATGCATGTATTCCTGACGGATCTCTTCGCCCTCGACGTTTCGGCGACGGACATCCGACAGGCGGTCAGCGAGGGCCGTTCCATCGCGCGCTTCGTACCGCCGCTCGTCGAGCGGTACATTCACACTTACAAGCTGTACACGAAATGACAATTGAACAGATTACGACGACCACTTCCAATACGACCACGGCGGCAACGCCCGCTCCGGCCAAACTGCGCGACGAGCGGGTCCGCACGGCCGTGCTCGCCGCCCTTGAAAAGAAAGCCCTTGCGCCAACCGTGCTCGACACCGGCGCGCTGACCTCCATCGCCGATTACTTCGTGATTCTGTCCGGGACGTCCTCGCGCCACGTCCAGTCCGTTTCGGATGAAATCGAAAAGAAACTCCGCGAAGCCGGCACCCGCCCGCGCCACGTCGAAGGCCGGGGCGAAGGCGAATGGGTGCTGATGGACTACGGCGACTTCGTGGTCCACGTCTTCACCGAGGAAAACCGCCGCTTCTACAGCCTCGAACGGCTGTGGGGCGACGCGCCCAAAATTCAAATCGAAGGATGAAGGATGAAGGATGAGGGATGAATATTTCGGCGGCCTTCCCGTTGATTTTCATCCTTCATCCTTCATCCTTCATCCTTTTTATGCTGCCTTCTTCTTTTTGTGAGCACAGACGCCCTTCCCGTCTCTTCCTCGAAGGCCATGCGCGAAGTGATGGATGTCGCGGCGCGGGTGGCGCGGACCGACGCGACCGTCATCATCAGCGGCGAGAGCGGCACGGGAAAAAATCTCCTCGCGCGGTGGGTTCACGACCAGAGCAGCCGCGCCAACGCTCCCTTCGTTTCCATCGACTGCGGCTCGCTTCCCGAAAATTTGCTTGAAGCGGAACTGTTCGGGTTTGAGCGCGGGGCCTTCACCGGCGCGACGGCGGCCAAGGCCGGACGCTTCGAGGCGGCCCAGCACGGCACGCTTGTCCTTGATGAAATTTCGGCGTTCACGCTTCAGTCACAGGCCAAACTGTTAAGAGTCATCGAGGAACGCCGGTTTTCGAGGCTTGGCGGCAATCAGCTTTTTTCGCTCGACGTGCGATTGATTGTCCTGACCAACGCCGACCTGCCCGGCGCGGTCGCGCGCAAGGCATTCCGCGAAGACCTGTTTCATCGTCTCAACGTCATTCATCTTTCATTACCCCCGCTGCGCGAACGAGCAACCGACATCGCACCGCTGGCCGAGCGGTTTCTGGAAATGGCGGGACGACGGCACGGGTTGCCCGTCCGACGGCTATCTGGTGAGACGCTGGCTTTTTTGAAAGCCTATGACTTTCCCGGAAACGTCCGCGAACTCATGCACGCGATGGAGCGCGCGGCTCTGACGGCGCGCGGCGAACTGGTCGAACCGGCGCATCTGCCCGGCGCGATGACCTCGGCGGCGGCGCTCATGCGCGGACGCGAGCGCAAGCCCACGCTCGCGGAACTCGAAGCGGCCTACATTCGGGAAATTCTCGCGCACACGCGGGGACACAAATCGAAGGCGGCGGCGATTCTCGGCATCAGCCGCAAAAATCTTTATGAAAAACTGAGGGCCTACGACATTCCCTACAACCGGCGCGAGCGCGAGGCATTGAAGGGGAAGGAGGAAGGCGCGCGATGAAGGTTCGATTCGTGGTGGTCGGAAAAACAAAGTCGCCGCACTGGAACGCGCTGGCCGAGGAATACGCCGGGCGGGTGGGCCGTTTTCTGAAGTGCGAAACCACGACGGTAAAGGAAGCGCCCGCCGCGCTGGCCGCCGATCCCGCGAAGGCGCTTGAACAGGAGGCGGGTTCCATCCTGAACGCCGTCGGGTCGGATTCCTTCGTCGTTTTACTTGATGTCGGCGGCGAGGCGGTTACATCCAACGCGCTCGCCGACAAGTTCCGCCGCTGGCTCAATGACGGCCACAAGGAAGTCTGTTTCGTCATCGGCGGACACTGGGGCGCGGCGGAATCGGTCAGAAACCGAGCCGACTGGCGCTGGTCGCTGTCGAAGCTGACCTTCACCCACGAGATGGCACGGACGCTCGCCGCCGAACAGGTCTACCGCGCGCTGACCATCGTGAACGGATTTCCCTATTCGAAATGAAATCGGCCCCTGAGGATTGCTCCACAGGGGCCGAAAAGTGTTTCCGATTGCCGGTCGGCGACCATGAAGTTCGTGAGCAGCCGTTCTGCGATGGCCGGCGACCGACAACCGAAAATCTTTTTATTCCTCGACCTCGGCATTCGCCGAGGGGACCTGACCGATCAGGTCGAGCAGATCGGGCGCGCCGCGACGGCTGTTTTCCTGAATCAGCGTGGCCAGATGAACCCGTTGTTCCTGTTTGAGCTGCGACACCGCCTTCACGAATTCCGCGCGCTGTTGCGTGGTCATCTTCGAGGTCAACGCAACCATCTTCGCCTCGACTTGCTCGGCCTGCCGACGTTCGCTTTCCTTGATGAGCTGGGAGACGATGGCCCGGACCGCGGCTTCATCCGTCCCCTTGACCTGCACCGGCGTCGGCTGAACGGGCGCGGGAGTCGCCACCGCGACCTGCGCCGGTTGCTGCCGCCATCCCGCCGAAAATGTCACGCCGCCGTTGCCGACGGTCACGCTCACGTTGAACAGCGCGAGCAGCGCCAGCGTTCCCACGCCGCCGAGCGCCAGCCGTCCCCAGAGCGGCGTCACGTTGAAAAGGTCCTTGAGGCTTTGCCAGAAGGTCGGCTTGATGGCCACGTCGATGCGCGGCGGAACGGCCTCCAGTTCCCAGTGCTGGAGATTCCCCCGAACCGACTGAAACGCCGTCAGTTCATCGCGACATTCCACGCAGGCCGTCAGGTGCTTTTCAAAATCGGCGGCCTCGACCGGCGTCGCCTCGCCGTAGAGGTACGTCACGAGATCGTCGCTTCGTCCGCAGCCCGCCCGCTTTTCCGTTTCGTTTTTCATCGCGAACCTTCCTTTCCGTCCCATTCATTAACCTCAAAGCGCGTCACTGACGTGTTCGAGCCGTTTTCTCAAGTAGGTCAGCCCCGTGTAGAGCCGGGTTTTCACCGTACTGACGGGAATTCCCAGCACTTCGGCGATTTCGTGGAATTTCAACCCCTCGTATTCCTTCATCACGATCACCTGCCGCATGTCGGAAGGCAGCGCCGCCAGTGCCTTGCGAACCAGTTGCGCCCGCTGGTCCCGGTAAAGCTGCTCCTCCATCGACTCCCGCGAATCCGCCGGTTCGAGGCCGTATTCCTCGACCTGTTCATCAATCGAGACATCCGGCTGCGGCTGTTTTCGTTGCCGCGAGTGACAGCAGTTGATGGCGATGCGATAGAGCCACGAGGAAAATTTCGATTCGCCACGAAACGATTTCAGATTGCGAAACGCCGAGATGAATGTTTCCTGGCAAATATCGCGAGCGTCCTCGTCGGACCCGATCATCCGGTACGCGAGGCTGTAGATCTGTCGCTCCCATCGTCTCACGAGCAAACCGAAGGCATCGGGTTCGCCTCCGAGCGTTCGCTCCACAAGCTGCATGTCGGTCGTTTCCATCATCAGCCGCCGGAATTCCTCGATGAATCATCGTGCCTGTCGTTTCGTTTGACGATTCCGGAATGAAAAAGTCTGATTTTCTCCGTCATTCCGCCACACTTTGTCCGAGATCTGGCTTCCACTGTGGCGTTTTTGTCACGAATGTCCATTTCGTCACACTCCCAACTCGCCCCGACGATTCGGACGCTCCATCCATTGAAGCGCTAAACCCACTAGAATCAACAAGAATGATTTTTCTTAAAAAATTTTCCATAATTCGGGAACTTTTGGCACTTGAATTGTTCATAGGAGGGGCAACTGCGAACGGTCAACTGCTCCTTGCACCGAACGCACCACAAACACACTTCAAATTTTGCGTAAAAGGACATCCGAATCATGAAGAAGCTCGTTGTTGCCCTGGCCGTTGCGGCCGCCCTCGGTCTCTCGTCGTTCTCGGCCTTCGCCCAGGAAACCAAGCCGGCTGCCGGCGAAAAGAAGGCCACGAAGAAAAAACACCATCGCAAACACAAAAAGCATGGCAAGAAGAAGATGGCTGAAGGCGGCGACAAGAAGAAGCCCAGCTAGTCTTATTCCATCACTGGAAATGAAACGGGTACGGATGTTCAATCCGTGCCCGTTCTCATTTTTACCGGTGGATGGCCTCGCGAGCCGCAAAGGCGTGGTATAGTGCCCGGCGCGTCGTTTTCGACGTTCATCATCTTTCATCAAATAATGGGTTTTCGGGGAAAAAGAATGAACATCCACGTCAGTACGTCACCGATTCAAACCACCCCAGCCGAGGCACTGGTTCTTTTTGTTTTTGAAGGAGATACGGCAACGAGCGAAGCGCTCGCGCCGGTCAACGAAGCTGCCTCCGGCCTCCTCGCCGATGTTGTCGGCAGTGCCGAGATGAGCGGGAAGCCGGGTGAAACCGTCTATCTGCACGCGGTCGGCTCGCTCGCGGCCAAGCGTGTGCTGCTTGTCGGCGCGGGGGCCGAAAGCGACTTCACCGCCCGCGCCCTGCGTATCCGGGCCGGACAGGCGGCACGCATCCTCGCCAAGAAGGGCGCGACCTCGATTGCGTTCGGCGTCCGGGGCGGTCTCGAACCGGCGGTCGCGGCGGCGGCCATCGTTGAAGGCGTTCAGGGCGGGCTGTATGACCCGGCCATCTATCGCAAACCCAAGGACGACGCGAAATCCGTCACCGATCTGACCCTCTGCGTTTCGGCTGAAACCGCCGACGCGGCCCAGCGGGGCGTCGCGGAAGGCGTCATCGTCGCGGGCGGCGTGACCTTTTCCCGTACGCTCTCGCAGGAACCCGGAAACAAGCTGACGCCGGTCGAAATGGCCCGGCGCGCGAAGGAAATGGCCGAGCAGTACGGTCTGACCTGCACCATTCTCGGCGCGGAAAAGATGGCGGAACTCGGTTTCGGCTGCCTGCTCGGGGTAGGCCAGGGCAGCGACGCCGAGCCGCAACTGATTCATTTGAGCTATCGCCCGGCCAATCCCACCAACGGCGACATCCGCCTCGCCCTCGTCGGCAAGGGGATCACCTTCGACACCGGCGGCATCTGCATCAAGGGCCGCGAAGCGATGTGGGAAATGAAGTACGACATGTCGGGCGGCGCGGCGGTGCTCGGAGCGATGCAGGCCATTGCTCAACTCAAGCCGGGCATCGCCATCGACGGCTACGTCGCCGCGGCGGAAAACATGCCGTCGAGCAAGTCCTACAAGCCCGGCGACGTGCTTCATTCCTATGACGGAAAGACGGTTGAAGTGATCGACACCGACGCGGAAGGCCGGCTCGTGCTTTGCGACGCGCTCGCCTACGCCCGCAAGGACGGCAACGCCACGCACATCGTGGACCTCGCGACGCTGACCGGCGCGGTCATGGTTGCGCTCGGGCAGGAACGCGCGGGTCTGATGGGCACGAACGCCGCCTTCAACGGCGAAGTGAAATGCGCCGCCGAAGCCGCGGGCGAAAAAGTGTGGGAATTGCCCCTCGACGAGGAGTACGGTGAACTGATGCGCAGCGACATCGCCGACATCAAGAACCTCGGCAACCGCTACGCCGGTTCGATTACGGCGGGCTGGTTCCTGCGTGAATTCGTCGGCGACACGCCGTGGGTCCACCTCGACATCGCGGGCACCGCGTGGCTCGATGGCGACAAGCCCGACATGGCGAAAGGACCGACCGGCTTCGGCGTCCGGACGCTGGTGCAGTTGGCGAAGCACTTGTCCGGGGAATAGGTGTCGGGGGCATCAAAGGTTTCGGGTGTCGGGTGTCGGGTTTCAGGTAAAGACAAAGTTTTGAATTGAAGCCCAACACCTGCCGGGAACTCAAAACTCAACACTGAAAACTCAAAACTGGATTGAACCTAAAACCCGACACCCGACACCTTTTTCTCATGGAACACCGACTCGAACGCGCCGCGCGGGCCATTCTCGATTCCTACAGTACCGGCTCGTCGCTGATTCACCACCTCGGACGCGGCGCGCTCCCCTCGCGCGACGCGATCATCAAGAGCCTGCTCGATTTCCGTGAACTGGTTTTCCCCGGCTACTACGGCATGACCGGACTCGACCAGTCGAGCATCCGCAACCGGGTCCGCGATCTGGTGGAGGAAATCGACGACGAACTCACCCGGCAGGTCGCGCTCTGTTTCTGTCACGCGAAAAAACTGAGTCTCGACGCCTGCGAGTCGTGCCCGGACTGCATTGAAAAAGCCAAAGCCATTGTGGCCGAACTGATTGACGACATTCCCGAACTCCGCCGCCTGATGGCCGAAGACGTGGATGCCGCCTATCACGGAGACCCGGCGGCCCAGAGCCATGACGAGGTCGTTCTCGGCTATCCCTGCATTCAGGCGATTCTGGTCTATCGCATCGCGCATCGGCTCCATCGCAGCGGCGTCCCGCTGATTCCGCGCATCATGGCCGAATATGTCCACGGTCGCACCGGTATCGACATTCATCCCGGCGCGCAAATCGGACGCCGGTTCTTCATCGATCATGGTACCGGCGTGGTCATCGGCGCGACCTCGATTATCGGCGACAACGTGAAGATTTATCAGGGCGTGACGCTCGGCGCGGTTTCATTTCCGAAAGAGGCCGACGGATCGCTTGTGCGCGATACCAAGCGCCACCCGACCATCGAGGACGACGTGGTCATCTACTCGGGAGCGACGATTCTCGGCGGCGACACGGTCATCGGCAAAGGCAGCGTGATCGGCGGCAACGTCTGGCTCACGCAGTCGGTCGCGCCCTACAGCAAGGTCGTCATCGAAGATCCCGAAATCCGCATCGTCACGCGCGGCGCGGGCAAGGCCGGGTAAACCTTTTTCCGAGGACGGTCAGATGAAATTTCTTACTGGACTGGCACTTTCATTCCTCCTGCTCTCAAACTTTCCATCGGCCCAGACAACATCGGATATCCCGCTCAGAATCGGGGCGAAACTGCCTCCAAAATATATTCCGGCCGAAGTCACCAACATGATTCCGATTGATAATGAAGAAGGTATTCCGGCAATAGATGTGACCATCAGTGACGTTGACTACACCCTTGGGTATCATTCACAGACCAAAAGAATTCTTTCCATCAAAACCCATGATCCGGATTTCAAGACCGTCAACGGCCTGAAGGTTGGATCAACAATAAACGTCACGCGAAAACAGCTTCGGATCAAGCCGACATTCGAAGTAAGCGGCCCTCCGACACCGGACGGCTGGCGACCGATCATTAGCGAGGATATCCCGTTTAACAACGGCTACGACTTTTCAAAAATGAAAAAGGGAGAATCCCGAACCTGCAAAATTACCGGCTTCACAAAAGGGAGGTATTGAAACAACCGCAACCTGTCGAGAACTCCCGGCAAGTCACCGAATTTTAGTAATTCAACCTCTGTTGCCAGCCATCAGTCACCCGGAGTCAGCCGAGCTTCCCAAATCCAGGTTCGGTTTCGATTTGCCTGACTCAAGCGTCAACCACTGACTACTGGCCACTGACCACTTCTTCCACTCCCAAGGAGACCACCCATGGCAGTCGTCATCGAGCGCGTACACGCTCGCGAAATTCTTGATTCACGCGGCAACCCGACCGTTGAGGCGGATGTCGTTCTTTCAAACGGAATCATCGGCACGGCGGCGGTGCCGTCGGGCGCGTCCACGGGCGAAAACGAAGCCCTCGAACTGCGCGACGGCGACAAGCGGCGCTATCTGGGCAAGGGCGTCCAGAAGGCCGTGACCAACGTCAACACGCTCATCGCCAAGCGCCTGACCGGGATGAACCCGCTCGACCAGAACGGCGTGGACCGCGAAATGCTCGCCCTCGACGGCACGCCGAACAAGCGCAAGCTCGGCGCGAACGCCACGCTCGCCGTCTCGCTCGCCACCGCGCGCGCGGCCGCGCAGGCGACGGGCCAGCCGCTCTATCGCTACATCGGCGGCGCCCACGCGCGAACGCTCCCCGTTCCGATGATGAACATCATCAACGGCGGCGCGCACGCCGACAACAACATCGACTTTCAGGAATTCATGATCATGCCGGTCGGCGCGGCGACCTTCGCGGAAGGGCTGCGCTGGGGCGCGGAAGTGTTTCACACGCTGAAGGCGGTACTGCACAAGAAGGGCTACTCGACGGCGGTCGGCGACGAGGGCGGCTTCGCGCCGAGTCTCAAGTCGAACGACGAAGCCATCGAATCGGTGATGGAAGCCATCGTTCAGGCGGGCTTCAAACCGGGTTCGCAGATTGCGATCGCGCTCGATCCGGCGTCGAGCGAGTTCTTCCAGAACGGCCATTATGTTTTCAAGAAATCCGACAATTCGAAGCACACGTCGGAACAGATGGTCGAATACTGGGCGAACTGGGCACGGCAGTACCCGATCATTTCAATTGAAGACGGGATGGCTGAAAACGACTGGCACGGCTGGTCGCTGCTCACGCAGGCCATCGGCGACAAGGTCCAGCTCGTCGGCGACGACCTGTTCGTGACGAACGTGACCTACCTGCGGAAGGGCATCGAGCAGAAGGTCGGCAACTCGATTCTGGTGAAGGTGAACCAGATCGGGACGCTGTCGGAAACGATGGACACAGTCGAACTGGCGCGGACGCGCAGCTACACGGCGATCATTTCGCACCGCTCGGGCGAAACCGAGGATTCGTTCATCGCCGACCTCGCGGTGGCGCTCAACGCGGGCCAGATCAAGACCGGTTCGGCCAGCCGTAGCGACCGCATGGCGAAGTACAACCGGCTGCTCCGCATCGAGGAAGAACTCGGCCTGTCGGCGGTCTATCCCGGCGCGGGCGCGTTCTATCAGATCGCCTTCCAGCCGCCGACCGCGAAGGCCACGCGGGCGAAGAAGTAAAACCATGACGGCAGTCTGACCGACAGCCCTCCCTGACGGTCAGGCTGCCGTTTTTTATAGGCGTACCAATGTCATCACATCGCTACATCGTTTACGGGGCGGGCGCGGTCGGGAGCGTCCTCGGTGGAATGCTCAAGCGCGCGGGAATCGAATCGGTTCTTGTCGCGCGGCCCACGCACGCGGCGGCCATCCGCGAAAAAGGTTTGAACCTCAAGACGCTCACCGAGGCGTATCAGGTTGAAATTCCCGCCGTCGCAAGCGTCTCCGAACTAACGCCCGCGCCGGGCGACATCGTTTTCTTATGCGTGAAGGGGACGCAGACGGAAGCCGCGGTGGCCGATCTGGCGACCGTGTTCCCGACCGACACGCCGGTCGTCTGCATGCAGAACGGCGTCCGCAACGAGGAAATCGTCGCGGCAAAATTTCCGAACACCTACGGCGCGCTGGTGCTGTTCAACGCGGTACTGCCCGCGCCGGGCACGGCGGTGCTGACGCTCGTGGATTCGGTGATGGTCGGGAATGCCCCGACCGGCGTGGATAAACAAGTGGAAGCCATCGTCGCCGATTTGAATACGGCGGGTTTCCCCGCGTCGGCCAACGCCAACGTGATTTCGGTGAAGTGGGGCAAGCTCATCGGCAATCTCAACAACGCCCTGCTCGCCGTGACGGATTGCTACTGGCAGAAATCCTTCGCCACGCCCGCCATTCTCGAACGCATGCGCGAGCTGATGGGCGAGGGGCTGCGCGTCCTCGCGGCGGCGGGCATTTCGCCGAGCGACGTAACCGGCAAGTTCGACATCAAGGCGCAGGTGGAACATTACGCATCGCAAACCATCGAATTTCAGGAACTGCCGCCGGGCCAGCGGGCCTACCCCTCGATGTGGCAGGATCTGCATTTCCGGCGTCCCGAAACCGAAGTTGCGTTTTTGAACGGTGAAATCGTCCGACTCGGTCAACAATACGGCGTTCCGACGCCGTTCAACGCGGTGCTCGTCGAGGCGGTCAACGAATCGGTCGCCACGGGTAACGGCGCGGGACAATTCCCTCTCGAACGAATCCTCGAACTCGTCGAGCAACGCAAGCAGGAGCTTTCCAAATGAATCAGCGCGTAACGCCCGGAGATTTGCGGGCGATGAAGGAGCGGGGCGAGAAAATCGTCGCGCTCACGGCCTACGACCGGCCCACCGCCGAAGTCTGCGAAGACGCGGGCGTGGACGTCATCCTCGTGGGCGATTCCCTCGGCAACGTCGTCCTCGGCTATGAAACGACGGTCCCGGTCACGATGGAGGAGATGCTCCACCACGTCAAAGCCGTGACCCGAACCGCCAAACGCGGCCTCGTCGTCGCCGACATGCCCTTTCTGTCGTATCAGGCCGACCCGGTCGAGGCGATGCGCAACGCCGGACGTTTTCTCAAGGAAGGCAGCGCGCAGGCGGTCAAGCTCGAAGGCGGCGACCGCAGCGCGGAAACCGTCCACAAACTCGTCTCGGCGGGGATTCCCGTCATGGGCCACATCGGCTACACGCCGCAGTCGGCGCTGGCCTTCGGGCGCAACGTCGTGCAGGGCCGCGAAGCCGACGCCGCGCTCCAACTGCTCTACGACGCGCTCGCGCTGGAGGAAGCCGGGTGCTTCGCCATCGTGCTGGAATGCGTTCCGGCGGAAGTCGCCAAAACCGTCACCGAACGGCTCTCCATTCCAACCATCGGCATCGGTGCGGGCGCGGAATGCGACGGCCAGATTCTGGTCTTCCACGACGCCGTCGGCTGGAACGACCTCAAGTTGAAGTTCGTCAAACGCTACGCCGAGATGAACGCGGAACTCAAAAAAGCGGTCGGCGAATACGCCCGCGAAGTCCGCGAACAGGCGTTCCCCACCGAATCGCAGAGCTTCAAGATGCCCGCCGAGGAATTCATCATCTTCGAACAGGAAGCCGACGACATCGGAACGGAAGGCTGCTCCTGAAAGGTGTCGGGTATCGGGTGTCGGGTTTCAGGGAGGGTTCTGGGTCTTGGGTTTTAGGTTTTAAATCGAGAACCATTTGGTGAGTTGGGATCAGCCACTCTTCCACCGGCAATTTTTACCGATTCACCATTGGAGAACGAAAATCCCGGCTCACACCAAAAACCCAGAACCGAAAACCCAAGACCCAGCACCCACCCGAAACCCGACACCCGAAACCTGCCACCTTTTATGAAGATCATCCGCGACATCCATGAAATGCAGCGCACGGCGCTCACCCTGCGGGAGAAGTCCATCTCCATCGGGGTCGCGCCGACGATGGGGTACTTCCACGACGGCCACCTGTCGCTGATGCGGCGGGCGAAGCATGAAAACGACATCTGCGTGGTCACGCTGTTCGTGAATCCGACCCAGTTCGGGAAGAATGAGGATTTGTCGAAGTACCCGCGCGACGAGCAGCGCGACGCCGCGATGGCCGAATCGGTCGGGGCGGACATCCTGTTCACGCCGCCGCCGGAAGCGATGTATCCCGCCGCGTATCAGACTTACATCGAGGTTGAGGAAGTCTCGAAGCCGATGTGCGGCGAATCGCGCCCCGGCCACTTCCGGGGCGTCGCCACGGTCGTTACGAAGCTGTTCATGCTGACCCAGCCGAACCGGGCTTATTTCGGACTGAAGGATTACCAGCAGTGCCAGGTCATCCGGCAGATGACCGAGGATTTGAACATCCCGGTCGAACTGGTGTTCTGCCCGATTGTCCGCGAACCGGACGGGCTGGCGATGAGTTCCCGCAACGTTTATCTCTCGAAGGAACAGCGACGGGCGGCAACGGTGCTTTCAAAATCCCTCGACAATGCCCGCCGGTTCGTCGAGCAGGGCCAGCGCGACGCCGCCAAGGTGCGCGACTTCGTGAAAATGCAGATTCTCGCGGAGCCGCTGGCAGCGATTGATTACGTCGAAGCGGTTGACGCACAATCGCTACAACCCATCGGAGAAATTTCCCATCCGATGCTCGTCGCCGTCGCCGCGCGGTTCGGAAATACGCGGCTCATCGACAATATCGTCATCGAAGTCTGAGGAATTTCAGAGGATAACGCCGCAATGTTTCGCCTGATGCACAAATCGAAGATCCACCGCGCCACCATCACGGAGGCGAATCTCAACTACGTCGGGAGCCTCACGGTGGACGAGGACCTGCTGGACGCCGCCGACATGCTCATCAATGAGAAGGTGTCGGTCGTCAACATCAATACCGGTACGCGCCTTGAAACCTACGTCATCCCCGGCAAACGCGGCTCGGGCGTGATCTGCCTGAACGGCGCCGCCGCCCGGCTCGGCCAGCCCGGCGACCTCATCATCGTCATTTCGTACGGGATTTTCACCGACGAGGAAGCCCGCAAGGTGCAGCCCATCGTCGTTCAGGTGGATGCCAAAAACCGAATGGTGAACAACGACTAACGGGCGATTTTTTCAAACACGATCACGTTGGACTTTCGAAAGGCATCGGAGGCGAGAAATCGCAATCCGATGCCTTTCACGTCTTTGAAACCGCGCGCCTTGAGCCAGGCGGGAACGTCAAGCGTGTGGTCGAAGTGCATCGGGTGCGCCTTCGTCGGCCCGAACGCAATCGAGGCGATAAGGCGTCCGCCGGGCGCGAGGTGGGAAACGAGAAATTCGAGCGTTTCCTCGGGATCGGAGACATGTTCAAGCACGTCGAGGCAGATGATCGTGTCGTAAACGTGAATGATGGCGTCGCGTTCGCTCGCGAACTGCATCCGCAGGCCCCGCTCGCGGGCGCGCCAGCGGGCGTAACGCTGGCTTTCGCCGTCCACATCGAAGTAGGTCGTCTCGAACCCGCGCGCGGCGGCTTCGAGCGCGATATCGCCGATACCCGCGCCGAAATCAAGAACCCGTCCGCGCAGAAGCCCCAGTACATCGAGCGAAAAGGCGATGTTTTTATAGGTCAGGTGAAACTGCGACAGGTCGTAGATGTAGTACTGCGCGTTGTCTTCGTACCACGCGATGGTTTCGGCCTCGGTCTTCGGCGGCGCGGCGTGCCAGTTGCGCGCGAGCGTGCCGGTACTCGTCACGAGCAGGCTTTGAACTTCCTCGGGGTCCTCCCCGGTGAAATCGGAAAGCGTTTCAAGCGTTTCGCGCTCGTTGAGCTGATGCCGTCGCCGCGACATCCAGATCAGTGCGAGGGAGGCCGTCATCCAGAGCGACAGCGCGCCGAGGTGGATACCCTGCCCGCCGCCGAACAGGAGCGTCGCGAACAGCACCGCGATGGCCGGCAGAATCTGGCTGAAGCGGCGTTCTTCGGTGATGAGAAACAGCAGATGCGCGGTCAGCGCCGCCCAGAAGATCCCGCCTTCGGGCGTCAGGCATCGGCCCCAGACGAGGAGCGCCAGCGTGAGCCAGTCCGCCGTGAAGTAGACAAATGGCGCGACGGCTTCGGTACGACTCCCGGAGGCTTCATCGGAAGCGCCCCGCTTGAATATCCGCCGGACCGCCAGATTCGCGACGACCAGCGCGCCAATGCAGGCCGCGTAGATGATGCCATCCTGAAGCGACCGGGCATTCGCACCGGCAAAAAGGACGAGCAGGCCCGTCAGCACCCAGCGGATACGGATGGTCCAGGAAAATTTCTTCGTCGTTTCAACCGTGAGCAGAAGATATTTCGGGACGTAGAACACCGCGAAGCCGAGCGCGGCCCCAACCACCGCAAACCCCACCCACCGCCACGGACCGCCGAGCGTCCAGCGCAACCGGATGACCATCCCGGTGGCCGCCAGCGCCAGCACGACGGCGGCGATGCCGACCTGGGCGTAACGGTTCAGAAATTGTTCCTGATCGCGATAATTCATCGCTCCGCTTGAGACCTCCGGGCTGCGATTAGGTTTCGTAGACGTTTGACCTGACGACCTTGTCGTAAAGCTGCTGGTGGTCCTTGTCGAAAAGCAGCCAGAAATTGACCAGAAAACAGACCGCCCCGAAGATTCCCTTCAGAAACTCGCGCAGGATTGACTGCCCAAAAGAAAGAAACTGCCCCGCTTCATCGAGAACCTGCGTGCCGACCACCTTCTTGCCGAGCGAAGCCCCGCTCTTGCTGGTCAGGTAACCGGTCATCAGGATGAACCCGGCGAAACCCGCCAACCGCAAAAACAATCCCAGCAGGACCAGTCCCGCCCCGGCACCGCCGCCGCCATCACCGGTATCGCCCACCTGCCCAACGCTTTGCAGGATGATGCCCGGAATCTGAAAAGCGACGGCGACAAGGCCGTCGAGCAGGTTCCCCAGGAACCGCTTCCCCAGCCCGGCAGTCGGAGGCATGCCGTAATTCGAGTAGGGAGAAAGCCCCAAACCGACCGAGCCGTAAGCGGGTGCGGGCGGTGCGTACCCCGAGGCATACGGATCGGCCGTCGGCGCGTAGGGATACGAAGGCGGCGCATAGGGATTCGATCCCTGCGAATAGGGGTTCGGCGGACTCGACGGCTGGCCGTAGGGATTCGCCGATTGCGCGTAGGGATCGGCCGGATACTGCGACTTGCCGTATCCCTGATCGTACCCCGGCGGAGACTGGTTGTAAGTCGGTCCGCCAAAAACGGGCGGCGGCGGCGCGGCGCTCGGCGGCGGTGCGAACATGTCACGCAGCACCGGCACGTTGCGCGCTTCCGACCAGCCCATGCCTTCTTTGTACACCTGATCGGTCGGCCCGACGCTTCCCTGCGCCACCCACTGTTTCAGGGTTTCGAAATCCGCGTCGTAAACCTGCCCGTTGATGCTGACTTTCCAAACGAGTGCACCCATAAAAAGCCCCCAAAAAAGTCTGGAGTCCGGAGTCGAGAGTCTGGAGTCAAAGCCGAAAAAGACTGGAAAGAGGCTGGTACTTCATTCTTGAACCTTCGCTTTCAAGTTTTTTCTGACTCCAGACTCTCGACTCCAGACTCCAAGACTTTTTCATATCAAGCGCGTCGCCAGCGCGTGCCTTCCTTGCCGTCTTCGAGCAGGATGCCGCGTTCGGCGAGCAATGAACGGATTTCATCGGAACGCGCGAAGTTTTTCGCCTTGCGCGCTTCGAGCCGTTCGTCGATGAGCGCCTGAATTTCGGCGTCGAGTAGTTCTTCCTTCGCCGGTTCGAGAAAACCGATGACGGAATCCATCTTCCCGAACACCTCCAGCGCCCGCTGTTTTCCGGCTTCCGACAGCCGTTCCTGCTGAATCGCCGTGTTGACCGCCGTTTCGAGCATGGCGACCGCCGCCAGCGCCTCGGCGGTGTTGAGATCGTCGTCCATTCCGGCCTCGAACTGCCCCAGCACCGTCGCGAGATCGTCGAGGAGCGTGTCGGGCTGCCCGCCGAGGTCGCGGGGCGTGGTTTCACGCAGCCGCCGGACGTTTTCATTCAGCCGCTTCACCCGCCGCTCGGCCGCCTGAAGGCTCTCGATGGTGAAGTTGAGCGGCTTGCGGTACGGCACGGCAATCAGCGCGTAGCGAATCGCCCGCGGGTCGTAGCCTTTTTCGATCAGCTCGCGCACGGTGTAGTAGTTGCCGTCGCGCTTCGACATCTTCTTTCCGTCCACCATGAGATGCTCGGCGTGCAGCCAGTACTTCACGAAGGGCTTGCCGGTCGCGCCTTCCGACTGCGCGATTTCGTTCTCGTGGTGCGGGAAGATGAGGTCCACGCCGCCGCAGTGAATGTCGAACGTCTCGCCGAGATACTTCATCGCCATCGCCGAGCATTCGAGATGCCAGCCGGGCCGCCCGCAGCCGAAGCGCGTCTCCCAGTTCGGCTCGCCCGGCTTCGTTCCCTTCCACAGGACGAAATCCCGGACGTCTTCCTTTTCATATTCGTCGGCGTCCACCCGCTCGCTCGCGCCCGCCTGATTGCCCGCGACCTTGTTGCCCGACAGCTTGCCGTAATCTTCAAAGGCCGCGATTTTGAAATAGACCGATCCGTCGCTTTCGTACGCCCGGCCACGTTCCACCAGCCGTCCGACGAGGTCGATCATCTCCGGAATGTGGTCGGTCGCGCGGACGATGATGTCGGGCCGCTCCATCGCGATGGCGTCGGCGTCTTCCCAGAAATGCGTGATGTAGGTTTCCGTGAAGGTCCGGATGTCCTGCCCCGCTTTTCCGGCGTCGCGGATGATCTTGTCGTCCACGTCGGTCAGATTCATGACGTGGGTGAGGCCATAGCCGCGATATTTCAGATAGCGGCGCAGCACGTCCACGAACAGAAACGAGCGGAAGTTGCCGATGTGGGCGAAGTTGTACACGGTCGGTCCGCAGGCGTAGAGCCGGACGTGATTCCCTTCAAGCGGCTCGAACACCTCGGCTTTGGCCGACAACGTATTGACAAACTTCAACATGACGACGACTCCGTTTCATTGGGGTTCTCTTAAAAAAAAGAGGTTGGCGATGCTACCGAATTTCCGGTCTCACCGTAAACCGACAACCGCCGCCCGCGCTTGGCCCGCGCCGCCCGCATGGCCTATAGTCGCGGTTTCCTTTCCAACGGGCCGACCTCCCGCCACATTTTCAAACCGATTGGCATCCTTTCTCATGAATGAGCAGGAACTCGAAAGTACCGACCGGACACCCGAAACCCGGACGCCGAACCGCAAACGCGTCCCGCTCGTGATGATCAACACCGGCGACGGCAAGGGCAAAACGACCGCCGCGCTCGGCACGCTCATGCGCGCGGTCGCGCATGGCTTCAACGTCGTCATGCTTCAGTTCATCAAAACGAGCGAAGACCCGCGTTTCGGGGTCTACGGCGAGATTAAAAGCGCCGAAAAACTTGGTTTTGAAATTCTCCCGCTTGGCGACGGCTTCACCTGGGACACCAAGAATCCAGAGAAAGACCGTGAAACGGCGCGCCGCGCATGGAATATTTGCGTGGAGAAAATCAACTCGGAGAAGTACGATATCGTCGCGCTCGACGAAATCACCTATGCGTTCACGTTCGGCTGGCTCTCGACCGAGGAAGTCATCGACGTTCTCAGGAATCGCCCGCCGCACATGCACGTCATTCTCACCGGCCGCGACGCGCCGCCGGAACTTGTCGAGTTCGCCGACCTCGTGACGGAGATGAAGGAAATCAAGCATCCCTTCAACACCCGCCGCGTCGTCGCCCAGCTTGGAATCGAATTTTGAAAAACAGGTGTCGGGTTTCGGGTGTCGGGTTTCAGGTTTTCTTTTTGGAAACGGGAAACATCCTTCAACCGACCTCCGGGTTTGAACCTGACACCCGAAACCCGACACCCGACACCTCCCATGGCTTGGTTCAAACGTAAAAAGAAGCTCAGCACCGATACGCCGGTCGCCGACCGGACGGTCAAGACCGAAGGGTTGTTCGTCAAATGCCCCAAGTGCGGGGGGACGCTCTTCAAGAAGGACCTCGTCGATAACCTCAACGTCTGCAAACTGTGCGACCATCATCTGAAATGGTCCTGCCGCAGCCGCCTGCATCATCTGTTCGATGAAGGGGTGTATGAAGTTTTCGATGAAAACGTGGTTTCGACCGACCCGCTCGGATTCGTGGACACCAAGGCCTACCCGGACCGCCTGAAAGCCGCGCGCAAATCGACCGGGCACGGCGACGCCGTGGTCAACGCGGTCGGCACGGTCGGCGAGATTCCGATCGTGGCCTGCGTGATGGTGTACGACTTCATCGGCGGCAGCATGGGTTCGGTGGTCGGTGAAAAAATCACCCGCGCCATCGAACGCGCCACCCGCGAGCGCAAGCCGCTCGTCATCGTGTCGGCCTCCGGCGGCGCGCGAATGATGGAGGGCACGTTCAGCCTGATGCAGCTCGCCAAGATCAGCGCGGCGCTGGCCCGGCTGGATGAAGCGAAACTGCCCTACATCTCGGTGCTGACCGACCCGACCACCGGCGGCGTCACGGCCAGTTTCGCGATGCTCGGCGACCTCAACATCGCCGAACCGGGCGCGCTCATCGGGTTCGCCGGTCCGCGCGTCATCGAGCAGACCATCCGCCAGAAACTGCCGCCCGGATTCCAGACATCTGAATTTCTGGTCGAAAACGGGATGCTCGACGCGGTGGTTCATCGCCACGAGCAACGGCAGTTCATCATCGACGCGCTGACCTTCATGACCGCGTCCAAAGCCGCCTGAAAAACCTCGCCTTTTTTCAGACGCCCCGTCCGCCGATGTCGAATCAACTTTCACTCGCCATTGGTCCGGGGCGTCTGCTTTCCCGCCCGCTCGACCGGCTTGCCCACGCCGGAGACGCCAGTTTTTACCGACTCGTACCAAAATCCGTCGTCTTTCCGGAAAAAACGGAAGACATCGCTTCCCTTTTTCAAACCTGTCGAGAAAATCGGACGCCCCTCGCCTTTCGCGCCGCCGGAACGAGCCTTTCCGGCCAGGCCGTGACCGACGGCATCCTCGCCGATCTGTCGCGCGACTGGAAAACGGTCGAAATTCTGGATGAAGGCTGCCGCGTCCGGGTCGAGCCGGGGGTCATCGGCGGCCATGTCAACCGGTTGCTCAAACCGTACGGCCGGAAAATCGGCCCCGACCCGGCCAGCATCGACGCCTGCATGATCGGCGGCATCCTCGCCAACAACGCGAGCGGGATGTGCTGCGGCGTCCGCGACAATGCCTACCACACGGTCGAATCGCTCAAATACCTGATTCCACACGGTTTTCACGTCATCGACACCGGCTGCCCGGAAGTCGAGGAACAGTTCGCCGTTCTGCATCCGGAACTTCGGACGAAGCTGCTCGAACTTCAACGGCGCGTCCGCGAATCGTCGGAACTCACGGCGAAAATCCGTTCGAAGTATCGGATAAAGAATACGGTCGGCTACGCGCTGAATGCGTTTCTGGATGAGGAAACGCCCGCGAAACTGCTCGGACGGCTAATGATCGGCTCGGAAGGCACGCTCGGGTTCATCGCCGAGGCGGTGTTTCGTACCGTTCCGGACCCGCCGCTGAAAATGACCGGCCTGCTGTTCTTTCCAACCGTCGCGGAAGCGTGCGACGCCATCGGCGCGCTGCGCGATTCCGGCGCGGCGGCGATTGAACTGATGGATTGGGCCGCGCTGCGTTCGATTCGCCACCAGCCGGGCGCGCCGGAAATCATTCCCCGGCTGTCGAAAACCGCGGCGGCGCTGCTCGTCGAGCATCAGTGCGGCGACGCGGGTGAACTCTCCGAACGGCGGCGGGTCGCCGACGAAGTTTTAAAAGGGCTTTCGCTGCTCGCGCCGGTCGAATTTACCGATCACCCGTACGAACGGGCCGCGCTCTGGAAAATTCGAAAAGGAATGTACCCGAGCGTCGGCGCGGCGCGGGCGCGGGGCACGGCGGTCATCATCGAGGACGTCGCCGTCCCGGTTGGACGCCTCGCCGTCGCCGTCACCGATTTACAAGGGCTTTTCATCCGGCACGGCTACGCCGACACGATCATTTTCGGCCACGCGAAGGACGGGAACATCCATTTCGTGATGACCCAGTCTTTTAACGAAACCCGTGAAATTCAACGATATGAAGCCTTTATGGCCGACGTGGTGGACCTGATCGCCGTTCGCCACGGCGGGTCGCTCAAGGCCGAACACGGCACGGGACGCAACATGGCCCCGTTCGTGGAAACCGAGTGGGGCGGCGAGGCTTACCGGATCATGCGGGAGTTGAAGGCGGCGGTTGACCCGGAAAACATCCTCAATCCGGGCGTCATCATCACCGACGACCCGCGCGCCCACCTGAAGAACCTGAAATCGCTTCCGACCGTCGAGCCGACGGTGGACAAGTGCATCGAATGCGGTTTTTGCGAACACGTCTGCCCGAGCCGCGATCTGACGCTCACGCCGCGCCAGCGCATCGCGGTCCGGCGGGAACGCGCGCGGCTGCTGGAACAGGGCGACGCCGCGAGCGCGGCTGAACTCGCCGCCGTCGAACGCGCCTACCTTTATGACGGCCTCGACACCTGCGCGACCGACGGCCTCTGCGCCACGGTCTGTCCGGTCGGCATCGACACCGGCGAACTCGTCAAACAGCTTCGCGCCGAACATGCGCCGGAACGCGCTCGCCGGTTCGCGCTCGCGCTGGCGAGGCATCCGGTTGCAACCGAACGACTTGCCGGATTGGGCGTCCGGCTCGGCCACGCCGCGTGCGCGGCGTTCGGCGAATCGTTTCTGCATCGCCTCACGCGGGTGGGCGAGCGCGTGACGGGCGCGACGCTGCCGAAATGGAATCCAAAGCTCGGGACGGTGGCGCGACTGCCGAAAACGGAGCGCGCGAGGGCCGACGCGGTCTACTTCCCAGCCTGCGTGACGCGGCTGTTCGGCGAGCCGCGAAGCGGCGGTGCGCCCGTGCTGTTCGTCGAAGTCGCGCAACGCGCCGGAATCAACCTCTGGATTCCGCCCGACGTCGTCGGGACCTGCTGCGGAATGCCTTTTTCTTCAAAGGGTTACGAGGAAGCGTTTCAAACGACGGCGATCCGGACGGCGGAAAAACTGCGCGACTGGACAGACCACGGACGGCTCCCGGTCGTCACCGACGCGAGTTCCTGCGCCTTTACCTTCCAGTCCGCGAAAAATCTTCCTGAACGCGCGGCGGAAATTTTCAAAACGGTGCGCGTGCTGGACGCCGTCGAGTACGCCCACGACGCCCTTCTCCCCCATCTCGCGCCGCGAAAGGTTTTACCGTCCGCCGCGCTGCATCCCGTTTGCTCATTAATAAAGATGGGAACGACCGACAAACTTTCCGGCATCGCCGCCGCCTGCGCCGAACGGGTCGTCGTTCCGGAAAACGCCGGTTGCTGCGGCTTCGCGGGCGACCGGGGGCTGCTGTTTCCCGAACTCACGCGGTCCGCGACCGCCCGCGAGGCGGAAGAAGTCGCCCGGCTCGCCGCCGACGGGTTCTATTCCAGCAATCCGATGTGTGAAGCCGGAATGCGCGGCGCGACCGACCGGCCCTACGAGTCGTTTCTGGCGCTGCTCGAACGGGCGACCCGCCCTTAAAAATCGGACATTTCATCTACCCCGGTGTTCGAAAACCGGACAGCCCCGGTTTCCGAATTCGTACACCAAATGGTTGAGCCGATTGGCGTTCACACCATTTCGTGTAAATGCCTCGATGAGCCTTTTTTCAGAAAACCTGAAAAATCAGAATCAATTCCAAGATGTTTTTTTGAAGTCCTGTCTTTTCGACTTCGGACGGTGACTTTTCACGCTTCCGACGGGCCTGCGGCACGCGAATTGTTAAGAAACAGGGCATCCCCCAGTCACCAGCGTGACCACTTTCAAACCTTCGGAGGAAGCCATGCTTTCAATGGAAAAAACGAAATTCGTGGTATTCGGTCTGGCCATCGCACTTTTCAGCGGCATTGTCGGTGCCGTCGCAACCCGGCCTGCTTCAACTCAGGCCCAAACGACACCGCCCGCCCAGACGGCGCAGGCGACGCCGACGCCCCAGACGCAGAATCCGGCCGACCAGCCGATTTCAATTCAGATGCAGGGTCAGCCGGTGGTCGGACAAACCTACCAGCTCGTCCCGGTGGATGAAGCTCCAGCTGCTCCGGTCGCGGCGACGCGAACCGTCACCCGTCGCGGTACGGGTCAGGTTGCCCGGACGTCCACCCAGCGGACCTACTACAACTATGAAGAAGCGCCCAAGAAGCGGTCCTTCTGGAGTCGCCACCGTGACATTCTGACGGTCGGCCTCGGCACCGGCGCGGGCGCGGCCATCGGCGGCATCGCCGGCGGCAAGAAGGGCGCGGCCATCGGCGCGCTTGCGGGCGCGGGCGGCTCGGCGCTCTACACCTACGGCATCCGCAAACGGAATTAGTCTCCCCGCTTGGCCGCGCTTCGGCGCGGCCTTTTTTTGCCCGAATTTGAAACGACCGCCATGAATATCCGCTTCTCGCGCTCCCTTTTCATCGGCCTTGGCCTTTTGGCTCTGATCGGCGCCATCGGACTTCCGGTTTTGGGCAACATCAAACCGCGTCGTCCCGCACCGGTCAGAGAGGTGAACGTCCCGGTCCCCTCGCCGGTCGAGTTTCGGGAGGACGACCGCCACGGACTGCTCGTGAAAACCTGGGTGAACGGCGTCGGACCGATGATTTTCGCGGTGGATACCGGCGCGGGAATGACCATCATCAGCTCGCGCGCCGCCGCGCGCGCGGGCGTCGCCGTCACCGACCGAACGGTTTTCTTTCAAGGCGCGAGTGAAATGGGAAGTACGCGGGGAAAAATGGCCGGAACGACCCGGCTGGCCATCGGCGGCGCGGCGAATGTTTTACCCAATCGCGGAAAAGTCGCGGTGGCGGACGTCGTACCGCCCGATCTCGACGGCATTCTCGATCCGACCGAAGCCTTCGCGCCGCTCGGGTACGTCATCGACTTCCCGAACACCACGCTTTCGGCGTTTGATCCCGGCGCGCGGCCGCTCGGTCGGCGTTCCGATGTTTCAATTGTCGGATGGATGAATGAAACGAACGGGCGGCGGCCCGTCGTTCGGGTCAACGGCCGTTACGACGCGCTGATCGACACCGGCGCACGATTCGGCCTCGCCCTTCCGGCTTCAACCGCCCGCGAAATGGGCGTCCCGCCCGGAAGCGTCCGCGAAGGGACGGCGGTCCGCGACGTAACCGGCGGACGAATGCGCGTCACGCGCGTTCGTCCGATTTCGGTCCGAGTGGACGGCCTCGCCCTCGACCGCATTCCGACCGACATTCTTCTCGACGCCGGACCGAACGCGCCGGTCCTCCTCGGCCGCGAAGCCCTCCGCCCCTTCCGGATCAGCTTCGATCCCCGCCGCCGGACGGTGGAATTCGGGAACAGTAGTCAGTAGTCAGCAGTTAGTAGTTAGTAGTTAGTAGTTAGTAAAGATAACGGTGAGTGTGGTTTCCGGTGGCACAAGACTGGCCAACGGCAACTAACTACTAACCACTAACTGCTAACCACTACTCCTCATTCGCTTCTTCCCACTCGGCGTACAAACCTTCGAGTTTCGCGGTGAGCGTTTCGTATTCGGCGTGCTTCGCGGCGAATTTCGCCGGGTCGGCGGCCACCGCCGGGTCAGCCATCGTTTCGGAAACGGCGGCGATTTTGCCTTCCGTCTCGGCGATGTCGGTTTCGATGACGCCGGGCGCGCGGCCCTTCTTCTTCTTTTTCGGCGCGTTGTTTTTCTTCGCGGGCGCGGGAGCCGTCGGGGCGACGACTTCGACCGGTTCGGGCGCGAGCGGCGGCGGATTCTGCGCCTCGCGCTCGCGGCGCGCGGCCTCGCGCTGTTCCTGCTGGCGGGTTTCCCACAACTCGGTGTACGACCCGTCGAAATCGCGGCTCCCGCCCGGTTCGAGCCAGAGCAGGCGGGTCGCGACGTTGTCGAGGAAGTAGCGGTCATGCGAAACGATGATGCAGGTCCCCGGATAGCGGATGATCGCCATTTCGAGCGCTTCGCAGGACGCGATGTCGAGGTGGTTGGTCGGTTCGTCCAGAATCAGGACGTTCGCCTTGCTGTAGATGAGTTTCGCCAGCGCGAGACGGCCGCGCTCACCGCCCGAAAGCGTGCGAATCTGCTTGTACACATCGTCGCCCATGAACAGAAACTGGGCGAGGAATGAACGCAGTTCAACTTCGGTCGCGTGCAGGTTTCCGTGTTGAAGTTCGCCGATGATCGTGTTGTCGAGCGAAAGCGATTCGAGGCGCTGGTCGTAGTAGCCCGTCTTCACCCCGCTGCCCCAGACGAGATCGCCCGCAATCGGCGGCAGATTTCCGAGCAACGTCTTTAAAAGCGTGGTTTTCCCCGCGCCATTCGGTCCGACGATGCCGATTTTTTCCGCGCGGCGAAACGTCACGTTGAACGGCCCCGCGACCGGCTTGCCGTCGTAGCCGACGCGCAGATCGTCCATGATGACGACCTGTTCGCCGGTCCGTGAGACTTCCCGCATCGTGAAATTGCCCTGCGCGCGGTCCACCGTCGGCGCTTCGATGCGCTCCATCCGCGCGAGCAGCGTCCGGCGCGATTTCGCCTGCTTGGTTTTCTGTCCCGCGAGGTTACGGCGGATGAATTCCTTCGTCTTTTCGATTTCTTCCTGCTGCTTTTCGAAATGCCGCTGCTGAATTTCCCGCAGGGCGTCGCGCTTCTCGATGTACTCGGTGAATCCGCCCTCGAACGACTGAGTTTTACCGCGGTCGAGTTCAATCGTCCGCATCGTCACCCGATCGAGCAGAAAGCGGTCGTGCGAAATGATGACGTAGGCCGATTTGTACTCCAGCAAAAATTCTTCGAGCCATTCGACGGCTCTCAGGTCGAGGTGGTTCGTCGGTTCGTCGAGCAGCAGGACGTCCGGTTCCTTCAGAAGAAGCATGCCGAGATGCAGCCGTCCCTGCTGGCCGCCGCTCAGGCTGACCGCGAGCTTTCCGAAATCGTCCTTTGTAAACCCAAGTCCGAGAAGGACTTCCTCGGCCCGCGCGTGGTAGGTGAACCCGCCGCGTTCCTCGTAGGCGTGCTGAAGTTCGCTGTACTGTTCGAGCAGTTCGTTCAGCAGGTCGTTTTCGCCCTGATGGTCCGACATTTCATGCTCGATGCGCTGCATCTCGATTTCCATCCGCTGAAGGTCGGCGAACACGCTCTGCGCGGCGTCGATGACCGTCACGTCGGGTTCGAAATGCGGGTGCTGTTCGAGCAGACCGAGCGACAGCCCGGTGGCGCGGATGATGCGGCCCGTATCGGGCGTTTCAAGCCCCATGATGAGCTTGAACATGGTGGATTTCCCCGCGCCGTTGCGGCCGATGAGGCCGATTTTCTCGCCGGGATTCACCTGGCAGGTGACGCCTTCGAGAATGTCGTGGGCGCCGTAACCTTTGTGGACGTCGTCAAATCGGAAAAGCATGAAAGGCAGTGGTCAGTGGCCAGCGGCCAGCAGTCAGTGGTTAGCAGTTAGCGGTTAGTAGTTAGCAGTTAAGTAGTTAGCGGTTCGTGGAAGGAAATGAACGAATGAATGGGGTTGGGCGCAACTGCTCGATTCAAACGGGATACGAGCGGTTTCCGATTGGAAGATAGCCCATAGCCGGACCGAAGGGAGGCTATGGGAAAACCATGTTTCATCCACCAACGCGGGGCCGGAACGCAACCCCCATTCGTTTTCTACCTGCGCGGAAACGGATGCGCCTGTTCGTAGGCGTACGCCGCGTTGAGCATCCGCGCTTCCTCGAAATGCGGCGCGACGAGCTGCATCCCGATGGGGAGTCCGGTCGCGCTCAGGCCGCAGGGGACGTTCATCCCCGGCACGCCCGCCATGTTCAGCGTCACGGTGTAGATGTCCGAAAGGTACATCTGGAGCGGATCGTCGGTTTTCTCGCCGAGTTTGAACGCCGGTGTCGGCGAGGTCGGCGTCACCAGCACGTCGCAGGTTTCGAACGCCCGCTCGAAATCCTGCCGGATGAGCGTGCGGACCTTCTGGGCCTTCAGGTAGTAGGCGTCGTAGTAGCCCGACGACAGCGTGTAGGTCCCGAGCATGATGCGGCGCTTCACTTCCGGGCCGAAACCGAGGTCGCGCGTCTTGCGGTACATATCGTGCAGCGTGCCGGGATTTTCGACCCGGAAGCCGTAGCGCACGCCGTCGAAGCGCGACAGGTTCGAACTCGCCTCGGCGGTGGCGATGATGTAGTAGTCGGGAATCGCGTAGCCCGAATTCGGCAGTGATACCTCGACGAGTTCCGCGCCAAGGGATTCATACGCCTTCAGGGCCGTTTCGACCGTGGCTTTCACTTCGGGGTCGAGTCCCGCGCCGAAGGCTTCCTTCACCACGCCGATTTTCAGTCCCTTCACGTCGCCGGTCAGCGCGCCGAGGTAATCCGGCACGGGCGCGGGGGAACTCGTCGCATCGTGGATGTCGTGTCCGGCGATGGCCCCGAGCAGCCGCGCGGCGTCGCGGACATTGCGCGCGAACGGGCCGATCTGATCGAGCGACGAACCGAACGCGACCAGTCCGTAGCGGGAAACCCTGCCGTACGTTGGCTTTAAACCCACCAGTCCGCACAGGCTCGCCGGTTGACGAATCGAGCCGCCGGTGTCGCTCCCGGTGGCGACGACGCAGAGTCCGGCGGCGACGGCGGCGGCGCTGCCTCCGCTCGACCCGCCCGGCACGCAGTCTTCATTCCACGGATTGCGGACCGGCCCGAACGACGAATTTTCATTCGACGAACCCATCGCGAATTCATCCATGTTGGCCTTGCCGACCACGACCGCGCCCGCCGCTTCGAGCCGCGCAATCGCCGTCGCCGTGTATGGCGCGACGAAATCACCGAGAATCTTCGACGCGCAGGTCGTCCGGACGCCGGTCAGATTCTGGTTGTCCTTGACGGCCACGGGCACGCCCGCGAGTACGCCGAGAGGTTCACCGGCCGCGATTTGCGCGTCCACGGCGGCGGCGCGTTCGAGCGCGCGCTCGCGCGTGACGGTGATGAAGGCGTTCAAACGCGAATTTTCGGCTTCGATGTGGTCCAGCGTGGCGGTACAAACGTCAACGGCGGTGACTTCCCGCGCGTTCAGCGCGTCGTGCAGACGGTCAATGGTCAGTTCGGCGAGGTTCACGAAAATCTCCTCAGACGGAATGGCTTGTCGAATTCGGTCAAAAAAACGAAACCGCGATTATGCTGTCCGGGCAGGCGGGTTTCAACCGGAATGCGGAATGCGGAATATCGAATGCGGAATGGAAAATCCGGGGTCGAAATTGCAACGGATTCCCGGGTGTTGGAATATCCGCGGGGGATTCTTGGGAATTCCGCATTCGACATTCGATATTCCGCATTCTCTTCCACTTCCGCATTCCGCATTCTCCGCCGTTGTTGTACCTTGAAAGCACGCGCATCCGAACGTGTGCCAGTTTCGCCCCCCGAGCGGTTCGAGAAAACGAGACCCCTTGAGATTCGAGAACTTTTCTCAATTCTCAATTCTCAATTCTCAATTGGTATCCTTCGGTGTCCCCCACCGGCGATCACATCGCAAAAGAGGCATTGTGCAATGTCTTTTCCATTGAATGTAATGATTGAAAATCCGGTCAATGACCCGCTCCGGATTGAAAACTGCACGGCGGAAGTTCAGGAGAACGGCGACGTCCGGGTTTCCGGCGAAGTCGCGCACTCCGGTTCGGACAGCGTCCGCCGCTACAACCCGTCGCTTCTGTTTTATGTGTATGACGCCTATGGCGTGCCGATCGGCAGCGGCAAGGCGATGGCGGGAGGGGAATTTCTCGTCCCCGGCCAGCGCGCCTTCTTCACCGGCATGATTCCCGGCATGGGACTTTCCGCCCGGATGGGGAAAGTCGTCGTCAGCGCGATTCCCGCCAGCGGCTATCGCGAGAACAAGAAGAAGGGCAAAGCCGCCAGTTAAAAAAACAGACAAGGAGAGGGGGAGACCGGGAGACAAGGAGCAGGTGATGCCGCTCCGAATCTCCTTGTCTCCCCCTCTCCCTGTCTCCTTGTCTGTTTTTCAGTAGACCACGCCGAGGGCCTGCGCCGTTTGACGGTCGAGGCGTTCGGTATTTTGAAGCCCCTGCTGCTGCTGATAGCGGCCGAGCGCCTGACGGGTGTCTTCGCTCAGATAGCCGCTGATGTCGCCGTTGTAGAAGTTCAGGTCGCGCAGCTTGGCCTGCGCCCGGCGCACGATGGTCTGGTCGGTATATTCGCCGGCCACCCGGTCGTATCCGTAATCACGCCCCGCGCCGGGATTTCCCGTGTTCTGACCGCCCGGATTCGGCGATCCCCAGTCGTCCGGCCCGTTGTTGCCGTTATTTCCGCCGTTCCCGTTGAGAACACCGAGGGCGTTCGCCGTCGGGCGATCCAGTCGTCCGTTTTCTTCAAGCTGCTGCTGTCGTTGAAACTCCCGGAGGCCGTTTCGGGTACGGCCGTTGATGCGGCCGTTGATCGAACCATTGTAAAAGCCGCGATCCCGCAGGGCGGTCTGCGCCCGGCTGACGATTTGCGCGTCGGTGTATTCATCCGTGTCGGCGTTGTAGCCGGGTTCGTTCGTCGAGGACGGATAATTGCCGGGCTGGGTGGACGATCCCGTGCCGTTGATGTCGCCGCCGTTGACCCGTGCTTCCTGAGTCAGTTCCAGGCCGAATTTCTGCCCGGTTTTGACTTCCGCTTCATTTCCCTTCGCCAGCAGCGCGCCGAGAATCCCCGCCGCCGCGCCAACACCCGCGCCGATGCCCGCGCCCTTGCCGCCGCCCGCGATGGCGCCGATGGCCGCGCCGACGCCCGCGCCACCGCCGATGAAGATCACGTTGCGCTTGGTCGTGGACTTCCCTTTTACCCGGCCCTCATTGTCGATCTGGCGCTTTTCCTTCGGATCGAGGCTGGTCAGTTCGCCGCGAATCGCCACCGAATTGCCGCTCGAAAAGATAATGCGCTCGAACTCGACCGCGATGGTGCCGGCCTTGTTGCGCTCGGCCTTCGTCACCTGCGTGATGCGGCCCTCGACCTGCGCCCCGGCCGGAACGAGCGTGATGCCGTTCACGACGCAGGCTTCGAACACGGTCGTCGTGAAGGTGTCGCCGACGGTGGCGTTCTTCGACGTGATGGTGCGGTCCATTTGAAGTTTCAAAACCGTGCCCGCAGGGATGTTGTAATTGCGGTAGCGGGTCTGCGCCTGCGCCGAAAAGGTCGGCCCGACGAGAACCGGCGGCAATGCGGGTAAAACCAGTCCGGTCACGGCCAGCAGAGCGACGCCCGAGGCGGTTTTTTTCAGGGATGAATATAAGGGCTTCATAGTGAACAGTCCTTTCAATCGTCTTTATCTTTTTGGAAGGGCGGAAGAACGCTTCCATCATACACCGGGGCGCTGGATTGCAATGCGCGAAGTCCGGGACAACGCCGTAAAAAAACGTGACGGAATGGTTTTCAATTATTCCGCTTTGAGGGATGCCCTTTTTTGCGTTTCGGGTTGCACGGGAAACGCCCTCTCAGACAACAGCCTCGTAAGTCGTTGACTCCACTTCGCGATGTTTCTTGCCTACGGTTGGCGTTTTTTGTTCATGGGACCTCGTCCGGGTTTGCCCGCGAAGGCGGGCAAGAGCGTAAAGCCTCGGATGGAGCGAGTCCGCGAGCGGAATCCGTGGGCTTACGTCCGGAAAAATAAAAAAGCCCGTGAAACGGGCGACAGCGCAATTCCAGGAAAACTTCCACCGGAGTGACTGTCGCCCGTTTCACGGGCTTCGACGTCTTGTTCGAATCCCTTTCCACGGATTTCGCTCGCAAGCTCGCTCCATCCGAGGCTTTATGCTCCCGCCCGCCTTCGCGGGCGAAAACCCTCGTGGGCGAAAAAAACGAAACGCGGTAAACCTGCTTCTTGAGGTCAGTTTGCGGAAAAGACCGATGACGGTTCTCCCTCCTGGCCGGGCGACGGAAAACGCATTTCGTTCACGAATCGGGCAGGGAGATTTTTTTCGGGTCGATGATCAATTTCGTCGGGGAAAGCCGCTTACCCGAGTGAAGGCGTTCGCGCCGACACTCTCAACGAAATCAAAGAAGGCCCGATATGAAACCTGCATTTTTCAGCCACTCCGCCCGCATTCAATCCGTTTGTCTCGCCGCCACGCTCCTGACCGCTTCCGCCGTCGGCCTCGCCCAGCAACGGCGCGGCACGGGTGCCGCCGGCGCGCCGACTGCCGCGCCCGCCGGACGCCTCAATGTCGTCAAGACCGGCATCAAGGTCGAACCCCGCTCCCGCGTCGCCATCGGCGACGGCATCATCGTCTACGGCACGGGCTTCAACGGCGTCGACTACATCCAGCCTGGCGACACCGCCGGTCGCGGCATCCCCGGCGGCGACGAATTTTCCTCGGCGGAATTCGTGGTCTGCGGAAAGAAGATCGTTCTCGCGAAAAACTTCAACGTCTCGGTCTACGACACGGCGACCAAGACGATGGTTGACATTCCGGAAAGCGAAGTCCGGCTGTCGTCGATGTCGAGCGAAATGTACAACGCGCGCGCCATCGCCGCCGACGGCCCCTACTGCATCGTCAGCAACGATCATTCCTCGGTCGCCGACCAGTCGGTCGTCAAGCTCATCGACACGAGCGGCCCCAAGCCGAAACTGGTCAAGCTGCCCGTCGCCGACACGCGCCTGAAGGTTCATCAGGTCGCCATCGACGCGGCGACCCGGCAGGCGATGGTCATCTTCGAGGTTGACCGCCAGATTCTTGTCTACGACATCGACAACCCGAACGCCCAGCCGAAGTACTTCAAGCTCGGCGACTACGGCCCGGTTTCGACGCCCGTGAAGTTCAAGGGCGGCAAACTGTTCTATGTCGGCGACTATCAGGGATCGAACTACTTCTGCGCCCTCGAAATCGCGACCGGCAAGGTGTGGTACGCGAAGACCAAAGTCTGGGCCTACCCGTTCGCGACCAACGGCTCCACCTACTGCGTCTTTCTCAATCGTGAAGCGAATGATTCGAGCGCGCTCGAATACCGGTCGAGCATCGGGCAGTACGGCGGTGAACCCAATCCCGCGGTCGCGTCCGGCGGATTCGTCAGCGGCAAGACCAACGCCGACGGCCTCGTCGGGTTCGGCAGCAGCGCGGCGATGACCTCTGACGGCAAGCTGATCTTCATGGCCGGTCAGGCGGAAATCAGCGACGGCGAACACCTCCACGTCTCGCGCGGCGGCGGCGCCTTCACGCTCGTGCCCGACGCCACCGAAAAACCCGCCTTCCTGCGCGCGTCCGACGTCGTCGCCACCGATTCCCTCGTGGCCTTCAAGGTCGGCGACCGCTCCGAAACGAAGCTCGGCTACATCAGGCTCCAGTAGCGTCATCCCGGGCGGGAGTCGCCTCCATCTCCCGCCCGCTTTTTTTCCAACCAGCCCCGAAAAACAAAAACAATTCAGGAGACAGCGATGTCACGCATTCATTCACGCCTTGTCACCCGCCTGCTTCTTCTCGCCGTGGTCGGATTTTTCGCCACGCAGGCGTCCTTCGCCCAGTTCGAAAACGCCAGAATCGAATTCTTCCCCGGCGGGAACGAGCATCCGAAATCCTTTTCCGAAATCATCCCGGTCGGGAAGCCGCTGGCCGACCCGGTCGTTCTCAAGGAAGCCAAAGGCGAAACCCAGAAGGACACCAACGTGTTCTTTCGAATTTCGTGGCCGACGCCGCTCGCCGAGGACCAGCGCGCCGTGATGGTCATCATGGACGATCAGGGCCGCCGGGTGACGACGCAGGGCCATCCCTTCATCGACAAGGGCGCGACCTCGGTCAGCGGACGCTTCATCCTCAAGCGGGGCAGCTATTTCCTGCGCCTCGCGAGCAGCGACGACGAGGATCACGTTTACGTCCAGCGCGCGTTCAAGGTGGTGGATGAAGCCGGAAAAACGTCCGAAGCCTTCGTCAGCAACAGCGCGAAAATCTGGATTTGCGAGGACACCGACGACAACCTCGCCCCGCTCCGCTTCACGGGCGATCCCGACAAGCGGGTCTTCAACTGGTCCGCCGGGAAGGATTTCAACATCCTTGTCGTCAACCCGAAGCCCTTCAATGTCAACCAGTTGCTGACGGTCATCCACCGTCAGAACGCCGACGGCACGGACGGACGGTTCGTGAGCGAACTTCAAACGACCACGCTTGAGGACACGACCAGCAAATGGGCGTCGTCGGGTGGGGTCACCGAAGGCGGGCGCGGTCTCGAACCGGGTCGCTACACGGTCTACGTCATCGACGTCTACAAACGCGACGTCAGCGAACACAACGGCAACTTCACCGACTACTTCGCCAAGGTCACGCTCATCGTCCGCTGAACGATTTCCGCGCGGCGCGGACGGCGATCCGCGTCGCGCGCACCCTCAAAATTTTACTCCCGCATCCATCCTCCGGAGGTTCGTATGTCCAAGTTTCTCAAGTACTTCTTCCTGCTGGCCGTCGTCGCGTTCTTCTCGCAGACCGCCTTTGCCCAGTTCGAGGGCGCGACCGCCACGTTTTACCGGGACGGAAAAGACAACCCGCAACCGAACGGCAATCCCTACATTCTCGGCGACCCGATCAGCAGCGGCCCGGTCGAACTCGAATTCAAGGGCGGCGAATACAACGTCTACTTCCAGATTCGCTGGAACAAGCCGCTCGCCGCGAACTTCCCCGGCCGTGTGCTGGTGACTAACGACAAGGACGAATACAAGGACCAACTCGACCCGCGCTATTTTCCCAAGGGCCTCCAGGACATCACCCATCGGTTCATTCTGCGTCCCGGAAATTACCGGCTGAAACTGGTCCACAAGGAAAATCCGGATCAGGTCTACTTCTCGACGAGCTTCAGCGTCATCGACAAGGTCGGCACGCGGGTGGCGGGCAACCAGAAGGCCGGACAGGCGCAGTTCTGGGTCTGCGGCAAGGTTGACGACGACTGGAATCCGGTCGATCCGGCGGGAGACGCGGCGACCGGCCGGTTCAACCTCCGCGCGGGCCAGCCGTTCGAAATTCTCATCAAGAACGGCAACCCCTTCGGGACGCTGTTCCTCGGCATCGTCATCCACAAGCAGGGGCCGGATGGCAAGGACACCGATTTCGTGGACGAATTCCAGACCGATCAGCTCAACGAACAGACGACGACCAAGTGGGCCACCGAAGGCGGGCTGCCCGGCAACCTCCGGACGCTTTCCGCCGGGACCTACACCATCTACGTCATCAACTGGTACAAGCGGCAGGTCAACTACCATCCGGGAAACTTCACGGATTACTACTCGAAAGCCACCGTCGTGGTCCGCTAACTACCTGAACGGCGGTCATTTCCGGCAATTACATCCGGGAATGGCCGCCTTTTTTTCCGCCGGGAGGAAAAGACGATGCCGAACGCCGCCCCCCGCGAACCCCTGACCATCAAGCAAACCGCCCTCGGCGTCGGGATGTTCACGCTCGGCATTCTGGCTCCCTTCCCGCCGGTGCTGCTCATCAAGCCGCTGTTCGTGGTGACCGTTTCGCTCGGCGTGGCCACCCTGATCTCGACGGTCCTGATCCCAAAATTTGCGATCACGATGTACGTCGCGGCTTTCGTCCTGCTGGTCGCCGGGTTTCTCGTCGCCTTCGTCGGCCTCGCCGCCTTCCGGCTGCGTCCCCTCGCCTCGTTTCTGCTCGGGCTGGCGCTTTCCCTCTGGGCCTTCATCCTTTATTTCGGATTGTGGTACGCGATTGCGTACAAGGGCGCGGGCTACAAATAAGCCTTCCGGCGATACCTCGCGGACGATGCCGATTCCCGGAACTTTGCGAATCGGGGCATCGTACGCGCGCGATCCTAATAGTATATAGGGGTTGTTGCCGCTGGTCGGGCCGCCTGCCGTGAATCTTCCGGGGGCACGCCGAAGGTGTGCCGGGAACTTAGCCGGTGGTGAAGCGGAGCGAAACCACCGGAACGGGCGGGATAAAAGAAACCGCACGCCGGAGGTGTGCGGGGAAATGTCGCTTCGCAAAAAACATGCGGACAGGATGTCCGCGCTCCAGGCCGCGCTTCAAGCCGACGTTTGCCCGACTTGTCAGAAAGACGGGGGCAACGGTAGTATGCGCGCTTGATTGTACGTTTTCTTACCTCCCTGTTTTGCGCGCTACCCCCTTTGCGCCGGTCCCCGTTGTTATGGAACTTGTCACGATCACGATTGACGGAAAGCAGTATCAGGCCCCCAAGGGCAAACTGCTGCTCGAATTCTGCGCCGAAGTCGGCATCGACATCCCGAATTTCTGCTACTACCCGGACCTGACCTCGCAGGCGGCCTGCCGGATGTGCCTCGTGCGCGTCGAAAAAATCCCGAAGCTCGCCACCGCCTGCACCGTCACCATCATGGACGGCATGGTCGTGACGGCCAGTTCCGAGGAAGTCATCGAAGCGCGAAAAGGGATGCTCGACTTCATTCTCGGCAACCATCCGCTCGACTGCCCGGTGTGCGACAAGGGCGGCCAGTGCGAGTTGCAGGACATGGCGTTTGAACATGGCGCGCTTTACGCCGATTACGACGTCAAGAAAAACAACAAGGACGAACGCCGTCTGTCGCCGTTCATCGCCTACGACGAACAGCGCTGCGTCAAATGCTACCGCTGCGTCCGCGTCTGCGAAGACTGGATGGACGTTCACGCGCTGACCAAGGTCTTTCGCGGAACGAAAGAGGTCATCGGCTTTTACGGCAACGATTTAAGCTGCGAACAGTGCGGCAACTGCGTCGAGGTCTGCCCGGTCGGCGCGCTGCTCTCGGTGGATTCGCGCTTCAAGTCGCGTCCGTGGGACATGAAGGAACAGCAGACGACCTGCACCTTCTGCGCCGACGGCTGCCAGTTGAACCTCGGCGTGCGGGGCGAAAACTACGTCCGCGCCGCCTCGAAGGATATGAAGGGCATCAACGGCGAATTTCTGTGCGTGAAGGGCCGCTACGGCAGCGCCTTCATCTCCAGCCCGGAACGCCTCAAGACGCCGCTCATCAAAAAGAACGGCGAACTCGTCCCGGCAACCTGGGATGAGGCGTTGAAATTCGCCGCCGAACGCCTGCGCGCGGTCACGTCCGCCCACGGCGGCGCGAGTGTCGCGCTCGTCGGCTCGCCGCGTATTACCAACGAAGCCAATTTTGCCCTCGCCCGCCTCGGACACGCGCTCGGCAGCCCGCATGTCGCCCACTTCCGCAATCAGGAACTCGGCGACTTTTACGCGCACCTGTCGGCCCCGGTCGCGACGCACGAAGACATCAAGCAGGCGACGACGATTCTGATGCTCGGCGGCGACGCCACCGAGGATTCGCCGCTCGCCGGATTCGCCATCCGCGCCGCCAAGCGCAAAAAGAACGCGAAAATGCTGGTGGTCAACCGGCGTCCGACGAAAATCGCCCGCCGCCAGGCCGACGTGTTTCTCCACGTCCGTCCGGAAGGCGAAAACGCCATTGTCCGGGCGCTGCTCGACGAATCGAGCCTCGCCGAAATGGCGAAAATCGCCGGTGTCACCGAAGCCGACCTGCGCGCGACGCGCGACGCGGTCTTCGCCGCCGACAATCTCGTGATCGTGGTCGGTCCGGAAGTCGAAGGCGCGGCGCTGAAAGCGGTGGCGCGGCTTGGGGAAGCAGTCAGTAGCCAGCAGTCAGCAGTTAGTAGTCAGCAGTCAGCAGTTAGTGATAAGGCTGAAGGCGAGGAGCCGAAACCCGCGAAGAAGATTTCGTATCTGGCGCTCGCGCAGTACAACAACTCGGTCGGCGCGTTCGACATGGGCCTCGCGGTCAACGCGGCGGACCTGCGCGGACACCTCGGTCACGCGGTCAAGGCCGCGTGGTTCGTCGGGGCCGATCCGGTGTCGAACCTCGGCGACGACTGGAAAGCGGCCATTCGCGGCCTCGATTTCGTTGCCGTCAACGAACTTTTCCTCACCGAAACCGCAAAACTCGCCGACGTGGTCTTCCCCGTCGCGAGCTACGCCGAGCAGGACGGCACTTTCACAAACCACGCCGGACAGGTTCAGCGCGTCGCGCGCGTCCTCGAAGGCAAGGGCCAGTTGCGGCCCGACTGGCTGGTGATTCAGGCGCTCGCCCGCGAACTGAAACTCGACGTGAAGTCGAAGGGATCGGCGGCGGCGTTGCTCAAGGACATCGGCGAGGAACACGCGGCCTACGCGGGCGTCAGCCTCGCCGCCATCAAGAACGCGGGCGGAGCGCTCCGCCTCAATCGTTCCCTGCCGGACGGGATCGCCCTCGCGCCCCTGCTCACCGCGCTGCGCGAACAGGTCGCGAGCATCGACGCGACGGCGAAACACGACACGCGCATCGTCGAAATGGGCGAAGGGCTGTTCCATCGCGGCACGCTGCTCAACCAGGTCCCGGTCTTCGAGGACGCCCAGCCGTTCTGGGAAGCCCATCGCGGCGAATGGGAAGGCATGAATCTGGAAGACGATTTCCGCGCCGCCGCTGCTTCCGCCGACTGATTTTCCGGCGGGTCGCGCGCCATCGCGATCCGCCGATTCCCTTTCGGGACACCGTACCCATGTCACTCGCCCTGCTTGTCACCTGGATTGTCAAACTTCTCCTCGGCTTCGTCATTCTCATGACGACGGTCGCCTACCTGTCGCTGTTCGAACGCCGCCTGCTCGGCTTCATTCAAATGCGACAGGGACCGAACCGCGTCGGCCCCGGCGGAATCTTCCAGCCCATCGCCGACGGCCTGAAGTTCATCTTCAAGGAAGACATCACGCCGCTCGACGCCGACAAATTCCTCTACGTCATGGCCCCGGCCCTGTCGCTGGTTCCGGCGCTGATGACGTTCGTGCTGATTCCCATCGGCGGCAGCGTGAAACTTCCCTTTCTGGCCGACCCGATTGAACTTCACGTCACGCATGTCAACGTCGGCGTGCTGGCCGTTCTGTCGATGACGGGGATGGGTGTCTACGGCATCGTCATGGCCGGGTACGCCTCGAACAACAAGTACAGCCTGCTCGGCGGCCTCCGCTCCTCCGCCCAGTTGGTGAGTTATGAACTCGCCATGTCGCTCTCGATTGTCGGCGTACTGCTTCAGGCCGGCTCGCTCGACCTCGTGAAAATCGTCGAAAGCCAGAGCGCCGCGTTCGGGATGAAGTGGCATGTCTTCTGCTATCAGCCGCTCGGCTTCATCATCTTTCTCATCAGCATGATCGCGGAAACGAACCGCGCGCCGTTCGACCTGCCGGAAGCCGAAAGCGAACTCGTCGCCGGTTTCCACACGGAATACAGTTCGATGAAGTTCGCGATGTTCTTCATCGCCGAGTACGCCAACATGGTCACCGCCTCCGCCATGGCGACGGTGCTTTTCCTCGGCGGCTGGAACGGCCCCGGCGTGGCGGCCTTCCCGCTCCTCGGACCGGTCTACTTCGCCGCCAAGATGCTGTTCTTCCTGTTTCTCTACATCTGGCTGCGCGGATCGCTGCCGCGACTGCGCTACGACCAGTTGATGGATTTCGGCTGGAAATTTCTGCTTCCGCTCGCCCTCATCAATATCGTGATCACGGCGACGGTGGCGGTGATCGCACTCTGATTTTCGATTGAAGATTGAAGATTGAAGATTTTCGATTGCCGGAAATGTGCGTCTCCTCAATCGAAAATCTTCAATCTTCAATCGAAAATCTCCAATCACAATGACGTTCGAACAAATCCTTTTCATCCTTTTCGCGGGTATCGTCGTGGGCGGCGCGGTGAGCGTGCTGCTCCAGCGCAACCCGCTCTACAGTGCCTTCGCGCTGATTACGACGTTCGTCGGGCTGGCCTGCGTGTACATCACGCTCAAGGCCCAGTTTCTCGGCGTGGTGCAGATCGTCGTCTATGCCGGGGCGATCATGATGCTGTTCGTCTTCGTCATCATGCTGCTCAACGTCCGCGAGGAGCAGACGGAGAGCGATCCGAACCGGTTTCTGACGTGGCTCGCGCTTCCGCTCGGCGCAACGCTGCTCGGCGCGCTCATTTATGTGATGACCAGGGTGAATATTGCGCCGGCGGTGAACGACGGCGGCGGCGGTACGGTCGAGCGCATCGGCACGAACCTGCTCACGAAATACCTGCTTCCCTTTGAGGCCACGTCGGTCCTGATCCTGATGGCGGTTGTCGGGGCGCTCCACCTCGCCAAGCGCGAGAAAGAATGAAGAATTTTTGATTGAAGATTGAAGATTGAAGATTTTCGATTGTGAAGAATTTCCACAATCCGGTCTGAAATCGAAAATCTTCAATCTTCAATCGAAAATAAGAAAGGTGATTCGATGCGAAAACTGAACTTCAAACGTGCCGCGCTGGTCGTGATGGCGTTTTTCACGTTGTTCGGAAGCCTGAACGCAGGCCCGCTCGCCGGTCGTTCGCTCGCGCCGACGGGGTATCTGTTCGTCGGTTACAGCAAACCGAGCGACGGTCTGATTCCGGGCGTCGTGGTGTACAAGGTCCGCGAGGACGGCTCGCTGTCCGGCGCGTGGACCAACGGCGAGGCAGGCGGGCGCGTGATGAATGAAACGGCCCGCCCGGTCAAACCCGGCAACGACATCGAAGGGACTTACGAAACGACCGGAACCAACCCGAACGGCGGCGAATATCGCGGCCAGGTGACCGTCAGCCGGATCGGCGACAAGGTCTACAGCCTCGTCTGGAGCAACAGCGACCGCGGCACCGGGATTCTCGCGGGCGACACGCTGGTCGTGGGGTACGGCGCGGGGGCGGGCGTGGTCCTTTATGTATTGAACGCCGACGGCTCGGCGGAAGGCTTCTGGACGACCGCCGCCGATGAAGGCCGGGTCGGTACGGAAAACTTCGGGGCCTCGAAACTGACCGGCGACCACGCGACGCGCGGCACGCGCCCGGATGGCGGCGCCTATTCCGGCAACCTCTCCATCGACGTGGTTTCAAAGTCCAGCAACGTTTACCGCCTGAAATGGGACACCGGCCATCAGGGCGTGGGAATTTATTTGAAAAGCAAATGAATTTTAGATTTTGGATTGAAGATTGAAGATTTTTGATTCGGAAGTTCCGAAAGGGCCAAAAGTTAAAAACTCCCCAATCGGAACTCCCCAATCGAAAATCTTCAATCTTCAATCCAAAACAAGGAACTTCCGATGGTCCCTCTCTCCTGGTATCTCATTCTGAGCGCGGTGCTGTTCACGCTGGGCGCGGTCGGCGTCTTTCTCAAGCGGAACATCATTTCGATGCTGCTCTGTCTGGAACTGATGCTGAACGCGGCCAATCTGGCGTTCATCGCCTTTTCGAGCTTTTTCGGACAGGTCGAGGGCCAGCTTTTCGTGTTTCTCGTCATGACCGTCGCCGCCGCCGAAGCGGGCGTCGGCCTCGCCATCGTCATCGCCGTCTTCCGCAACCGCGAAACGCTTGACGTGGACGAATCGAACCTTTTGAAACTTTAGATTTTCGATTGAAGATTGAAGATTTTTGATTGCCGCTCAAAGCAGTTCCCGGAAATCTTCAATCTTCAATCTTCAATCTGCAATCTTCAATCGAAAATCACATGCTGAAAGCCATGATTCTCGCGCCGCTGGTCGGCGCCATCCTGCTCGGAACGGTCGGCAAGCGGCTCGGCGAACGCCTCGTCGGGCTGATCGCCTGTCTGACGGTCGCCGTGTCGGCGGTCTGCGCCTACGCCACGTTTTACACGAAGCTGCTTCACGCACCCGCGACGTCGGAAGGCGTCCGCCGGGTGACGGAAACGTTCGGGACGTGGATTCAGGCCGGAAACTTCACCGCCGATTTCGGGCTGACGCTCGACCCGCTTTCGGGCGTGATGGTGCTGTTCATCACCGGCGTCGGGCTGCTGATTCACATTTTCGCGACGGCCTACATGCACGGCGACGGCGGCTACGCCCGGTTTTTCGCCTGCCTGAACCTGTTCATGTTCGCGATGCTGACGCTCGTGCTGGCCGACAACTTTCTGCTGATGTTCGTCGGCTGGGAAGGCGTGGGGGTCTGTTCGTACCTGCTCATCGGGCACTACTTCACGCGCGACGAAGCGGCGGCGGCGGCCAAGAAAGCTTTTGTTTACAACCGGATCGGCGATTTCGGGGTGGTTCTCGGCGTTTTCCTGATCTTCAGCAAGACGGGCAGCATCAACTTTGCGAAGGTGGCCGAATGGGCCGCCGCGCAGCCGATTGAAACGCTCGGATTCGCGGCGATCACGGCGGGGGGGCTGACGACCATCGCCCTACTGCTGTTCCTCGGCGCGACCGGCAAGAGCGCGCAGATTCCGCTGTTCGTCTGGCTGCCGGACGCCATGGCCGGCCCGACGCCGGTTTCGGCGCTCATCCACGCCGCGACGATGGTCACGGCGGGCGTCTACATGCTCTCGCGGACAAGCGCGATCTTCCTCAAGTCGCCCACGGCGCTCGTCGTCGTCGGCATCGTCGGGGCGACCACCGCGATCGTCGCCGCCACCATCGCCTTCGGCCAGAACGACATCAAGAAAGTCCTCGCCTATTCGACCGTTTCGCAACTCGGGCTGATGTTCATGGCCTGCGGCGCGGGCGCGTTCTCGGCGGCGATGTTCCACGTCACGACCCACGCATTCTTTAAAGCCCTGCTGTTTCTCGGCGCGGGCAGCGTGATTCACGGAATGCACGAGGAACAGGACATGCGGAAGATGGGCGGATTGAAAAAGTACATGCCGCTCACCCGTCTGACGATGATCGCCGGGTGGCTCGCCATTTCCGGCTTCCCGTTCCTGTCGGGCTTCTTCAGCAAGGACGAACTGCTCTGGCGGACCTTCGGCTCCGGTCTGATTCCCGCGACACTCGCCAAGTCGCTCTGGGTGGTCGGCTGCGCGACCTCGTTTCTGACCGCGCTCTACATGACCCGGATGATGGTGATGACCTTCGAAGGCGACTCACGCGCCGAGCATCACGACCACAAACCGCATGAATCGCCGATGGTGATGACCGCGCCGCTGTTCGTCCTCGGGTTTTTCTCGATTGTCGGCGGCGTTCTGGGGATCCCGGAAGTGCTCGGCGGGACGAACCGCTTCGAGCATTTCCTCAAGCCGGTTTTCGATGTCGGTGGACGCGGCATCGAAATCGCCCAGGTCGCGAGCAACCACGGCATCGAACTGGGCCTGATGGGCTTTTCGGCGCTCATCGCGCTGGCCGGAATCGGCCTCGGCTGGATGTTCTTCCGCAAAAACCCGCTCTGGAGCGCCCCGCCGGTCGTGCAGGCGAAGTACTACATCGACGAAATCTACGAAGCGGCGGTCGTCCGCCCGCTCGAACTCATTTCGCGCGACGGACTCTGGAAAATCTTCGACCTTCAGGTGGTTGACGGCATCGTGACCGGCGCGGCCCGGTTCACAAGCACGCTCGGCGCGAACCTGCGCGACATGCAGTCGGGTTTCGCGCGGGGCTACGCCGCACTGATTTTCGTCGGCGCGCTGCTGGTGATGGGATATTTCTTCTTCGGAAACTGAGTTTCGGAGCCTGCCGTCATGGCCTACAGCGAATTCAAACTGAAGGACGTGAAAACCCGGTTCAACCTGACGGTGGTCGAAAACGTCGATCTGTTTTCGGAAACGCCGTCGGTCGCGGTCGAGGACGCGCTGGCGAACACCCTGACGGAAAACGTGCCGCTCGCACTCGCGGTCAACACCGAAAAGGCCCGGTCGGAACTCATCATCGCGCCGGTGCTGGTCGAAGTCCGGCGGCTGCTCGACCGGCGAATCAGCCTTTTTTCGGGAATCGAACTGACGGTTGACCAGAGCGCCGGACTCAACGGCGTGTGCGATTTCATCATCGGGAGCGCGGCGGAGCAGTTTTACCTGAGCGCGCCGGTCATCACGATTGTCGAGGCCAAAAAGGAAGACCTCGTCGGGGGCATCGGCCAGTGCCTCGCCGAAATGGTGGCGGCCCGTATCTTCAATGAACGCGAGGGTTTGCCGGGCCGGACGGTGTTCGGCGCGGTCACATCCGGCAGCGCGTGGAAATTTCTCAAGCTTGAAACCGACACGGCGTACGTTGACGTGCCGGAGTACTACATCGCCGATGTCGGAAAGATTCTCGGCGTTCTCACCTGGATGACGGGGCTTTCGCTCTAAAAATCGACCCATTCGCCAAATGGAACTCTTCAAATCCTACCTGCTCATCGCCCTCCTTGTTCTGCCCGCCTTTACCGGGCTGGTACTGCTGTCATTTCAGGATTCCGAGGAAGCGGACGGCAACGAGTCGCCGCGCGCCATCGCGACCATCGTGTCGGCGGTCACGTTTCTGCTGTCGCTACCGCTGATTCCGTGGCTCACCGACCCGAAACTGACGGTGGATTGGCAGTGGATCGAGTCGCTGGGGATGCGGTTTCACCTTGAAATCGACGGCGTGAGCCTCTGGCTGGTACTCCTCGCCACCCTGCTGACGCCGCTCGCGCTGCTGTCGAGTCGCGGCTCGGTGACGAAGCGCATCCGCGAGTTTTCGGTGTTCGTCCTGTTTCTGGAAACCGGGCTGGTCGGCGTGTTCCTCGCCCGCGACCTGATTCTTTTTTATCTGTTCTGGGAAATCGTCCTGATTCCGATGTACTTCCTGATCGGCGTCTGGGGCGGCGAAAAGCGGATTCCCGCCGTCACCAAGTTCTTTATTTACACGGTGATCGGGAGTCTTCTGATGCTGGCCGCGATGATTTCGCTCTACGTCGCGGTGGGTTCCGGCGGCGGCGAATACACATTCGACCTCGCCAAGCTGGCCGCCGGTGGACGTTCCCTCCCGCTCGCCACCCAAACGTGGCTGTTCATCGGTTTCGCGGTGGCCTTCGCCATCAAGATGCCGATTTTCCCGCTGCACACCTGGCAGGCCGATACCTACGCCGAATGCCCGACCTCGGCGGCGGCGCTGATGGCGGCGGTGATGTCAAAAATGGGGACCTACGGGCTGATCCGCTTCGGCGTCATGCTCTTTCCCGAAGCGGCGCACCGGTTCGCCAAGCCGATCATGGTTCTGGCGGTCATCAGTATCGTGTACGGCGCGCTGATCGCCATCGTCCAGACGGACTTGAAACGGCTGCTCGCCTACTCGTCGCTCAGCCACCTCGGATTCATCGTCCTCGGCATCTTTTCCTTCACCGACAGCGGACTCGAAGGCGCGGTTTTCCAGATGGCCGCCCACGGCGTCACCACCGGAGCGCTGTTCCTGCTCGCGGACGCGCTCGAACGCCGCCGCGCGACTACCGACCTCAACGCCTTCGGCGGACTCGGCAAGCCGATGCCCCGCTTTGCCGTCCTGATGGTCATCGCGAGCCTCGCCTCGGCCGGACTCCCGCTCACCAACGGCTTCGTAGGCGAATTTCTCACCCTGCTCGGCGCATTTCTGGCGAAGCACTACGCCCTGACCGCCTTTGCCGCGACCGGGATGATTCTTTCCGCCGTCTATTTGTTGAAAGCCGTGCAGCGGATCGTTTTCGGCGAAACCGACAAGGTCAATACCGAACTTTCCGACCTCGACAGCCGCGAAATCACCCTCGCCCTTCCGCTCGTCGCGCTCATCTTCGTCATGGGCGTCGTCCCGAACCTGTTCCTCAAACCGGCCCGTCCGGCGGTCGGAAGCATCCGGCAGGCCATCGCGCCGAGCGCGAACGATGTTCAAACCGCGCCGGAAATGTCGAAGATGGAACCGTAAGCGAGCCGCGCACGCGGTGAAGCGCCCGTTTTTGAAAGCCCGGCCCGCGCGGTCGGGCTTTTTTCATGCCAGGTTGAAGCGTTTACGGCACGCGGATTGCTGTTTTCAAGTGAGGAATTTTCGGAAGCGCCGGGCCGCGCAAGCGGCTAAACTGACGACTCCGAAACACATCCCGATTTTTTGACTGACCGAGAGGTTTCGACGATGAAATCCGCAAGTTCCTCGCGCCGCAAGTTCCTCGCGGCGTCCGCCGCCACGCTCGCCGCCGCCGGCCTGCCCTCCGCCGCTGACGCGGCTCCGCCCGCGCCGCAAACCGGTTCGAAAAAAGGCAAAAAGACCGAAACATTTCCCAAAGGTTTTATCTGGGGAACGGCGACCGCGTCCTACCAGATCGAAGGGGCGATAAAAGCCGACGGAAAAAGCGAGTCCATCTGGGACGCCTTCGCCCACAAGCCCGGCGCCATCTGGCGCGCGAACAACGGCGACACCGCCTGCGATCACTACAACCGATATAAAGAAGACGTGGTGATCATGAAAACGCTCGGACTGAACGGCTATCGGTTCAGCCTTTCATGGTCGCGCATCCTGCCCGACGGCACGGGGACGGTGAACGCGAAGGGCCTCGATTTCTACGACCGGCTCACCGACGAACTGCTCAAGGCGGGCGTCGCGCCGTACTGCACGCTCTACCACTGGGATCTGCCGGTCGCGCTCCACAAAAAGGGCGGCTGGCGGACGCGCGACAGCGTCGGATGGTTCACCGAGTACGCCGAGGTCGTCACCAAACGGCTCGGCGACCGCATCAAGCACTGGATGACGCTCAACGAACCGCAGATTTTCATCGGCCTCGGCCTTCAGGTCGGCAAGCACGCGCCGGGGGAAACCCTTCCATTTAAAGAAGTTCTGCAAGCCGGACACCACGCGCTGCTCGCCCACGGCCGCGCCGTGCAGGTCATTCGCGCCAATTCGCCCAAGTGCGAAATCGGCTTCGCGCCGCAGACGCCCATCGCCTACCCGGTGAGCGAAACGCCGGAAAACGTGGCCGCCGCCCGCGAGTTCAACTTCGGCATTCAGGGATTCGGGTTTCTGTTGAGCGCGGCAATGGGAATTCCACCCAAGAACACCATCAACAATTCGTGGTGGATGGACCCGGTCTTTCTCGGCGAGTACCCGAAAGCCGGACTGGACGCCTACAAGGGCGACGCGCCGGAAATCCGCGACGGCGACATGAAACTGATTTCCGAACCGGTCGATTTCTGCGGCGCGAACATCTACTTCGGCTTCGCCATCAAGGCCGACGCCAAGGGCCGCCCGAATTTCCTCATTCCGACGCCCGCGACGCCGATTACCGCCTTCGACTGGCCGGTGACGCCGGAGGCGCTCTACTGGGGACCAAAGTTTTTCCACGAACGGTACAAAAAACCGATCTACATCACCGAGAATGGCGTGTCATTGCGTGACTGGATTGCGCTCGACGGAAAAGTTCACGACCCGCAACGCATTGATTTCACGACTCGCTACCTGCGCGAACTCCGGCGGGCGGCAGCGGACGGCGTCCCGGTCAAGGGCTACTTTCACTGGTCGCTGATCGACAATTTCGAATGGGCGGAAGGCTACAAACAGCGGTTCGGGCTGGTCCATGTCGATTTCGACACCCAGAAACGCACCCTGAAGGATTCGGCGCTCTGGTACAAACAGGTCGCGGCGACCAACGGCGGCAATCTGTAACAAGGTGAACGCCGTCAATGGCTTACGACAACATCTGCAAGGCGATGGCGGAACGCCACCCGGTTGAATTTGTCCGGTGGGCGGCGGAAATCACGCACGAAATCGACCCGAATCGTATCGGACCGGACGTCCACGTCCTCAAATCCGAACTCGGCATCGAACCGATTCGGGCCGATTTCGCCGCCTTTCTCGAAACCGGCAGGACCATCGTTCACCTGGAGTTTCAGGTCACGCCCGAGAGCAAGCCACCGATGCCGTTGCGGATGCTCGATTACGCGGTGCGTTTCTATCGAACCTATCCGGACCGACGGCTTGTGCAACTGGTCGTCCTGTTGAAAAACACGCCAACGGCGCGCACCATGCCGAACGTGTTCGAATTCGGGCACACGCGCCACGAATTTTTCATCGCCCGGCTCTGGGACATTGCCCCGGAGCCGTTTTTCGAAAACCCGGCGCTGCTCCCGCTGGCGGTACTGGCAAAATCTCCGGAACCGCGAAAACTGCTGAAGCGTGTGGCCAGCCAGGCGGGCCGGATCGAAAATCGTGATACGCGCATCGAAACGCTGGCGGGCGCGCACATTCTGGCCGGATTGCGCTTCACGCAACACAACATCGGAGCGATTTTTCAGGAGGCGGTCATGCAGGAATCCGTAACCTACCAGACGATTTTACAGCGCGGCGTCGCGCAAGGGATTGAACAAGGGGTTCTCCAGGGACTCGAACAGGGACTCGAACAGGGTCTCGAACAGGGTTCAAAGCTGGAAGCTCAAAAACTGGTTCTCGGTCTCCTTGAACGGCGGTTTTCAAAACTTCCCGTTTCCATCAAAAGGCGGGTTGAAGGGCTGACGCTGGCCGAACTTGAAGAACTGGGCCTCGCGTTGCTCGACTTCACGTCAAAAGACGACCTCAAACGCTGGCTCGCCGAACATGCGGCCTAGGCATCGGGTGCCCGGTTCAATCCCTATCTACTATTAGGATCGCGCGCGTACGATGAATGATTCTTCAAAGTTTCGTGATTCGGGGACGTACCGGGGAGGTCCCTCAGCGCCGCAACAGACCGAACGAGCCATCCGGATGGCCCGGATTTCCCTGCTTCTCGGCCTTTTCGGGATGTTTTCCTGTGCCGGACTCTGGATCGGAAGCATCGCTGGCTTGTACCTCGGCGAGAACGCCCGTTCCCGGCTGGCCGTCGGAAATGAATCGAGGCATGTGCAAACCGCGAAGGCCGGTATCGCGCTCAACCTCGTCGCCCTGATTGTAGGGTCTCTGGTTTTTATCCTCCTGCCCGGATTTCTGTCGTCCCGACGGAGCGCCAATGAAGACTTCGCCAGAACGAGCCTGCGCGCGATTCATGCCGCCCAGATTCGCCACGCCGGGAACCACAATGGAACGTTTGCCGACGATCTCACCGCCCTCGACCTCGATCCGGTTATTCGGGAAATGCAGACAAAAGAAATAAACGGTTATCGGCTCGGAAAAATGACCGTCACGGCGGCGGACGGCATCCACCCGGCGCGATTTTCCATCACCGCCCAGCCGGTCAGGCCGCGAGGAATCCTCCGAACGGGGAATGAATCCTACTTTCTGAATGAAACCGGAACAGTCTGGTTTACAAAGACTTACGAGAACAACAGTCCGGCGACCGCGGCAAGCGAACCGGTCAGGGATTGAACCGGGAGGCGACTTCGGGCCATCCGACGAACTATGCTGGAAAGGAAATGACCCTCATCTCCGAGGTGGCAGCCCGCATGTCGATGAACGGTTTTCTCCTTTCCATCACGCCTGAACTCGTTTCCCGAATTGCCGAGGATACCCGCGCCGCCGCTGAAATCGCCACGCGCGTGCCCGACAGGCTCGACCTCGGCTCGAACTGGCAGGCGATTCACTTCCTGATTACCGGCAACGAACACGGCGGCGAAGAACCGCTCGCCGATGCGATTATCGGCACCGGCGTCGATTTCGACCTCAATACCTCCGATGAGGAAGCGTGGTTCGAGGCCGAACGCAACGGCGACGAACCGCCCGACCCGCATGAACACGATTTCGACGTGATCGTCCTGGAAGAAGGCGAAATTTCGCCCTACGGCGGCCAGATTGTCATGCCGAACTACGCCGCGGAAGTCTCCGCCGCCCTCGCCCAACTCGACGAAGCGACAGTCCGCGACCGGTTCAACCCTTCCCGCATGCTTGAACTCGACCTGCACCCCGGCGACTGGACGCACAACCCCGACGAACGCCTCGAACTCCTCATCGAACTGTTCGGTCGCGTCCGTGCGCTCTACGCCGCCGCCGCCGAAAACGGACACGGCGTTTTGTTCTATCTCGCATAAAGACAGTCTGGAGTCTGGAGTCTGGAGTCTGGAGTCTGGAGTCTGGAGTCTGGAGTCTGGAGTAAAGCATCCCTTTTCCGCTTTCCGCGTCAAAGCCTTTCTTTCACAAAAACTTCCCGGATTTTTCCGACTTCCGCGTTCATCCTTCATCGTTCCCCTGACTCCAGACTCAAGACTCGCGACTCCAGACTTTTCTTCTCCACTTTCACTTGCGGATTGGCGCGAAGACTGACATCTTTGGTTTTGTATTTTTCGAAACACTTCCCACCGGAAGACCGTCGTTTTCAGCCGAATCGAAATGAAGTCCAGCCGCTCCCCTCGGGCGGAGGTTCGTCTCGAAGCGCCGGTCGCGCCCTGAATTCGCAGTCATGCCGAACGTCCTCGACCTGAACCTCAACTACAACGCGATTCTGCCCGAGCTTTGCATTGCCGGAGCCGGGCTGGTCATCATGCTGTACGACGCCTTCGCGCCCAAAGGCCCCCGCCGCGCGGCGGGCTGGATCGCGCTCGCCGGAATCGCGGGCGCGCTCTACAGCGTCTGGCGGCTCTGGGGAATGGAAATTTCGCCGAGTTTCAACGGGATGCTCGTCACCGACCCGTTGCGGCTGACCTTTTCCATCGTGTTTCTGATCGTCGCGGCGATTTCGGTTCTGATTTCGATGCAGATGCTCGACGACGAGCGCCTCCCGGCGGGCGAATTCTTCACCCTGCTGATGTTCGGGACGGTCGGGATGCTTCTGATGGGCGGCGCGGGCGACCTCGCGATGCTCTTTCTCGGGCTGGAAACGCTGTCGATTACGACGTATGTGCTGGCCGGATACCGCCGGGGTGACCTGCGCTCAAACGAATCGGCCCTCAAGTACTTCATTCTGGGATCGTTCTCGACCGGCTTCCTGCTCTATGGCATGGCGCTGACCTACGGCGCGACGAAAACGACCAATCTTGCGGGCATTCAACTCGCCGTTTCGACCAACGCGCTGACGTCGCCGGGCCTGCTCACGGTCGGCGCGGCGCTGATGCTGGTCGGATTCTGTTTCAAGATCGCCACCGCCCCGTTTCACTTCTGGACGCCCGACGTGTATCAGGGCGCGCCGACGCCGGTGACGGCGTTCATGGCCGCCGGACCGAAAGCGGCGGCGTTCGCGGCGTTGTTGCGGGTGTTTGTAGGAGCGTTTCCCGCCGACAACGGTGAATTGAGCCGGGCCATTTCCGGAGTTCTGGTCATCGCCGCGATTCTGTCGATGGTCATCGGCAACGTGATCGCCATCCGGCAGACCGACATCAAGCGGATGCTCGCCTATTCGTCCATCGCCCACGCGGGCTACGCCCTGCTCGGCGTCATCGCGGGCGACTGGGTATCGGTGATGTTTTACCTGCTGACCTACGCCGTGATGAACCTCGGCGCGTTCGGCGTGGTCGCGCTGATTGCGCGGGTCGGCGACGAAAAGACGGAAATCGACGATTACGCGGGCATCGGATTCAAATCCTTCGGTCTGGCGATGCTGCTGACGGTGTTTCTGCTCAGTCTGGGCGGAATTCCGCTCACGGCGGGTTTCATGGGCAAACTCGTCATTTTCAAGCAGTGCTGGATGGCGGGTCACACGACGCTGGTGGTTGTCGCGGCGATCAACAGCGCGGTGTCGCTGTACTACTACCTGCGGCCCGTGACGGTGATGTTCTTCCGCGAACGCGATGAGAAATTCGTTCCGCCCCGCGTCTCCACCACTGCGGAAATCGCCCTGACGCTGGCGCTTTTCGGCGTGCTATACCTCGGCGTTTTTCCCGGACGCCTGCTCGGCGAGCTTGACCGGCTGACCAAACGGCCCGCCGAACCGTCCGTTCAAATGAACTCACAGAGGTAACTCCGATGGCGCACGAAGACATTTCAGTCGATGAACTCAAGCAGCGGATGGACGCGGGCGAACAGCCCTTCGTCATCGATGTCCGCGAGGAAAACGAATTCGCCCAGTCCCGCATTCCCGGCACGATTCTCATGCCGATGAGCCGTTTCGGCGACATCTACACCGAACTCAACGACAAGAAGGACGCCGAAATCATCGTCCAGTGCCGTTCCGGCGCGCGCAGCGACCGCGTCGCGGGCTTCCTGCGGAGTCAGGGATTTTCAAACGTCCGCAACCTGTCCGGCGGGATTCTGGCGTGGCAGCAGATCAGCGGCCAGTAGCCAGTGGCCAAGTGTCTTTTTTGTGGAATTGCCTTCAAGAACGCATCCTTGCGCGATTGAATTCGTCGCGTTTGGAACGAATTGACCAAGGCTTGGTTTAGCCGCTTGATCCGGAAGGTTCCCGGACATTCCACGTTCGGGCCGCTGACACGTCCTCTCCCGGACCACTGAATTTCTGCGTGGCCGGAGCGTTTTCGAAGTTGGAAAAGTTTCCGAGCGTCGGAAACGCGGCTTCCCGGTCGCTCTCGAAGGGGAACCAGCCGTCACTGCTCCCGGCAAGTTCGTCTTCCCGGATGAATTCCCGCAGAGTCTCCAGTTCAACGGCGAATTCCTCCGCCGTCGGACGCATTTCCGGTGACTTTTCGAGCGCGTGGAGGCACACCCGTTCGACTTCGGGATGAATGGCCGGGTTGAATGAACTCGGCGGCGGCGGCGGCGTGTTGAGATGGCTCACCAGAATATTCATGGCATTCCCCTGATTCGGCTGGAACGGCACGCGCCCGCAGAGCATTTGATAGAAAACGATCCCCACGCCGTAGACGTCCGACCGTCCGTCATAAGGTTTCCCGCCGATTCGCTCGGGAGCGAGGTAATTCGGCGTGCCGATGATCGCCCCGGTTTCCGTCAATCGTTCGAAAACGTCGTCGTCTTCGGGATCGAGGAGCTTTGCCGTCCCGAAATCCACCACCTTGACGACCTCGCCCTCCTCACTCCGGTTCAGGAAGATGTTGGACGGCTTGATGTCGCGATGGACGACCCCGTTCCCGTGCGCTTCCGCCAGCGCGCGACACACCGGCACGAGTACCTGCAAGCACCTGCCCAGGGGCACGGGCCGCTTCGCGCAGACTTCCTCGTACAGCGAATGTCCCTGAAGCAGTTCCATCACGAGGTAGGCAATGCCTTCGCGTGAAATCCCGGAGTCGATGACCGACACGATGTTCCGGTGATTGAGCCGGGCCACCGAGACGCCTTCCAGTTTGAACCGCTCGACCGCGTTGGCGCTGTCGTTGCCGGGCATCGGCTTGAACACCTTGACCGCGATGGGCCGGTTCAATCCGAGATGGGTCGCCTTGAACACCGCGCCGAAGCCGCCCGCCCCGATTTTTTCGTCCAGCCGGTATTTGTCGTCCAGAACCGTGCCGGGCAATGCCTCGGAGAGCGCGGAAAAAATCCGGTCAGCCTGCCGCTGGGAGGCTTCGAGTTCGGCGATTTTTTCGTCGAGTTCGCGGTTTTTCCGCGAGGTATCCGCGTTGGCCGCCTGAAGTTGTTCCACGGCTTCGGCCAGTTCCGTCGTCCGCTCGGCGATCCGTTCTTCGAGCAAACGGTTCCGGTTCGCGAGCGTCCGGATCCGCGCCCGTACGCCCGCGAACGTCAACCCGACGGCGATTCCCAGGTAAAGAAGATACGCCCACCACCGACGCCACAGCGGCGGCGTCACCCGAAACTTGAATTCCACCGGTCCGGAAACGTTTCCGGCGTAATCCCGCGCCCAGACCCGGAAGGTGAAGTCCCGCTCCGGCAAGTTTGAAAACGACCGGCTGGTTTCAGGCGTCCAGTCCGTCGGGCGACGGTCGTAGCCCACCAGTTCCGTCCGGTAGCGCGTCTCCCCTTCCCGAAAATAGGAAAGCAGCGCGTAGGAAAACACCGGATCGTTGTCGTCGTGGCGCAACGCGACGCCCGGCGCGATGGCCGTCCCTTTTTCGCCCAGCGCCGCCCGCTCGATGTAGAGCGGCTTCGCCCCGCCGCCCGACGATTCCCGTCCCGGGTCGAAGACCGCCGCGCCGGTCACCGTCCCGACCCAGATTCGGCCTTTCGAATCGAGGTAAGGCGGCCCCAGACACTGATTGCTCGGCAAACCGTCTTCGGTGGAAAAGGTGTCGATTTGAAGCGGCGGCGCGTCCGGCGCGGCGGGACTCTGGAATGAAAGACGGGCAACGCCCTTGTTGGTGGTTGCGTAAACCCGGCCTTGCCGGTCGAGGCCCAGCCCGAAGACGACATTGTTCGGAAGAGCGGGCGTCGTGGCATCGGTCACGACCCAGAGCGGTTTCCCGGGGGCCGCGATATTCAACACGGCGATGCCGCCGGGCGTCCCGACCCACAGCACCGGCGCGCCGTCCGGACCGACGCCTTCCACCAGTCCGTCGATCTGGCTGGCCGGAAGCCCGTCGCGGGTCGTCAGATTCATCCACCTGCCGTCGCGCAGCCAAAACAGGCCCTCCTGCTCGGAACCGGCCCAGACCGTCGTTCGCCCCCGCGCGTCGCGGGTTTCCAGAAGCATTCTGACGGCCCGTGTCGGCGCGTTTTCACCCGTGACGCTCGACCACTTCGTTCCGTCGAAGCGAAACAGACCGGTAATGGTCCCCGCCCACAGTCGTTTCACCCCGTCCGGTTCGGTGACTTCGGCGAGGGCATCGACAAATCCGAGTTCAAGACGCCGGTCCTCGTTGACGGTGACAAGCCGGCCATCCCGGAAACGCATCACATGATTCGTGGTGGCCATGACCAGTTCGGGAACATCCGAAAAGACCGACGATTGCAGAAACCGGAACACCCGATTCGTGTTGAAGGAGGGTCCCCACATTCGGATGGGCGCCCACGCGCCGTCCCGGAAGACCAGAATTTCTCCTTCCATTCCTCCCATGAACAGCGTTGGCCGCCCCGAAGCATCCTTCAGGTCGAAAAAACACTTCACGGGCGTTTGCAACGGCTTCGAACCGACCGTCACCGCCAGCCATCCGCCATCCCGAAACCGGAAAAGCCCGTTGGTGTTCGTGCCGGTCCAAATCACCGGATGCCCGCTTTCCTGATTCGTGACGGCGATGCTCAAGGCAGTGACCAACCGCGGGTTTTCGGATTCCACGGCGGTCCAGACACCGTCGGCGAAACGCCACAAGCCGCTCAGGGTCGCCGCCCACAGCGTATATCGTCCGTTGGCATCGACCGTCTCGGCCAACCCGTTGACTTTGGGATCGGGCATCTTCGTATCGACGCTGAATGACGACCACCGTCCGTTCATCCACCGCGCGACGCCGCCGATTGGCGTCGCCGCGTAAATCGCTTTTTTTCCCTCCTCCGTGTGGAGTTCGGCGAGGCAGAACACCGAATCATCGGTCACCATCCGGTTCTGGTCATCCATCACGCTGAACGACGGTTTGTCCGTCATCCGTTGCCACGCCCCGTCGGCGTAACGCGACACGCCCGCGGTCGTCCCCACCCAGACGGACCACTTTCCGTCGGCGGACCGCGACGCAAGCAGCGAAATGACCTTGTTGTTGATGATTCCGGGCGTGTTGGCCTCGTTGAAGACGGTCCATTTTCCGTCGGCCAGACGGCAGACGCCCAAGCCGGTCGCGCCGCACCAGATGACCGATTTCCCGTTTTCAAACGTTTCGGCGATTCCGTAGACCGAATTTCCCGGCAATCCGTTCGACGTGTCGAAAACATCCCACGCGCCGTCCCGCAGGCGGAACAGCCCCGCCCCCGTGCCGAACCACAGGCTTCCGTCCGAGGAAGAGAAAATCGAATGCCGCTTGATGGAAATATCCCGAATCGGAAACGGAACGGTGGTCCAGCGGTGTCCGTTGTAGAACGCCGCGCCGTGGTCGGTCCCGGCCCAGAGATAGCCGCGCCGATCAACGTGAAGCGCCTGAACGGTGTTTTGAGGAATTCCGTCGCCGTCGGATGTGTAGACGCGAATCGCCGGGCGCGCCGTTTCCGCCGCATCGGACACACCCGCCGCCCGACCGCCGCTCGCGACGGACGACAGCACCAGAAAGATGAAGAACCCGACAAACGTACGCATGGGCGGAAATCCCTACCGGCAGGGATCAGAAAGAGACGATGGGGCCGGGCAGGTCCCGATGCGGACGCTTCCCGGACGCGCCGGAGTTTTCTCCCCTGATGCCTGATTGAAAGAACGGTCCATACTACTTCCAACCAGGCCGAAAAGTTTTCGGTTTTTCACCGGACACCATCGTTTCGAAGCGGAACTCAGGAGTCGATGCGGGTGATGGCGTCGGGATCGGTGTCGGAAACGATGGTTGGAAGTTCATCGGACATCCCGCCGCGACTGGTCGGCCAGTCGGAGGAATCCCAGCCCGCCGGAAGCGTGACGAACAGGGTGTTCCGCATGTCTTCGGGCAGGTCGGAAACGATGTTCATCAGTTCCGTCGCGAACCCGTGCGGCGTCGGACGGTCCGCCGGAGACTTGGCGAGCGCCTTTTTCATTAAAACTTCGACGTTTTCGGGAATGCCCGGATTGTAGGCCCGCAACGGCGGCGGATCGGCCCGCAGGTGCAGGAGCGCGACCTGCACGAACGAATTTCCCGACACGGCGAAGGGAACCCGCCCGCACAGCATCTGGTACAAAACGATGCCCACGCTGTAGAGGTCGGATTTCCCGTCGTACGGATTGCCGCTCACCCGCTCCGGGGCCATGTAAATCGGCGTTCCGACGATGCCGCCCGTCCGGGTAAGCGTTTCCATGTCCTCGGTGTCGTCGGCCCCGACCAGCTTGGCGATGCCGAAATCCACCACCTTGACGACTTCGCCCTCGGGCGTTCGGTGAATGAAGATGTTGTCCGGCTTGATGTCGCGGTGAATGATGCCGACCGAGTGGGCGGCTTCGAGCGCCTCGCAGACCGGGACGATGATTTCAGCGCACCGCCGCAGCGACATCGAGGGCGTTTGGCGCAAAACTTCCGCGAGCGATTCGCCCTCCAGCAGTTCCATTGCAATGTAGGCGATGCCGTCGCTCGAAATTCCGGAATCCAGCACCGTGACGGCGTTCGGGTGGTTCACCCGGCAGGCCGCGATGCCCTCGCGGCGGAAGCGCTCGACCGCGTCGGTCGAATCGTTTCCCGGCACGGGCCGGAAAATCTTGACCGCGATGGGCCGGTTGAGGCCGAGATGGGTCGCCTTGAACACCGCGCCGAACCCGCCCGCGCCGATTTTTTCGTCCAGCCGGTATTTTTCATCCAGCACCGTGCCCGGCAGCGCCTGCGCGAGCGCGGAAAAGATGCGGTCCGCCTGCCGCTGCGAGGCTTCGAGTTCCTCGATCTTGCGGTCGAGTTCCTGGTTTTTCTCCTCGACGCGGCGGTTCGCCTCGGCGAGATCGCGATTCTGGCGCTCGGATTCCGTGTTGGCCGTTTGAAGTTTCGCCACCGCCTCGGCCAGTTCGGTCGTCCGTTCGGCCACCCGCTCCTCCAGCAGTCGGTTCCGGTTCGCGAGCGTCCGAATCCGCGCCCGAACGCCCGCGAACGTCAACCCGACGGCGATTCCCAGGTAAAGAAGATACGCCCACCACCGACGCCACAGCGGCGGCGTCACCCGAAATTTGAATTCCACCGGTCCGGAAATGTTTCCGGCGTAATCCCGCGCCCAGACCCGGAAGGTGAAGTCCCGTTCGGGCAGATTTGAAAACGACCGGCTGGTTTCAGCCGTCCAGTCCGTCGGGCGACGGTCGTAGCCGACAAGTTCCGTCCGGTAGCGCGTTTCCCCTTCCCGAAAGTAGGAAAGCAGCGCATAGGAAAACACCGGATCGTTGTCGTCGTGACGCAGTTCGACACCCGGCGCGATCGCCGTCCCCTTTTCGCCAAGCGCCACCCGTTCGATGAAGAGCGTTTTCGCCCCGCCGCCGGTCAGTTCGCGTTCCGGGTCGAAGACCGCCGCGCCCATGCTCGTTCCGACCCAGACGCGGCCGTTTGCGTCGAGGTAGGGCCGACTGACGCACTCGTTGCTCGGCAAACCATCTTCCGTCGTGAAGGTTTCGACCGAAATCGCCGCTTCGCCGGGTTTTCCATCCTTTTTGAACATCAGCCGGACCACGCCCCGGTTCGTCGTGGCGTAAACGCGGCCCCGGCGGTCCCGGCACAGCCCGTAAATCACGTTGTTCGGCAGGGCGGGCGTGGTCGTGTCGTTCAATACCGCCAGCGGCGCGCCCGGCGTGGTCGCGTCAATCACGGCGATGCCCGCCGTTGTCCCGAGCCAGATGACCGGCTCGCCGCGCGGCCCGGTCCCCTCAACAATCGCGTTGACGCGGTTGTTCGGCAATCCGTCCTTCGCGGTCAGGTTTTGCCACTTTCCGTTGCGCCGGAAAAACAGCCCCGCGCGTTCCGATCCCGCCCAGACGGTCGTGCCGCCGGTTTCGTCAGCCGTTTCGAGCAGGGCGCGAACCGCCCCGCGCGGCGAATTTTCATCCGTGATTTCGTCCCACTTCGCGCCGTCGAACCGATGCAGCGCCTTGATGGTTCCGGCCCACAGACGTTTGGTCCCGTCCGGTTCGGAAATGTCGGCGGCGCAGTTGAGAAAACCGATTTTCAGGCGAGGATCGCCCTCGGCGGTCACGAGGCGCCCGTTGTCAAAACGCATCAGATCGGAGGTCGAAACCAGAACGAGGCCGTTCTTTTCGCCCAAAGCCGAGGTTTGAAGAAATTGATTCAACGACGTGCCGTCAAACTCCTGGCCCTTCCCGGTGAACGGAACGAAGGTCCATTTCCCGTTTGAAAATGTTTGAAGGCCGCCCCGCATGCCGCCCATCGCGAACATGGGAGCGCCGGACGCATCGACGGTTTCGGCGAAACAGGAAATGTCGCCGGAAGGCAGCCCCGACTTTTCATCAACCCGGAGCCACCCGCCGTCGCGCAGCCGTGCCAGTCCGGCGCTGTGCGTCCCGGCCCAGAGCGTCGGCTGCTCCGGGTCGGTGACGGCGAAACTCAGGACGTTCGCCGTTTTGAGCGGCGTGTTTTCAGTGACGTTGGCCCAGACGCCGTCGGCGTATCGCCAGATGCCGCTCTGGGTTCCGGCCCACAAAATGTACTTTCCGTTCGCCCCGCGGGTTTCCGTCAGAATGAACACCCGATGGTCGGGCATTTTCGTTTCGACGCTGAAGGCCGACCAGACGCCGTCCACCCACCGGGCGACGCCGCCGTTCGGCGCGCCGGTAAAAACCGATTTCCGGCCGTCCGGCGCGTGGAGTTCCGCAAAGCAGAAAACGGAATCGTCGGGTGGCGCTTTTTCCTCAAGCTGAAACTTCGGCTTGTCGTCCATCCGTTTCCAGACGCCGTCGGCGAAACGGGCCACGCCGCGCGTCGTCCCCATCCAGACCGCCCATTTTCCGTCGTCGGATTTGGTCGAAAGCAGCGAGGTCACTTCATTGTTCGGAATGCCCGGCGTGTTTTCCGCGTTGAAAACGGTCCATTTGCCGTCCGCCAGCCGACAGACGCCGCCGCTGAACACGCCGCACCAGATAACCGATTTTCCGTTTTCAACCGTCTCGGCGATGCCGAAAACCGACTTTCCGGGCAGTCCGCTCGTCGTATCGAACGTTTCCCAGACACCGTCGCGCCAGCGGAGCAACCCGCCGCCGCGCGTTCCGAACCAGAGACTTCCATCGGAAGCGGCGAGGATGGAATTCCGGCTGATACTGTTGGCGATGGTCCGGGTCGGAAGCGGAACGGTCGTCCAGCGATGCCCGTTGTAGACCGCCGCGCCGTCGTCCGTCCCGACCCAGAGGTAGCCGCGCCGGTCCACGCACATGGCCTGGATGGAATTTTGAGGCAATCCGTCGCTGTCCGACGTGTAAAGGCGAATGGCGGGTCGCCCGAGGGTGGCCGGGTCGGGAGCGGAAGCCGCCCGCGCCGGTCCGGGGGGCGCAATCAGTCCCCAGATCGACAGCAGGAGCACCGCAATCCAACCAACGTGGCGCATTCGGGGAGAATCCTTCGGGGAAAGACATCAGGGATCGGGGGTCAGGGATCAGGGAGTTTCAAGTCGGACGACGCGGCGGTGTCCTTCCAGCTTCAATACACATCGAAACCGAACAGGCTCGACCGTGAAACAATCATCACCGACGGCACACTGATCCCTGATCCCTGTCCACTGACCTCTTCGTCCGGAGGACGCCAATATTACTTCAGCCTTTGTCCGGGTTGCCGCGATTTTTTTCCGTGGCGGAGAAACCTGGATACGGGCAAACGTTCTCGCCGGGCGCGGCCTGATGTATGCTCGCGCCGCCGGAGTTTCCTTCCTATTATCGGTCGGCGGATTTTCAGGAGATATTTCACGATGACCATCGCTTCGTTCGTTTCACGGCTCCGCGCACGGGTCGTACTCGGCGTTTTCTTCACCCTTCTCGTGGCTACCGGCCCGGCTTTCGCCCAAGGCGATTCGCCCATCGACGTTTCCAACTACGTCATCAACGCGGAAATCATTCCCGAAACGCAGACCCTGAGCGCACGCGTGCAGGTCACCTTCCGACCGACCAAAACGATTCAATCGGTCATTTTCGAACTTAACGGTTCGCTGGAAGTCCATCAGGTCTACGGCCCGAACGGCGAACCGCTTCAGTTTTCACAGGATCGCCTCAAGGATTTGAACGTCCGGGTCGCGCTGCCGCAGGCCGCGCCGCCCGATCAGGAGCTGACGCTCACGTTCGACTACGCCGGGCAACTGATTTCGGCGGAAGGCGGCGTGCTGTCGAACAAACGGCTCGCCTTCGTCGGCAACGAGGGGGCATACCTGCTCTACGCCGGACGCTGGTTTCCCTTTCACGGCTACGCCGCCGACACCGCGACCTACACGATCAACCTCGTCGCGCCGCAAGGGCTGACCGCCGTCGGCTTCGGGACCTACACGCAGCAACCGCTCACCGGCTCGGCTTTTCCGCCGATTCCCCGCCGGACCGGTCCAAAGGAAACGCCCGACGCCACTCCGACGACGCCCAAGCCGAAGCCGAAACCCCGCCCGCGCCGCCCGCGACCGGCCGCGTTCAATAGCAGTCAGCAGTCAGTAGTCAGTGGTCAGCGGCCAGTGGTCAGTGTTCAGCCGGCCGTTTATCGAAAGGACAAAAATTCATCGTTCATCGTTCATCGTTCATCGTTTCAGGCCCCGAAGCCGCTCCCCACCGGGACCGGCACGCGGACGAAGCACACGTTTGTCGCGAACACGCCGGTGTTGCCCGGAACGCTGGCGGTCGGGAAATACCAGACGCGTACGACCAAGCGCGGCAACTTTGAAGTCAGCGTCAATTTCCGCCCCGGCAACGAGGCCAACGCGGAACGCTACGCCGAGGTGATGGCCGAGGCAGGCGACCTCTATGACCGGACGTTCGGCCCTTACGCCTTCGGCGGCCGCCTGAACGTGGCCGAAATCGACGATGAAAGTCTCGAAAGCTACACCACGGCGGGCGTGACGCTGCTCGCCGGGCGGGTTTTCAATGCCCGAACCATGCCTCGCGAACTGCTTTCCCGTGAAACCGCGTATCAGTGGTGGGGGCAGGCAGTCGGCCTCAAAAGTTTCGATGACATCTGGATTTCGCAGGGGCTGGCGACCTACAGCTACCTGCTGGCGGAGGAAAAGGGCCGCAACGACGCCCAGGTCCGCGACCTGATGCGCGACATTTCTGAGCGCGCCCTTGCGTTCGAGGGCCAGACCTCGATTCTCCGCGCGCCCGCCGAACTTGACGACCAGTCATCGGCCTACCGTTCGGTCATCTTTTATAAGGGCGCGTTCGTTTTCCGGATGCTGCGCGGCGTGATGGGCGATGAAAAGTTCTTCCGGCTCTTAAATACCCACTACACGACGAATCGCGGCAAACAGACGTCCATCAAGGACTTCGAGGCCACCGCGGCGCAGGTGAACGGAAGCGACCTGCGGGCCTTCTTCGCGCTCTGGGTGGATTCGACCGGCGTGCCGGAATTCAAGCCGGACTATCAGATTCTGCGGGTCAAGGACGGGACGTTCCGGATTCGCGGCTCGCTCGAACAGAACCTCGAAGGGTTCAAGATGCCGGTTGACGTCGCACTCGAATATCAGGGCGGCGTGGACCGTTCGACGGTGCAGTTCGACGGAAAGTCGGCGGATTTTGTACTTTCCTCGAAAACCGAGCCGCGCGACCTCGTGATCGACCCGGACAGCAAGATTCTCCGCATTTCCGATGAAGTTCGCGTCGCGGTGGTCGTCCGGCGGGGCATTCAGCACTTCGAGGACGAGGAATATCCGGAAGCGCAGCAGCAGTTCGAGGCGGCCATCAAGGTCAATCGCCGCAGTAGTTGGGCGTGGTACAACCTCGCGCAGCTCTACCTGAAGCAGCAGAACTACGAAAAGGCGAAGGATGCCTTTGAAGAAGCCATCGACGGCGACCTGCGTCCGCGCTGGATCGAGGCGTGGGCCACGCTCGGCAAGGGCAACTGCTACGACGCGGAAGGCAAACGCGACCGCGCGGTGGCGGAATACCGCAAGGTCATCGACCTCGGCGACACCTACAACGGCGTCAAGGAACAGGCCGAACGCTACCTTGAAAAACCCTACCGCGCCGGACAGTAACCGCCGACCCAATGCGGAATGCGGAATATCGAATGCGGAATAAAGAGCGAAGTTCCATATTCGAAGTTCCGCGTTCTCTTTGGCCCCGACCCGATGGCGGAATTGTTCAGGCCATACATTCCCGTTTTCGAACGACCAACCAACGCCCCGGCGGGGCGGCGTTACGATAGCCGAGGGCGAGCGAAGCGATGCCCTCGGAACGGTCGGGGACAACCTCCCGAGCCGCGTCAGCGGTGAGGGATGGACAAAAGAATGGTCATTTCCCGCTCAGAAGATGTTTGCGAATCAGCCGCTCCACCTCGGCGACGTTCTCGATTCCATAAAAACCGTTTTCCAACTCACGGGAATCCGAAAATCCGGTCGGCCAGACGCCTTCGAAAAGGAGATCGCCGGTTCCATCCTTGCGTTCGCGCCGGACGAGCCGCTGGAAATGCTTCCCCTCGAAACTGACGACGCGCAAGCGGTCCTGCTTATCCTCCGCGATGATCGCCTGGCGGTCGGTCACAATGTAAAGAACATTTTTCAACTGCCGCAGAAGCAAAATCCGGAAGAAAATCAGAGCTATCGGAAAAATCGCCGCCAGAATCCAGCCCGCGTCCTTGTACGAATCCGACAGATATAAAAAAACCGCCATATACGAAATAAAGAGCAAAAAACCGGCCACCGGCATCCAGAGTTTTTCGAAGACGCGGATGCGTGGCCGACCGACCCAGAGAATCGCGTCGTCGCCGATTTCCTCGGGTAAACGGGCCGGGAGTCCCGCCGAAGAGGAAAAGAGCGCTTCAATTCCTTTTGAGCGGTATATTTCGGTCTTCATGACAAATGCTTTTCCACCAACCGGGTTCGGACTATCCGTTCGACGTCACTCAGGTTTTCGATTCCGTAAAAACCGTTGTCGAACGAATTCTGTCCATTTGCCTGCGGAATCGGATCGCAGAACGTCAGATTCCCACGACCTTCCGGATTTCGTTCATAAACGAGTTTTTGAATCTGGTTCGGATAGAAACTCGTGACCGAGACCTCACTTCCCGCAAGAAGAATCAAGGCCCGGTTTTCGGTCACGACATAAACCACTCGGCGTGTCCGGGAGAACAGACGGGTTGCCTGAAGCAGATGGGGCACGATCATCGGCAAACACGAACTGAGCGCAATTGCCCCGAAGACCTTATCAATGGTCATAAAAAATCCGGCCACCGCCAGAATGACGACCAGCGCGGTCAGATAGAAAGCAAAACTCCCCCACTTTAAACCCGGTCTTCCCACCCACAAAACCCCTTCGTCGCCAACTTCCCGAAGAACCAGTTCCCGAAACCGCTCCGGAATGTCGAACCGGCGCAAAACATCCGTTCCGAACGTCACCTCGGCACGCGGCACGGGCAATGCCCCGCACCGCGCGCAGGTCCCCGTCGTCGGGTCGAATTGATCCGACTGGTGGCAGATTTCACACCGTTGGGGCGTCCCCTCGGCGAGAATGTCGAAACGTGGCTTGATTTGTTCAGTCGGCATGCGGCGGTTGGCCCGGAAGCAATCCCCGAATCAGCCGCTCGACCTCCACAACATTGTCGATTCCGTAAAAGCCGTCGCGGCGGAATCCGATTGTATTCCCGGAATCGCTTCCGGCAAACAAAAGGTTACCGCGTCCGGACGGATGAACCTGCTTTTCCAACACCCCGATCTTTTCCGGGAAAAAGGAAAAGACCTTCACCACGCGACCGATTTGAAGAATGAGGAGCCGTTTTTCAGTGACGGCATAGATCGTCTGGCGTACCCGCCAGGCCGTCACGCCGGAATGAACCAGTACCCCGCCGCCGAGCAAAATCCCGAGGGCGCCGAAAAACCGGTTGTCCGTCGTCCGCGAGTAAAACGTGAGGACACCAACCGCCAACGCGCCGATCCCGAGAAAAACCATGACCACCAACAGCTCGGTCGGACGCGGGTGATCTCCCCACAGCAGACGTTCGTCCCCGACTTCCCGGCCCAGCAGTTCAATGAAAGACGGGGAAAGACGCCCGCGAAACACTGCGGCGACCTGCTCCGGATACCGTCGCTCCCCACTTGGTCCGGAGTGTTCCTGATTCATACGCATACCAGAATTTTCTTTTGATTTACCCGAATAATTCCACAGCCGGAGCATCATTGAAACAGTGGACACCATACTTTTCACGTTTTAAGTTCAGGTTTCCGTCAGCCGTTGAATCTCTCCTCCGCAAACAGGCGTCCATGTCGAATCGAAAACAATGGCTGATCGGCCTTCTGGTGACGGTTTTCGCCGTGGTCCATCCGGTCTCCGGACAGGACGAACCTGCGCTCACCGTGGAAACCAATGCCGTTTCAATTCCGGTGGTTGTCCGCGACGCCAAAAATCGTCCGGTTCTCGACTTGAAGGAAGCCGATTTTCGTGTTTCGCAGGATGGGAAATCGGTGGACGTCGTCTATTTCGCGCTCGACACCTCGGCGGTTGACGTGGCGCTGCTGCTCGACACGAGCGAGAGCGTACGGACGGAATTGAGCTTCCTTCAGGAATCGGCCTTCGCCTTTCCCGAACGTCTCGCGCCCGCCGACCGCGTTTCCGTCTGGTCGTTCAATGAAAACGTCCGCGAAGTTCTGAAACTGACCGCGCCCGGACAGACGAAGGAAATCGCCGCCGCGCTTCGAAACCTCGACGCGAGCGGAAACACGGCGCTCTATAACGCGGTGACGCGGGTTTCGCGGACCTTCGCCGCAACCTCGAAACAGACGAAACCGACGCGCCGCAACTGCATCGTCCTGCTCACCGACGGCGACGACAATGCGAGCCGCGACACCACGCTCGACGGCGCGGTCGCCGCCGCGCTCGAAGCCGACGTCAGCGTTTACGTCGTATCGCGCGGCAAAGTCCTTCTCAAATTTTTTCAAAACGCGCTTTCGAGCGGACGCCTGACCAGCGAGGAAAGGCTCAAGGTCAGGGTCCAGATCGACCGGCTGAAACGTGCCGAGACCTCCGCGACGCAACTCGCCGAGCGCACCGGCGGACGAATTCTCTTTCCCGAACGTGACGCGGACGTGACGCGCGCCTACGCGGAGATTGCAACCGAACTTCATCAGCGGTACAACATCGGCTACGCGCTTGACTCCCCCGTACCCGACGGTTCCTTCCACCGTCTGAAAGTCGAAACGCGCCGCCGGGACCTCCGCGTCTGGGCGCGCGAAGGTTTTTACGCCAGATGACGAACACGCTCGTGCTGTTCGAAATCCCGGCTCTCTGGATCGCCGCGCTCTCGCAACTCGTCATCGCCACGGTTCACGGGTTGCTCGGCGCGTGGCTTGCCGTGCGGATGGTCTTCCGCCCGCTGCGCCCGATCTACATTCTCGGGTGGAAACTGCCCTTCACGCCGGGAATGATTCCCGCCGAACGCGAATCCTTTCTCGAACGTTTCGCGGGCGTCATCGCTGACCGCGTCCTGACGGTCGAAACCATCACCGACGAAATCGTCAATCTCGGGATTCAAAGCGAAATCCACACCGTTTCCGCGCAGCACTACACCGAGCAGACGACCAGCGAGGATTTTCTGACCTCGCTCGCGCAGCGTTTCGTCGGCGTTCTCGAAGACGAACGCAACGCCGAACCGATCAGCCGCCGGGTCAACGAAAGCCTTTCGGCCATCGTCGTCGCGGAAGTCGGTGAAAAATATGGCTTCATCGGGAAAATCATCGCCAACCGGCTCATCGAAACCGGTCTGATCAAGAAAATTCTCACCCTTTCCCTCAAGGACATCGCCCGCCAGCTCAGCCGCAACCCCGTTTCACGCGAAGGCATGGTCAACGCCATTACCGCCGTCGGCCAGCAGGTTTTTTCCGGAACGGGAACGGGCGAGTTCAAGCCGCTGCCAACCGTCGCGCCCGATCAGGAAATGACGGTGGTGGATGATTTCGTCAAATCACTCAGTCGCCGCCTCGACATCGAGCGCATCATGCGGGAACAGCTCAACGGCTTCAGCAACGAGATGATCGAGGACCTCGTCTACCGCGCGGCAGGCCGCGAACTGAACATGATCATCCGGTTCGGGGCTTTCGTCGGCTTCGGCATCGGAATCATTCAGGCCGGACTCGTCCTGCTCGGAAGCTGACTCGCCCGCCAAACCCGAAAATACGGGGAAACCGGTTGGGGACAACGCCCGTGAGAAGGCATGATTCCAATTGAAGACTCTGTTTTCGAAAGGAATGGAAACAACAATGAACAACTATCAACCGCCACAACGCTCATTCGGACAGGATGAATACGGCTGGCCCGGCGTCCGTCCCCGCACCGCCGCCGACTCGCCGCTGACCGAACGCATGTCCTTCATCCGCAAGGTTTACGGACTGTTTTTCCTCGGCATCCTGACCAGCATCGGCGGCGTCGCACTGAGCCTGTTCACCGGAATGTACCGCTTTGTTCTCGACCACTACATCATTTCCTTTGGAATCGTGTTCGTGGCGGTTTTCGCCGTTTCGGCGGTCCGGCTCGTCAAGGGCGTCAACATTCTCGCGCTGCTCGCCTTTACCGCGCTCATCGGCGTCTGGAGTTCGCCGCTCATCCTTTACGCGCTCGGAAGAAATCCGACGTCGCTCCTTACCGCTGGCGGACTGACCACGCTGGCCTTCGGGGGGCTGACGGCGTACGTCTTCATCACCCGCAAGGATTTCAGCTTCCTCGGCGGATTCCTCTGGACCGGCTTCTTCGTCCTTTTCGGGGCCGCCCTGCTCGGAATGCTGCTCGGCTCGTCCGTCGTTTCGCTGGCGGTTTCGTCGGTGGCGATTTTCCTGTTCAGCGGATTCGTCCTCTACGACACGTCGAACATCATCCATCGCCTGCCGACGAACGAGTATGTCGCGGGCGCGCTCGACCTGTTTCTCGACTTCTTCAACATCTTCATCAGCCTGTTGAGGATTTTGAACCGCGATTGATGAAGTTTCCGGTCGAAACGCAAAGGGGAGGCTCACCGGCCTCCCCTTTTTCATTTGAGTATTGTCCGTGCGGCCTCGAACACCGCGTCGAGCATCGGTTCGGTCAGTTTTTTGGTGGATGTATTCTGCTGGCTCGGGTGGTACGACCCGATGAGCGTCAGCCGGTCCCCGATTTCCACAACCGCGCAATGCCCGAACTTCGGTTTCGGCGCGGGAATCTCCGTCCCGAGTCTTTGAAACGCCGCGAGAACGTTGTCCCACGCGAAATGCCCGAGGGCCACGATGACGCGAACATCCTTCAACAGCGAAAGTTCACGGTCGAAAAACGGACGACACCGCTCGGTTTCATCCCGTTCGGGCTTGTTGTCGGGCGGCGCGCACCGGACGACCGCGCACACCCGGCAATCCGTCAGTTCAAGGCCGTCATCCGCCGAAACGGAGGTCGGCTGACTGGCGAACCCCGCCTTGTGCAGCGCGCGATACAGCCAGTCGCCGCTTTTATCGCCGGTAAAGACGCGGCCCGTCCGGTTCGCGCCGTGCGCGGCGGGCGCAAGCCCGACGACGAGCAGCCGGGCGTCGCCCGGACCGAAACTCGGCACCGGTTTCCCCCAGTACTCCCAGTTTCGAAATCGCGCGACCTTCTCACGCGCGACCTTTTCACGCCATTCCACCAACCGGGGGCAGGCGCGGCAGGCGACGATCTCGTTGTGGAGATGATCGAGTTCCAAAGGTGTCAGGTTTCGGGTGTCGGGTTTCAGGTTCAATACAGTTTTAAGTTTTCAGTGCTGAGTTTTGAGTTTCGAGACAATGACTGGCTTTGAACCAGGAACTGAAAATTCAAAATTAAAGTTTTTACCTGAAACCCGACACCCGATACCCGACACCTTTTAAACGGCCGTCAGCCACTCGTGCCGGTCTTCGCGTTCGCCGTTGATGATGCCGAAGTAGGCCGCCTGCAACTGGCCGGTAATCGGTCCGCGCTTGCCTTCGGCGATCTTGATCTTGTCGAGCGTCCGGACGGGCGTGATTTCGCAGGCCGTACCGGTCAGGAACATTTCGTCCGCGATGTAGAGTTCCTCGCGCAGAATGCTCCGTTCGACACAGGGAATGCCGAGGTCCTTGCACAGCGTCATTACGGCGTCGCGCGTGAGTCCCGGCAGGACGGCATGACCGACCGGCGGCGTGTAGACCGTCCCGTTGCGGACGATGAACACGTTTTCACCGCTGCCTTCGCTGACGTACCCGGCGGCGTCGAGCGCGATTCCCTCGGCGTAGCCGTTCACGATGGCTTCCATCTTGATGAGCTGCGAATTCATGTAATTCGCGCCCGCCTTGGCCGTCGTCGGGAGCGTGTTCGGCGACATCCGCGCCCAGGAAGACGTGCAGAGATCGACGCCCGCTTCGAGCGCGTCCGAACCGAGATAGCGTCCCCACGGCCAGCACGCGATGTAGGCTTCAATCGGCGCCGGAAACGGATTGACGCCGAATGAACCATATCCCCGGAACACGATGGGCCGGACGTAACATTCCTTCAACCCGTTGACCCGAACCACTTCGACGCAGGCTTCCATCAACTGGTCGATGCTGTAGGGAACGTTCATCCGGTAGATGTGGCAGGAATCGAACAGCCGCCGGATGTGCGCCTTGAGCCGAACCAGCCGCGAACCGCGCGGCGTGTTGTAGCAGCGGATGCCTTCGAAAACTGATGAACCGTAATGGACGACGTGCGACATGACGTGAATCTTCGCGTCATACCAGTCGATGAGTTTTCCGTTGTGCCAAATCTTTTCCGACGTTTCGAGTGCCATGAAAACCTCTTCAGCAGGTGTCGGGTAAGTCAAATTATGAATTATGAGTTATGAATTTGGATGCTGTTCAACTGCGCCCAAACTCGCCAACCCGGACAAGTTTGCCGTCAAGAATTCATAATTCATAACTCATAATTCATAACTCCCTGAAACCCGATACCCGACACCTTTACATGATTTTCTTCCCCAGCGCCGAAAGAATCAGTTCCGCGCCGAGATGACCGGTCCGATTGAGCGAGTCGAGGACCGCGTTAATTTCGACCATTTCGACCGAGAGCATCTTGCCGGAGTCGCAAATCTTCTCCATGGCGAGATGGCTTTCACGGAACGTCCCGCCGCCGGGGACGGGCGTTCCGACGCCCGGCGCATAATCGGGATCGACGAAGTCCATGTCAAACGTCGCGTGAAAACCGACGGTGTAGCGGCTGGCATGTTCGATAGCTTCGTCCATGACGCGCGCCATGCCTTTTTCGTCGATGTCGCGCATGGTGTAGACACGCAACCCCAGCTTTCGCGCCAGTTGCCGTTCGCCTTCGTCGATCTGCCTGACGCCGACCACGACGCAATCTTCCGGACGGACTTTCGGCGCAAAACCCGAAATATCGGTCAGTTCCTTCGGTCCGACACCCATCAGCGCGGCCAGCGGCATGCCGTGAATGTTTCCCGAGGGTGACGAATCGGGTGTGTTGATGTCGGCGTGAGCATCGATCCAGATGATGCCGATACGCTCGTTACGCTTGTGATAGTAGGATGAAATGCCGGCCACGCTGCCGACCGCGATGGAATGATCGCCGCCGAGAATGACGGGCAGCGCGCCGTCTTCGAGAATCTTTTCGACGCGGTCGGCGAGAAGCTGCGACGACTTCGCGACCTCGGCCAGATACTTGTGATGAATGTCGGTTTCATTGACTTCGCGCGTTTCGGCAAGTGCGACCGGAACGTTGCCGACATCCTCGACTTCATACCCGAGTTCGGCGATTTTTGCATTGAGTCCGGCGATGCGGACGACCGACGGGCCCATATCGACGCCGCGACGGTCGGCGCCGAGATCCATCGGAACGCCGATGATTTTGACTTTACGATTGCGTGTGGAAACGACGGCTGTAGCCATAGGGGAACTCTCTTTCGGAAGGAGAGCCACGAGCGACCAGCCGGCGGACAAGAAGAAAAAAGAAAAAGAAATGAATGCGTCGACGCCTGTCGCTCGCGGCGACTATGAGGATTTGACGTTGCGGAACTTCCAGCGGGCCATCCACCCGTCGAAGCGCGACTTCAACCGCTGCCAGAGTGTGTTGAGGTCGTTGCGGAAACCGGTCCGTTCAATGCGGACCACGCGTCCCACAACGTTCGACACCGGTACGGAAACATCGAGCCGATTCGAAGCGTCGCCGCGTGTCACGACCTGCGTGACCGAGCCGCGCTTCTCAAACCGGATGACCCGGTGGACGACCGCCGTCTGACTGCTCGTACACAGCAGGACCACATCCCCAACCCGCAACTGGGCGGCAATGACGCTTTCAATGGTAATCCAGTCTCCGGCGGCAATGGTCGGTTCCATGACCGAACCAGCCACGCGAAGGCGAAACCAGTGCCCGCGCAACAGCTCGGCACGCGCCAAACGGAGAATATCGGGCGAGTCGAGCGTGTACTCCCTGGCCGTCCTCGCTTTGGTCTTGCTGGTAGCCCGCATAAAAACCTTCGGACCGTAGTGGATGAAATGCCGCAGCATGATAGCCATCGGCGGAATTTCCGCAAGCCAGCCGGAAGAAAGTCTGGAGTCTGAAGTCGAGAGTCTGGAGTCAGACAAACGATGAATGATGAACGATGAGCGATGAAGTAAGAAAAAGGCGAGTCCGGGGTTGAGCGTCCGTTTTTCACATTTCTCATTAAGTCGTTTGTTTCAAAAGCTCCTGCCGTTTTCTCAACTCCGGATTTTTTCACTTCCGCGTTCATCGTTCATCATTCATCGTTTGCCTGACTCCAGACTCTCGACTCCAGACTCCAGACTTCCGTCCAAAACTATTCAGAAACACGAATAAGGTGGTACGTCTTCGCGCCTTTCCGCAATACGCCGTAGCGTCCGCCGATGAGGGCGTCGCGTTCGATGCGTTCGTGGACGGACGTCACCCGGCGGTTGTTGAAATTGAGGCCGCCGCCCTCGACCATTCGTCGCGCTTCTCCCTTCGAGGCAGCGAGTTTCGCCACCAGCGCGAGGTCGATGACGGACGCCCCGCCCTCGGCGGCGAACAGGTCGGGAGAAACGTCGCTTGATGGCGTATCGCAGAAAATCGCGAGCAGCGTGTTCGCGTCGATGCTGGTGATTTCCTCGCCGAACAGGATGCGCGACGCCGCGACGGCCTGCGCGGTCGCCTCCGCGCCGTGGATGAACGTGGTCATCTCGGTCGCGAGCGCGCGTTGCGCCTCGCGCTTTTCGGGCGCGTTCGCGAGCGCCTGTTCGAGATCGGCGATTTCCGATTGCGACAGGAACGTGAAGGATTTCAGGTAACGAATGACGCTCGCGTCCTCGGCGTTGAACCAGAACTGGTAAAACTCGTAGGGCGAGGTCCGGTCGGCGGTCAACCACACCGCGCCTGATTCGGTCTTGCCGAATTTCGTCCCGTCGGACTTGGTGATGAGCGGCATCGTCAGTCCGAACGCCTTTTTCGCCCGCACCCGGCGGACCAGATCGGCCCCCGCCGTGATGTTGCCCCACTGGTCGCTTCCGCCAGCCTGGAGTTCGCAGCCGTAAAGGTCGTGCAGTTCCAGAAAATCGCGCGCCTGCAACAGCATGTAGCTGAATTCGGTGAACGAGATACCCGTTTCGAGCCGCCGACTGACCGATTCCTTGCCGAGCATGGAATTGATCGTAAAGTGTTTTCCGGTGTCGCGCAGAAACTCGATCATGGAGATTTTGCCGAGCCAGTCGTAGTTGTTCACCACCCGCGCGGCGTTCGCGCCGGAAAAGTCGAGATATTTGGCGAGGATGGTTTCGATGGCGGCCACATTGCGGGCGAGCGTTTCCTCATCGAGCAACTGGCGTTCGTTGGCCTTGCCGCTCGGGTCGCCGATCAGACCGGTCGCCCCGCCCGCGAGCGCAATGGGTTTGTGTCCGGCGCGCTGAAAACGGACGAGACCGAGCAGCGGCAGCAGATTTCCGACGTGGAGGCTGTCGGCGGTCGGGTCGAAACCGACGTAAACGGTGAGCGGTTCGGGGTTCTGGAGGCGTTCGGTCAGATCGGGCGTGAAATCCTGCACCAGCCCGCGCCAGGAAAGTTCTTCGAGAATGGTGGACATCGCGAAAAATAAAAAGTTCAGAGTATTCCGCTTGAGCGGGAAAGTTCAGAGTATCCCGCTTTAGCGGGAAGAAAAAAAGAGTTCCCTCTCCATCGGGATACGTTGAGCTTTCCAAACGTCAAACTTCGATTGGAAGGCGTTCTGGTCGGTGTTCGTGTCGGCGATGGTTCGGATTTTCCTTTCCCCCCGTTTCGGGGTAAAGTCGGAATACTTTCACGGACAATCGGTTCAGCGTCTCCCGCCCGAGCGGAGAGAAGCCGCCAAACCTTTCCCGGCTCGGCCGGGAGGCGCTGAAGTTTGCTGACACGTCGAGGAGTCTTCCACCATGGGTCTGTTCAGCACCCTTAAAAAAAAATTCGGTGGATCGGAAAAATCCGAACCACGGACGGAACCCCTGTCGAGTGTCCCGCCTCCCACGCCGGTCGCGCCGGAAATGCCCGATGTCAGCGGCACGTTTGAACCGGTTGCCGGACTTCGGCTCAACAACAAGTATCTCCTGGAAAAAGAACTGGGGCGCGGCGGTATCGGCATCACCTTTTTGGCGAAGGATTTCTTCGCCGGTCCCGATTCACCGGTGTCGAAGCAGGTGGTGGTCAAGGTCCTGCTCGATTCGACGGCAACCAGCAGTTATCTCGAACAGAAATTTCATCAGGAATACGAGGCCCTCTCCCGGATCAATCATCCCTACGTCGTGAAGGTGCTGGACGTCGGAACACTCCCCAACGGCAAGGCCTTTTTCGTGATGGATTACATCTTGGGACAACCATTGAGCGATCAGTTGAGGCGTGGCGCGCTGCCACTGCCGCTGGCCGGGAAGATTCTTCGGCAAATCAGCCTGGGATTGCAGGCCGCGCATGACGCGGGCGTCATCCACCGCGACCTGAAGCCCGACAACGTCATGCTTGAAAACATCGGCGACGGGGACGTTCACGCCAAGCTGATTGATTTCGGGGTGGCGCGGGTGGAGCGCTCGGACCTCAACTCGACGGGAACGCCGATGGCGGTCGGGACGCTTCTTTACATGTCGCCCGAACAGATGCACGGCGAGAAGGTCGGCCCGGCCACCGACATTTTCGCGCTCGGGGTCATCGGGTACGAGATGCTGACCGGTCGTCGCCCGTTCCAGCCGACCACGGACAACAAGGTTGCCGCCGTGTTTCAGCTTTCGCAGATGCAGAAGGCCGGCGTCAGCGTCCCGCCGAAGGAACTGCGTCCGGACATCCCGGAAGCGCTCAACGGGGCCGTGCTGAAGGCGCTCGCCTATCGCCCGGACCAGCGCTTCGCTTCGGTTGCACAGTTTGGAGAAGCCTTCGCCAACGCCCTTTCCGGGACCATCGCGAGCGGCGTTTCGGGGTTTGTCAACTCCGAGGCCGTGACCCAGGCCGGCTTTCCGCCTCCGGTTTCGGCAATTCAGGTGGCGAATCTGGAGCCGGTGGGTGGCGGGATGGATTTGGGGTCGCGATTTTATGTGCAGCGAACGACCGACGACGAACTCAACAACGCCGTCTCGAATCGTCACAGCATCATTCTCATCAAGGGACCGCGGCAGGTGGGCAAGACATCGCTGATGGCGCGGGGGCTGCAACTGGCCCGGGACAGTGGTTCGCGGGTGGCGTTCATCGATTTTCAGACGTTGACCAAGAAACAACTGGAAACATCCGAAACGCTGTTTCTCGCCCTGGGGCAGATGCTGGAAGAACAGCTCGATCTCGACACTTCCCCGTCCGAAATCTGGAAGCCGGAGCGGGGGGCGACCATGAATTTCAACCGGTATCTGAAAAACGTGGTCCTCGCGCCGGAACTTCCGCCGTTCGTCCTCGGCATGGACGAAGTGGACCGGCTGTTTTTCTGCGCTTACGGAAGCGAGGTTTTCGGGCTGTTCCGGTCGTGGCACAACGCCCGCGCGGGCGATCCGACGGGGCCCTGGCGACGGCTGACGCTCGTCATGTCCTACGCGGTCGAGGCTCATCTGTTCATCACCGACCTGAACCAGTCGCCGTTCAACGTCGGAACGCGGCTGACGCTGGCGGATTTCGACCTGAACCATATTCGTGACCTCAACGACCGGTACGGCTCGCCCATTCCCGACGAGGAAGGATTGGAACAGTTCTTCGAACTGCTTGGCGGAAAGCCGTTTCTGGTCCGGATGGGACTTCATGAGCTGGTTTCGAAGGGACTGTCGGTGGACGCGCTGGCGGAATCGGCCGACGCCGACGACGGTCCGTTCGGAGAGCATTTTCAGCGCTTGCTGACGTTGCTTCAGAAGGACGACGTCCTGTGCGATGTCCTCCGGACGATTCTCAAAGGCCAGGTCAGTCAGGATATGGATTCATTTTTCCGCCTGCGGAGTGCCGGCATCGTGTCGGGCGACACGGCGGCGGACATGCAGTTTCGCAGCCTCGTTTATCAGCGCTACCTTGCGCGACATCTTCTTTAAGCAGGGTTCAGAGTCTCCCGCTTCAGCGGGGAGAAATGGCGGTGGACGACCATTTCTCACGGGAATATCGGGTTTCGACGATTCTTTTTCGGAAAGTATTGCGGATAAAGGGCCGAATTCCCCAAACGATCCCCACTCAAGCGGGTGACTCTGAACGCTTCACACCATGGAAAACCAGCGGACCATTCAGAATCGGTATGTTTTGGAAAGAAAGCTCGGGGTCGGCGGGCTGGGAACCGTGTTTCTGGCACGGGATTACTTCGATTCGACGCATTCCGACCTGAGCCGACCGGTGGCCCTCAAGTTTCTCAAGGATCAGGCCACCGACTACATCCGCCGGAAGTTCGAACAGGAGAAGGAAGCGTTGTGCCGCATCCGTCACCCATTCGTGGTGGAGGTGCTCGACGCGGGGGTGCTTGAGGAAGGCATTCCCTGGTTCGCCATGCAGTATGTCGAAGGGCTGTCGCTGCGGGACGCCATCGCGCTGTACGCCAATGCCCGGTCGGGCCTCGACTTTCCCGTCGTGGGCCGCTGGATTCGACAGCTCGGGCAGGCGCTGGCCGCCGCCCACGCCGTCGGCGTTTTCCATCGCGACCTGAAACCCGAAAATATCGCGCTCCAGCAGGTCGGCGAATCGGAATACCAGATCAAAATCATTGATTTCGGCTTTGCGAAGGTTGAGGACTCGCTGTTCGAGGGGAGTTCGTCGAATCTCATTTCCGGAACGCCGAACTACATGGCCCCGGAGCAGCTTTTTGGAAGTACGACGCCCGCAAGCGACGTATTCACGCTCGGGGCGATTGCCTACGAGATGCTCACCGGCGCGACGCCGTTCCCGGTTTCAGGGGAGTCCCTTGCGGGAAAACTGGCGGAACTGGCCGAGCGACAGCAGCGGGGGCAGTTCATTCCGCCGGGGCGGTTGCGGGCCGACCTTCCGCCGGACGCCGACGAACTCATCCGCAAGAGCCTGAATTTCGATCCGGCGCAGCGTCCGGCGAGCGCGGATTTCTTCGGGGAGGAACTGGAACGTCTGCTGTGGGGCGCGGCGGCGCGAACGCCGCGTCCGACCAGAGAAGCGGGGGGCGTCCTTCGCCCGGCCCTCCCGCGGGCCGTGGAAAATACACTCGTGGAGCCGGGCGGCGCGCTCCCCATCGGGTCGCCCTTTTACATTGTCCGCGAAACCGACCGGCAACTGCTCGATGCGGTGAAGCGGCGCGACGGAATCATTCTGATTCAGGGCGCGCGGCAGATGGGCAAGACGTCCCTGCTCGCGCGGGGACTCAACGAGGCGCGGACGGCGTCGGTCAATGTGGTTTTTACCGATTTTCAGGTTCTGAGCGCGCAGGTTCTGGTTTCCGCCGAGGCGTTTTACAAGGAAATCCTTGCGTTGCTGGTGGACGCGCTCGATCTCGACATCGATCTCAACGCCGCGTGGCGACCGGAACGCGGCCCGGCGCTCAATTTCGAACGGGTTCTCAGGCGGGAAATCCTCCAAAAACTCGACGCGCCGCTGGTGTGGGGCATCGACGAGGCGGACCGGCTCTTCGGCGGCCTGATTGCCAACGAGGTCTTCGGCCTTTTCCGGTCGTGGCACAACGAACGGGTGGTCAATCCCGATTGTCCGTGGAGTCGGCTGACCATGCTGATTTCCTACGCCACGGAAGCCCATCTGTTCATCACGGATCTGAATCAATCGCCGTTCAATACCGGGACGCGCGTTTATCTGAACGACTTCACGCCCGAACAGGTGAGCGATCTCAACGAACGGTACGGCAATCCGCTGCCCGACCGGGATCGGCTGGATCGGTTTTACCGGCTGACGGGCGGACAGCCGTATCTGACGCAGAAAGGACTGTATGAACTCGCGCGACAGCGGTTTACCCCGGAGACGTTGTTCGAGCGGGCGGAGATGGAGGAAGGACCGTACGGCGAACACCTTCGACGTCTGGCGCTTTCGCTGCGACAGGAACCCACCTTCATCGAGGCGATCCGGACGGTTCTCCGGGGAGACGGGGTTCTGCCTCAGAACGTGTTTTATCTTTTGCGGAGTTCCAGTGTCCTGACCGGCGATTCACCCGCGACCGCCGGATTGCGATGCGAACTCTATCGCCGGTATCTTCAAAAAATAGTGTAGGCGTTCAGAGTCACCCGCTTCAGCGGGGAAAAGTCGTGGAAGGCGGCCGCTTTTCTCGGAAAAATCAGGCTTTTACCGCGTTTTCCGCTGAGAGTCGCGGCAAAAGGACGGAATTTCGAAATTTATCCCCGCTGAAGCGGGAGACTCTGAACCGTTACGAAAATTCTTTCTTCGCGCATTCGGAGTAAGCCGACATGACCGAATCGACGGTCGGGTTTTACGTCATCGGCGGGACGTTGCAGGAAACCGCCGGCAGCTATGTGACGCGCCGCGCGGACGACGAACTGTTCACCGGGCTGAAGGCCGGGGAGTTCTGTTACGTCCTGACCTCGCGGCAGATGGGCAAATCTTCCCTGATGATCCGGACATCCCGACGACTTCAGGCGGAAGGCGTCACGACGGTCATTCTCGATCTGACGCGGCTGGGCCAGAACCTTTCCGCCGAACAGTGGTATCTGGGACTTTTGAACCTCGTCGGCGAGCGCATCGGCATCGAGGACGAACTTGAAGACTACTGGTTCGCGGAAAAGAACAAGGGACCGTGGGTGAAGTGGTCCACCGCATTGCGCGACATCGTCATGAAGAAGGTGCCGGGACCGCTCGTGCTGCTGGTGGATGAAATCGACGTGGTACGGAGCCTTCCCTTCTCGACGGACGAGTTTTTCGCGGGCATTCGCGAGTTTTACAACCGGCGAACGCAGGACCCCGACCTGCACCGACTGAGCTTCGCCCTGTTCGGCGTGGCCACGCCTTCAGACCTGATCCGCGATACCCGACTGACGCCGTTCAACATCGGCAAACGCATCGAACTGACCGATTTCACCGAAAACGAGGCGCGACCGCTCGCGAGCGGCCTTGGAAACGGGACCGGCGAGAAGCTGTTGCGGCGGGTACTGCACTGGACGGGCGGACACCCCTACCTGACGCAGCGGCTCTGCCGTGAAGTGGCGCAAAACCTCCCGCTCCATTCCGGGAAAGACGTGGACCGGCTGTGCCGTGAGCTTTTTCTTTCGCCACAGGCGCGGGTTCAGGACGACAACCTGCTGTTTGTCCGCGAGCGTCTGCTCCGGAGCGAAGTCGAACTGGCCGGGTTGCTCGATTTGTACGGTCAGGTGCGCCGCGGCAAAACCCCGCCGGATGAAGAAAACAATCCGATTATCGGCGTGTTGAAGCTTTCGGGCATTGTCCGCCCGGTCAACGGTCGGCTGGTGGGACGCAACCGGATTTATGAAGAAGTGTTCGATTCGGAATGGGTCGAACTTAACATGCCGGAAGCCGAGTTGCGCCGTCAGAAAGCCGCGCTGCGGAAAGGTCGGTTGCAGGTGGCCACGGCGGCGCTCGTGGTGCTGCTGGTGATGGGCATTCTTTCGACGGTGGCGCTCGTGCAGCGCAATCGGGCCGTCACGTCGGAAAGGAATCTTCAGGCGCAGACCCGTCGCATCGAGGAAACGCAGGCGTCACTGCTGTTCCAGCGCGGCATCAAGGAAGCCTTCGAAGGCAACCAGATGCGGGCGGCCTGCTGGCTCAATGAAGCCTACCGGTTTCGGATGGAACGCAATCTCGGCGACCTGACGAGCCTGCGGTTCGTCCTGGGCGAAACGATGAAGGCGTTTGATGCCCAGCGGATGACGCTCCGCGGCCATACCGACATGATCAACGGGGTCACCTTCACCCCCGATGGTCGCCGAATCGTCACCTGTGGCGAGGATCCGGCGGTTCGGTTCTGGGACAGTCGGACCGGGCGGGAACTCAAGCGCTTCGAAGGTCATTCCAAAGGCGTGAAATCGGTCGCGGTTTCCCCTGACGGACGGTTCATCGCGACGGGAAGCCGGGATCTGACGATTCGCCTCCTGGATGCCGCGACCGGCGCCGAATTGAAGCAATTTCAAGGACATACGAACACGGTCCACACGGTGGCATTTTCCCCCGACGGCAAACACCTTGTCTCGACGAGTTGGGACAAGACGGCGCGAATCTGGAACGTCGAGACCGGGAGTCTGGAAAAAACGCTGGTCGGACATTCAGGAAGGGTCTATCCCGCCTGCTACTCGCCTGACGGGAAGCGCATCGCCACCGGTTCGGCCGATCAGACCTGCATCATCTGGGACGCGGCGAGCGGCGCCCAGCTCACAAAACTGGAAGGTCACACCGACTTCATTCTGGCAGTCGCCTTCTCGCCTGACGGTCGGCGGATCGTGAGCGGGAGTTTCGACCAGACGGCCAAACTATGGGATGCCACGAGCGGCGTCCTCCTCGGCCAACTGTTCGGAACCGGCGAAATGTTCGAATGCGCCGCTTTTTCACCGGACGGAAAGAAGATCGCGACCGGCGGGGCCGACAAGGTGGTACGGGTCTGGAATGCCCGGACCGGGGTTGAAATCGAGCGGTTCGAAGGTCATGCGAGCGGCATCAACGCCGTTGCGTTCTCGCCGGACGGCAAGGTACTGGCCAGTTCAAGTACCGACAAAACGACGCGACTCTGGAATCTTGGAAAATCCGAGGCGTCAACCCGACTTGAAGGCCATCAAGGATGGATTCAGGCCATCGCCTTTTCGCCCGATGGCGAAAGAATCGTTTCGGGAAGCCGCGACTTGACGGCACGGGTCTGGGAGCTTGGTGGCGCGAGCCAAAGCCTTACCCTCAACTCCAAAGGCATTTTTTTCGCCTGCGCATTTTCACCCGATGGCCGGTGGATTGCCGCCGGTGGCGACAACGACGTCAAACTGTGGGACGCCCGGACCGGGAAGGAACTCAGACAGTTTCCGGGAGAGGGTAAAAGCAATCTCGGAATTGCGTTTTCACCCGACGGGAAACTGCTCGCGACCTGCGGTTCGGATGGTTCCGCCGCCCTGTGGGATGTCGAAACCGGAAGGATCGCGAAAAAACTGGAGGGTCACTCCGAAATGGTGCTCTGCATCCGTTTTTCTCCGGACGGACACACCGTCGTCACCGGGGGAGCGGACCGGACGACGCGCTTGTGGGACGTGGCAACCAGTCGTGAACTGAAGCGGTTCGAGGGACATCTGGATTCGGTTTACTCGGTGGCCTTTTCACCTGACGGGCAACGCCTCGCCACCGGCAGCGGCGACCTGACGGCCCGGGTCTGGAATATTTCAACCGGGGCCGAAATGACCCGTCTCGAAGGCCATTCCGGCCCGATTCAAACCGTCGCCTTTTCGCCGGACGGTCGTCTGATTGCCACCGGCGGCAAGGACAAATATGTGTCTCTCTGGGAAAGCGAAACCGGGATTGAAGTCTTCCGGCTGAAAGGCTACGAGTCCACCATCAAATCACTTGCCTTTTCGCCCGATGGAACACGCCTGGCCACGGGCGGTGACGACCGCGACGTCCGGATATGGAATCTCGTGCCGGAGAAGCGGTCTCCGGAGGAAATCGGAACGGTGATCGAGTTGCAAGGTCCCTTCCGGTTTTATCAGGGACGAGTCATTTTGAAGTAATTGAGAATGGAGAATTGAGAATTCCAAAAGGCAACTGACCTGAAATCACGCCTCGCCCCCATCAATCACTTCACATTCTCAACTCTCAATTCTCAACTCTCAATTGGGGTTGTCGGGCTTTCCTTTTGGCGCGTCATCGGTTAGGTTCTTCCAGCCAACACACACTCAGTCCAGTTTTCATGAGAATCTTCTCAAACTCGGGGCGCGGACATCGTTTCGCGGAGTTCGAGCAGCCGTACGTTTGAGAAACAGTCTCATGCCGACGTTCAACCGATCGCGCTTTCCGTCTTTCGGTGAAAGCGGGGAGCCGTATTTTCCCTGAAGGGGGCGGGAATTGACCGAATTCCCGGAACAGGAGGCTTTGCGCAATGACCAAAGAGGTTCAGATTCAACCGCATACGTCAACGGATTACGCTGCGCTGTCGCCCTTGCGCGACATGACTGACGCTGAAGTGAAATGTCTCGACGAACTGGGAGCGTTTCTCGTGTCGAACGACCTGCACGGGCGTTTCGCCGTGTCGCTGCTCCACCGTCATTTCGCGGTATCCGACAACGAATTGTTCATCGAGTCGCCGCTCGGGGATGTCGTCACCGTGCAGCCGGTGTCAAAGGACGGACTCGACGAATCATCCCTGACGCCGATCAACTGCCGGTTTGTTCAAAACGCCGCCGGTGACGTCATTCAGATGACCGGCCTCGAATATGCCGCGACGGCCGACCTCGCCGGTACCGCTCCGATCTCGGAGGGCGACGGTGAAAGCCTCGCCGCCCTGCGCGACATCCTCGCCCGCAACAACGCGGTCGACACGTTCGGCGTGATGTTGCGCCACGATTCACTCGCCTATCGCCCGGACCGGATTTGGGCGGAGTCGAACGAACACGCCAACCGGGTCAGTACGAACCAGCTCGTCGCCCCCGAAGCCCTCACTGACGCGGTCGATACCGTCTGGATTTGGGAAGGATTTGAGGAAACGGGCATCCTCCAGGCAGCCCGCCACACGTTGAAAGCCTGCAACAACCGCAAAACCTGCGAAACCGAGCCGGAACCGGGCGAACAGCCCACGCCGACCCCCGATCCGGAACCGGAGCCGGGGAACTAGCGGTTAGTGATTAGTGGTTAGTAGTTAGTGGAGACGAACGCCGACTTCTCGCTGCTTTCCACTGACGATTGGCAACGAACCACTGGCAAACACAAAAAGGAACGGGGCGCGATGCGAGTCACGCCCCGTTCCTTTTTTCCCGCCGAGGCGGCACTGCATAACATCAGTTGATAAGCTTGATAATGACGTGTCCGGCTACGGGAAGTATTGCGACGCCCTTCGAAAATAGAGATTGAGCACCAGACGAAAAACGGTGACCTCTCATTAAAGCTGTTTCACCAGTATGGGGATTCATTGCTTTTGCCCCACTGAACGTAGCTGACCGAATTGATTTCGCCGCGAGTTTCCATCGTTTCATCGCATCATTGTTCTCGGTCATAGCCCATAGCCAAGATTCAGCTAGGCCCTGATGGCTGAGTTGACCAATCTCAAAAACAAGACAGTCAGGATTGATACGACGAAAGTCGCTTATAGATCGGGCACTGATGTTTGGTGGCGATAGAGTAAAGATAACTGCTTTACAATCAGTCAGATTAAATTCTTTCTCTTCAACCAGGTGAAATTTTAACGGCGCCTCGCTAACCAGTGTAACAAATACACTTGGGTCATAGAGTAGACCAGCAAGAAGGATGGGTATTTCCTCAGGAAGTATATGAAGTTGTAACGATAGTTTTCTCATCGGTCGTAAGGGGAAAAATCTGTTTTAACTCCAGCCTTGTTAAGGTCGTCCATCGCGTCCAGTTCACGAGGGACGGGTGTACTATCCACTTTAGTCCTACCAATGAAACGGGGCGCGACTCGCATCGCGCCCCGTTCGTTTTGTGTTCCGCCGAAGCGGAAAGGGTTAGCGCTTCTTCGCCGCGCGGTCACTCGCGTTGACCGCTTCGGAAGCGTTTCCGGACGGTGCAACCTTCGTGACCGCAAGGCTGTTATCGAACGCATTCGGCGCCACGTCGAAGCCGAGCGGCGCGGCGGCCGATTTCTCGACCGACTGGCGCTGACCGACACCCGTGTTCACGCCAAGCACGTTGAACAGGAAGCGCAACCGACGCACCGACGGAATCGCAATCGTGAACGTCACATTCACCGACTGCCCCGGCAGCAGCGATACCGGCGTCGAAACCGTCTGGATTGCACCCACCAGACCACCCGACGTACAGGTCGCGCCGTCGGCGCTGATCAGACGGAACGGCACCGCCGGCGCGGTTCCGTTCGCTTCACGCAGTTCCGTCACCTGGAACGCCGGATTCTGAAGCGTCGTCGTTCCCGTGTTCGTCAGCGTTGCGTTCAACACGAGGTCGTTCGAGTAGCCCTGAGCGCCGCAGGTCGGCGCATTCACGCTCTGCCCCGTCACCGCGAGGCTCACGTTCGAGTTGACCACCGCCTGCGTGAACGGCGCGCCACCCGCGCAGGACCCCGTCACGAGACCAGTCACGGTCAGCGTATAGGTGCCGCACGCGGCGCTCCCGGCCGGGTTGACTTCACTCACGACCAGCGTGAAGGACTGCCGCGCCGGAATCGTGACCGAGAAGGTCGTTCCGGCCACGCTGTTGGCAGCCACGCCCCGGTCGGCGCGCCAGTTGTCGAGAATGTTCGCCGGGTTGAACGTCGGGTAATAGACCGCGCTGAACTGGTCCTGTCCGGCAGCGGTGCAAGTGGTCGCGTGATTGATCGACACGCAAATCGGGGTCGATCCGGGATTCTGGAAAGTGTAGGCATCGTAGCGCCGTGCCCCGGCGGCACCGGCATGCCCAAGCGAGGTTTTCTGATTCGCGCAGGTCGAAGCGACACCGTCCCGGTTCAGCCGGAACCCGGTAGCGGAAGTCACGCCGGTGGTCGCGGTGTACAAGGCATTCGCCGCCGGCGCGGTGCCGTCGAGCGTTTCATTGATGATGAGGGTTGACGCATTCGCGGTGGTCGTCGGCCCGACGCCGGTCTGGAACGTCAGGGTCTGTGAACCGCCGTTGGAGGTGACGTTCAGGGTGAAGTCGATCAACCCGCCGCAGGGGAAGCCCGGCGCGAGCTGAAAACCGAAGGGAACGGCGGGCGTGGCGCTTCCGCCGACCGAAATGCCGGGATACGCCTTGTTGGCCCCGCTGAGAATCGTGACGCCGGGAGTGGACGTGGTGAGCGTCGCCGTGATGCCAGAAGCGTCGGCCGTCCCGAGGTTTCTCAGCGGAACGGTCAGCGCGGCAACTTCACCGGCTTCCACCGCGCCATTGTTGTTGCTGACGTTGGTGTTCGACTCGGCGGAGGTCACCGTTCCGAGATACAGCACGGGCGCGTTCGCCTCGGCGGAGAAACGGCCCCACGCCGTTCCGTAACGGCCATCCTGAAACGTCGCCGTGACCGTGCCGCGGGAGATGGAGTGCTGGTTATAGACCCAGAACGAATCATCCGTCGGATCGACGGCGATTCCCGAATAATCTCCCCACCGGTTGTTCGTGGCGCCGAACTGGCGGAAGTAGTAATCGGTCCCGCTCCGCAGAATGGACGGGGCCTGCGTCGTTCCGGCCGGGTCGGTCGCGCGACGCGACGTGTAGGCCGAACTCGGGAAAATGCTCGGCGCGGAAATGGAAAATCCGATGGCGAGACTTCCGACGGAATTGACGCTCACCGACGGGAAGTAGGTGAACGCGCCGGGGGCGATTTCCTCGCCGCCGATGATTCCGGTATCGACCAGCGTCGGCGCGGCGAAGTCGGAAACGTTGACCTGCCACCAGCGAACCGTCACCTGACCGGCATCCGGCCCGGTCGTCGGAAGGAACGGCGCGGCCAGTGAAATGACGTTGTTGCGGAAAATCGGGTGATTCGACACGCGGCGGTCGTTGGTCGCCACGCGAACGCCGTTGCTGCGCTGGAACGTCGTGGGCAACGCGACGTTGGTCGCTTCAATATCGCCCAGCGCGACGAACCGTCCGGTGAACACCGGCGTCGTCAGCGGATTCTCGATCTGAATCGCGCCGAGAAATTCGTTGGTCCCGTCGCTCAACCCGGAATACTGCATCAGGTAGGTCCCGACCGTGCCCGGCGTCGATCCATAGATGATCGCGGGTTGCGCGGTGGTCGCGACCGCGCCGTCGCCGCCGGCCGTGGTGATCGGGTCATAGATCGCGTTGGTCGGCGTTCCGCCCGTATAGAACGGTGTCTTCGGAATGATCCACAAACGGACGCCGCCAAATGCCCCCCCGGTCACCCGGAACATGTTCCCGGTGATGTAAATCGCCTGCGAATCGACGGCGAATCCCGGAAAGTCGAACCAGGTGTTGTTGCCGGCAATCGTCACGTTGCTGGCGAACTGGTAGTAAAACCAGCCGTCATTGGGATCGCTCGTCTGCGACACGGCCAGATACACGCGCGAGGCAGCCGAAGCCGCGCCCGAAATCGTGATGACCACGAAACGGTTGGCCTGCGTGTCATACAGCACCTTCGGGTCGAAGGTGGCATCGGCGGGCGCGACATAGCCGGGCGGCAGCGTCGCGGGCGTAAAGAACGCACGCAGACTCTGCTGGTTCTGACGAACGCCGGCCTTGGTATACCACTCGATCGTGCAGTTGATGACGTTGACGACATGGCCGGGACCGGCCGCGCCGTCGCAGTCCGGCGGAATGAAGAGGCCGCCCGCGTTGGTCGCGGCGTTGGTCGCGAAATCGGCCGCGTCGAAACTGGTCGTCAGGACCGGCGCCTGCGGTTGCGGGTCTTGCGCGACCCCGAAATCCACTTCCATCTTCGGCGCGGCGGCAGGCTTGGCCGCCACGGCGGCGGGCTGGGTCACAGGCTGCGCGCTGACCGCCGACTTCGCCTTGGGAGACGTTTTCCGGTTTTTCTTTCCTTCTTTCTGACGCTCCCGCCGGTTCATTTCGGCGCCTTCGGAAATCGCCGGGCTTTCAGCCGTCAGGGTCCCCTGTCCATTCTTCAACTTCAGGCTGACGTACTTCTCAGCTTCAGCCTTCTTGTCGTACACGGGAACGGCGGAAATATCCTCTCCGCCGGCAAATTTCGCGGCCCGTTCCTTTTCAGGATTCCACGATTCAGGCAAGACCCCTTCGGTTTGAACGGGTTTGGATTGTTCGACACGCCCCTTTTTGTCCTTGCCGTTCTGAGCGGAAACCGTCACGCCGTTCGGCACCCAGCCGAACAGCAGACCGGCCAGCGCCGTCACCGCGAAGAGACTTCCGAGACGCCCGCGAGTTGTCCTCGTTGAACGTTGGTTATCGCGCATTGGTACCTCTTCAAATAAATGTTTTTCATCGCCCCCCTTCGGATAAAGGGCACACGAAGCTCCAGGACCGAAAAAGGGCATCGGAACAACTGAAAATATCCAGAAATGAACCGGATTCTCGGGCGTTTTAACAGAACCGAAACAAGTCCGCCACGCCTTACGGAAGATTTATGGAAGAAAAATGAAAGAAAAAACGATGCAGCCACGTCAGGGAGAAACTGGAAGGTTTGGCGAAGTTCATCCACGAACGGAAGCCCGATACAAAAGGAATGGGGGACACGACTCGCATCGTGTCCCCCATTCCTTTTGTATCCCGCCGAAGCGGAAGAGGTTGAAGTTACCGCTTCCTCGCGGCCCGGTCACTCGCGTTGACCGCTCCGGAAGTATTTCCGGACGGTGCAACCTTCGTGACCGCAAGGCTGTTATCGAACGCATTCGGCGCCACGTCGAAGCCGAGCGGCGCGGCGGCCGATTTCTCGACCGACTGGCGCTGACCGACGCCCGTGTTGACGCCAAGCACGTTGAACAGGAAACGCAACCGGCGGACCGACGGAATCGCAATCGTGAACGTCACGTTCACCGACTGACCCGGCAGCAGTGTGGTCGGCGTCGAAACCGTCTGGATTGCACCCACCAGACCACCCGACGTACAGGTCGCGCCGTCGGCGCTGATCAGACGGAACGGCACCGCCGGGGCGGCCCCGTTCGCTTCACGCAGTTCCGTCACCTGGAACGCAAGGTTCTGCAACGTCGTCGTTCCCGTGTTCGTCAGCGTCGCGTTCAACACGAGGTCGTTCGAGTACCCCTGCGCGCCGCAGGTCGGCGCGTTCACGCTCTGCCCCGTCACCCCGAGACTCACGTTCGAGTTGACCACCGTTTGCGTCGGTGCGTTTACCGAGGCGCAGGAAAGTCCCGAAACGCTCAGACGATAGATGCTGAGGTCCGAAGGTGTCGCAGGAACGGCGCCCGAACTCGCCTCAACCACCGTGATGGTGTAGGACGTGTTCGCCGCCGCCGTGAAGGAGTACGAACCGGAGCCGCCGAGCGCCACGGAACTGGAAACGAATGAACTTCCCAGATCGGCCACATACCCGGTGGTCGGGGTCGCCGGAGTGAAGGCGGTGTAGGCCACCGAACTGATGAAGTTGGCCCCGTTGCTCAACGGAAAGTTGAGCGAAACCGTCACGCACGAAGAGGAATTGCCGTTCGTGAAGGTGTAGGCGTCATACCGCCGCTGGAGCGTCGGCTGGGTTCCCGACAGGCCGGGATTCGCCTTCGGCGCGGCGCAGGTCGAAGCCGTACCGGTCCCGAAAAGGCGTCCGATCTGGTCGTTGTTGGTCACCGCCGTGTAGAACGGACTGGTCGGCGGAGCGACAGTGTCGAGGTTCGTCGTCACGGAGAATCCGTGGGCGGTCGGAACCGAGAAGAAAATCGTTTTCGGTGAAGCACCCGAAACGCCGCCGTCGTAGGTGACGTTGAGGGCGAAGTTGATGGTGCTGCCGCAGGGGAAGCTCGGCGACAGCGCGAAGGCAAAGGGCGTCGCGTTGGTGGCGCTGGCGTTCTGTGCGATCGTGCCATAGCTGCGGGGCGTTGGCGTAATAATCGTCACACCCGTGGTCGTGGTGGTGAGCGTTGCGCTGACATTGGTGGCATCGGCCAGACCGACGTTGCTCAATTGGACGTTCAGCGTCCCGTTCTCTCCCGGATCGATGAAACCGTTGTTGTTGCCTCCAGCGGCTTCGGTCGCCGTGATCGTGCCCGTGTCGAGGCCCGCGCCTCCCGTGAGGCCGGTCGCCTGCACCGCCTGAAATGCCTGGACGATGCCGAAACCGGAGTCACGGTCAACGCCGGGGGCCTCGATGTCGAGCGCGGTGTTCTGGAGAATCGTCCGAATCTGCGCGGGGGTCGGATTGGCGACGCCGTTCTTGATGAAGGCGGCCTTGACCAGACCCGCGATGGCCCCCGCGTGCGGCGCGGCGGCGGACGTGCCGAAGAACGGGTTCAATCCGCTCGTCGGGGGAAGCGTGGTCGGCGAACCGTCGGCTGCCGTCACGTCAGGTTTCTGACGGAGCAGGCCGCCACTGGTGCCGGCGAGGAAGTTCCCCGGCGTGATGGGCTGGTTCGCCGCGTCGAAGAACACCCGGCGCGGACCGTCCGAGCTGAAGGTTTCAACGACGTTGGTTGCGCCGAAAGGAGCCGGGAACGTGGGGCTGACGGAATTGACCGGCGTCGCGGCAACACCGAAAGCATTGGCGGCACCGGAGTGTCCGCGCGTCTGACCGCTCGTGGCGTACTGCAAACGACCACGGTTGGTGCTGAGGCTGATGAAACGCTGCGCTGCGCCCGTGCGGCGGACGACCACCAGTCGCGAGCCGTTGGCAGTCGTACCCTGTCCCACGGCTTCAAGCGGATCCTGCGTCCCATTCTGGGTATTGACCGAAGAAGCCGTAATCGAGGTCAGCGTCGAATTGAGTCGGAAAAGATCGTAGTTGTTGGACGAGCCGCCGAGCGGGTCGGACCACTGCATCGTCACGGGAATGTTGGAGGTGGAGGAAGCCACCGCCGTGATGGTGTTGCCCACGTCCGTGCCATTCCAGATGAGGGCATCGCCGCCACCTGAAATCGGCGTCGGAACCGTACCGCCGGTCGCCGGGAAGTCGCCTTCCCACGCACCGCCGGTGTTGTCGTTGACGTTGCCGGAGTTGCCGGCCGAGGAGAAATACAGCTTGCCCGCCGCCGTCACGTCGTTGACCGCCTGGGTAACGATGGCCATGTTGTTCGGCGAGGTCACACCGGTCTGCATCCCGTCGTGAAGGCCGGTTTCGGCGAAGTAGAACACGTCGTCGATGATGATGTCGCAGCCGCCCGGAACGACCGTGCCGGTCACGGCCCCGCCCCGGAAGGTGCTCAGGCCGCCGAGCGCGGCGATGTTGTTCGCAAAACTGGAAATGCTTCCGAAAGCGGTGGCGAAATAGAGTTGCGCCCCCGGCAACACCGAGTGAACGATCTGGAGCATCGCCCGACCTTCGTCAATGCCCGAAGTACCTTCGCCCGTTCCGGCAAGCTGCACCGCCGTGGTATAGCCGTTGGGATTGCCCGGCCCCGGCAGGTCGCCGGTGGGAATGTCCGCTGGCGCCGTTCCGGTGAAGTTGAAACTGTCGGAGAGAACGCCGATTTTCAATCCCGTGCCGTCGATGTCGAACGTCGCGCGGGCCGCCCGCGAACGATGCCGGATGTCGCCCTGCGACACGGCGGCACGGATTCCGGCCACCGGCACGGCGTTCGATTCGACGTCCTGCGCGGCGGCAATGGCCTTGGCCTTTGCCAGCAACTGGGCGCGGACTTCGGCGCGGCGCGCCTTGACCGCTTCGGCCTGCGTGGGCGGCCCCGCCGGACCGGCCGGCGTCGGTTCAACCGACGCCGGGGCTTCGGCCACGACCGGGGCCGTCTTCACGGCATTCGTCGTCGCCCCCAGATCGCGACCGATGAAGCGGATGCTGCTGTTGGCGGCGAGGGCTTCGAGGTTGGCGATCGGCATCCGGGCCATGATCGAATCCCCGGAAGCGAAGGAATTGATGATTTCCCCACCGTTCTTTTTGACCAGCGTCAGGGTTTCATCATTGACGACGGCGCGAACATCAACCACCACCGTTCCATCCTTGGCCACTTCGACGCCGGTGTCGAGCGTCGGAATTCCCGGCACGGCGTCGCGACCGACGGCCATGCGCGAGGCGTAGATGAGGTTCGAGTCTATTTTCTGCTGCGCGGGAGTCCGCGAATCCACGTCGCGGTAAATCGCGGCGAACTGGTTCTGAACCGCTTTCGAAAAGGTCTGAACCTCGCCGACACCTTTTGTCGCCTTGGTTCCCGGCGTGGGTGACTTTTCACCCGCTTCGGCCGTCATGGTCGGATGGCTGGAAAGTCGCAATCCGACAGGGCCCCCTGCCCCGTTCTGGGCGGAAACGCCTGAACCGGGGAACATTGGAGAAATGGTTACCGCCGTGCAGATCGCCAGCACGAGCAACAACAAAAAAGTTGCCCGTCTGAACGATGGCGCTTTTCCGAAGCGCGCTTGAGGAGAAGCCATTGATTACACTCCTGGATGAAAAATAAGGGAAGACAAGGCTCGGCGTGCCTCTCCGAAGAAATGTGAAGGGGGATGCCGAACCAATGGCGCGGGAGATTGTCCGTTCCGAGAAAACCGGAGAACCGACAACCGGCAGGCAACGGGAGGAGTTGAAAATGTAGCTCCTGAAACGATTTTTTCAGGCCATTGTCAATCCGCCACTGAAAAACCGGAACCCAACCCTCAGAAAATTCCGGATCAATGACGCGCAATAATGTGACGTGTGCGCCAGGTACGACCTTCGGCGCCGTTGGCGAAGCATAAAGGCTGAATGGCATAAGTCCGTCCAACCTGACTGGTAAGACGGTTCACCTTGGAATTTTCTTCCAAAGAAATGAAAAAATATTCAGAATCGACATCTCCGGAGACAAGAAGAACCATTCCCGGCATCTTGAAGATTCGCTCATCAATACAGGTGGTTCGCCGAAACGAAAAAGGGCGGGATTCGTTCGAATCCCGCCCCGGTCGAGAACGCGCGTCATTGGCGCGTCAGAAACGCACCGTGTAGCGCACCGTGAAGTTGCGGCCCGGCGCGTCCGTGCCCCAACTGATGCCGCGATAGTTTTTATCGAGGATGTTTTCGAGGCCGACCAGCACTTCGTGGCGCTCACCGAAGCGGTAGCCGCCCCGGAGATTCCACGTCGCGTACCCGTTGACCGCGCGGAATTGCGGCGCGCTCGTCGCCGCGCCCAGAACGCGAGTCTGAATCTGGGCGAGCGTTTCGCCGGTCAGGCGCAGCGTATCGTCGGCGTTGCCGAAGATGTTGTCCGGGCCGGGCGAGACGAAGCCGCGCACGGTCGCGCCGCGCCGGAAGAAGTTTTGAATCTGCGTCCGCGAGCGGGGCGCGCCGATGCGGCGGTCATCCAGATCGAGCGATGACAGACGATCCTGCCGGTTGGCGGCCACGACCGAACTTTCAACCCAGTACCGTTTCGCGGCAGGCTGATAGCGAATTCGCAGGACGCCCATCGGCGGCGGCGTGCCGCCTTCGATGTTCGGCGCGAGGCCGGTGGCGCGGTCTTCGGCGTGAATCCAGGTGAAGTTTCCGCCGACGGTCCAGTCCTGCGACGCCTTGACGTCGAGGTTGTATTCGACGCCGTAGATCCGGGCGTCGGTGAAGTTGGTGCGGACGCGCACGGCGTTGGTCGCCGCCGCGACGAAGACCGCGCCGTTGGCGTTCTGCGACGTGATGAGTTCCGAGCCGAGCCGGGTTCCGACCGCGCCCTGCGGCAGAATCAGCGTCTGGGACGTCAGCACGCCGTCGATGTTGGTCACGAAACCGGTGAAATCGGTGTCGATCCGCCGGTTGCGGTACCGCAGGCTGCCTTCATAGTTCATGCTCCGTTCGGGCGTCACCTGCCGGACCGGAACGCCGGTCGAGACGGCGTTGGCGTCGGCGGTCGTGCCCACCGTCGCGTTGAGGCCGGCCACGTTCGGGGCGGCGACTTCGAAGATGCCGTTCCCCTGAATGCCGAGCGCGCCGAGGTCGGTGATGCTCGGCGCGCGGAAGCCGCGGCTCACGCTGCCCGCCACCGAAAAGCCTTTATATACATTGAGAACGCCGCTCACGCGGAACGTGAAGGCATCGTTGCGGATGGAATCGTCCACCACGAGCGGACGCCCGGCGACCGTCGGGTTCTGCCCCGACCGCGCCTGATAGGACGTCACGCCGTAGCGCAGGCTCGCGGAAATCCGCAGGCGTTCGGGAATCGCGTCCCAGACGTCCTGCGCGTAGAAACCATAGTTGTTGTAGAACGCGCCGTTCGGCACGCGCGGCCGCGAAGGCGTCACGACGCCGTTGACCGGGTTCAAATCGTAGGCGGGCGCGGTCACCCGTTCACGATAGAAATCGGCTCCGGCGAGAACCGAGTGGCGACCGGGCAGCACTTTCGCGCCGTAAATCTGCACGCCGTTGGCCCGCAGTTTTTCATACTGCGAAGTGATCGTTCCGGTGGCGTTTCCCTGCCCGCCCTGATTGAACCGGTTTTCGCGCTGGGCGTTGTAGCTCGTTCCGACGGAGAAGGTGTCGAGAAACGGAATCGCCTGCGTGTCGTAGCGCAGGTAGCCGAAGTCGAGCATCACGTTGCTGACCGCCGCGATGAGGTTTCCGTCGCCGCCGAGCAACTGGTCGGGCCGCTTGGCGCCGTCCTGATTGGCCCGCTGGTAGGAAAACTGAATCTGGTGCTTCGGCCGGAAGGCGTAGTTGAACTTCAAACTGCCGCCGTATTCGGAAAAACCGGAATCCGGCACGCGGTTGTCATAAAACTTGTTCGACGGCAGTCCGAAGAAACGGGTTACCGCCGAGCGGGAATCTTCGCCCTGACCGGTACGGAGCGGATTCGAGCGCCGACCGAACAGATTGACCGCAAGGCCGAAGTTGCGTCCGCCGAGGGTGAACCGCGAGGCGTTGCCGAAGCCCTGATTGGCCGACGAGCCGAAAAACGAACTCTGGCCGTGAAATTCGAGGCCGCCCTGCGTGAACGGCACGGTGTTGGTCACGAGCTGGACGCTCCCGCCGATGCTGTCGCTGCCGTACTGCGAGCTGTTCGGCCCGCGCAGGATTTCGACCGCGCGCAGTTCGCTCGGATCGACCGTGTTGAAAAAGGTGCTGACACCGCCGCGCTGGACGCCGGTCGTGAAGCGGATGCCGTCCACGAACACCGAGACGTTCCGGGCCGTCAGCCCGCGCACGAAAATGCCGGCCACCGTCGAACTGGTCCGCTGCTGGACGATGCCGACTTCCTCGTTCGCGACTTCGGAAAGGCCGCTCAGCGCGCGCTGGGCGATGCGTTCCTGGGGAATGATGTTGATGGACTGACCGATCTGGTCCTTGTCCTGAACCTGCCCGATGTCGGCGGTGACGCTCACCGCCTCGACGAGCGGCGACACGGCGAGGACGAGGTCGCAGGGTTCGGAATGATCGGCATCGACGGTGACAGCGGCGCGTCCGACCAGGCCGTTGCCGCCCGTCGCGTTGACTTCATAGCTGCCGGGATTGACTTCGGTGAACTCGTATTTTCCGTCCGCTCCGGACTTCGTCACCGCAATGACGATCTGTTGCGCGCTGAGGAGCGCCACTCGGGCATCCGCGACGGGCGCACCGGAGGCGTCACGAACCGTGCCCGACACTCCGGCCTTGCCGGAAGCCGACACTGGAACCACCCAGAAAAGAAGCGAAAGGACGAGCGAGGAGAGCGTGAAAAGGGTAAATCCGTTTTTTCTCATTGATTCTTCCATCGATTACACAGTAAAGCGTCCGGGTCGGTCAGCCCGTTCCGGGTTTTGTCCGATGTTTCGGCCTCCTTACCGTTAAAATTTTCCAACGTCGCAGGTTTGACCCCCAGACCTCGCCTTTTCTTCCGTAAAAATTCAAATTTTTTCCATGAGTACGCTTGCCACCATCGAAGCCGCCGTCGCCGACATCCGCGACGGGCGCATGATCATCATCGTGGACGACGAGGACCGCGAAAACGAAGGCGATCTCGTCTGCGCCGCCGAAAAGGTCACGCCGGAAATCATCAATTTCATGGCGAAACATGGCCGGGGCCTCATCTGTCTGCCGCTCACCGAGCAGCGGTGCGACGAACTCGACCTGCCGCCGCAGGTTTCCAACAACACATCGGGCTTCGGGACGGCCTTCACCGTTTCCATCGAAGCGAGGCGCGGCGTGACGACCGGGATTTCCGCCGCCGACCGGGCGACGACCATCCTCACGGCGGTCGATCCGGCGACGACCGCCGCCGACCTCGCGCGTCCGGGTCACATGTTTCCGCTCCGCGCGCGCAACGGCGGGGTGCTCGTCCGGCCGGGGCAGACCGAAGCCAGCGTGGACATGGCCCGGCTCGCCGGACTCACACCCGCCGGGGTCATCTGCGAAGTGATGAACGACGACGGCACGATGGCGCGGATGCCGCAGCTCGTCGAATTCGCCCGCGAACACGACCTCAAGATCATTTCCGTCGCCGACCTCATCCGCTACCGGCTGGCGAACGAAATCCACGTCAAACAGACGGCGAAGGCGGACATCGAAACGCCCTACGGCACATTCACGGCCGTCACCTTCCGCAGCGACATCACGAATGAAGTTCACCTCGCGCTGGTGAAAGGCAATCCGACGGCGGACGAACCGGTCCTCGTGCGCGTCCATTCGCAGACCCTGCTCGGCGACGTGTTCGGCGAACTGCGCGACCCGGCGGGCGACTGGTTGCGCCAATCCCTGAAACGCATCGGCGAGGAAGAAACCGGCGTGCTGCTTTACCTGCGGCAGAAACTCGGCGGGACACAACTCGAAGCTCATCTGAAAGCCATTGCGGAAGCCGGTCCCGACGGACCGGTGGATTTCACCCACGGCAGCGTGCGCGACTATGGCACGGGGGCGCAGATTCTGCGTTCGCTCGGCCTCCAGAAAATCCGCATCCTGACCAATCACCCGCGCCGTCTCACCGCGCTCGAAGGCTTCGGGCTGACGTTCGTGGAGTCGGTGCCGCGTGGTGAAGGATGAAGGATGAGGGATGAAGGATGAATCAAACCGACAGGATGAGAGATGAAATAAACTCCAATGGCATCCATTCGGAAATTTCATCAACGGGGACACGTCAATTTCCATCCCCTTCAAACCGCCCCCCCTTTTTTTCATCCTTCATCCTTCATCCTTCATCCTTTTTTTTCATCCTTTCCGCGTTTCTCCTCCGCCTCGGCGTCCGGCTGGCGCGGGGCGAGGCCGGTTTCTGGGAAGGCAGTTACGATTTCTATTTCGTATTGGCGCGGAAGATCGTCGCGGAGCATTCGTTCTGCTACGACGCGACGAATTGCGCCTTCTGGACGCCCGGCTACCCCGCGTTTCTCGCGCTCGCGACGTGGGGGACGCGGGCGTTCGTCGCGCTCGCGGTCGCGCAGGCGCTCGTGGGCGCGGGAACCTGTTTTTTTACAATGAAACTTGCCGAACGCTGGTTCGCGGACCGGCGCGCGGGGCTGCTCGCCGGGTGGATCTGCGCGGTCTATCCCTACTTCGTGGTCCACGACACGGCGCTTCAGGAAACAGGGCTGTTTACGTTTTTCACCGCATTCGGAACGTGGCTGTTGGTAAAGGACAGCCCTCCCACAGGCTGCGGTTTCGCGGGGGTGGTTTTCGGAATCGCGGCGCTGGTCAGGCCGACGATTCTGCCGTTCGTCGGGCTGGCGCTGGTCTGGACGGTTTTGAAACGGGATGAACCGTTGAAAAGACGGCTGACCGGAGCGGCGGTGTTCGGGCTGGCGTTCGGATTGACGATTCTGCCGTGGATGGTCCGCAATCAGGTCGTGGTCGGACGGTTCGTCATCGGCGTCCGGAGCGGTCACGCGCTCTGGGTCGGCAACAACGCCGACACGTTTTCAAGTTACCCGTCCGGCAGCATCGACCGCAGCCGCGACGCCGCAATGGCGCGCTGGACGCCCGCCGAGCAGGTTTCATTCGCCCAGGTTTCAAAAAGCGAAACCGCGCAGGACGACTGGTATTTCCGACAGGCAATGAACTTCATCCGGACACACCCGACGGAAACATTCGTCGGCGCAATCCGGAAGAACCTCGCCGGGTTCTCGGTTTGGCTGAATCCGGCGAAAGGACTGGCGGAACAACTGGCCTACGGATTTTCATACGGGCCGGTATTGCTGCTCTCGTTCTTCGCAATATGGCGATTGCGGAAGAAATTCGCCGTCATCGGGCTGGTCGCCGCGCACCTCGCCGGTTTCGCGGTCGTCACGGCGGCGTTCTGGGCGCACACGAGCCACCGGAGCTATCTCGATGTTTACTTCATCGCCCTCGCGGCGGGGGCGATCATCAGACCGGGGAATCCCCCGACGGATTCCTGAATTCGGAGAAAAACAACATGTCGAAACACCATCTCGCGCAACTCAACATCGCCCTGATGAAAGAATCGCTCGAATCGCCGTCAATGGCGGACTTTGTGAACAACCTCGACCGCATCAACGCGCTGGCCGAGGAATCGCCGGGGTACGTCTGGCGGCTCCAGACCGAGGAAGGCGACGCGACCACGCTCCGTCCGCTCGGTGAAAACGTCCTCGTCAACCTGTCGGTCTGGCGGGACATCGAGGCGCTGCGGGAATATGTCTACAAATCGGACCACGCCTCGATCATGCGGCGGCGCAAGGAATGGTTCGACCAGATGGAGGAAGCGTTCGTCGTGCTGTGGTGGGTACCGGAAACGCACACCCCGAGCCTCGCCGAAGCCATCGAACGGCTGGACCATCTCCGGCAACACGGGCCGACGCCCGAGGCGTTCAACTTCCGGAATCTCTTCCCCGCCCCCGAGTAAGGGAGGTTTTCAATGGCTGATTTTCCTGAACGCTACCCCGACAACGTTCCCGGCAAGTACTACGTTGACACGAAATGCACGATCTGCGGACTATGCCAGGATCTGGCGCCGAACAATTTCCGCGTCAATGATTCCGGGCTATATGCCTTTGTCTTCAAACAGCCGACCACACCGGAGGAAATCGCCCAGTGCGAAGAAGCGTTCAGTACCTGCCCCTGCTATGAAATCGGCAACGACGGCGACCGGTTCGGGTGGGATGAACCGGTCTTCCGGCTGGTTCACGCGGCGGCGCGCGGCGACGTGGAAGGGGTAAGGGCGGCGCTCGCGGCGGGCGTGAGCGTCAATGCAAAGTGGAGCGGCGTCAACGCCTTTGAAGCGGCGCGCGCCCGCCCGTTCGAGAAGGAAATTGGCATCGACCCCTACAAGGCCGTGATTGCCTTTCTGCTCGAAAACGGAGCGGAGCTTCCGTTCATCAATCCCGAACCGTCCGAAACGAACTGGTTGTTGCGCGCGCTCGAAAAGATCGGGCTATGAACAGGGTCACCGCACCGGATTTCATCCCGCGCTGGCCACGATAATCAGGATGGTCACGCCCAGCGCGAACAGCCAGGCGAGAATGGAAGCGCCGATACAGACCAGACATTGCTTGCGGGCTTTCGCCACGTCGGGATCGGACGGACCGAGTTTGCCCAGTTCGAAAAAGGTGAACACGGCAACGATGGGTACGACAAATGCCAGGGCCAGAATGCCAACGCGCAACAACCCGAGGATCAGACCGAGGGCGGCGAGCGGGATCATCGCCGTCCCGACGATTTGCAGATAGCTGGCCCGGTTCAGAAGGGAATTTTTGTTGCGTTCAAACACCGCCGACTGCATCGCCTGATTGAAATCCACCTTGCTTCCGCAGAAACGGCAGGTCGGCGCGTCGGCGGCGATGTATTCGCCACAACTCGCGCACCGGAAAATCGGAACGGTACTCATCGAAGTCAGTCTCCTTTTTTTGCCGACCTTACACCGGATTTGCCGTCAGCCAAACGTTTTCTTTCATACACATGAAAACCCGCCCGGCCGTTTCCGACCGGGCGGGTTCTTTTGATGCCACGGACAGCCCTCCCTGACGGTCAGGCTGCGGTTCCTGAAACCCGACACCTATTCCGACATCGCCGGCGAAAGCTCCCCGTCGGTCGGGGATTTTTCCTTGGCCTTGAAACCGAGGCCGTTCAGGAGCGACGCGACGCCGACGTAGCCGTAGCCGAGAACGAAAATCGACAGGAACGGCAGCACGCCCCAGATCTGGCTGTAAATGGCGTACCCGATGGTGAACACGAAATAGAGCGCCATTCCGATTTCAAGAATCGGCATCCAGCCCATCTTCCGGCGGTATTTCTTCTTCTGCCAGCCTTTGTCCTTGCCGGATTCGATAGCGTACTTCGGCGTCCGCACGAACGCCGTCTTGATGCCGAACAGCGCTTCCAGCACCGCCTTGGCGTTGCTGATGGAAATGCCGACCCCGATGGCCATCGCGAGATAGATCATGACGAGGTCCTTCCAGCGGCGTCCGTGGATTTCCTTGAGCGAAATCACATAGTAGGACGTCACCGAAAAGGTCGAGAGGAACAGAAACGGCACGTCGAGCAGCATCAACTGAAAGAAGCCCTGATTGAACCGCACGATGAGAATCGGGAAGTGCAGCAGGTGGAAGATGATCATCAGCGGGTAGATGAGATTGCCCGACAGATGAAAAAACATCTCCACTTTCGAATGCAGCGGCAGGTTGAGGCCGCCGATGCGCGGGAAAACCTTGAGCGCGACCTGCGTGTAGCCCTTGGCCCAGCGACGCTGCTGGACCTTGAAGGCGTTGATGTCCACCGGGAGTTCGGCGGGAACGTCCTCGTCCATGATGTAGACGAACTTCCATCCGAGAAGCTGTGCGCGGTAGCTCAGGTCGGTGTCTTCCGCGAGCGTGTCGGCCTGCCAGCCGCCCGAATTCTCGATGGCCTCGCGCCGCCAGATGCCCGCCGTCCCGTTGAAGTTGAAAAAACCGCCGCTGCGGTGGCGCGCCGTGTGCTCGATGATGAAATGGCCGTCGAGCATCACGCTCTGGACCTTCGTGAGCAGGTTGTAGTCGCCGTTGAGGTGACTCCACCGGAACTGCACAACGCCGACGCGGTCCTCGTTGAAATAGTGGACCATCTTCCGCAGGCAGTCCGGCTTGGGCCGGAAATCGGCGTCGAAGATCGCGATGAACTTCCCCTTCGCAACCTTCAGGCCCTCGCCGAGCGCGCCGGCCTTGAAGCCGGTCCGGTCGGTGCGGTGGATGTAGACGATGTCGATGCCCTGCGCGGCGTAGCGTTCGACGGCGGCGCGCGCGATTTCGGTCGTCTCGTCGGTCGAGTCGTCGAGTACCTGAATTTCGAGCCGGTCCTTCGGATAGTCGAGGTTCACGCAGGCTTCGAGCAGGCGCTCCACGACGTACATTTCATTGAACAACGGCAACTGCACCGTGACCGGCGGCAGGTTTTCCTCGGAGTAGTACGCGGGCGGCTGCGGACGAAAGCGATGATAGCGGATGAAAAGCCAGGTGATGCGCAGCCGGTATGCCCCGTAGATCGCCAGAATCGTCAGCAGACCGAAATAAAGGATGAAGATGGTCCAGTCGAAGGCGTCCAGCGAGTAGAGGTAGCTGATGTTGTTCGATTCGGCGAAGTTTTTCAGTCCCGGAAGAAAGTGCTCCGGGAGCGGCGGCGCGGACGGGTCGCCGAGAGCCAGCACCGCGCGCGTGAGAAAGGAAGCAAGCATTACAAAACCCCAACGGAAATTTTCGATTGAAGATTCCTGAATTTTCGATTTTCGATTGAAGATTGCTGGATTTTCGATTTTTGATTGAAGATTTTCGATTGGGGCGTTCGCGGGAACCGGCGAACGGCTTCAATCCGGAATCTTCAATCTTCAATCTTCAATCTTCAATCGAAAATCATAAGGTCTATTCCCACCAATCGCGCCAGTATAGGCCGCGCCGGGGCAACCGGCAACCGGGTCGGGAACGATACCGTTCTTCGGAAGGAGGTTGCCCTTCCCCCGCCTCGACACCGTCCCGCGACGATACCCCCCGCAACTTTTCATTCGGAGAAAAAAATACTGGTCCATTCCCGACTTTCGGGCGTAATCTATCGGAAATACAGAAAATCCTGACGAATGGGTTATGAAATGCGAGGGGGAGGCCCCTTCGAAAGACATCCCGGCGGTTCGTCAGTGAACCCAGCCCCTACCCCATTCTTGACGGAACCTCTCCCATGGGCCTGATTGAATCGGTACGACTCCGTCTCGAAGGCGAATCACAGCCAGGTACAGAGGCGGATTCGTTCGACCGGCTGGCATGCCTTGTCGAAATTCTCGATGGTTATGACGACGGCATCGTCCTCCTCGACGATACCGGCCGGATTCTCGGCGCCAACCGGCTCATCGAGTCGGTGCTTGGCACATCATCGGCGGATCTGACCGGAAAGTTACCCACGGACGTCTTTCCGGGACTCGAACCGGAGGGTGGGTCGTGGCGGCCTGTCGAGGCTTCCGACCGCCTGTTCGTGGCCTCGCCGCACCTGACCGGAAACGTCAACTACTGGCGGTTCCGCGACGTCACCAGACAGGAACAACGCACTGAACGACTGAAACTGCTCGAAAAAGCCATCGAACAGTCCCGCGACGTCTTTCTCATCACGCGCCCAGAACCCGGCATCGGGCAGAAAATCGTCTACGTCAACGCCCAGTTCACCCGTCAGACCGGGTTTTCCGCGGAGGAAGCCCTCGGCAACACGCCCCGGATGCTTCAGGGACCGAAATCCGGCGGGGAGGCGCTTGAACGGGTGCGGGAAGCCATCCGGAGTGGGGACCCCGTCGAAGTCGAATTTCTCAATTACCGGAAGGACGGGACCGAATTCTGGGTGGAGGTCAACATCGCGCCGGTTTCGGATGAAACGGGCAAGGTCACGCACTGGGTCTCGGTCCAGCGGGAAATCACCGAGCGCAAACAGTGGGAAGTACTGCTTGAAGAACACGAACAGCGTTTCCGGGCACTGTTTGAGCAGATGCCCCAGTTCGGCATTCTCGGGTTCAACAGCCGACGCGAAATCGTCTACTGGAACGCCTCCTGTGAATCCATTTACGGGTATTCCTCGGCGGAAGCCATCGGAAAGACGATCGAGGAATTGATGTGCAACGAGAACGAACGTCCGGGGATGGCCGAAATGCTCAATCGCTGGTTTCAGGAAGGCCGGGTGGACGAACCGGGCGAAATGGAAGTCCGGCGCAGCGATGGCTCCCTCGTCACGGTTTATTCCTCGCATTCCCTTCAGGACACCCCGCGCGGCCCTGAAGTGTACTGTCTCGACTTCGACCTCACCGATCTCAAACAGCGCGAGGAGGAGCGGCTGAAAATCAGTCGCCTCGAATCGCTCGGCGTCCTTGCCGGAGGCATCGCCCATGACTTCAACAACCTCCTCATGGCGATCTGCGGCAACGTCGAACTGATGAAGCGGCACATTCCGGAAACCGGACCGCTCCGGGAAAAACTCGGCCGCATCGAAAAAGCCGGGCAACGGGCCACCCGGCTGGCCCGGGAACTGCTCATTTTCGCCAAGGGAGGAAATCCCCAGCGGGCGCGGATCGGGCTTCCCCAGATGATTGAGGATTCGATGACGTTCGTGCTGCATGGCTCGAACGTCTCCTGCGACATCTCGCTCGGGAATCATCTCTGGGAAGTCATCGTTGACGAAGGCCAGATTACCCAGGCCCTCCAGAATCTCGCCGTCAACGCGCGGGAAGCCATGCCGCTGGGCGGGCGGCTCACCGTCCGGGCCGAAAACATCCGCCTCGACGAAAACACCGCGATTCCACTCGAACCGGGCGAGTACGTCCGGCTCACCGTCAACGACACCGGCGGCGGCATCCCGCCGGAACACCTCGACCGCATCTTCGATCCCTATTTCACGACCAAGGAAGGCGGCTCCGGCCTCGGACTCGCCGTCACCTTTTCAGTCATTCGCCGCAACGGCGGCCATATCGGCGTCGTTTCCGAACCGGGCGTGGGAACGACCTTTTCCGTCTACCTTCCGGCGAAAACCAACGGAGCGGAGGACGAACTCGACCCGCTCCAGCTTCAGGCCCGTCCCCGAACACTCGATCTCGCCACCGGGCGACCGCTGCGGATTCTCGTCATGGACGATGAGCCGGAGGTTCTCGACATGACCTGCGAACTGCTCGAAAGCATCGGGTTTGCCACCGAACGCGCCGCGCACGGGGAGGACGCCATCGTCGAGTACATCCGGGGGTGGGTGATGGGAAATCCCTTCGCCGCCGTCATGCTCGACCTCACGGTCGTCGGCGGACTCGGCGGCGTCGAAACCATCGGCCGGTTGCGGGCGTTCGACCCGACCGTCAAGGCCGTCATGTGTTCCGGCTACGCCGAGGGCGACATGTTGAAACAGTTCGCGGATTACGGATTCGCCGCCCGGCTCAACAAGCCGTATGACGTGGAACACCTCGAAGCCACACTGGCCCGCCTGCTGGGCGTGGCGCAGGCCGCCACCGCCTGAAAGCGGAAAGCCGGGTTGCCCCGAACCGCGCCGACCGATAGCGTCCCGCGCCGTACTCGCCATTTCACATTCCGGGTTTTCCGATGCCGACGACCACGCTTCTGCTCATCCGGCACGGCCAGACGACCGACGGGGTACAGGTTCGCACGCACGGCGCGACCGACATTCCCCTTTCGGACGCGGGCCGCGCCCAAATCGCCCGTCTCGCCGACCACCTCGCCACGCGCCGCCTCGACGCCCTTTACTGTAGCGACCTCGACCGGTCGCGCGAATCGGCGGCAATCCTCTCCGAACCCCATCTGCTGACGCCGGAAGTCATTCCGGAATTACGGGAAATCAATTTCGGCGCGATGGAAGGCTGTCTCGTCGAGGAGATTCCCTTCAAGTTTCCCGACGTGTATCGGGCGTGGAAAACCGACCCGGCGACATGCCGCTTTCCCGAAGGCGAAAACTACGTTGAAGTGAAGGCGCGGGTGATTCCGGCGGTCGAGCGCCTGCTCGCGCGCCATGCGGGAGAAACTATCGGGATGGCGCTGCACTCGGGCGTCAACCGGGTCATTCTCGGCTGGGCGCTCGGCCTCGCCGACACGCACATCGTCCGGCTCGATCAGGACCATGCCTGCCTCAACGTCATCGAGTTCGGCGACCGCACGCCGATCCTCCGATTGATGAACTTCGCCCCGTGGAAGTTCTGAACGAAAAAAGCGACGGACACCCGCTGCGGTGTCCGTCGCCGTATTCGCCAGGTCTGCCAGGCCGTTTCAAAGTTCTACTGACAGAACTGATTTGCCTTGAGGGCTTTGGCGGCTTCCCGGCAAGCCTCCGCCGTGGCCTTGAATGCCGCGTCCGCGCCGGGCGAGTTTCTCGCTTTTTCGAGCAAGTCCTTCCACGCCTTGCGAGTCTGTTCAATCGAACTCTTCATCGTTGCCCGCGCCGCTTCCGGAATGCGCGGGTCATCAAGGCATTTTTCATAAAGCCGCAGATATTCATCACATTCGGAAATGCCGACTTCACCGACGGTGGCCAGCGACTCAGGCTCCGCCGATTTCGGCTTGACCTCGGCGACGAGCGCACGCGGCGGGGTCAGCCCGGCGACATCCCATACGCGCAGCTTCGGATCGGTTCCGCCGGAAATGAAACTGCTTCCATCAGGCATGAACGCCACCACCGCGCCGCTTGCCCCATCGCCCTTCAGGACGCGCACCCGGCGACCGGAGGCAATTTCCCAAATCGAAATTCCCCCGCCACGCTCGGCGCAGGCCGCCTGCCTCCCGGCCGCGTCGAACGCCAGCACCGAATCCACGTCGAGCGATGAATCGGCCCGACCGAGCGGGATTGTTTCAACCGCCGCATCGCTTCCGAGCCGCCAGCGGCGGAGTTCGGCCCCGCTCGCCGTCAGAAGCTCCTCGTCGCCGAGAAAAACGACCGCGTTCACATACGCCTGAGCGACCTTGAAGACCTGCAATGGCTTGCCGGTCGTGGTATCGAGAACGGTCAGTTCGCCGTTCACCGTGCCGAAGGCGGCTTTTTTCCCGTCCCGACTGAAGCCGAACGACTGGGCCTTGCTGGTGGCGAGCAGCCGGATGTGTCCACCGTAGCGGGCGGAATCCACTTCATAAGTGAAAAAAGAACCGATCCACGGGCGAGCCGAAGAGTCCGGGACGAATGCCAACGCAGTCACCGGTTGAAGGATCGGGTCCATCCGGAAGGTTTCCAGTTCACGACCGGCGGCGATGTCCAACAAACGAATCGAACGGTTGAAACCAGCGACTGCCGCCAGCCTTCCATCGGGGCTGACCGCGACCGCGCTCACCGAAGAAGCCGCGCTTGAAACAACCGAAACGCTTCTTTTCATTGCACTTGCCGGCGGATTTGCCGCCTGAACCACATTGAACCGGGCGCTCGCCCCCATCAGCAGACACACCAACGTCAGAACCGGGAAAAGCCGTTTCATTGCAAACCACCTTTTCGAGAGAAATTCCCGCCGCGCAGCCTAGCAGAAAACCGACGATACCCGGCAAAAACCAAACAGGCAAAAGAAAAAGCGACGGACACCCGCTGCGGTGTCCGTCGCCGTTTTCTTCACGACCGCTCGGCCGTTTCGAGTCTTACTTGCAGAAGTTGTTGGCCTTGAGGGTTTCGGCGGCCTGCTTGCAGGCATCGGCCGTGGCCTTCATCGCGGCGTCGGCGCCGGGCGTACCCTTCGCCTTGTCGACGGCATCCTTCCACGCCTTGCGGGACTGTTCGAGCGAAGACTTCATCGTCGTCTTGGCGGCGTCCGGAACTTTCGGGTTGTCCAGACACTTCTGGTAGGCCTCAAGGTAGGAATCGCATTCGGCGATGCCGATCTTGGTGTCGCCACCGGCGGTCGGCGTCGCCGTCTTCGCCGGTTCGGCAGTCTTCGCCGGTTCGGCGGGCTTGGCCGGTTCGGCCGGTTTGTTTTCGTTACAGGCAACCGAGAAACCGACCGCGGCGGCCAGGGAAAGGGTCAACAAAACTTTTTTCATATCGTCTCCTTGGGGTGACTCGAACTACCCCGACGCGGGGGTGCGGTACGGAGGAGCGCGTCGTTGTCGTTCTGAAATGGAAAATTAAAAACTTGCGCGGTGATACAAGCATCTTTTTCGGACCGAAATCAACCATCACTTTTTCCATTCGCGCACCCGAATTTTCCCGCTTCCAAAGACTTCGACGGAGGCCGCGAAATCCCGGTTTGACCCTGCTCCCGCCGGGACATAGATTCGACGTAGGCGATTTTTGATTGAAGATTGAAGATTGAAGATTTTCGATTCGGCGAGCGAAGGGCGGCCCCAAACGCCACCAGCCCCCAAACGCGCCGAGAAAACGCTCAAGACGCCGACCAGGATCGAAAATCTTCAATCGAAAATCTTCAATCACAGGTCTTCAGACGTAGGCGATTTTTGATTGAAGATTGAAGATTGAAGATTTTCGATTCGGCGAGTGAAGGGTGGCCCCAAACGCGACCGGCCTCAAAACGCTCCAGGAAAATGCACCAGGCGCCGACCAGGATCGAAAATCTTCAATCGAAAATCTTCAATCTTCAATCACACGTCTTCAATCGAAAATCTTCAATCGAAAATCCACCACCGTGACCGTTCCTTTTTCCTCCACCCTGCCCTTCGCGGCGGTCGTCGGGCATCCGACCGTCAAACGCGCGCTCCTGCTGCTCGCCATTGAGCCGCGCCTGCGCGGAATCGCCTTCGCCGCGCCCATCGGCAGCGCGAAATCGACGCTCGCGCGGTCGTTCGCCGACCTCGTCTCCGACGCGACCGGGGCCAAACGCGCGCCGTTCTTCGTTTTGCCGTCGAACGTCAGCGAGGACCGGCTGTTCGGCGGCATCGACATCGAATCGGCCGTCACAAGCGGCGCGCGCCGGTTTCAAACCGGGCTGCTCGCGCAGGCCGACGGCGGGTTCGTCTTCGCCGACAACCTCAACCTGCTGCCGAGCCACGTCGAAAACGCCCTGCTTTCCTGTCTGTCGGATGGACGCCTGCGCGTCGAACGCGACGGCATCTCGCTTGAACAATCGGCGGATTTCTCGCTCATCGCGGCCTTCAACCCGGAGGACGGCGGCGTCCGGTGGCACGTTCTCGACCGGCTCGGGCTGATTGTGGCCGCGCCGCGGCGTCCGGAATTTGAAACGCGCCAACAGGTACTTGAAACCGTCTACGCCTTCGAACGCGACCCCGGTGCGTTTCATACGCTCTACGCCGATGAAACCGCCGCGCTGCGAAATCTCGTCCTCGGCGCGAAAAAGCGGCTGCCGCAGGTACAAATCGACCCGGAATTTTTAAGGAAGTTCTGCGAACGCGCCGTCGAACTCGCCATTCCCGGCCATCGCGGCGAACTGTTCGCCTCGCTCTGCGCCCGCGCCAACGCCGCGCTCGAAGGCCGCGTCGAGGTCAACGAGGACGATTTCAAAATCGCCGATTTCTTCATTCTGCTGCCGCGCGCGACGCAGCTTCCCGCGCCGCCCGAGGAACAGCCCGAACCGCCCCCGCCGCCCGAACAATCCGACGAAGACAACGACGAACCGCCGCCCCCGCCGCCGGACGACCTCGAAGACCTCGCGCTCGTTTTCGACACGGAAGACGCGCTGCTGGAGTTCGATTTCGATGTTTTTAGTAAAAAGGTCCGGATCGGGCGCTACGGCAAGCGCTCGGAGCAGGAAAATTTCCGTTCGGGACGTCACGTCCGCTCGGTCGCGGGCGACATCGCGCAGGGCCGCGTCGCCGTCGAGGCCACGCTCCGGCAGGCCGCGCCGCACCAGCGGTCGCGCCGCAACGCGCGTCCCGATGCTGGCAGCGGGCGGATTCTACTGACGAAAGACGACGTCCGCCTGAAGAAATTCCGCCAGCGGACCGGCGCGCTGCTCGTGTTCATCGTGGACGCCTCGGGTAGCATGGCCGTCAACCGGATGGGACAGGCGAAGGGCGCGGTGGTCGAACTTTTACGACAGTCCTACGTCAGCCGCGACAAGGTGGCCATGATCGGCTGCTACGGCAACGAAAGCCGGGTGCTGCTTTCCGCCACCCAGAGCGTCGAAGCCGCCAAACGGCAACTTGAAAAACTTCCGACGGGGGGCGGCACGCCGCTCAACGACGCCATGCGCCGGGCGCACGTTCTGATTGACGAAGTCCGCCGCGCCGGGACCTATTCCGAATCGCTCGTGGTGATTTTGAGCGACGGACGCGGCAACGTTCTCGCCCGCCCTGACGAAACCGTCACTAACAAGGCCGAGCAGCAGGCGGCGATTAAAAAGGAACTGGAAGACCTCGCGCGGGTGTACGCAGCGGCGGGCGTGAAAACCGTCGTCATCGACACCCAGAACAAGTTCGTTTCCGGCGGCGAAGCCAAAAACCTCGCCGAACTGTTCCAGGGACGCTACATCTACCTCCCGCGCCTCACCGCCGGACAGATCGCCGGCGCGGTGAAGAACGAGTTGAGCCGGTAACAGCAGTTAGTAGTTAGCAGTTAGCGGTTAGCGGTTGAAACGGTTTCCAGAAAATCGAGCGGTTTGCGTTTGTGTGCGACCAACTGAAGTTGATAGCCCACGGCCGGACCGCAGGGAGGCCGTGGGAAAAGAATGATGCGTGGAATCGCATTTTTCCCGGCGCGAGGCGATGGGATTTGAAAATGATCCCCGCGCGGATGCCGGAGATCCCTATAATATTAAGGATCGCGCGCGTACGATGCGATTTGCCCGAAAGTTTCCACAATCGGAGCGATTCCGCCGGACGGATTGAACGATGAATGACCGTCCAAAAAACCGAATGAAGGACGCCGGAATGGCCGCGCTTTTCGGGCTGGCCATCATCGTGGCCGGCTTCATCCCGCCGCTCGGCGTTCTTCTGTTTCCGGGGCTGCTTCCCACGCTGATCTTTTTCCCCACGGGAATTCACAGCAACCACGCCGAGTTGTTCATTCCGGTCCTTCTCATCCTCAACTTTCTGATCTGGAGCGGGCTGACCTTCGCCCTGGTTCGCCTCGCCAGACGAATCATCCACTGGAAAAAAGGCCCGCCCGCCGAAGTCACGTTCACGCGCCTGCCCGCCGGACCTGCGACGCCGTCAGAATTTCCCTTGCCCGATTCACGATCTCCGTCCCGGCTTTTTCGGGCGAACCGGCGTTGAAGGGCGGGGCCGGGTCGTACTCGATCATCAACTGCATCACTTTCGCCCGGTCCTCGCCGGCTTCCATCCCGACCAGTTCGAGGCCCATGTCGATGCCCGCCGACACGCCCGCCGCCGTCACGACTTTGCCGTGCCGGACGAACCGCTTCGAAACCGGTTTTGCGCCGAAATCGGCCAGAATCGGCAACGCGCTCCAGTGCGTCGTGGCTTCCATGCCGTCCAGTACGCCCGCGCCCGCCAGAATCAACGATCCGGTGCAGACCGAGGTCGTCCAGCGGGTGGTGTCGTGAACGCGCTTCACCCACGCGAGCACTTCCCGGTCGTCGAGTTGCGGCAGCGAATTTCCGCCGGGAATGAGGAGAATGTCGGCTTCGCTGACTTCCGAAATCGAAAAATCGGCGTGGAGGGTCAGAAAGCCGGAATCCGTTTCAATCGGCCCGGCCTGCTTGGCCACGAACCGGATGCGGGCGTTCGGGATGGCGCGCAGCACTTCATACGGCCCGATGGCGTCCAGAGCGGTCATTCCCGGATATAAAAAGATGACGATGTCGTAGATTTTAAGCGTCATTACGCGGAAACCCTTTCAAATGCGGACGATGTGGAAAGCGCCGCGTAGGACTGGAACCGCTTGCGGTAGTCCTGCGGCGAAACATGAAGAATGCGTTGAAACGCGCCGCGCATGGCTTCGGTCGTCCCGAAACCGCACTCGGCGGCGATGCGTTCGACGGTCTGGTCGGATTCTTCGAGCCGCCGCCGGGCCGCTTCCACCCGCAGGTTCATCACGAACCGCGCCGGGGTCGTGCCGGTCTGCCGGGCGAACACCCGCGCGAAGTTGCGCGGACTCATCCCGACCCGGTCAGCCAGAAATTCGACCGTCAGCGGTTCTTCGAGATGTTCGAGAATCCAGCCGTGAAGTTTGCGAAGGGGCGCGAGTTCGGCGAACTGCTGCGACAAGGCGACGCTGAACTGCGACTGGCCGCCCGGACGCCGCAAAAACACGACGAGGTTGCGGGCCACGTCGAGCGCGAGTTCCGCGCCGAGGTCTTCCTCGACCAGCGCCAGCGCGAGGTCGATGCCCGCCGTCACGCCCGCCGAGGTGTAAACGTGGCCATCCCGGACGAAAATCGGGTCGGGATCGAATTCCACCTTCGGAAAATGTCCCGCAATCTGTTCGCACCAGCGCCAGTGGGTCGTGGCGCGGCGACCGTCGAGGAAACCGGTGGCGGCGAGAATCACCGCTCCGGCGCAGACCGAGCCGAGCCGCCGGACGTCCTTTCCGGCCGTTTTCACCCAGTTCAGGTAGTCGCGATGCTCGCGCAGCCGCGCCACGCCGAAACCTCCGGTAAACAGCAGCGTATCGATCTGGCCGGAAACTTCCGAAAAATGCCGGTGCGCGTTGAGGCTCACGCCGCAGACGCAGGTCACGACCCGGTCGGGCGCGACGGAAATCAGTTCCGTTCGGTAGGCGTCGCGCCCGCCGGAGCGTTCCTTGAAAAACCGGTTCGCCGTGTCGAACACCGACAGCGGCCCGGCCAGATCGAGAATTTCGGATTCGCCCATCGCGACGATGGCAATCCGGCGAACACCAGTGAAGGAAAGTACCTTTTCAGCCATGCCGCGATGCTAGACAGCCCACCGCAATGGCACAATGCCGTTTATCCCAAGATTTCCGCCAACTTCATCCGTGGAATCCGTGTAATCTGTGGCGATGAAAAAGAGAGCCACGGATTACACAAATTACACAGACGCAATTTCCGCGCCGTCGCCGGAATGGCGCGACCGCGCCGCCGCTCGCCAGAACGAACTCGTAAAGCCGCGCGGCAGTCTCGGCAAACTTGAAACCCTTTCGATTCAAATCGCCGCGATTCAGGAAACCGACCGTCCGACGGCATCGCCGAGCGCGGTGACGGTGTTTTGCGCCGATCACGGCGTCTGCGCCGAGGGCGTCAACGCCTACCCGGCGGACATCACCTGGATGCACACGTTCAACTTTTTGAACGGCGGCGCGGCCGTCAACGCGCTCGCGGCGGTCGCGGGGGCCGAACTGACCGTGGTGGACGTCGGCATCGCGAAGGATTTCGAAAACGCGCCGGGCCTCATCGGCCGGAAAGTTCGTCCGGGGACGCGCAATTTCGCCAATGAACCCGCGATGACCAGCGAGGAAGTACAAAAAGCCCTGTCGGTCGGCGTCGAAATCGTGGAAATGCTGGTTGAAAAAGGGGTTCGCGTCATCGCCATCGGTGAAATGGGTATCGGCAACACGACTTCGGCGGCGGCGATCACGGCGGTTCTGACCGGCGCGGACGTAGCCGCCGTGACCGGAGCCGGCAGCGGACTCGACGACGCGGGCATCCTGAAGAAGGCCGCCGTCATCGCACGCGCACTTGAAAAACATCAGCCGAATCCGTCCGACCCGTTCGACATTCTCGAAAAGGTCGGTGGACTTGAAATTGCCGCGATGTGCGGAGCGTTTCTGGCCTGCGCCGCGAAACGGGTGGTCGCCGTCGCCGACGGGTACATTTCATCGGTCGCCGCCGCGCTGGCCGTCCGGTTCGCACCCGCCGCGAAGGAATACATCGTTTTCGCCCACCTTTCCGGCGAAGGCGGTCATCGCGTATTGTGCGAGTCATTCGGATTCGAACCGCTGCTCGATCTAGGCATGCGTCTCGGCGAAACCAGCGGCGCGGCCCTTGCCCTACCGCTCCTGTCAGCCGCCTGCGAGACGCTGTCCGGTATGAAAACCTTTTCGGAAATGGCGGCTGGAGCAGTTAGTAGTTAGTAGTCAGCAGTTAGTAGTTAGTAGTTAGTAAGTCTTTAAAGCCTGTGAAAAGAAGGATTTAGACACGACTTCGCTTTTTTGGCCCGGAAATTGCTTCTTGAATTTTGGTTTCTTCTTGAAACGTACATTCAGAATTGAGGAGCAAATTGAATGAGGGTTCGGTCCTACAAAGATCTGATTGCCTGGCAAAAAGCGGTTGATTTGGCGGTCGCCATTTACGGTGTAACGAAAAGCTTTCCACGGGAGGAAACATTCGGCCTCGCTTCGCAACTTCGTCGGGCGGCAGTGTCAATACCGTCGAATATCGCCGAGGGGCATTCAAGAAATTCGACGAGGGAATTCACCCACTTTCTGGCAATTGCCCTTGGCTCGCTGAATGAAGCCGAAACGCAACTTCTCATTGCCCAAAAACTTGGCTATCTCAAAGCGGACACCATTGATATTCTTTTTCAACAGTCCACCGAGATGAGTAAAATCCTTCACGGTCTCACCGCTTCCCTCAAATAAAGCGATTCACTAACTGCTGACTGCTGACCACTAACTGCTCCATGGACGCTCAACCCAGTTTCAACCTCCAATCGCTCGTCGGACAAACGCTCGACGGCAAGGTACTGCTCGAAGCCGTACTCGGGCAGGGCGGCATGGGCGCGGTCTATCGCGGGAAGCACCTGCTCCTCGAACGCTCCGTGGCGGTCAAGATTCTGCGACCTGAAATCGTCGCGGTGGACGGCGTGACCGAACGGTTTTTCCGCGAAGCGCGGATGGCGGCGTCCATCGACCACCCGAACATCGTCACGGTATTCGACTTCGGCACGCTGGCGAGCGGCGGGGCCTACCTCATTCTGGAACTGATCGACGGCGTTTCCCTGCGCGCGCTGCTTCAGGAAAAAGTCATGGTCGAGCCGCCCCTCGCGTTTGCGGTGTTTCGCGAAATCTGCGCGGCGGTCGAAATCGCGCACCGAAAAGGCATCGTCCACCGGGATTTGAAACCCGAAAACATCATGCTCAAGCGGCTGGACGATGGCGGCGTGATGATCAAGGTCCTCGATTTCGGTCTGGCGAAGGTGGTCGAGGCGGCGGAAACCTCGTCGAGCATCACGCGGACGGGCGAAATTCTGGGCACGCCGGTCTACATGTCGCCGGAACACTGCGACGGGGCCGAACTCGACGCCCGGTCGGATGTCTACAGCCTGGCGATCATTCTTTACGAAATGCTGACGTCGAGTCCGCCGTTCAAGGGCCGCATCGCCAGCGTCCTGACGTCGCACATCCAGAAACCGCCGATGTCGATGCGGGAAATGAACCCGCAAATCCCGCAAGTCATTGACGACGTTGTCCTTGGCGCGCTGGAGAAGAAACCCGAGGACCGCCCCGATTCGGCAAAGGATTTCTGGGAGAAGCTGGAAATCGCGTTCGAGGAGGCATTCGGGGAAAAGCCTCCGGCGGACATCGAGTACGTTATTCCGGCCCGACCGGTCGAACCGGTGGTTCACACGACGCTCAAGGAAACCGACCCGGTCAATACCCGTCCGGAATCGCCCAATAAAACCGGGGCGCAACAGGCAACGGTTCAGGACAGCGGCACGATGGTCGCGTCCTCGGTCGCGCCGGCGGGATTTTCAACCGAAACCAGAACCAACGTGGCTGGGGCGTCGCTTCAGGCGACCGAAGTGGTCAATGCACCCGCCCGGCGACAGCCGCTACTGGCCGTGGGCATCGTGGTCGGCGTTTTAAGTCTGACCGGTCTGGGCGTTGCTTTTTTTTCGCGCGGCAAAACCGAAACGCCACCCGTCACGCCGCCCGCAACCGCGACCCCGTCTCCGACCGCCACTCCCCAGCCGCCCCCAGCCGAACCGGGGGGAACCGGCACGCCCACGCCCGACGCGGCAACGGCCAAGCCTGAAGAGGACCCAAAGAAAAAACCGCCCGTTCAGCAAACCGCCAAAGGAACGGCGAAACCGCCGGAAAAGAAAAAGGACGACAACGTTTTCAAGAAAATCGGCCGCGTATTCGGTATCGGCGGCGACAAGAAGGACAAGAAGAAGAACAAATGACGGGTGGATTGACGTTTCCTGACTTGTCTTGTTCAAACCTTCGTCCCAGAATCCGCGTCAGAACTTAGCAGTTAGCAGTTAGCAGTTAGCAGTTAGCAGTTAGCAGTTAGCAGTTAGCAGTTAGCAGTTAGCAGTTAGCAGTTAGCAGTTAGCAGTTAGCAGGATTTTTTTCAGATCGTAAGCACTGTCAATCACTTACTACTGGTTACTGAACCGATGCGAATCAAGGGTTCAAATCAGGTGTTTAGAATCAACGGGTTAAAGGCTGTTTTCCGAGTATCCACAAAACCACAAGCCGCTAAATCCTTTATTTGCAACAACCGAATTCTTTAACCCTTGATTCGCTTTACTGACTGCTAACTACTAACTGCTAACTGCTAACGACTAACCGCTTCCACCAAGGAACGCCCCCCATGTCCTCCAGTAATCCCATCGGAACGACGCTCGAAGGAAAGTACCGCATCGAATCGAAAATCGGTGCGGGCGGCTTCGGCACGGTGTATCGCGCGTTCCACCTCGGTCTCGGCCAGCCGGTCGCGGTCAAGCTGCTCAACGCGGGACTCGACCATGCCACGGAAGAAGACATTGCCCGGTTTCGGCAGGAAGCGGCCTCGGCGTTCCGGCTGAAACACCCGAACGCGGTCACGGTCTACGATTTCGGCGTCACGACGGACGGCGTCGCCTACCTCGTGATGGAATTGCTGGAAGGAAAGGCACTGTCGCACGAGTTGTACCAGACGGGAGCAATGACGCCGCAGCGGGCGGCGGAAATTCTGATTCCGGTGTGCAGCGTGCTCGCGGAAGCCCATGCGGAGGGTGTCATCCACCGCGACATCAAGCCGGACAACATCTTTCTCAATCAGGGGAAGCGGGGCGAAATCGTCAAGGTAGTGGATTTCGGCATCGCCAAGCTGGTGGACGCCGCGGCGACCTCGGGACGGCAGTCGAGTACCGGACTGGTCGGAACACCCGCCTATCTTTCGCCGGAACGCCTTCAGAATCTTCCCTACGACGGACGGGCCGACGTCTACAGCGTCGGCATCATGTTTTACCAGATGCTCGCCGGACGCGTGCCGTTCAAGACGACCGATCCCGGCAACGTCGCAGCGCTGCTGCTGATGCACGTCACCAATCCGCCGCCGCCGTTTTCCGAACTCGGCATCGACGTTCCGCCCAATGTGGAGGGCATCGTCCGGGCGGCGCTCGAGAAAAATCCGGCCAACCGCCCGACCGCCAGCCAGTTGGCCCACATGATTTCGGAATCCACCGGCGTGGTCGTGCCGAGTCTGTCGGCTTCAGGCTTCCCGGCGGCGGTGCCGGCCCTGACGACTTCCGTGCTGCCGCCTTCCCTTTCGGAAATCCCGACCCAGATCAGTGACGACGCCCTTCGGCCGTCGGCGCTCCTGCCCGAAACGGCAGCCATCCCGACCGGGGATCAGCCCGAAGGCGCGACCATTCCGCTCGGGGCGGCTTCGACGCCGCGCGAGCCGGTTTCCCAGCCGGTCGCGACCGGGACCATCCGCCAGGACACACGCGGACAGGTCGTTGCACCGCCCCCTCCAACTTCTTCAAAAAAGAAAGTTTATGCGGCAGCCGCGCTCGGCGCGGTGCTGTTGCTGGGCGGAGGCATGTTCGCAGCCAAAAACCTGTGGTCGTCGCCTCCGGCGCAAAATGCGCCCGCCCGGATTCAAACCGGTACAACGACCAGCCCGACAACCGCTCCACCCGCCGTGGTCAGCGAGACGACGCCACCGGAAACGGCAAAAAAACCGGCAAAACCTTCACCGGGAAGCCGTAAACCCGCGCCGCCCACGCAGGTCGAACCGCCGGCCCCGCCGCGTACGGATAACATTGCCGAGGAACGACGGCGCGCCGAGGAAATCAGAAAACAGCGGGAGAAGGAGGCGGAAGAAGCCCGCCGTCGGTCGGGAAACGGATTTCCGGTCAAAATCGACCCCAACTGGCGCAATGGGGTGCCGCCGGGCGTCCCGCCGGGACTCTGGCGCAAATGGAAACGTCAGCAACAGCAGAATCAGGATCGCCCGAACCGACGCGACAACGATTAACGCAGTTCAATTTCCCCGATTCTCCAGTACGAGCAACCGGACGCCCTTGGTGCGGCGGTTCTGCGACATCACGATGAGCACATTGCGCGGACCGGCCCCGGTCGGAATGACTTCGTGAAAGGTTTCGACGAGCCGCTCGGCCCTTCCCGAAACCATCGAATGAAAGGCGCAGGCAATATCGGGCAGGCGGTCCACCAGAATATCGGTGAAGAAATTCCGCCCGACCACCGCATCCGGTTCGGTTTTCGTTTCCGCCCGCTCATCCCCGCGAAAAGAAAGCACTTCCCCGTCAACTCCGAGTTGAAAGACGCCGAACGGCAGCCCGAACATCTGCGTTTCGCGGCCGGTTGCGGCACGGAACAGCGACCGCAGCAGGTCACCGCAGAGCATGGTTTCGCTGATTTTTCGCTGGACCGCCTCGGCCCTCAGATTCAGGACCGACAAAACGGTCGGCAGACGGCCTTCCTCGGTACTTCCGGTCAGAATGAACTTGTATGGCTCCTCAACCACGGTCAGCCGGGTGAGCGGACCGAGCGAGGCATTACGCCACCGCAATTCCCCGCCCTCGGTGCGGGAAATCAGGTCGGTCAGCAATGTGCGGTCGGCGGAAGACATCGTGAAGACACTCCGAAACGGGCGGATGTCCGGGGGCAGGGGCGGAAAAGCGATTTTCAATTGAAGATTTTCGATTGGCAAGCCCGCGCGGGATGTTTTTCCCGAAACCGATGAATTACAGGAAGCGGGCACGAATTTCCGGCGGCGGCAGCATGCAGGTTTCAAACTTGCCGAACAAGGCGTACCGATATTTCGCGAAAAGGTCGTAAAAGAAATCCCGAATGGGGGTCGGCACGACATATCCGGCCAGCAGCAAGGACCAGAAACCGCCGAGGTAGCGCGCAACTTCGAGCGCCGCGGTCGAGCGGATAAGAACCCGCTCCGCCCCGTCGGTTCCGGTTTTGACGAGCATGACCGAATCGACCTCCTTCAATTCGGGATAGCGCGCGAGTACAGCCTGTCCGAAATCGCCTTGAAGCGCGGCGAACCGGAGCGTCCCGTTCCGATCAGACCCGATGACGGTCTGGACGGTGCGGTTGCAGAAACCGCACACGCCGTCGTAAAGCAGGACCAGTGACGGAGTTGAATCATCCATTGCGGGCATCTCCGGCCAGGAATCGGTACGGCCCGCTCTCCTGAATACTATTTTGAAAGCTGGCGCGCCCAGTCATTCTCCGGCTGGACGTTTTTTTGCGCAAGGTCAACCACCCACTCCGCGGTTCTGGGGGCTTGGCCTTTTTCCTGAATCGTGAATCGTACCCGCCATCGGTTGCCGTCCTTCACGACATTCCAGCCGGGGTAGTCCTGAATTTTGCCCTGATCGGCGAGTTGCGAGGCCACCCCCCCCGCCGCCTGCTCGATGGTTCCACCCTGCCTGGCGGTCGAACGGCTGACCAGTCGAACCGCCCTCACTCCTTCGTCGGCCGGCTGGGCGCTCAGATGTTGAAATTCGAGAAATCCCCACCCCGCGACCCCGCCCAACCCGATGGCGAGCAGACCGGCCAGAACCATGAACACCGGACTCAGTTGAAATCCCTGTTTTGGAAGCCCCGTCAGCGTTTCCCGTACGATTTGCCCCCGCAGTTCGCGGGTGGCGAGGGCGGCCTGCTCTTCCTTTGATTTCGGAGCGGCATACTTTCCGGCCATCCCCAGCGCCTTTCCGCCCGGCGTCGCCTTCGGAACGTTCAGACCGCAATTCGGGCAATGAGTCTCATTCGGCGGTAATGAATGAAAACACCGTTCGCACCGCAAATCAGGCGAAAGCGAAGTCATGGATTTTTCCTCCCATAAAGAAAATCACCCGGACCAACCGGCCGACTCACAAAAATCGTCGCTTTTTTCCTGACAAAACCTGTCACATGACCGTTTCCGGCAGGATTTGACTTCAACCAACGATACTGAAAAAACATATATCAATTCCTGCAAAAATATATTCAGCGCAACATCATCGCCAGCAAGAAGCTCTTTTAAAAGAATAATTTACAAGAGAATCACCCAAAACCCCGTGAATCCGTTACTCCGGCGACAAAACTGTGGCGTGCCCATTGCATCAGCATTTTTCAGTCCGCAATCAACAAATTTGACGGAAATCTCTTGGGGGAGGGCTTCAGCATGCCGACCGACTTCCGGAAACGTCTTTTGAAAAATCGCCCGCGCGGGTTCAGCCTGATTGAATTGCTGATTGTCGTCGCGATTCTGGGAATCGTCTCCGCCATCGCGGTGCCGAATCTCATTCGCGCCCGTGAAGCTGCCCGGTACGGCTGGTTTCAGGCGACCGCCCGCAGTATCGGCTCATCGCTGGAGGTGTACGCCAACACCAACAAGGGCCGCTATCCGATTGACGGGATCAATTTCGGACCGCCCGGCCAGGATGCGACCAAATGGCGGAACGATTCGGGTATGGAGTGGATCGGCACGAGCAACGCGGCCCAGGAGCCGTCGTGGAAAATCGATTATGAGGTCCACACGAACAGTTGCCCCGGAGCCGGGTCGGGAACGAGCTACATCGCCCTTGTTTTTCAGGGGGTTCGGAATCCGAGTCCCGCGACGGCGCTTTCCGGCGATTGCACGAACCGGTCTGCTTATGGCCGCGGAGAGGCCATCCCGAACGAGGACGGTCGGGTCTTCGTGTTGCACGAAGCAGTGGGAACAGACCGACTCTGTCCCGACTCGAACTGCAACTGAAGGATTTGAATTTACGCGGTCGGCGATTTGCGGCGCGGGGTGATCTGAACCAGATCGCTCGCGCCGTTCGTCTTTTTGCGCGCCCGTACGCGGGCCGACCGGCAGCCGTCCACCACGATTCCGAAGGGGCAGAAATAACGGCAGGCCCCGCGTTTTCCGAGGAGGAAAACCGACCCGGCCACGAACCCGAGGAGGCCGAGGTGCATGGCGTGCGACCAGAGATTGTTTCCGTCGAAGCCGACCGAACTGGTATGGGCGGTCATCGCGCCGCCCGAAAACGCCCAGGCGACGGGTACCCACACGACGCACAGGGCAAGCACGCCGAACTGGGTCCAGCGGCGATTGAAGGCAATGCGCGGTTTCGCCCACCGGGCGAGGAGGTCCTGCGCGCCGCCGAGCCAGCAGATCCAGCCGCAGACCCATCGCCCGGTCCGGGCCGTCAGGTAGACGAGGATGCCCCAGAACAGAATGCCGTACATCGCCCAGACCAGATTCGGGATGACGGCGCGAATCAGCAGGACATGAATGAGAATGAAGACGATTTGCGTCGCCAATCGCCAGGGCAGGAGATTGCGGCGCGTTCCGGTCGCGGCAGCCATGATTTTTTTCGCCCGCGGAAAAGAATGAAAAAGGGTGGAGACGACGTTCCCTTTCAGCCTATACCGCGGATGGAAAAATCCGAACCGGAAAACCGAACGCCCGGAAGCGGCTGAATTCATTCTTCTTGAGGCGACCGGAGGATGATGCTAGCGTGCGCCCAACCGTCGCAAACAACGATTTTTCCTGTAAAGCGAGACTTCGACGCAATGCTCGACTACGTTAAATACGAGTCCGGCGGCCTCTCCTTCGAGTATCCCGGAACATGCCGCATCGAGTCCCGACCGAACTTTCAACTGGTACTTCACGGACCGGATGACCTCCGGATTTATTTCCAGACCACGTTGATTCCGGAATTGTCCGAAGCGAACAACGGCGAAACGACGCTCGCGGCGGTGCTTCAGGACATCCTCCCGCGCCTTCCGCAACTGGTCAGCGGCGAGAAATTTTTCTCGGCGGGATGTTCCGGGCTGACGGCGCGCATTGAATACGAACACCCGGACCTGACCGGGATCATCTGGGCGGTCATCATCAGCAAACCCGACGGAACGGTGCTGCAACGGGCGTCGCTCATCATCGTCGTGCCGCCCGCCGCGGCCGAAGCCCAGGAAGAAACCATCCGGCGAATTCTCGACAGCTTTTCCATCGGTCGCCACGCCGTGACCGACCTCCACATTTCCTTTGGCCGCATCGAGCAGTTCGAATTTGATCCGCAGGCCGTCATCGGCACCCGGAAACTGTCCAGCCAGACCTCCGATGTCCCGCTGACCTACTCGGAAAACGAGATTTCAACCGTCAGCGCCGATGAACTCGCCGTGCCGGATGCCTTCCAGCCGACCGAGGAACTTCCCGACCCGAGCCGCATCACGCCGCCCCACACTGTCGTTCCTCCGGAAATCCTCGCCGCCCTGGAAAAACCCGCGCCGCCCGCTCGGGAAACGGTTGCCCCCGCGCCCGAACCACCGCCCGCTCCGCCGCTTCCACCGGTCACCCCGCCCGCCTCCGCGCGCGGGCGCGACCACGCCTCGGCCGCCGACCCGAAAGCCTTCACCGTGGTCACGCTGTCGGTGGGGAACGGCGGCTATGTGGACGGCCCGCTCGCGCTGGCGAAATTCCTTCGCCCGAACGGCATCACCACCGACCCACAGGGAAATCTCTACATCGCGGATTTCGGCGGACACCGCATCCGGCGCATTTCGGTGGACGGCATCGTTTCGACCGTTGCCGGGAGCGGCGCGCCGGGATTCCGGGACGAGCCGGGCAATCTCGCCCAGTTCAACGGCCCGCGCGGCATCGTCTATGTTTCGGGATTTCTGTATGTCGCGGACCTCAACAACGCGCGCATCCGCCGGATTACCCTCGACGGAACGGTTGCGACCCACGCGGGCGACGGAGTGGAGGGATTTCGTGACGGCGGCGGCAAACAGGCGCAGTTTGACGCCCCGCGCGCCATCGCCGCCGATTTCGCCGGAAATCTTTATGTCGCCGACGGCGCGCGGGTCCGCATGGTGGCCCCGAACGGAACGGTTTCCACCATCGGCGGAAATGAACCGGGGTATCAGGACGGTCCGACCCGCGACGCACGGTTCAACATCCTGAGCGGCATTGCGCTCGATCGCGTCGGCAACATCTATGTCGCGGACGCGGGCAACAAGTGCCTGCGCCGCCTGAGTCGGGACGGCACCGTGACGACGCTGCCGGTCGGTCCCGGCAGCCGGGTCGCCACGCCGATTCTGCATCCGGTGGCGGTCACGGCGGCGATTGACGGAACACTCTATGTCCTTGACGGCGAAGACTTTTCCGTCAAGTGCGTATTCCCCGACGGGAGCGTCGCGCGCATTGCGGGCACGGGTCGGCAGGGACATCGCGACGGACACGGCGGCGATGGCGAAACGGCGGCGGAGTTCTGGATGCCGACCGGACTGGCGCTGTTCAAGAACCGGCTCTACGTCACCGACCGCGAACAGCACGCCGTCCGGCTGGTACGAATTCCGGAAATCGGAGACATGGTCGTCAAAAACGAACCGGCGACGGCACAGGACGTCTCGGTTGAACGGCGCAATCCGGTCGCCCCGCTCATTCCCACGGGCCGCTCGCTGGCGGCGGTCGAGGATTACCGTCCGACCAAACCCTCGACCGCGGTTTCGGCACCCGGAAAGTCGTCCGGGTCGGGCGTTCCGCCCTACATCGGGCAGCGCGTGCCGACCAGCCGGCTCCCCGAAGAGTACATCGTGACGACACTCGCGGGCGGCGTCGCCGGGTATTGCGACGGCGTCGGGCCGGGCGTCCGGTTCAACAACCCGATGGGATTGTGCATCGATCAGGACGGCACGCTCTTCATCGCCGACCATTTCAACCACTGCGTCCGGGGCATGACCCGCGACGGGGACGTTCTGACGGTCGCCGGAAGTCTCAACAACGGCTGGCGGGACGGCGTCGGGCAGGACGCGCGCTTCAAGGGGCCGCTCTGCACGGCGGTCGGCCCGGAAGGCGAAATCTTCATCAGCGATCACCTCAACGCCTGTATCCGGGTCATGACTCGCGGGGGCGAGGTGCGAACGCTCGCCGGAAGCGGCATGCAGCGTCAGCAGGACGGTCTCGGCCGGGCGGCCCAGTTCGAAGGCCCCAAAGGCATCGCGGTTGACGCGACCGGACGGGTCTACGTCGCCGACGGCGTGACCATCCGCACGATTACGCCGGATGGCCGGGTAACGACGCTCGCGGGCGGAATTCGCGGCTTTCGCGACGGACGCGGCACGCAGGCCATGTTCGGCTGGCCCTACGCGCTGGCGCTCGACGCGGAAGGCAACTGCTACGTCACCGACGCGGCCAACCATGCCATCCGTCGCGTGACGCCGGACGGCGAGGTGACGACCGTCTACGGCGGTGGCGAAATGCGCCAGATGAACTTCCCGAGCGGCATCGCCCTCGACGCGACCGGGGTCATCTACGTTTCGGATACAAACAACCACCGGGTCCTTCGGCTCGATCCGACGCCGGACCGCCTCGGCGTCACGGCGTCAACCGTCTGCGGCGGACGCCGCGGCACGCGGATGGGCAACGGGGTGGACACCGAACTCGACGGCCCGCGCGGCATTGCGGTCGGGCCGGACGGAGAGGTCTACGTTGCGGACTCCGGCGCGCACCGCGTCATCAAGATTTCGGCCCTGAAAGTCGTCGAGGCCGAAAAGCCGCTTTCCGGACCGACCGGCACGCTCCGGCTCGACAACCTGTCGCCGGCGGCGCAGGCGATGGTCATTTCCTCCTCCGGCATCGACGCGGTCGCGCCGGAACAGCCGGTGACGGTCGGGGACGAGAGTTTTCATGAATCGGTTTCCGTACCTCGGGAAATCACCGATTTCGCCGAGCGGATGGAACGTCACGGGGACGTCCCGGACGGTCCCGCCGCCATCCAGTCATCCCCCGGAATGCCCGAAACGCCGGCCGAGACAACCGCCGAAAACGTTTCGCCCCCCCGCCCCGCCCCGCCCCGCAAGGTGGCGGCCACGATTCTCGGCTGGGGAATGGAACTGAAAGGCAACAACATCATTCGGACCGAACCGGACGGAACGCTGTTCCTCGACACCACCTACGGACCGGAAAACAGCGCGTTTCTCTATCAGCCGTGGGAAGTGACCGCCGATCAGACCGTCATCGTGGAAGTCAGAATGCAGCTCATCGCCTACGCCGGAGAGCGCAATACAACCGGCTGCGCCGTCTGGGTGGAGAACGACCGCCACGCCGACGCCATGCTCATCCAACCGGAAGGGATTCGTTTTCAACGGGTTCCGGAACTGTTCCACCCGCTCGACACGCGCGGACAGGCCCATACCTACACGATTACAATGCGCGGCCCGAACATCCGCGTCGCGGTGGACGGCGTCGATGCCATTATCGGCGAGGGCAAGTTCCACGAACGTCCGGCGGCGAAAGCCGGTTTCCAGCCCCGTCGGTGGCTGGCCTTCGGCGACGGGTCGGGTACGGCCGGAAGCGCCGCCCGGTGGGAGTTCATCCGCTACCGGGTGGAATCCGGGAAACCGCCCGCCGAGGTAGACACGCTGGAACCGCCGGCGCATGAGGAAGTATAGGGATCAGGGATCAGGGATCAGGGATCAGGGATCAGGGATCAGGGATCAGGGATCAGGGATCAGTAAAAGCGTCGGGTTTCCGGTCTTGAAGTCAAGAAGTACTTTTCCAGTTTTGGTGACTGACTTGGGATTTTCGACCTTGAACTTGGTTTTCCCTGATCCCTGTTCCCCGACACCTGATCCCTGCTTTACTTCTGCATCTTCACCACCACCAGCGTCACATCATCTTCCATCGGCTGGGAGCTGAGGAACGCCCGCACTTCGTCGAGAATGGCGTCCTGCATCGCCGTCGCCGAGAGGTGGCCGTGGCGGAGAATGGCCTTTTCGAAACGTTCAAAGCTGAACACTTCACCCGCCGCATTCTGGGCCTCCACGATTCCGTCGCTGTAAAACACCATCGCGTCGCCGGGATGGAGCTTTACCTCGACCGGGGCGTACACCGAATTTGGCCGGACACCGAGGGGGTACGCTCCGATTTCAATGGCGGAGACGGTCCGTTCGGCGGCGCTGAACCAGTACGGAAACGGGTGTCCGGCATTGGCAAGCTCGACCGTCCGGGTTTGAGCATCCACCACGGCATAGACGAACGACATCAGGTTCCGCTTTCCGGCTGACTGACAGATCAGCCGGTTCATCGCCGCCATCACCGGCGCGGGCGCGGCGTCGGCGTTGACCTGATTGTGCAGACCACCTTTCGCCAGTGCCATCAGCAGGCCGGACGACACGCCGTGCCCGGTCACATCGCCGACCGCGACGGCAAGACGCGATTCATCCAGTACGAAATAGTCGTAGTAGTCACCGCCGACATCGTTGGCCGCCACCGAATACCCCGCCAGTTCCACGCCCGGAACTTCCGGGGCCGCGCCCGGCAACAGGCTCTGCTGCATTTCGCGGGCGATTTCGAGTTCGCGGCGCACCGTGGCCTCGACCGTCAACCGACGGATGAGCTGGGTGTTTTCCAGCCGCAGCGCGGCCGATTCGGCCACCGACATCAGAAGTGCTTTGTCTTCACGGGTATAGGGTTCTTCCGAAAGTTTTGGTCCGAGACTGAAAACGCCGAGCAGCGTGTCGTTGGCGAGCAGCGGAATAAGCAGGTTCGATTCGAGTTTGCGGAGCGCCGGGTGCTTGCCGTACGGGATGCCCTCGTTGTTGAACACGTCGAGTTCCATCGGTTCCTGCTCCATCTGAAGTTTATGAAGCAGCGGCGAGGTCATGGGAAACGCCAGTTCCGACTCGATGACGCTCGACGAATCGGCCTCGAACCGACAGGCGAACCCGCGCAGCATCGCCGGGCCGCCGTTTCCGTTGAGCGCGGCTCCGGCGGCGTCGCCGACCAGCGACGGATGAAGCAGAAACCCGATGGTCTTGACGTGGAGGGCATCGTCCACCGTCTCGGCCACCTTGCGGAGCATGTCGTCCGGATTCGGCGTGTGCCGGACCGACTTCGCCAGATTCCGCAACACCTGCTGCGCCTGATACGCCTCGCGGAAAAACCGCCGGTCGATGCTCGATTGCAAGCGCGGATTGATGCGCGACGCAACCAGCACGAAAAATCCGGTCACGCCGAGCAGGATGTAGGGCCGGCTCGCCGCCGACGGAATGTAGTGGAACAGCCCGAAAAAGGTTTCCAGCCCCGGCGCGATGAGGTAGCGGGTCGCCAGATAAAACAGCAGCACTTCCAGCGCGAGATACCCGCGTGAAACGAACAGGTACTGCACACCGATGCGGAGAATCTGCTGGATGCCGAGAACGCGGTGCTTGATCACCACATAGGCGAAGGACAACGGAAACAGCGGAAAGAGCGCCAGCGGGACGGCAATCACCCACGGGCGATCCTGATTGCTCGCCCGAAACGCGAGAACCAGAATGAGGAGCAGCATCGGCAGGCCGCCGACGAGACTCCCCAGCGTAAACACCCGGAACCGCCGCCGCTGCTCGATATCCAGCTTGCCGCCGATGAAGGGAAACCGGGTCAGCAGCGGAAGCGCGAATCCGACCCAGATCGCAAGCAGGCTGATACGATCGAACGTCCGCGGCATGAGCAGCTTCACTGCCCGTGCGGTCATGTCGAAGGAAATGTACTCGCAGACAATCAACGTGACCGGAACGGGGAGAATCGCGTACAGCAGGAGCGCGTAAACGGTGCGCGACCAGCGCCAGCGGTTGGCGAATAGCGAGGCCGCCGGGAACTCGGAGAAGAAAACGAAGCAGAAATAGCCCGAGAACTGGGCCATCACCGCCGCCATCAACTGAAGGACGAGACGGACTTCCGATCGGAGGACGAGCCATTCGCCCGAACCGAAGAGCGCAATCAGACTGATGAAGAACAACCCGCCGGCCCGCGCCGTGGCGTCATCCCAGCGCAGCCAGCAGACCGCCAACCCGACACTCGAACAGATGAGGATGATCAGGTTGATGGTCAGCCAGAAAAAGAAATCATATGAGAAGACACTGACCGGCTCACGCTGAAGAAACAGCGTGACCGTCTTGAGTGTACCGTCCGGCTTGCGGACGGTCACCGTCATCCGCTTGTCCAGTTCGGCGGTCCGGCGCAATCCGGCGTAATCGCGAAAACTCGGGAACGGGCTTCCGTCGGGCCGGACCAGAACATCGTCCTTCTCGATGCCCGCCCGGTCCGCCGCCCCGCCGGGTTCGATCCGGCCAACGCGCATTGGCTGGTCGCTGTCGAGCCCCATGCCCGAACTCGACCACAGGAATTGTCCCGCGAACGATCCCCACACCCGCCCGGCGACGAAAAAGACGACGCATGCGGTCAGCAACCACAGGATCAGACGTGAAGGCGCGTCGTGTTTCATAAGTCGGCCCGAAAAAGGGGTGAAAGTGGAATCGAGGGAACAACGTCGGCGGCACGTCGGAAGTTCGTTCGGAACCAATGGGGGACGGAGACGGCCGATTGCGTGCGCCAAGGGTTACATCTACTATAGATGCCCATCAGCCTCAAGTATCGGCAACCCCGGAAATTCTCGGATTTCCGCTCGAGATTTTTCGCAACCGAAGCGCGGTTCGGGCGTTGAACCTTCGAACGCGTAAAAAAAACAGAAATTGTTCGTTTCGAAACCCGCGCGGAGGACACACGATGCGAATCACGATCGGAGTGGCGTTTTCACTGGCCTGCGTTCTGTGGATCGCCATCGGCTTCCCTTCCGCCCGTGCCCAGCAGGCACCGCAGAAACCACAGGACGAACCGCCCATCCTCAAAACCGGGACCAACCTCGTTACCCTGACGGTTTCGGTCACCGACCCGCAGGAACGTTTCGTCACGGGCCTCGAAGCCGAAAACTTCGAGGTGTACGACGAAAAAGTCCTCCAGAAAATCGAATTTTTCAGCGATGAAGATGCGCCGGTGTCCGTCGGCATCATTTTCGATGTCTCGGGGAGCATGAAAGGCCGCGTCAACCGGTCCAACATTGCCCTCCGGAAGTTCATGGACACCTGCCACGAGGAGGACGAGTTCTTCCTTGTCGGGTTCAACAGTCAGGCCAAGCTGCTCGCCGACTTCACACCGAACCCGGAACGCATCACCAGCGCCGTCCTGCTGGCGGAGACGAAGGGCCAGACGGCGCTTTACGATGCCGTCTACATCGCCACCGAGAAAATCCGTCAGGGTCGGCACACCCGCAAGGCCCTCATCATCATCAGTGATGGACAGGACAACAACAGCCGGTACACCTTCCGGGAAGTCCGCGAACGGGTGCGCGAGGCGGATGTCCAGATCTACTCGCTCGGCGTCACCAGCGTCTTCAGCGGCAACACCCTCGAAATGGAAGGCCAGTCGATTCTGGAGGAACTTTCCCGGCTGACCGGCGGTCGCGCCTTCTTCCCATCCAACGATCTTGAACTTCAGGAAGTCATTACGCGTATCGGAATCGAGCTTCGTCATCAGTACAGCATCGGCTACACGCCGACCACAACCGACCAGTCAGGCAACCGCTGGCACAAGATCAAGGTCAAAATCAACGCCCCCAAGGGCCTGCCGACGTTGACAGTCCGAGCCAAGGAAGGGTATTACGCCGACTTCGGACGCACGCAGCAGTAACCGCCTCGACGTCGCGCCGTCGAAGCCTCCGAAAACCCGACCGCCGGTCGCCTTTCCAACGGCAGTACCATTCATGTCATTAAGAACCAAATTCGCGCTCATCGCCCTGTCCACCGTCATCACGATCTACGCCGTCGCGGGTGGTCTGCTGACGAAGCAAACGAACGTCATCGCCAAGGGCGATCCCTACGTTCAGGTCAAGATTTTCAACGAAGTGCTGCGGCACATCGTGAACGACTACGTCGATGAGCCGAATCTGGAGAAGGTCCGGGTCGGCGCGCTCAAGGGACTGACCGACGGCCTCGATCCGTACAGCGCCTACCTCACGCCGGATCAGGTCAAGCGGTTCAAGGCCGACACGATGCGGAAAACGCCGTTTGGCCTGACCCTTTCGAAGTATGCCGGTTTTGCCTATGTCGTCTCGGTGGTGAAGGGTTCCCCGGCCGATACCGCGGGCATCAAGACCGGAGACATTCTCGAATACGTCAACGGGACCGCCACGCGCGACGTCAGTCTTTATGACCTTCAGGAAACGCTCGTGAACGTTCCGGCCAATGGCGACGTGGAAATCACGATTCTCAAGCGCGACAAATCCGACAAGGTCAAGGTCCGGAACACCCCCTTCACTTCCCCGCTCGAATCACGGATGGAAGACGGTGACGTCGGCTATATCAAGGTGGGCCTTCTGACCGCCGGAAAATCCGCCGAAGTCAGGACGGCCGTTCAGCAACTGACCCAGAAGGGTGCGAAAAAGATCGCGCTCGACCTGCGCGGTTCATCGTTCGGCGATTTCCAGGAAGGCGTCGCGGTCGCCAACCTGTTCGTCTCCAACGGCCTGCTTGCCCGGACCATCGGTCACAACAACCAGATTAAAACGTTCGAAGCCGAACCCGCGAAAACGATTTTCACCGGGACGCTGACCGTTCTCACCGACCGCTCGACCTCCGGACCGGCTGAAATCGTGGCCGCCGCCGTGGTGAACGGCAAACGGGGTGAGGTCGTCGGAGAACGGACCTTCGGAGCCGGGTCGGACCAGGAACTCTTCTCGCTCAAGGACGGCTCGGGCTTGCTCCTGACGGTTTCGCGCCACGCCCCCGGCGTCGGCAAGCCGTTCATGGAAGACAACATCAAACCGACGGTCGAGGTGAAGGTTGCCGAAGCCGAACCATCCATCCCTGAGGTGGACAGCGAAACCCCGCCGACCCCCGAAACACCCAAGGAAGAAAAGAAGGTCGTCCCGCCGAGCGAGGACATCATTCTCAAGAAGGCGCTCGAAGTTCTCAAAACCGGCGCGAAACAGACTGCCCGGGTCAAGGCCGCCCAAGCCAGCCGCCGGGCCGTCAACGGCTGATTCTGAATTCTCCCCGAAAAAAATGAACCGGCACGGAAACGTGCCGGTTTTCTTATTTTCAGCGAGGAAGCGTTGTTCTTAGTGCGCCCGTTTTTTCCGTCGGGATGCCTTGAGCGCGGCGTCGAGGCGCTGTTTTACTTCCTCAAAAGTCGGAATGTTGTTCTGGATGACTCGTCCGTAAACCTTCTTCTCCATCTGCTGACGAAGCTCGACGGCTTTCTGGAACGCGCCTTCCTCCCCGTATTTTTCAATGGAAAACGACGTCTTGCGCAGGACGTTTGGTTCCGGACTCCAGGTGACTTCGTAAACCGCGCCTGAAAGATCACCCTTCGTTTTCGGAGGAACCTTCACGGTCCGCTGCACGCCGATGACGCCGGTCGTGTTGCGGGAATTGGAAACCACGACGATGCGGTCCGTCCGCGGCTTTCCAAGTTGTTTTTCGAGATCATTACGGTATTTGACGGCCTTCTTGAGGGCCTTTTCCTTGCCGCCGTTGGACGCGTCGCTGAAAAATTTCGAATGCATTTTCCGGTCGAAACAAACTCGGACATACCATCCGTGGGTGTGTTTCTCGACGTGATCGATGCGGCTGATCCCCTTGAATCCACTTTGCGCTCTGGTCATAAGAATTCTCCCTTTTTCGGAAGAATCCCAACTCAAAAAGACAGGCCTACGGCTGAGGCCAGCTCTCTGCGGGCTGCAGGCTGAGACTTCCGTAGCTTTTTTGTTGATTGCTTATGACGTGACGGGTGAACTCTCTGTAAATACCCCCCAACGTTTCACAATGTCAAGGGTAAAAGCCAGAAAAACACTATGTAGACACCGGAATTTTAAAAAAATTGTCCAAAATCACCCCATGAAGCCTGCAAAAGCGTCGAAGCAACCACGGAAGCCGTTTCCGCCCGCAATATCCGTGGCCCGAGGGTAACCAGCCGACACCCCTTTTCCCCGGCTTCCCGAGCCTCCCGATCCGCCCAGCCGCCCTCGGGACCGACATACGCCGTCGCCGACTTCGGGCGGACTTCTCCGTCCCGCCACCCACCAGCCCCACGCTCGGCAAAGAAAACCCTCGCGACGGAGTCGTCGGCAGCGAGGGCCGCGCCGAACGTCACCGGATCATCAAGTTTCATCAGGACCCGTCGTCCGCACTGCTTGGTCGCATCAAGGGCAATCCGCCGCCACCGGACCAGTCGATTGTCGGAAGCCCCACGGACCGCGCCAACCTCCGTATGCTCGGTCACCAGCGGAACGATCCGGTTTACCCCCAGCTCAACCGCTTTCTGAATCACCCATTCAAACTTGTCGGCCTTCAACAGCGCCGCCGCGAGCGTCAGCGAAAGCGGGGATTCCAGCCCGCCCCCAAGCTCCTCACCAAGCGTCAACATCACCCGCTTTTTCGAAATCTCGGTCAGAGTCGCCGAAAATTCCCTTCCCGCGCCGTCGAAAACGCTCGCGTCATCGCCCTCGCGCAGCCGCAAAACCGAACGCGCGTGATGCGCCTCTTCCTCGTCAAGCATCACGAGATTTCCAGTAAACGTTTCAGGCGGAGCGTAAAAGCGATGACCGGGCATGGAAGGTGTCGGGTATCGGGTGTCGGGTTCAGGTAAAACCTGGGGTTTTGGGTTTTGGGTTTTGGGTTTTGGGTTTTGGGTTTTGGGTTTTGGGTTTTGGGTTTTGGGAAAAAATCAGCCACGGCGTCAGGTCCGTCAAGCCTCTGCTTCAATGAATTCCGGTTCTTCACCTGAAACCCGATACCCGACACCCGACACCTTCTTCAGAAAGCGGGCCGGCACCTCATCCGTCAGCCAGACCTTGTTTTCCGAAAGGTAGAAAACATGCCCCGCGGCGGCCATTGCGGCGGCGTCAACTTCGAGAACGACCGGACGCCCATGCCGCGAACCGACCGCGCGGGCGGTTTCGACATCGCGCGACAGATGAACGTGATGTCGCTTCATCCGGACAAGACCGCTTTCAAGAATTGCATCCACGTTTTTCTCCGCCGTGCCGTGATACAGCACATCGGGTGGCGTGGCGGGCGGGAGTTCCAGATCGACTTCGACGCTGTGGCCCTGATTGGCCCGGATGCGCGTTCCGCTTTCATCGAACGAGAAACGCTGCTTGCTGTTGGTCGCCACGACTTCGTCAAGTTCGGCCCGCGTATAGCGGAAACCGGCTTTGGCGCTCGCCGCGATGAGATCGTCGACCGCGACCCAGCCACCGGTTTCGAGTTCAATGCCGATTTCATGGGGCGCGTGGCGCAGATACTTGCTGAGAAACTTACTGACGCGGATCAACCGCTTTTCATCCGTCATGTTCTTCCTTCAATACTTTCGTCAACCAGACCGGGATCGTCATCCATTTCGGCGCGCGTCCGTGGACCGCCGCGTCGAGTTGCTCGACCCGCGCTTCCACACGCTGCATCGTCCCGGTCTCGGGAAGATCCTCCCAGTGTTCGTAACACCCGTGTTGAATGCATGGCGTGGGTTTCGCTTTCCAGTGCACCAAACACCCTACTCCCTTTTCGTAGAGCGGGCAAGCGTAGGTTTTCGCGAAGGTATCCCCTTCTTCCGAAAGGCCGTACGTCTGAATCGCCGACTCCGCGCGCGCCACGACCTCGCGCAGCTTCGCCTCGCCGCGGCGCGGACTCTCGCGCAGCGTTTCAATCATGGCTTCGGCTTCGATGCGGGTGATGTTGATGTTGACGAACTGCGCGTCCGCGCAGCACGGCGTCGGACAGACGGAACAATCGGCGGAAAGATGACCGAAATTCTTCCCGATGTAGCGCGAAAACGCCTGTTTCATCCGCCGCAGACGGATGAGCGCCTCGCGTTTCGACATGCGGCGGGACGGCTTTCGCTCGCGGGCATGGCGGTCGCGACTCACGGACAGCCCTCCCTTACGGTCAGGCTGCTGTTGGCCAATGTTTCGACGTGCGCGGCAACCGTACCCGGCAGCGTATCGAGGTTGTAACCGCCTTCGAGCAGCGAAACGAGCCGACCTTCGCAATGATCGGCGGCGAGGTTCATCAGGTCGCGCGTCATTGCCCGGTAATCGTCGTCGGTCAGATTCAAATCCCCGAGCGGATCTGAAATGTGACCATCGAATCCGGCGGATACCAGAATGAAATCGGGCTGCAGCTTTTCGACTGTTTTCTTCAACCCCTCGCGAAACGCCGCGACGTGATCCGCCGCCGATGTACCGCCACGCAACGGGACGTTCAGCGTAAATCCCTTCCCCGCCCCAGCACCTTCCTCGTACCGGCTGCCCGTTCCCGGATAGTGCGGGAACTGATGAACCGAATAGAAAAACACCGACGGATCTTCATAAAACACGTCCTGCGTACCGTTTCCGTGATGTACGTCCCAATCGACAATCAGTACCCGTTCCAGATTGTGGACGTTTTGAATGTAGCGCGCTGCAATCGCCACGTTGTTGAACAGGCAGAATCCCATCGCGCGGTCGGGCGTCGCGTGATGTCCGGGCGGACGCACCGCCACGAAACCGTTCGTCGTCACGCCGCGCATCACGGCGTCCACCGCCGCGAGCGCCGCGCCGCAGGCATGGAGCGCCGCCGCCAGGGAACCTCCCGACACGACCGTGTCCGGGTCGAGCGCCACCCGCGACTGGCGCGACTCCGCCAGTTCGCATGCCTCGATCACCTGCCCGATGTGTTTTTCATCGTGACAGCGCATGACATCCGCCAACTCGGCGGCCCGCGTCTCAAGCCATCCGACCGAACCGAGGGAATCTCCCCGCTCGCGCAGGAAATCCACGACCGATATCACCCGCTCGGCGTGTTCGGGATGCGTGCCGGTATCGTGGCCGACGAAAAGCTCGGAAGTGAGGAGAACCGTCTTCATAAAAAAGTCTTGGGAGTCTCGGGAGTCTTGAGGTTCTTGGGAGTCAAGAATCAGATCGAACTGCTAACTGCTAACAACTAACGGCTGGCGGCTGACCACTGACTACTGGCAGATTGCCACTGGTCGCGGCTCATCGCGTAGTACACGCACTCGTTGCCGTACGCGACCGTGTTCTTTTCGTACGTCATCCCGATTTTTTCCATGACGCGGCTCGAACCGCGATTTTCGGGAATCGCCACCGCGACGATGCGTTCGAGGCCGACCGTTTCAAAACCGTAGCCCAGCAATGCGGCGGCGGCCTCCGACACGATGCCCTGCCCCCAGAATTCCTTCTCCACGGCGTACCCGATTTCAATTTCGTCGGTTTCATCGAACGGTTGCAGCCCGCACCAGCCGATGATTCGTCCGGTGTCGCGCAGAATCACGGCGCACAGGCCGAATCCATGCTTTTCATGGACCGCCACCGCTTTTTCAAGCCGTTCGCGAACCTGTTCGGGCGTCGGAATCCCCTTCGGCTTGATGTAGCGCATGATTTCGGGATTCGTGCGAAGACGGAGGAATTCGTCGTAATCGTCCATTGTCCACGGACGCAGAATGAGGCGGGGCGTTTCAATCATGGGAAGGTGTCAGGTTTCGGGTGTCGGGTTTCAGATGAAAACCAAAGCAGTCAGCGGCCAGTAGCCAGTAGCCAGCAATCTTCAATCTTCAATCTTCAATCTTCAATCTTCAATCTTCAAAACAGGATGCCTTGAGGGCGAGGCGGATTTCAAACCCAAATCCCGCTTTTCTTCATCGTTCCTCGTTCATCCGTACTCGTTCAAAAATTCGCCCCGGAAGCGCATTTTCGGTCGCGCGTCCGGGGCGAAACATTCACTTTGCTCGGGAATTAAGAATTCTCAATTCTGCATTCTCAATTCTCAATTCTCAATTACTCCCCATAGCCGTTGCCGATTTTATCGACGAAGACGTTGGTTGAAAGCGGCAGGCGTCCCGGGTCCTTGCGCGGGTCGGCGGCGTAACCCACCGGCACGAGGCAGGCGATGGCGAGGTCGGGATTGTCGGACGCGCCGATGACGGCCTTTACCATGTCTTCGACCCAGCCGTTCATGAAGCAGGTCGAAAGACCGAGGCTTTCGGCGGCGAGGACCAGATGCGTCGCGGCGATCATCGCGTCCTTGACGGCAAATTCGCGGCGGCGGTCGCCCAGTTGCGTCTGGAAGCCGGGAATCGTGTTGCGGAAGTAGTTGACCACGCCTTCATTCCACGCGCCCGACGCCAGCGCCTGTTCGAAAATCGGGGTCAGATCGGCGTTTCCGGCCATCGCGTCGGCGGCGAACACGAACGTCACCGGGGCCTGGGTCACCATCGACTGATTGAACGCGGCGGCCTGCAACGCGGCTTTCTGTTCGTCGCTTTGAACGACGACGATGCGCCAGTCCTGAAGATTCCAACTGCTCGGCGCGGCGACGGTCAATTCGATCAACTGTTGCAGCACGCCTTCCGGCAGCGGGTCGGACTTGAAGGTTTTAATCGAGCGGCGCTGACGGATGGCGGTCGGCACATCCAGCGGATTGGCGAGAAAATCGCGGTTCTGTTCGGAACTCATGGCAAACCTTTCGAAAATGAATTCGGCGCGGACGCGCCACGCCCGCACCTTACAAAAGGGATGTGAAATTCCGAATCCGTTTCGCCGGGATTCTTCACGTTACGGTTTTCCGTCAGCCTTCACCGGCACGAGGTTCAAATCCTGAAAGTCGAAGCTGAAGTCGGTCGTGGGCGAGACGGCTTCCATCCGCAGGCGTTCGATGGTGCCGTCGTGGTTGAGCGAAAAGGTGACGTAGGCATCGGCGTTGAGCGTCCGGTCGCGCCAGCGGACGATAAAGCTGTCGTACTGCCAGTGTTCAAGATCGCCCACGAGTTGCGCGGTGCGGCTGAAGCGCATGACGAGCTTGTCGTTTTCAAAGGCGAGCGTCACGTCGCCGTACCACGGATCGCGATAGGTCCCGGCGTATTTCGCCAGCGGCAGCGCGGGTTTCGAATCGGCGGCGCGGGCCGTGCCCTGTTTCGCCAACGCCTCGTCAATGGCGCGTTTCTGGGCCGCGCCGACTTCCTTGTAGGCCGTAATCCAGTCAGTGGATGGCGCGCCGATGAGGGCGTCCACGATGCGCCAGCTCATCGCGCTGAACGCCGCGCCCGATTCCTGATTGGTCAGCACCACGACGCCGAGTTTGAGTTCCGGCACGAGCGTCACTTTCGACACCAGCCCGGCGAGGCCGCCCGTGTGCGAAACGACTTTGCGTCCGCGATAATCCTGTAAAAACCAGCCCAGCCCGTATGAGTAGAAGTTCGGCTTGAGCGCGGCAAGGGCAGTGGGTGGATTGGGATTGATCGGCAGAATCGTCTGCTGCGCCCACATTTCATTCTGCCGCCGCAAACTGAACAGCCGCTTTTCGGCCCCGCTCGCGTCGCGATACACGCCGCCGTCGAGCTGCGCGATCATCCACTTCGCCATGTCGTTGACCGAGGCGTTGATCGAAGCCGCCGGACCGACGTTGTCGAGATTGGTGTACTCGATGGCGCGGAGTTTTCCGTCGGCGGGCGCGTGCGGCCTCGCGATGTCGTCGCCTTTCCGGAACTGCGTGGGCGACGTGTTGCAGCGGTTCATTCCGAGCGGCCTGAAAATGCGTTCCGCGACGAATTCATCCCACGTTTTCCCGGTGACGGCGCGAATGACCTCGCCCGCGACGAGGTACAGCACGTTGTCGTAGGCATATTGCGAACGAAAACTGGTCACGGGTTTCAGATAGCGGATGTTGTGCAGTACTTCCGCCCGCGTGAACGTCGTGGTCGGCCACCACATCAGGTCGCCCGCGCCGAGTCCCAGCCCGCTGCGATGCGTCAGCAGATCGCGGATGGTGAACTCGCGCGTGACGTAGGGATCGGCCAACTGGAACGTCGGCAGGTGCTTGATGACCGGGTCGTCCCACGCGATTTTCCCTTCGTCCACGAGCATCGCCAGCGCCGCTGTCGTGAATGCCTTGCTGTTTGACGCAATGCCGAACAGCGTGTCGGGCGTGACCGGTTCGGGTTTGCCGATCTCCCGTACGCCGTAGCCCTTCGCCAGAATCACCTTGCCGTCCTTCACGACCGCGACGGCCATTCCCGGAACGTCGAATTCCTTCAAAACGCGCGCGGCGTATTCATCAATGTCGGACGGAAGCGCCGCTTGCCGCCGCGCCGACACCGGCACCGAGCCAAGCATCAGCAACAGCGCCAGCACGACGACGCGAAGACGAAGGTTCTGAACGATCATCGAAAATCTCCACTCGGAAACCGGGTTTTTGAAAAAAAATTACCGAACGAACCGAGCGAACGGCCCACCCGGTTTGATGTAGGGCTTCAAGGTTTTCCAGTCGAGGAAGAACTGGCCCGACGGCTCGAAGTACCTCGCGGGCGCGCTGAAAGAGTAGTGATAAACGAACGTGACGCCTTTTTCCCCGATAAAGAATTCATCGAGGGAAGTCGCCTCGTACGCGTGTTTCCGCGCCGGGTCGCTGGAATCAAGCTCGCTTTCGAGAATGTCCCGAACATACGACTCGGTTTTGTCGTCGCGCCGCGCCTCTTCCAGCGTCTGGCGGATTTCATCCTGAAGCGCGGCGTCAATCAGGGCCGCCAGTCCGGAAGGATTCACAAACGCCTTTTCCGCCGTCACCCGATTGCCGGTTCTCAGATCGACGGTCACGAAACTGTTGTTGCAAAGGAAATGCGCCACTGTCGCGCAGTGGGTAAAGGTCAGGCAGAGAATTCCGTCACGGTTGTGATTGACCTGAAACTCGATGCTTTCAAGCGTGGGCCGCTGCTGGAAATCTTCCCGAAGCTGCTCGACCGACTGGCCGAGAATGGTCTGGAAGCTGACCGCTTTTCGCACCTTCGCCATCACGGCGGCATTCGTCAGCCCGGAAACGACAGGGAAATGAACTTCGGCGGTTTTCGCCGCACCACCATCCTGCCCTTTCTTTTCCTGTCGAAGGGTGACCACCGAGTCTTTTACCTTCACGGATTCGGACTGGCGCGGTGAAGCCGGAACGGAAAGGCCGGGACATAAGGCAAAACAGACGGAGATGACGCACGCGCGAGCGAAAACTGAAAGAGAAATTCGGCGCGTTTTCATGTGCGTCACCCCGAGGTCATTCCTTGACGAATTTTCCGAACGGCCCGTCGGGACTGATGAACGGTTTCATTTCCTTCCACGACAGAAAAAACTTCCCCGATGGCTCGGAAGCCTTGCCGACGTGGGGAAAGGCGTAATCGTAGAAAAACGTTACGCCCTTTGTGCCGATGATGAACCCCGGGAGATTCTTTTCCCGAAATTGCCGCCGGACGTCCGGTTCCTCGAACCGATATTCGTCATACAGGGAATCACCCGGCTTGACGTCGGCCCCCTTGATTGAACTGGCGATCTCAGCCTGAAGTTTGCGGTCCAGCAGGCGGCACAGTCCGTCAGTGTTCGTGAACACCGCCGCGGGCGGGAGAACGGCCACGGTTTCGCGGTCAATGACGATACGCCGAACCGTGGTCCACGGATACGCTCCCAGCGTTTCGGAAGTGAAGGTCAGCCCGAGAAACCGGCCGTCGTTCAGACCGACCTCAAACGTCGCCTGCGTGAGTATCGCGTTTTTCGAAACGGTTTGACGCAGTTCCTCAACCGTACCGGTAAAGGTCCGGCGCTCGCCTTCATCCTCGTCGTTCAGAAAATCGCAGTATGACGCGAGTACCAACCGCTGCAACGTTCGCGTGGACTCGTCTTCCCCCTTGAAGATCGGGTAGTGAATTTCCGCCCCGCGCGGAAATCCTTCCTTCCCCTGCGGAGTCGTGAACGTTCCCTCTCCGACTTCGACCGGCGCGAGTGACGTCCCTGCCACGCGGGCGGGAACGGTGAACGGCAGTCCGAGAACAAACAGAAAGAACAGAGCGTGGAGCGCGGTTTTCATTTGACGAATTTTCCGAACGGTCCGTCAGCCTTGATGAAGGGTTTCAACTTCTCCCAGCTAAAGAAGAAGCGTCCCGGCGGTTCGAGCGCCTGCGCGACGTGGGGGAAGCCGTAGTTGTAAATGAACGTGACGCCTTTTTCCCCGACGATGAAAGATTTGAGCTTTTCAACCGGGTACGGCTTCTTGTGTTCCGATTCGTCGCCACTCAGTTCGCGTTCGAGGAAATCCCGGCCGTCGGCCTCCATTTCCTTGTCGGTTTTGGCGTCGGCGAGCGCCTTGCGGATTTCCGCGCGCAACGCGCCGTCGGCGAGCTTGGCGAGGCCCGGCAGGTTGTCGAACGCCTTCTGCGGCGTGATGACGAACCCGTCGCGCAAGAACACGTTGACGTATTCGTCGCCGCAACTCGGATAGGCCCCGGTCCCGCACTGGGTATAGGTCAGCGACAGAATTTCATCGCGGTTGAAGTTGATCTGGTACTCGATGCTGTCGAGCGTCCATTCTTCCTGAAATTCCTTGCGGAATTCCTCCGGGGTCTGCCCGAAAATCTTTTTCAGACTGACCGCTTCCTGCACCCGCGCCATCACAACGGTATCGGGCAATCCCGACACGAGCGGGAAATGAATTTCGGCGGTTTTGTAGTCGGGATATTCCTGTCCCTGCTTGCCGCGCTGGAGTTTGACCACCGACTCCTTGACTTCGACCGCGCCGGGCGACGATTGCGCCGAGGCCGACGACGACGAGAGCGCCAGCGGCAGTTTCTTGCCCTTCGCGCTGGTCCATTCACCGGTCAGCTTTTCACCTTCGACGTTGAGCGCGAAGGTCCCGCTCGGAGCGCCTTTTTCATCCGTTTCGGTCAGTTGAACGGCCTTCCCGCTCACCGTGCCCGAAAGTTTGATGGCCTTGCCGACGCGGGTGTATTCGTACGACCCGGTCACTTTCGAGCCGTCCTGCGCAAGCGTCATTCGAATCGGGAATTCACCGATCGTTCCGGCGAGCGTTTTCGGAATCGCGGTCGGCGCGGCGTTCTCCGTGCCGGATTTTCCGCCCGACGGGTCCGTCGAGGATTTCATGAAGGAACAGCCGACCATCGCGGCCAGAGAAAGGGAGAGGAGGAGACGTGGGATCATGGGAGTTGCCAGTAGTCAGTGGCCAGCGGTCAGTCGTTAGTGGTTAGCAGTTAGTAGTTAGTGGAGTGGTTAGCCGTCGGTTGCCAGTCGCCGAAACACAAAACGTGATGAAGTTTTTACTGGCGGCTGGCAACTGACGACTGGCTACTTAGTGGTTAGTGATTGGCCGTCGGTTGCCAGTCGCCGGAGGGCAAAACGTGATGAAGTTTTTTACTGACGGCTGGCAACTGACGACTGGCCACTACGCTTCGCCGCAGGCAAACGCGACGAGCGTTCTCACGCCGAAGCCGCTCGGGCCTTTCGGCAGATGCGGCTTGTTTTCGAGATTCCAGCCGACGCCCGCGATGTCGAGATGGACCCACGGCGTGTCGCCGACGAATTCGCGCAGGAAGTAGGCCGCCGTGATGCTGCCGCCGTAGCGTCCGCCGGTGTTTTTCAAATCGGCGATGTCGCTCTTGATGAGGTCGCGATATTCCGCGTCGAGCGGCATCTGCCAGACTTTTTCATCCGCGTTCTTCGCGGCGGCGATTACGGCGTCGGCATGCGGCTGGTTCGAGGTGAACAATCCGCAGTAAGTCGTACCGAGCGCGACGCTGATCGCGCCGGTGAGCGTCGCGAGGTCCACGATGCGCGTTGCGCCGAGATCGCGGGCATAAGCGAGCGCGTCGCACAGGATGAGCCGTCCTTCCGCGTCGGTGTTGATGATTTCGATGGTCTTGCCGAGCATCGACTTCGCGATGTCGCCCGGCTTGGTCGCGCGTCCCGACGGCATGTTTTCGCAGGTCGGCACGATGCCGATGACGTTGACGTTCGGCTTCAACAACGCGATGGCGCGCATCGCGCCGATGACCGCCGCGCCGCCCGCCATGTCGTACTTCATCTTTTCCATGCCTTCGGCGGGCTTGAGCGAAATGCCGCCCGTGTCGAAGGTAATGCCCTTCCCGACGAGCGCGAGCGTGTCGGTCGCGTCGGTCGGATTCGCCGCCGTGTAGCGCAGCACAATCAGCGCCGGTTCTTCCACCGAACCGCGCGCCACCGCGAGCAGCGCGCCCATTCCGAGGTCGCGCATGCGGTCTTCATTGATGATTTCGACCGCGAGGCCCGTTTCATTGGCGACTTCCTGCGCGTGGTGCGCGAGCCGCGTCGGCGTGATGCTGTTGCCCGGCTCGTTCACGAGATGGCGCGTGACGTTGACGGATTGGCCGATGATCTCGCCGCGTTCAAGTCCTTTCCGGAAGGCGGCGGCTTCCGCTTCCGGCGCGATGACGGTCAGCGATTCAGCCGTGACCGGGTCGCGGTCTTCCGTCCGGTAGGAATCCACCGCGAACGCCGCAATGAGCGCGCCCTCGGCGGCGGACTGTCCGAGTTCGGTGGCGGAAACGGCTGTCGGACGCGCGACAAACGCCATCGAGGTCACACCCTTGCGACCATAACCGCGCACCGCCGCGCCGATCAGCTTGCGCGCCGCGCCGGAGGTCACGTTTTCGGCCTTGCCCGCGCCCGCGAGCAGGACGCGCCGCGCGCCCAGCCCCGCCGGAACGCGCACGAGCACAAACTGTCCCGGTTTGCCCTTCATTTCGTCCGTTCCGATGACCTGCCCGAGCACGCCGCCGGCGGCCTCGTCAATCAGCGCGAGGTCGTGGGTCGCGGCGGTTTCGTCTTCGAAAACGGGAAGAATGAGGACGTCGGCGGCCACGTGGTACGCCGGCTCTGTAACGACATGAAACTTCATGATGAATGTTGCTCCGAGGTAAGAAGTTCGGTTCTGACTTTTTTGGTGAGCTTCGAGAATGAATGGTCGTACGACGCGCGAATCAGTTCCTTCAGCTCGTCCCACGGCAGCGCGCGCGGCGTCTCCAGGGAAATCCAGTGTATTCGCGCCATGTAGGGCGCTGGAATGACGTTCGGACGTTCAAGAAATTCGTCGAAACGTTCCGGGCCGACCCGCAACGACACGCGCCGCGATTCCAGCCCGAGGACGCAGAACATCTTCCCGCCGATCTTGAAAACCAGATCGTCGTCCCACTGGACCGTTTCAGTCGCGTGAGGCAGCGACAGGCAGTACTCGCGGACCTTCTCGATGTTCAAATACGCGCTCCCGGATGTTCGAATTGGCGCGGTTCGGCCCCGACGGGTAAGAAAACGGAACGAAAAAATGTTCGGGGAATCACCAGGCCGGGCGGATTGTACCCAAAGCGCGGAAGCTTGGCATGCGTCCCGAAACAAGTCGCCGTGAATCCACGCGGGAACGCGGTTTTTCGGCGTTTCGGGACGCCTCCCGACGACGGTTCAATACCGCCGTCCGAATTGCGCCATGACTTCGTTCGTCACGTCACGTCCGCCACCCAGATTGGTGGCCAGCGCCATCGGCGTGTAAATGAAGCCCCACGGGAACCCCCACCAGCCGAACAGAAGCGAAATCAGCGTGAAACCGAGTCCCTTCATGAATCGGCTTTCGTCGGCGCGGACAAAGTAGACGTCCGAGCCGCGTTTGAACGTCATGATGACAATGGAGAAGCAATATTCGTAGACCACGAACCGTCCGCCGCGTTGAATTTCCTGCATCAGCGTCTGATCGTTGAATTGTTCGATACCTTTTATCTGGGCCATGGAAAAAGAATCCTTCCGAAATCGTGAGAGATGAATGATGTTTGCGCGGAGTCCAGCCGTGGACGAAAGGAACGCCCGAATGGTTCCCCAATCGGGCCGGGAACGCCTTGGTCCTTCCTGTCCCATCCAGGTTCAATCACCCGCGCTGAAGGGCGAATATAAAGTATTTTAACGTTCTATAACGTTATAGAACTTTATAGAACGTTAAAATTGGAGGCGTTCGGCACAACCGAGCGACTTCGGCACGATCCCGGTCAGCTTCTCCACCTTCGATTTCACCAATTCGCGGTTTCATTCTCCCACTTCCGGGTTTCAGGGAGCATTTCCACGGCCTTTTTCCGCGTTTCCCGAACTTTTCCGGCCATTTCCCGAGCTTTTTTTGCCATTTCCGACGTTTTTTGAGCATTTCCCGAACTTTTCCGGCCATTTCCCGGTTTCAAAAGCACATTTCCACTGCTTTTTTCGTCATTTCCCGCGCTTTTTCCCGCATTTCCCGGTCTTTTTTTCGCATTTCCGGGCTTTTTTCGAGATTTCCAATGTTGTGGCACGGCAGTTGTTTTCCATCGGGCGTCCGGTTCGCCGGACTGACTTCAAATCCGAAAGGATGTACCAAACGATGAATAACAACATCAAACGTCAAATCGAAATGTTCCTGCGCGTGCGGGAATTCGGGATCGCCAATCCGACCGACTTTCCGGCGGAATCATTCGCCGGTCGGCTGTTCACCCAGTTGAACGACATCTACGCCGATGCCTCGATGGCGGCGGCCGGTCATGTCAGCAAGAACCCGCGGGCGGCCTCGTCCCGCAAGGAAAAGGCCCGCATTGCGCTGCGCGATGACATTGTCGCGATTGCCCGGACGGCCCAGACTATCGACCTCCGCCGCCCGGAACTTTCGCTTACGTTTCTCCCGCCCAAAAAACCGACCGATCAAAACCTGCTTGCCACGGCGAAGGCTTTCGCGCAGAACGCCGAGGCATTCCACGATGAGTTCATCGAGCGCGGTCTTCCTGAAAACTTCCTCGACGACCTCGAAAGTGACATCGCCGCGTTCGAACAGGCGATTTCGGGAAAGATTTCGATGATTCAGTCGGCATCATCGGCACTGCGCGCACTTAAAAACGCAACCGCCCGGGGGATGGAAACGGTATGGAAGCTGGACCCGGTTGTTCAAAACGTCTATCGCGGGAAACCGGACAAACTCGAAGCCTGGAGAAAGGCAAAAACCGTTGAACGGGTGGCGCGGGCGTCTTCGCGAACGTCCGAACCGGGGGAAGAACCGGAAGTGAACACACCCCAGGCCGCGTGACGGGCACCGTTTCAGCCGACCGTCCCGTCCGAAAAGGCGAATGTTGGTTTTGCGCGGTCGGAGAAGAAGATAACCCACGGCCGGACCGAAGGGAGGCTGTGGGAAAACGATGGCGCGTGGAAACACATTTTTCCCATACCCTCGTCCGAGCGCTCCGGGTATGGGCTATCTTCTTGGGTCACTCCCATTTGAAAACCGCTTCCGGCCGAATCCGGTGAACTTTGCGTCAATTGAAAACGCCCCGGCCATTCCCGAGGCGTTCTTCAAAAAAAATATTTCCAGCGAAACGATTGTCCGGATTACCGGTCTTCGCCCAGCGGCAGCAGGAAGGTTTCGGAGAGATACCCCTGAGGGTTCATGACCTGCACCGTCACGGCGGACTTTTTCATCACCGACGCAGGCAGGCGAAACAGAACGCGCTGGTTGACCTGATTGTGCAGCGAACGCTTGACCGCGCCCGCCACTTCCTGCCCGTCCACGATGAGCGTCGGGTAGTTGCCGAAGCCCTGCCCCCGCACGAACAGCGCGAAGGTCTGCTTGTCGCTCGTCCGGTGAACGCGCGCGATACCCGTCACCTGCACGCCGACGGCCCGGATGCGCTGCGGCGCGGTCAGGGTGTTCCCCGCCGCGTCGGCGAGCCAGAAGGTGTAGTTTCCGGGGGCGTCGGGGGTGAACGTGAATCGTCCGACAGTGTCGGTTTTGGCGCGGAACGCGACGGCGCGTGGTTCGGTTTCGTTTTCACCGACGATGAACGCCTGGGCGGCCTGTCCGAGCGTATCGCCGAAAACCGTCACGGTTTCCGGGCCGCCGTCCGCCGTCACGACGTTCGAGGCAAGAGAACGAATGCGAATCATCGGATCGGCATCACCCGTGACGTACACCCGACGCGCAAAGGCGCGTGACTTTGCCCCATCGCCCACGCAGCCGACGAGCAGGGCGCTGCCCGCGCCGAGCGCGGTGAGTTTGACGGTGCTGTTGGCGTAGTTCATTCCGACCGGCGCGCCATAGGCGCTGATGACCGCGTAATCGAACGACGGCACGCGCGCGGCGAGCGATTTGGTCATTCCCGTCCAGAGTGCCGCCTCGCCGGGGCGCAGCGTGAAGTCGCCGGTCGGTTCATCGACGGTGACGGTCGGGGCGGCATCCTCGCCGACATTGACGGTAAAGGATTTCCACACGAAGCCGCCCTGCCGGTTCGCGGCGAGCGCGACGATGACGACCGTTCCCTCATAAGCTCCGGTGAGCTTCCACGAAACGGCGTCCGGCGTGTCGGTCGGGACGGCCTCGGCGAACGCCGCGAAGGTCGCCCGGTCGCGGTCGGCGAGAATTCGTTTGGACGAAAAGAAGGTCGCATCGCGCACCGGCTGCGGTTCAAGGAGAACCGCTCCGGCCACGAACGGTCCGTCGGCCCCTTTGAAACGGAACGTCACCGTCCGCGTTTCGCCGACTTTCAGCGGCGTCGAAAGGTTTTCGGCGGTGACGCCCAGCACGCCGCCCGGATGGTCGGTCACCGGCAAAAACTCGCGCAGGTCGGTGAATGATCGCAAGGTTGGCGTGGTTTGTACGGCGTAGGGCAGGTCAAACGGCCCGCGCGCGGCGACCGGATCACCCGTCATCTCCGAAAGCTCGATTCCCGGCAAAGCGGATGCAAACGGCGCGGAATACGCCAACGGAGCAGCGGTCGCCAGCAGAAGACCGGCGGCCCCGCAAACAATCCACTGCTTGACGACCGGGCGGGATACGCGAAATGACAAGGGAACTCGCATCATTGAAACGTTTCCGGGATGAGGATGAATCCGAGGGCAAGGTGTTCGGTGTCCGATTTTGTAACACACGGCAGGGTACGGAACGAAACGCTTTCGCAAACGGCCCGAAATTGGGTACATTCCGGTAAATTCAACCGAAGTTCTGGAAAAATACTTATGTCTCTGCTCCCTATCGAAGTCCTGCACATTACCGACTGCCATCTTTTCGCGGATACCGACAAAACGCTGCTCGGCCTGAACACGCATGAATCCTTCAGCGCCGTGCTGACGGCGGCGGCGCGTCCCCGGACCGGCCCCGAGTTCATTCTCGCCACCGGTGATCTCTCGCAGGACGGTTCCCCGGAATCATACAAACATCTGGCGGCAGCCTTTCGGCGGTTCGGCGAGCAGTACAGTTCGGACATCCCCGTCTACTGGCTGCCGGGCAACCACGACCTTCCCGCCGTGATGAACGAGATGCTGACCGAGCCGCCGATGCGGACCGTCAAGTCATTTCTTCATGGAAACTGGCAGATTGTCCTGCTCGACTCATCCATTCCAGAGGAAGTCGGCGGAAAACTTTCCGATGCCGAACTCAAACGACTCGATGAATGCCTGGCGCGGCATCCCGAGCATTTCGCCCTCGTCTGCCTGCACCACAATCCGGTCGCGGTCGGCGCAAAGTGGATGGAGGACATCGGCCTCGAAAACAGCGACGACCTGTTCGCCGTACTCGACCGGCATCCGCAGGCACGGGCCGTCCTGTGGGGACACGTCCATCAGGAAATCGAGACGGTCCGCAATGGCATCCGGCTGATGGCCTCGCCTTCGACCTGCATCCAGTTTCAACCCGAAACGGTGGATTTCGGCCTCGACGACAAGGCCCCCGGCTTCCGCCGTATCCGCCTTTTCCATGACGGCCAGCTCGAAACGAAGGTCTATCGCACGACCGACTTCCGGTGGGAAATCGACCGCTCGGCGACGGGGTACTGAAAGGATGAAGGATGAGGGATGAGGGATGAATTTTCGCCGGGAATCGCGTTTCGCATTTCCTCGAACTGGTAAATTTCATCCCATTCCTGCTTCAATTGCGGATTCGGGGATTGTTTTTCATCCCTCATCCTTCATCCCTCATCCTTTCTTCGAATGATTTCTTTCGTCAATCGTCAGCGCAAGGAGCGGCTCGACCGCAAGCACATCGAGCGCGTCGCGGAGGCGGCGCTCGCAGCGGTCCTCGGGCGCGCCCTCGCCGACCGGCTTGAAGTGGGCATCACCTTCATTTCCGATGAGCCGATGCGGCGGTTGAACTTTCAGTATCGCGGCATCGACACCCCGACCGACGTACTGTCGTTTCCCTACTTCGAACTTCCCTCTCCATACACGACGAAACTCGCCGACCATGAGGCTGACCTGCACCACGCGCTCGACGAGGAGGAGTTTGAATCGGTCCTCGGCGAAATCGTCATCGCCACGCCGACCGCCCGCCGCTACGCACAGAAGCTCTCCTTGACTTTCCCCGATGAAATTCAAACACTCGTCATCCACGGAATCCTTCATCTTTGCGGATACGACCACGAAACCGACAACGGGGAGATGACCCGCCTCGAACGTCGGCTTCGGAAACGACTGATCGAACCCCGCGCCGAATGGTAGTCCGGCGCACCCATGACTTATGGAATTCGAGATAGGGCTTGGCGTCCTCGTGGCGGTCGGCCTGTTTTTTCTGGCGCTCGTCGAAAGCGCGCACGGCGCGATGAGCGAAGTCGCCATCCGCTCGCTGGCGGAGCGGCAGGCTTCGCGGCGCGGCGCTTTTCTCCGCTACCTGCTTCAACACCGGCTCAAGTTCTGGCTCAGTCTGTCGCTCGGGCTTCAGGGCGCGACAATCATGCTGACCGCGCTGGCCGTTCTCATCGCCCTTCATTTTCAAAGCCGGCTGGTTCTGCTCGTGGCGCTCTCGGCCACGTTTCTGGTGGTCGTTCCCTTCCGCCAGATTCTCCCCCGGCTGATGGTGCAGAACGCCCCTGAAAAGTACCTTCTGGCCCTCCTCCCGGCGTTTCAGGTCTACTTCAATATCACCCGCGTGCTGGTTGGCCCGATGTATCGGGCGATCCTCGCCTTCCGCAAGGACTCCGAACGCAGCGTCACGCCGGAATCCGTGACCGTGACCGACGGCGAGACAATTCAGGCGCTCATCGAGGTCGGCGAGGAGGCGGGCGTTCTGGAGGAAGACGAGGGCGAACTCATCCAGTCGGTCATCGAGTTCAGCGACACGTTCGTCAAGGAAATCATGACCCAGCGGACCGACATCGTGTCGGTCGAAGCAGGGATGACAATCCGTGAAGCCTGCGAAGTGATGATGCGCGAACGCCATTCGCGCCTGCCCGTGTTCCAGACCGCGTCGGACGACGTCGTGGGCGTCGTCTACATCCGCGACCTGCTCGCCCGCCTGCTCGAAGGCCATGCGGACGAGTCCGTGCGCGAAGTTGCGCGAACGGCCTATTTCGTGCCCGAAAACAAGTCCATCGCCGATCTGCTGGAAGACATGCGGAAGTCGAAGGTGCAGATTGCGATGGTGATCGACGAGTACGGCGACGTCGCGGGCGTCGTCACCATCGAGGACATCCTTGAAGAAATCGTCGGGGAAATCGAGGACGAGGACGTTTCCGACCCCGGCCCCGACGAAATCGAGATCGTCCCGGAAGACGAACACAATTACCTCGTCCGCGGCAGCACCGAAATCCGCAAGGTCGAAACGCTCGTCAACCTCGAACTCGAAAGCGACGACTTCCAGACCGTCAACGGCTTCATCACCGGCAAACTCGAACGCCTGCCCGATGTCGGCGAAACCTTCACCATCAACGGCCTCGCCATCGAAGTCCTCGAATCCGACGGGCGCGCCCTGCGCCGGGTGCGGCTACGGGTTTCCGATCCGGCGGACTCGGAGCAGTCTGGAGTCAAGAGTCTGGAGTCTGGAGTCAAAGACAGAGAATCAGGCAAATCCGGAAATTGAGAGTCGGGAGTCGGGAGTCGGGAGTCGGGAGTCGGGAGTCGGGAGTCGGGAGTCGGGAGTAAAGCGTCCGTCTTTCGCTTTCTTCATCAAGTCCTTTTTCCTGTGTTCTTCAAGATTTGTTTTTTTACTTCATCGTTCATCCTTCATCGTTTGTTTGACTCCCGACGCTCGACTCCAGACTCCAGACTTTTCAGCGGCTTCCGCGCCGTTGGTTGACAACTCTTCCGGCGAGTCGCTACCTTCCCCGCACGCAAAAGACAATTTTCCTGTATGCTTCTCGCGCCGCGCGTCCGCGCCAGTCCGCGCGCCGGGCGGTTTCCTATCCATACTTCATACCCCGAGGAATCATCCTTTATGAAAATCGGCGTGCTTGTCGGGCGTGAGAACACCTTTCCGCCCGCGCTTATCGAACGCATCAACAATCAATCCGCGGAAACCGGCGTCACCGCCGAGTACTGCACCATCGGCGGCATCCGGATGGACGGCCCGTCGCCCTATTCGGTCATCGTGGACCGCATCTCGCACGAAATTCCGTTCTACCGCGCCTATCTGAAGAACGCCTACCTGCACGGCGCGGTCATCGTGAACAATCCGTTCTGGTGGTCGTCGGACGACAAGTTCTTCAACTACGCGATGGCGGCCAAGCTGGGCGTCGCGATTCCGAAGACGGTCCTGCTGCCGCAGAAGGAATACATGGAGCGCATCACGTCGCAGTCGCTGCGGAATCTCGAATTCCCGCTCGACTGGCAGTCCATCGTGGACTACGTCGGGTTGCCCGCGATCCTCAAGCCGCACGACGGCGGCGGCTGGCGCGATGTCTACCGCATCAACTCGCTGGACGAACTGATTCAGGTCTACGACCGGACCGGCCAGCTCTGCATGACGTTGCAGGAATTCGTGAAATTCGACCGCTATGTGCGCTGCTACTGCATTGGCAAGCAGGACGTGCTGATCATGCCGTACGACCCGACGCGGCCCTATCCGAATCAGTACGTTGACGCCCGCCCCGAGGACTACCTCGAACCGGAGCTTTTCGAGCGCGTCAACCGCGAGTGCAAGCTGCTGTGCGAAGCGCTCGGCTACGACATCAACACGGTCGAGTTCGCGATCCGCGACGGCATTCCCTACGCCATCGACTTCATGAACCCGGCCCCCGACGCGGATTCCTTCTCGGTCGGCCCGGTCAACTTCGAATGGATGGTGAGCACGGTGAGCAGCATGCTCATCCGGATTGCCAAGGAAGGCCGCCCGGCGGAACGGACGCACACCTACCGCTGGCAGGAACTCATCAACGAGAAGAAGTAGTACCCGCGAGGCGGACGCGGCTGCTGGTCGCGTCCGCCTCGTTTTTCATCGTTCCGGAAAGTTCATCGCCCCATGACCGCTTCCGCCCGACGCGCCGAAATTGCCGATTCGGTTTATCCGCCGCTCAACGCGCGTCGGCTCAAGTCGTTGCGGGCGACCCCGGATCACCCGTGGTCGGATGAGGAATTTTTTGCTTTTTGTCGCGAGAATGAAGGCTGGCGCATTGAGCAGAATTCCGAAGGGGAAATTGAAATCATGTCGCCGACCGGCGGACAGACTGGCTATCGAAATATCGCCATTGCATCAAAACTTTTTAATTGGGCCGAACGTGACGGAACGGGCAAAGCCTTCGACTCCTCGACGCTGTTCAAGTTTTCCAACCGCGCCAAACGTTCGCCCGACGCGGCCTGGGTTTTACAGACTCGTCTGGATGCGCTGACGGACGACGAGTGCGACGGACCGCTTCCGCTCTGCCCCGATTTCGTCATCGAACTGCGCTCGAAAACCGATTCCCTGAAAGCCCTGCACGCCAAGATGCGCGAATACATCGCGAACGGCGCGCGCCTCGGCTGGCTGATCGACCCGACGAAACGCACGGTTCACGTCTACCGTCCGGACCGCGAACCGGAAATCGTTGTCGAACCGAAGAAAATGTACGGCAAACCCGAACTGCCGGGCTTCACGCTCGACGCGGACACGATGTTCGCCTCGCTGAAACGGCGGTAATCCATCACGGCTTCATCTTTCTTTTCCCCCGGAACGCCATGCTCAACGACGCCATTTCCTACTACAACGACCTGCTCAACGCTTCGCCCGACACGCTCGCCGAAGCGCGCGAATTCATCTCGTCGCGGATCGAATCCGAAAAGATGATCTTTGGCGGACGCCCACTTTCGCCGTACCTTCGTCCGCATTTCGTGACGGCGGCGCAGTGGCGCTATCTGTGCGAGGAGTGCGCGAAAATCTGGGAATGCGTCGAAGTCGTCGGACGCGCGGCGATGACGCAGCGGCGGCTTTACGCCGACCTCGGGATCACGCCGGGCGAGGCCGAGCTGATTGAAATCGACCCTGGCTATTCCGGCATTTCGATTACATCGCGGCTCGATTCGTTTCTGACCGACAGTTCCTTTGCCTTCGTCGAACTCAACGCCGAAAACCCGGCGGGGATTTCCTACTGCGAGGTCATGGCGCGGGTCTATATGGAAATGCCGCTGATGAAGAAATTCGTCGAGAAGTATCCGGTGACGCCGCTTTACGCGCGGCATCTGATGCTCGACACGCTGCTCACGGCCTACAAGGAATGGAGCGGCGGCGGTGAAAAACCGCGCATCGCCATCGTGGACTGGGAAGGGCTGCCGACCCAGTGCGAGTTCGAGCAGTTCAAGGAGTATTTCAATCGCGAAGGCTACGAGTGCGAAATCCTCGCGCCGGAAAAGCTCGACTACACCGACGGCAAGCTGCGCGGCGGCGACTTCGAAATCGACCTCGTCTACCGGCGCGTACTGACCAACGACATTCTCGAAAAGCCCGCCGAGTGCAAGGCGCTCATCGACGCCTACCGGAATCACGACGTTTGCGTGGTCAACGGCTTCCGGACGAAATTCGTCCACAAGAAAATGTTCTTCGGCGTCCTGACCGACGAAAAGAACGCGCACTTCTTCACCGACGCGCAGCGCGAGGCCATCCGGGCGCACATTCCGTGGACGCGCCGCGCCGCCGACGTGAAGACGACCTACAACGGCACCGACATCGACCTGCTTACCTTCTGCCGCGAAAACCGCGACCGGCTGGTGTTGAAGCCGAACGACGAATACGGCGGCAAGGGCATCTTCATCGGCTGGGAATCGAGCCCGTCCGAATGGGACGACGCGATTCAGGTCGCGCTCGGCAGCGACTATCTCGTACAGGAAAAGGTCGTGACCGCGCACGAGATCTTCCCGCACTTCACGCCCGAGGGCGAAGTGACTTTCATCGAACAGCTCGTGGACCTCGATCCGCTGCTCTTTTTCGGCAAGGTCGGAGGGGCGTTCACGCGGCTGTCGAGCACGGCGCTGTGCAACGTGACGTCCGGCGGCGGAATGGTGCCGACGTTTGTGTTGAATGATTGAGAAAGCCAGGCATGCGATATCAAACGATTGAGGCAACGGTGGATTTGACTCTTCAGGAATATCTTCGATGTTCCTTCGCGGTTTTTTTTAAAAGTCGTCGGCAAATTTTCTTATTTTTTTCAATCCCCGTCTTCCTCTCCGTTTTGCTCTGCCATGTCGTTTACACGACCGTACAAAGCGGCTCTCCCCTCTTTGTAAATAAAAACTTGCCAATCCTCATATACTTTTTGTTTCTCCTCATCTATCCATTGATCTTTGTGACTACCTATTTTGGCGCCAAAAAGCAGATGGCAACGAATAGCTACTTCAAGTTCCCTCAGAAGTTTGTTTTTTCCGATGCGGGTATTGGCGTTTCCAATCCATCCAGTTCCTCGCACACGGATTGGAGCAATATTCGTGAAGTGAGAGAAACCAAAACCCTATTTTTATTGTTGTCAGGTACTCATCATGGCTTTTTTATCCCGAAACGCTGTTTCCAGAACCAGGCGGCCATTCCGGAATTTCGTGCCTTGCTGGCGGCGGAACTTGGGGCCAAAGCAAAGTTGAAAGCCTGAAAGTGATTTCGATGTTTGTTCCAGTTTTCCTTTTCAATTTTTTCATTCGAATCGCGCTCGACATCCCGGCCCGCGGTGCCAACGTTGAAAACGGACGCATGATCGGGCGCATCATCGGATTCATCATCGGTGGTCTGGCCGCGTTTCTGGTTCTGCGGTGGCTCTCGAAGCGGAAGAAGTAACCCCAGACGGGGACAAATATTTACCAAGGCGTCGAGTTCGACGGACCGTCGCTCCGCCAAGTCTGAAGGCTCACAAGAGGAATCGGTTTCATTCGCCCTGATCTTTTTTCGGTCGCCGCTTGTACACGTCGCTTTTCCAAAGTCACCTTATGCGCCGCGGCCGTATTGATCCATTTCAAACCCTGTCCGGAGAAAACCAATGGCTCAGGAATTCACCATCGGTATCGAAGAAGAATTTCAGATTATCGACCCGAAGACCCGCGAACTGCGCTCCCGCGTCGCGGAAATCCTCGAAGAAGGCATGATGATGCTCGGCGAGCAGCTCAAGCCCGAAATGCACCAGTCGATGATCGAAGTCGGCACCGGCATCTGCAAGAACGTGCAGGAAGCCCGCGCCGACATCACGAAACTTCGCCGTACGCTTGCGCTACTCGCGAAAAAGAAAGACCTGATGATCGTGGCCGCGTCCACGCATCCCTTCTCCCACTGGAAGGATCAGGACATCACGCCCAATGAGCGTTACTACCAGCTCATCGAGGAAATGCAGCAACTGGCGCGGGCGCTCTCGATCTACGGCCTGCACGTCCACGTCGGCGTCGAAAGCCGCGAGGACGCCATCCACATCATGAACGCGGCCCGTTACTTCCTGCCGCACGTTCTGGCGCTTTCGACCAGTTCGCCGTTCTGGATCGGCCGCAACACGGGCCTCAAGTCGTACCGCTCGGAAGTCTTCAAACAGTTTCCGCGCACCGACATTCCCGACTACTACAGCTCGGCGGGCGAGTTCGACAACTACGTCAAGCTGCTCGTCAAGACGGGCTGCATCAACGACGGAAAGAAAATCTGGTGGGACGTCCGTCCGCACCCGCACTTCCCGACGCTCGAATTCCGCATCTGCGACCTGCCGTCGCGCGTGGACGAGGTCATCTGCATCGCGGCCATCTTCCAGGCCATCGTCGCGAAGCTCTACAAGCTGCTCAAGCAGAACATGGGCTTCCGCCTCTATCGCCGCGCCCTGATTCAGGAAAACAAGTGGCGCGCGGTGCGCTACGGCCTGGACGGCAAGCTCATCGACTTCGGCAAGCAGTCGGAAGTTCCGGTCAAGGACCTGATTCTCGAACTGCTCGAATTCATCGACGACGTGGTTGACGAACTCGGCAGCCGCAAGGACATCGAGTACGTCCACACCATCTTCAAGACCGGCACCAGCGCCGACCGCCAGTTGCGCGTTTTCGAGGAAACCAACGACCTCCACGCCGTCGTGGACAATCTCGCCAAGGAAACGCTCGAAGGCGTGCTTGATTGAAGATTGAAGATTGAAGATTTTCGATTGCAGATTGCAGATTTTTGATTGCAGATTTCGAAGAGGATCAAAGGATTCGAGAATCTCCGATGATTGATTCTTCAATCGAAAATCTTCAATCAAAAATCGAGACTCAAAAGTCGAGACTCAAAAGCCTTCAATCGAAAATCTGAAATCTTCAATCTTCAATCAAAAATTAAGGGGGGGAGGTTTGATATGGCCAGCAACAGTGCCGCCGCCGTCCGCTTCGCGAGCTTTCGCGAGTTCTACCCGTTTTATCTGGGCGAGCATTCGAACCTCGCGTGCCGCCGCCTGCATTTCATCGGCAGTACGCTGGTGCTGGCCGTCATCGTCGCGGCGATTGCCCTCCGCAACCCGTGGTTGCTGTTCGCGATTCCCTTCTGCGGGTACGGCTTCGCCTGGGTCGGTCATTTCTTCTTCGAACACAACCGGCCCGCGACCTTTACCTATCCGCTGTGGAGCCTGATGGGCGACTGGGTGATGTACTGGCAGATCCTCACCGGGCGCATCCGCTTCTGAAGCGCACCTTCAAGATTTTCAAAAGAAAACCGCCTCGTCACAGAAATTTGTGACGAGGCGGTTTTCCTTTGAACGTGAAGTTTTTCCTACCGCCGCTCCTTGAGCATCGCGCGGGTTTCGCGTTCCACGTCGCGGCGCATTTCGGTTTCGCGCTTGTCGTAGTTCTTCTTCCCTTTGGCGACGCCGATTTCGGCTTTCACGCGGCCATTCTTGAAATACAACTTCGTCGGGACGATGGTCAGCCCGCGTTCCATGATCGCCTGACTGAGCTTGGCAATTTCGCGCTTGTGCAGCAGCAGGCGGCGCGTCCGCAGCGGGTCATGGTTTTGGCGGTTGCCGTGGCTGTACGGGCTGATGTGCGCGTTCATCAGCCAGGCCTCCCCGTCGCGAACCGTGACGTAGGCTTCCTTCGCCGTGATGCGCCCCTCCCGCAGCGCCTTCACCTCCGTGCCGACCAGTTCGATGCCCGCTTCGTAGGTTTCAAGAATGTGGTAGTGAAAATAGGCGTCGCGATTCGATGCGATGGTTTTGATGTTATCCATAAAAGGTGTCGGGTATCGGGTGTCCGGTTTCAGGTTCTTGGTCTTGGGTTTTGGGTGACTTCAGGCCACAAGGAACTTTTATACTGATGAAACCGGTGAAAGTTCAAAGTTTTTCACCTGACACCCGACACCCGACACCTGAAACCTGGTAAAGCGTTGTCCTCCGCGCCGGGACCAGTCCTTCCCTGAGGACGGTCGCGGCTAGCTCGGTCGCGGCAGTATACGCCCCGAAGGCCGATCCCGCACGGTTGGAAATTTCTTCTTCGAGCAACGTGCCGCCGATGTCGTCCGCGCCGCAGTGGAGACTGCGCGCCGCCATCGCCACGCCGCGTTTGACCCAGCCGAGTTGAACGTGCGGAATCGCCGCGCCGAAAAAGAGGCGCGCCACGGCGACCATCAGTAAAACCTCGTCGTCGTCGGGTTCGCGGCGGGCGGTGGCGCGTCCGAGGGGGGCGACCGGCGCGATGAACGGCAGCGGGATGAACTCGGTGAAGCCGCCGGTTTCGTGTTGCAGATTGCGGAGAATGTCGAGATGGCGCGCGCGGTCGTGCAGGGTTTCGAGGTGGCCGAACATCATCGTCGAGGTGCTGGGCGTGCCGACCCGATGCGCCGTCCCCACGATTTCAAGCCAGCGGCTCGCGGAAATTTTTTCCGGACAGATGCGCGAACGCACCGGTTCGACGAGCAGTTCCGCCGCCGTCCCGCAGAGCGATCCGTGACCGGCGACCTTCAGTTCTTCGAAAATTGAAGGCAATGAACGTCCGCTCACGTCCTGAATGTGCGCGATTTCCTGCGGCGAATAGGCGTGGAGATGAATTTCCGGGAAGGCGCGTTTCAGTTCGCGCATCAGGTCGAAGTAGTACGACACCGGCAGGTTCGGATTGATGCCGCCCTGAATCGTGACTTCCGAAATATCGTGCGACCGACGGTACTTCCCCACTTTTTCAACAACTTCGTCAATCGCGTGCGCGTAGGCGTCGCGCTCGCCCGCGTTGCGACGAAACGCGCAGAACGTGCAGTGGAGTTCGCAGATGTTCGTGAAGTTGAGATTGAGGTTGACCACAAAGGTCACGCGATCGCCCCAGAGTTTTTCTTTAAAGGCGTTCGCGGCGGCGAAAATGGCCGCGCGGTCGTCCGGGTCGGTCGTGCCGAGCAGCATTTCCGCATCGGCGGCCGACAATGGTGCGCCGGATTCGGCCCTTTTGAGAACGGTGGCGATGGACATGGAAGTCCTTTAAAATAACACATTAAGCTCACTGCTTTTCCTTCTTATCAGGAATAGCAAGTTGCTTTTCAAGATCGATTAAATCTTGCTTTATTTGCAGAAGATTTTTTCGATTAATTAAAGAACCGAATTGACTTAAAACAATATCAAGTTCAACTTTCCTAGATCGCGCTATTATATCTATCAATTTCTGCATTCTCTTTGAGGTATTATCAAATTCTTCCGCCGCCTCTGAAAGCTCGTTGAGTCTTTTTCTTTCAATTATTCCAAGCTTTTCAATTTGCTGCTCAATCAGAAAGGCTGGTGCACCTAAAGAAGCCTGTAAATTACCTGACTGATGGAGTTCGAAAGTTGCCAACGTAACTCCAGCGAGGTCAGAAGGCACTTTGATGCCGGAGTTTCTATCGTAAAGGATAAAGGTTCTCTCCCTTCCTAATCTACCCATAAATAACCCAAGTTCAAATAAAACATTGTCCCGTGGGGCAGGTGATTCATTACCGCGACTTGAGTTCATGTCATCAGGGGTAAGAACAAGAATTGCAAAGTCAAAACGGTCAAGCGCATAAACTAACGATTCCAAAGTACCTTGCGTCAAGCCAAAAATACCTTGACTCCAAACCTCAACTTCACAAGAGCGATCAAGTAAAACCTGTAAAGTCTTTGCAAACTTTAAACCTTCTGCGGAAGAACCAATAAAAACAGATGGACGAATTCGAGTCATTTGAGGAACAAACTCCTTCTCAAAACAATTTTGGCCCTACTTATGTTTGAGAGAAGAAAACTAACACAACAACAGGTAATTCATCTATTTTTCTGCATAATTGCTGGACAACGGCGCGCCGGATTCGGCCCGTTTGAGAGAGGTGGGGGTAGACATGGAAAAACGTTCAGCCCTCCTTGCCAGATTTCAGGCCGTGACCAGAACTTTCAGCGCCGTGTTGAGCGCTTCTTCAAACGGGGACGGATCAACGGCTCCGGCCAGCTTCGAGAGAAAAACCGCGTGCAATGCCCGAAGTGAATCCGCGACCTCGTCGGGCGCGATGCCGACCTGTTCTTCCGCCGCGATGTAGTACGTCCGCATGAAACGCGCGAGCATTTGAAAATCGTCGAGCAGAATCGCTCCGATGGCCGCGCGAATGAAAAACCGCATGTCGCGGACGCATTTGTCCCACGCATACCCGTGCTTGCGCGCGAAATCGGGATGCTCGCCCAGAAAACGACGGGTGGTTTCCTCGGCGATGGGCGTTTCCGCTTCCCGCAACGCACCGACCAGCGCCAGCGTCGCCGCCCGCCCGGTCATCAGTTCGCCAAGTCGCGCGAACTCGTCCTCGGTCAACGGCCGACTGATTGCCCCGCGCGCGATGCCTTCAACTTCATCCCTCATCCTTCATCCCTCATCCTTCCGGCAGCCGCATCACCAGTTCGCGTCCGAGTTGAATGTACGCCTGCGCCCCCGACGAACGGGTCGAGAGGTCCACGGCGGGCATTCCGACGGCGAACGATGACGCGAGCTGTTCGTGGCGCGGAATGACCGTCTCGAAAACGAGGTTTTCGGGGAACGACTCCCAGACCTGCCGCGCAACGCCGTGGACAGCGTCCATTTTCGCATCGTACATCGTGAGCAACACGCCCTCGATGTCGAGTTTCGGATTTTTCTCGGCCTTCAACTGCATCACCCGCTTCAACGTCTGCGGAAACGTTCGCAAACTGAGCGGCTCGCACTGAACCGGCAAGACCAGCGAATCCGACACCGTCATCGCGTTGGCGACAATCGAGCCAAGCCCGGCGGGCGTGTCGATGATGACCAGTTGCGGCGCAAAGCCCCAGCCGAGGGAAACGGCGCGCATCAGCGGCCCGAGCGCGTCGCCGTTGCTTTCGAACGCCCGCTCGAACCGCTCCAGTTCATCGCCGTCGGCAAATTTCCCGGCCAGCATCACGCGCAGTTCGGGGTGATTGGTCTGGGCCATCGCCTGGCCCGGGGCGATGCCGTAAAGCAGCACATCCTTCAGCGTCGCCCCGTGATAGTCGTCCAGCCCCATGCCGAACATGACGCCGTTCTGCGGATCGAGGTCAACCAGCAGAACGCGCACGCCCATCGCCGCGACGTAGGCCGCGAGATTGATGCAGGTCGTCGTCTTTCCAACCCCGCCCTTGATGCTCACCACCGAGATGATCTTCATCGTGATTGAATTGAAGATTTTCGATTGAAGATTTGAGATTTTCGATTGGAGATTGAAAATTTTCGATTGGAGTTCCAAGTCTTTTGGAAAATCGAAAATCTTCAATCTTCAATCTTCAATTGTTTCCCGACCAGCCGCCTGAAAAACTCGCGGACCGTCTCGCCGTCCGCGCCCGCGTGGCGCGGATGATCACCGATTCGCAAGGTCTGGCGGATGTCCTCGATGCGTTCGTAGGTCGGCGCGACATTCGTTTCGACCGTGGTGGTCGGAAAGGCGACCACCGTCGGCGGAAGCGCCACGGTGGAGGGCGGCGTCGCGAACCGCCGCAGCACGCGCCCCGCCTCGCGCGCCTCGGCCAGATCGGTGACGACCGGTTTCGGCAACGCGGGCGGTGTCGGAACTCTCCCGGACTTCTGACTGCTGAACAGCTTCAGCATCTCCGCCGCCTCGGCGGTTTCGGGAAATTCGCGTGGCTCGGCCGGTTCGTTTTCGGACTCGTTTACAACGTCGCTCACTTCATCGCCTCGCTCAACGATTCGTAAGTCATCCCGGATTCCAGCCAGAACGCCGCCGCGTCGATCTGTTCGCGGCTGCCGAGCAGGAACCGGCAGAAATCGGCCCCCATCGAGTAACACATCACCTCGATGCAGGCGAGTTCGGTCTCGGAAGCGGCGCTGAAGATGCCCGCGAACAGACCGGCGTACAAATGACAGGCCGGACGACCGATGCGTCCGACCGTCATGGCGTAACAGGAATTGTGGAGATGAACGTAGACGAGGCCGTTTTCCTCGATGAGAAAAAACCGCCCCCAGCCCGAGGCCGCCGTGCCCCGGTCGCACAGAAAGGCGTACCCGGAAAGCGGCGTGTCGGGAATGTTCGGATGAAAACCGTAATTTTCGAAGATGAACCGGTCGGTGTTGGCGAAGTGCCGCTGGCCCCAGTCGAAGCCGATCTCATAGAGAATTTCCGCCGAGGCGTCGTCCGCGAAACCTTCGAGCGCCTGCTGGAGCGACAGAATCATCACGTCGCCCGCGAGCAGCATCCGCAGGCCGTCATGCGAAACGACCGCCCCGGCATCCGGGTCGTAATAGGCGAAGTCGTCCGGATTGAAGTAGTTCGGCTTGAACTCGCGTTCGACCGTGACCGGCATGCGCGTCCCCCTTATTCCCCGCTCCGCGAGAGTCGGCGGACGATGTCGTCGGTGGTCGTCCCATAGGCGACCCAGGCATAGACCTTGCGGATGATCGCCTCGTCGCCGACGACGAACCGGCAGTAGGGAGCACCCGCCGCGAGACAGGAAATTTCGACGCTTTCGACCGTCGCTCCCCGCCGCTTCGAAAAAAGCCCCGCGAACATTCCGGCAAACAGGTCGTCCACCGGCTCCTTCGATTCGCCGAGCGACAGCGCAACCGGCGAATTGTAGAGATTCACCAGCGTGGCCGCGCCGAGTTCGACCACTTCGAAGTGCCCCCAGCCCGATTCGCCCCAGAGGTCGTCACATTTCGAAAAAAACTGCCGGGGAGACACGTCGGCGACCGGAACCGACAGACGGGAGACGATCTGACTGAAAAACCGCTCGCCCCAGAGTCGCCCGAACCGGTACAGCGTTTGCGCCGCCACGTCGGGCATTCGCCGCCGAATGACGGCGTGAATGGACTGAACCAGGTCTTCCGGAACCCAGATGACCCGTTCCCGCTGGTCATCCAGAATGACCCCGGACTCGGCGTCGTAATTCAAACGCCCGGTCGCCGGCGTCGGTTTCGGCGTGAAGACGGAGCTGGACATGACTCACGGAATCCCTTCCACGAACATCGCGCGGAGGTTTTCGTCGTTCGCTTTCGGAAATTGAGGGAGAACGGGCGTACCTTACCATTCCCGAGGTGATTTGGGGAAACGATGAAGGAAGTTTTTAAAAACGGGTGGGGAAAATAAATGGAGGCCGGAAGCCAAAAAATCTTTGCAGCCCCTTGAACGATTCGTTGGCAACCGGCCCACCTTGTCAGTCGGGCGCGAAAGTGATTCCGCGCATCTTCGAACTGAGCTTTGTGCCCTTCTCTATAACAATCACCGTGCCACAAACTTCAAAGAAATCCAAAAATACCGAATTTTTATATTAAACCATTCAAATTAAAGAACTTAAAAATTTCCAAGATTTTCACCGCCCATCACCTCACAAATGTTTTTAGGTCAAAATGGGACATTTCTCCCGGAAGCCCGTGTCCCAAAATGCCCCACGCCTAGAGAACTGTTCCAAAATGCCACCGATGGAGAAATTCGGTGGTCCATTCTTCCCCGGCTTTCGGGACCATGAGGGCAAAACCGGGAGAATGCTCGGCGTGATGATGCTTGTAGGCCGCGACGGCGGAATGATCCGGCCCGGCGAGCGCGACGGGGAGGTTGGGGCGGTAGGCCACGTCGATGGTCGCTTTCAGATATGCCGTTGCGGCCTCCCGAATCCGGGCAAGCGCGGCGACGTCGCCACTCGAATAAATCGCCCAGTCCTCGCGAATTTCGGTGAACCATTCGGGCAAATCCCGGTTTAAGGGAAAGGTTGGCGAAAACGTTTCGTGGAGCGGCGTCAGAACCGGTCGGAGCCGCTCGCGCAGACCGGTCGCCTCGCCCGCGAATTCGACATCCAGGACCAGCACATGCGCCCGTTCACCCACCACGACCCATTCACAGGCGAAAATCGGCAGCCGGGCCGGATCGGCGGTGGGATACACCATCACTGTCGCCACGTCCGCCGCGACCGTCTGAATCCGGGCATAGCGCAAACAGAGCTTCCCGCCCGCGAGCCGTTGCCCTTCGGCCGTCACCCGAAGCAGTTTCGGGCCTTCGCCGAATTCCGCGAACCGGAAACGCTCCGGGCGCGCCTCCGGGACCGGTTCGAATTCATCCAGCAACGCCATCGCGTCGGGGTACGTCCAGCCGACGAGGTTTTTGAGGTCCATGAATGCTCCAAAGGGATCAGGGATCAGGGATCAGGGATCAGAGGGTCCGGTTTTTGAGGAACTGGTCAAGCCGAAAATTCCGGTTTCGGAGAAATGGAGCGAAAAACGGAATCCCTCATTCCGCATTCGATATTCCGCATTCCGCATTTTCTTCTGATCCCTGGCCCCTGATCCCTGTTCCCTGATCTTTTTTTCCCCGGCGATTCCTCCTACACTGTGCGACGCTATGTTTCGTTTGCTCGACCGTTACGTCATCCGGGAAATCCTCCCGTACTTCCTCATCGCCTTCTTTTTACTGACGGCGATTATTTTCGTCCGCGAGGCGAACCGGTTTTCGGAACTGTTCGTCGTCTTTTCCCGGCGCGGCCTGTCGCGGACGCCGCTCCTGATGCTCGTCATCTCGCTGTTGCCGAGCATCATGGTCTTCACCCTGCCGATCGGATTTCTGCTCGGGGTGATGATGGCGATGGGACGGCTTTCGGGCGACAGCGAAATCGTCGTCATGCGCGCGAGCGGTTTCAGCCCGCTTCAGTTGATCCGGCCGGTCATGCTGGTCGCGGTGGTTGTCACGGGGTTGACCGCCTACAACACCTTCTATCTGCTCCCAACGGCGGTCAATTCGCTGAACCAGTTGAAGAAAACGCGCTCCGACCTGCTTCTGCGGAGCATCGAAACCCAGATCAAACCCGGAACGTTCACGGAAGACCTTCCGGGAAAAGTCATCTTTATTGAAAAAGGGTCCGACTTCGGCTCGTGGGAACATATTTTCATCGCCGAGGAATCGCCGGACAAAACCGCTCAGGAGCCGAAAATCTACACGGCGGAAGCCGGACAGCTCATTCTCGGCACGACCCTTCGCGACGCGGAACTCCGGCTGACGAACAGCCGGGTGTACGGCCTTGAAACCCGTGAATGGAACCCGAAACAGAACTACAACATCAGTTCGTCCGGGAGCGCGACCGTCAGCTTCAGTCTCGGAGGAAAATCCGACGACGGCGACAACGATCTGAAGCCGGAACCGCCCGGTCCGGAACTTCAAACCTTTCCGGAACTGCTTCGGGCGCAACCCGCCCCGGCGAAAGCCAAGGCGCTGACGGTTGAAACCAACAAGCGGCTCGCGCTCCCGGTCGCCTGCCTGATTTTCGCCTTTTTCGGCGTCGCGCTCGGCGTCACGACCCTGCGGAGCGGAAAATCCTCCGGGTTATTCATCGGAACGGTCGTCACGCTCGGGTACTACCTGCTCTTTCTCGGCGGCGAACGCGCCGCCCGCAGCGGAGCGCTCCCGCCCACGCTCGCCATCTGGCTGCCGAACATCGTCTTTCTCGCCATCGGGATATGGATTTTCTTCGGCGGCGGCGCGGCCCTCGGCCGCCTCTCCCTGGCACAGGCGCTCTGGCGGCTGTGGTATCGCCTGACCCGCCCGGTTTTCAACACGGTCGAGATTTTCGTTTCGAAACTGGGGCTGCGCCCGCGCCCGGTCGCGCAGAACGACGCCGACCAGCACGCGGCGTCGAGCTTCGGCTTCCCCCGCATCATCGACCGGATGATCATGCGCGAGGCGACCCGGCACTTCCTGCTCGTTCTCGGGGGCCTGTGCGGGATTTTTCACATCTTCACCCTGTTTGAACTCATCAACAGCATCGTCCAGAACCGCATCGGCGCGGACGTGGTCGTGTCGTACCTCGTGTTTCTGACGCCGCAGATCATCAACTACATGGTGCCGTTCGCGGTGCTGGTGGCGGTACTGGTCACGTTCGGCCTGCTCGGAAAAACGTCGCAACTGATCGTCCTGAACAGCAGCGGCCAGAGCCTCTATCGGCTGTGCCTGCCGGTCCTGCTCGGCGCGAGTCTTCTGGGCGGAGTGCTGCTCGTGTCGCAGGAATATGTCCTGCCGAGCGCGAACCGGCGACAGGATTACCTCCGCTACCAGATCAAGGGCGGAAAACTGCCGGCACAGACCTTTTATCAGTCGAAACGGAAATGGTTTCGCGGCCGCGACAACCGGATGTTCAACTTCACCGTGTTCAATCCGGAAAAGAACGAATTTGTGGGCCTCGGAATTTACGAACTCCGCCCCGACGAATCGGGTCTGGCCTCGCGCACCTACGTCAATCAGGCCCGCTGGGATGGTCTGACCAGCGAGTGGGTGCTGACCGGGGGCTGGCGACGGACCTTCAACCCTGACGGGACCACGTCGCGGTCGGTCCCCATCGTCGAGGAACGGCTGAAACTCCCGGAAGGCCCGGACTACTTCAAGCAAAGCGTCCCGGAACTCCAGAAAATGAGTATCCGCCAGCTTCAGGAAAAAATCGCCGACCTGCAAAGTCAGGGCGTGGACGTCGAGAGTCTGCACCGGGCGCTTCAAACCAAGATCGCCCTTCCACTCGGCTGCATCGTGATGGCGCTGGTGGCGATTCCCTTCGCGCTCACCATCGGAAAGCGTGGCGCCATGGTCGGCGTTTCGGCCGGTGTCGCCATCGCCGTCATCTTCTGGGGAACCATCGGGGTGTTCGAACAGCTCGGGAACTACCAGTTGCTGCCGTCGTTCTGGGCCGCGTGGGGGCCGAACCTGCTGTTCAGCGCGGGCGGCATCTACCTGATCTTCACAGCCAAAACCTGACGCCGCGCACATATAGAATAGGATCGCGCGCGCGTACGATGAACGAATCTTCAAAGTTCCGGGAATCGGCGCCGCCGGTTCTCGGCAAAACAATCCCCGAAAACACTTCGCCCCGGCACGTTTCAGGTTTGAAACACACCGGGGCGAATCATTTGAACTTCAAACGGACGTTCAGTCGGCGGCGGCCTGAAGCCGCGGACCGGCAAGCGTCTTGCGGAGTTCTTCCGGGGTCGTGACCGGAGCCTGGCAGGTGTAGTTTTCGCAGATGTAAGCCGTGGCCTGGCCGTCCACCCGATCCCGGTCGCGCAGCAGGGGCACGAATTCGTCGGCCGCCGCATCGTCGCCGTTCTTACCGGCGAGGACACGATTCGGCAGAAACATGCCATTGATCACGCTGAGCAGCGCCTGAGTGTCGTCCGCCTCGGGATCACCGATGACGACCACTTCCTTCGGCGAAGAAAGATGAAAATCGAGCGCGCACAAAAGCTGACCGAAACCGGAAGGAACCTTCCCCATGGCATCCGCGAGCGATTCGAGAACCGAAACCGCCACTTCGCGATAGCGTGTCTCGCCAGTCAGAATTGCCAGCCGCAGTAAAACATCGACCGCAATCGAATTTCCCGACGGCGTCGCGTTGTCGTAGTAATCCTTGACCCGGGTGATGAGCGTTTCATGTTCGGAACCGGTAAAGAAAAACGGCCCGCCCTCGGGATCGGCAAACAGCTCAACCATCGTGTCGGCCAACTGCTTCGCCAGCTTCAGCCAGCGCAGGTCGAGGGTGGTTTCATAAAGAGCGACCAGCCCTTCCGCGACACAGGCGTAGTCTTCCTGATATCCGGCGTATTTGCGGGTCCCGTTCTTGAACGTCCGGCACAGGCGCCCGTCACGCAGCAGATCGCGTTCGATGAACTCCCCGCACGCAAGCGCGGCGTCCAGGTAATCGGCGCGTCCCAGCACGGCCGCCGCCCGCGCAAAACTCACCAGCATCATCCCGTTCCAGGAAGCCACCTGCTTTTCATCGCGCGCCGGTTTGATTCGCTTTTCCCGCGCGTCATAGAGCCTGCGTCGGGCGTCCGAGATGATCCGCTCCGCCTCGACAAGCGAGAAGCCGTGGTTCAAACCGACGATATCCAGCGCTTCGGTGATGTTGAAAATACTTTTGCCGGTATGTTCGAAATTACCCCGGTCGGTCACACCGTAGTAAGCGCTGAACAACGCCGCCTCGCGTTCGCCCAGCACTTCGGCCACCTCGGCTGGCGACCATACGAAGAACTTGCCTTCCTCGCCCTCGCTGTCGGCATCCTGCGTCGAATAGAACCCGCCGTTGTCGCCGGTCATCTCGCGCAGGACGTAATCGAGCGTTTCCTCGACAATCCGACGGAAAAACGGCTTGCCCGTCGCCTGGTGAACTTCCAGGTACAACCGACTGAGCATCGCGTTGTCATACAGCATCTTTTCAAAGTGCGGCACGAGCCATTCCGGGTCGGTCGAGTAGCGGTGAAATCCGCCGCCGAGATGGTCGTACATCCCGCCGAGCGCCATTTTCCGCAGTGACAGTTCGACCATGTGCCGCGCGTGGGCCTCGCGGGTCGCCTGCCAGTACCGCAGGAGAAACGACAACGCCATTGAGTTCGGAAATTTCGGGGCCTGCCCGAATCCGCCGTGGATGTGATCGAAACGCAGCCCGAGCTTGCGGTAGGCAGTCTTGAAAATCCCCCGGTCAAGCTTGGCTTCCCCGCTCGGCGGGGCCTGCATGCGGTTGAGTTCCTCAAGAATTTCACCCGCCGTGCCGTTGATGTCCTTGCGACGGTTTTTGTAGGCATCGGCCACCGAGCGCAGGATACGGGGAAAACCCGGCGTCATGCCGCGTTCGGTCGGCCGGTCGGCTGGCGGGAAATACGTTCCCCCGTAAAACGGCTCACCGTCGGGCGTGAGAAACATCGTCAGCGGCCAGCCGCCGCGTCCGGTCATCAACTGGACGGCGTTCATGTAAACCGTGTCAACGTCGGGACGCTCCTCGCGGTCAACCTTCACATTGATGAACAATTCGTTCATCAGCGCGGCAATCTCTTCGTTTTCGAAGGATTCGCGCTCCATGACGTGACACCAGTGGCAGGCGGAATACCCGATGCTGAGAAGAATCGGCTTATCCTGAGCTTTCGCGAGGGCAAAGGCTTCTTCACCCCAGGGGTACCATTCAACCGGATTGTGGGCGTGCTGGAGGAGATAAGGGCTGGTCTCGGAAATGAGACGGTTGACGAATTTGGGGACCGGCGGGTGATCTGACATCAGTCGGCATCCTTATTGATAAATCGCCGAACGTACGAGGGCGATGCGGACGCATCAAACCTGTATTTTTTGTTACGGTCTGGACGAAAAGCCACACTCGCAACGAAAGATAAAGGCCCCCGTTTTTCAAATCTCGCCCACGAAAAGTCGGGAAACAACTTTTTTTTGCGGTGGGCCGAAAAAAAATCTTCCGCCTCAGTCGAGCACCAGAATGGCCGCCGCGAAGAGCGGAATCATCAGTTCATGATGCCCCGTCAGCGCAATGCCGCGCCCCGAGCCGCCCGCGACCGGACGCCGCACCACATTCGTCAGCGGGCGGTAGTGCTGGATGAAGTCGAAATTGATCGTCGTGAAGTTTTCGAGCCGGTGGCCCATGTTCCGCAGCGTCGTGACCGCCTTGAGAAAAACCTCCGGCAGAATCACCGCCGAGCCGAAATTGACGTAGACCCCGCCGTCGTCGATGCCCTTCACCACGCCGCAGAGCAGCTTGAAGTCATGGTAGCTGGCCGCGCCGATGTTCGCGCCGTCCGCCGTGGGGTGAATGTGCGTGATGTCGGTCCCGACCGCCACATGCGCGGTCACGGGCACGCGCCCGGCGTACGCCTGCGCCAGCAGCGACTGCTCCACGAACGGCGGCGCAAGCTCGGTCAGCATTTTCCCGAGCGCCTCGCCGATGCCGATGCCATCGCGCCGAGCCAGCGCGTAGGCTTCATTGATGCCCCGCCCCGTTTCCTCCGCGCCGCCGAACGCACCGCTGCCGAGCGTGGCGTCCACGTCCTCGGACGTCGCGCCGACCAGCCCGATTTCGAAATCGTGGATCGTCCCCGAACCGTTGAGCGCGAACGCCGTGAAATACCCGCGCCGCATCAAATCAATCAAAACGGGCGCGAGGCCGCACTTGATGACGTGCCCGCCAAGGCCGACGATGACCGCCTTGCCGCGCTCGCGCGCCGTCCGGACCGCGACCGCCGCCGCCCGCAGTTCCTTCACGGCGAGAATGTTCGGCAACCGCTCGAAAAACTCGCGCATGGTCGCGTCGTCCTTCGGCGGCTGCGCGAGATCGGCGGCGGAAACCTTGCTCTTGCGCTCGGCCAGCGGATAAGTGACCAGATTCGTAAAATCAACGGGTTCGATGTCGTAAATACTCATGGGGGAAAGGGATCAGGGGTCAGGAATCAGGGATCAGGTTTTGAAAGGGCGCGGAGCGTCCGAAAGATCGTTAGCCTATGGCGCGAGCCATAGGAAACTGAAAAACGTATCATTTCTCCGAATCATACGGCGACGTTTCGCCAGGACACCCCGCCGGACGCGTCGGACCGGCGGATTCGACATAAAACGCATCGTCCTTGCGGATGACCACGAAGTAGTACTTTTCCTCCCCGTATAAAACCCCGATGTGCCAGCGGTCGGGCGAATCCGGGCAGGGCTGGAGCAGGAAAAATTCGGTGTACGGTCGATCCGTCTTGTGGAACTGCGCGTGCAGCGACGCAAGTTTTGTCCGTCCCGCCGGGACGGTCCACCGCGCGGCGGCATTCCAGTCGAGGTTCAACCATTCGTCGAGAAATCCCTGCGGGGTGTCCGACAAGGCTCCGACGCGAACCGCCGACGCACCCTGAATGACGAATCGCTTCCGACTTTCGCGATTGTGCAATCCCGAATCGAGCGCGAAAAGGGTTCGGTGCCGCAGTTCGAAGCCGTTATCGGTTTGCAAAAGCGCGAAGGTCGCTTCCTCGTTGTTGCCCCGATAGCTGTAGTCCTGAAAGAGCGAATCTTCGGCGTCGAGGAGAATGCGCGGGCGATCCCACCGCGCGCCGGGGCGCGCTGCCTGATAGAAAATGGTGCGCCAGTTCGACGTACACCAGGGATGGCTGAACGCCGTCACCACGAAAAAATCGCCGTCAGCCTCGCGTGGCGACACGAAGTACTGAAACGACCCGAGCGCGCCGTTCACTTCATCGTACGCCGCGGCTTCCCGCGCCATCGCCAGTTCCCAGCCTTTGCCCGCGCGGCGAAAAACCCAGAGCGCGGTGTCGTCGCCGCAACTGACGCTGAGAGTCGCGGTCACGGCGAGTACGTCAGGGTTGTGTTCAAACCGCCGGGCGCTGATGTCGAGAATCCCGCCGTAGGAGTAACTGCCGGGGCCGTCCGCGCCGATTCCGTAGTTCGGATCGTTTCCCTTCGCGTCGCGGGGCGTGAGCGCGACACCCAAGGAATTCAATCGTTCCGTCATCGTTCGTTGCAGGTCCTCGGCGGGAATATCGGACGGGGACGCGATGACCGTTTCAGAAACCAGTTCGCGAAGGCCGCTCCGCAGTTCGACCAGTAACGGAACAGCCGCCGCTGGTACGACGGTGTCGCCCTCGACGGCTTCGATTTGCCTGAGTTTCGCGACGATTTCAGCCAATCGTGCGGGGTTCTTCGTGGCCGAAGGCGCGGAAGCCGGCGTTTGAACCGCGAAAACCGGGATACAACCCAGAAAGAGAAGAAAAACCGTCGTCAACAGACTTCGCATCGAAGAATCGCCCGCCTTCCGGATGAAAATGGAACGACACGATACGCCGCGCCCGGTCGCCACTCCACCGGAGTAGCCACAGTCCGAGGAAAAAAGATGCGGGTCATCACTTCGACTTTGGCAAATTGTCCAACGGTGGGTAGTAAGGAAACGGATATGGTTTCACATCCCGGACGATCTCGAACCGAAGCTCATCCTCAATCGGCGGCGGCAGGTCGTCGCCCGTTACCCGCGCAAGGATGACCGAAGCGTTGTCGTGATGCGCCTTCTTTTCAAGCAGTTCAAAAAGATTGGCGTGCATGTCCTGAAGATTGCTCGATGTACCAAGCGCGGCGGCGATTTCCGAATCTTCAACCAGCTTCCACAATCCGTCCGAACAAAGGAGGATAATGTCGTTGTGTTGCAACGCGACTGAGGTCACGCCCGGAAAGATATGCGGGGTTGTACCAATGGATTGAAGAATGACGTTTCGCAAAGGATGCGTCTCGGCTTCTTTCAATGTAATTTTGCCTTCGCGCCGAAGGACTTCGACGTACGTCTGATCAGTCGTCACCGGATGAAGTTTCCCGGCCCGAAACAGATATCCGCGCGTATCACCGACCTGTGCAAAGTAAACTTCCCCTTCCTGAAAAAAGGCCGCCGTCAGGGTTGCGCCCCAAAAGTGGTTTTCAGGCCGTCGCAAAATGGGGCAGGCCAGTAAATTGGCCTGTTCAACAACATCTGAAAGTGCATCGGCGATCTGTTCCGCCTGCTTCAACGAAGGAAGCGCGACGGCGAAACACTCAAGGACTTCATCCGGAATGGCATCGCCGCACCCGTCAGTCACAACCAGCAAAATAGCCTCATCCTCCGGATTCACAGCTTCATAATGAACAAATGAGGGGGTTGAAAAAAGAACCGCCCACCGCGCCACCAGTACGGTGTCTTCATTTCCACCCCGCACCGGGCCGCACTCCGTCCGGGCGATGATTTCAAGCTGGATGTTCAAGTTCGATCACTTCCTCGCCGGGAAAATGGATATTTGTCACCCACGAAGGCGTCGCGTAGCCGACGCCCTGAACGCAACCGGGTCGTCAGAATGGTTTTTGAAAAGCCGTTCCGGTCATAAACCCGCTGGATCACCGACCGAATAAAGCCCCAGCGGGGCGACGTTATGATAGCCGAGGGCGAGCGGAGCGAAGCCCTCGGAACGGGTCGGCATTCAACGTCCCCGAGCCGCGTCAGCGGTGAGGGGCCTTCTGATGCTCACGAAATGTTTTCCGTCACCTCGACGATGACCTTCAAAAGCGTATCGATCATGAAATCGACCTGTTCAAGGGAAATCGCGAGCGGCGGCATCATCACGATCACCCCGCCGAGTGGACGCAGAATCAAACCGAAATCGCGGCAGCGGTCGGTCACGCGGTAGCCCATTTTCAATCCGGCGGGCCAGGATTCGTTGGTTGCGCGATCCTTCACGAGTTCGACGCCGACCATCAGCCCGCGCTGCCGGATGCTGCCCACATGCGCGAGCCGCGCGACTTCTTCCAACCGCGTTTCAAGATGCGCCGCGACCGAGCGGACGTGGGCGAGCGTGTCGTTGCGTTCAAACAGATCGAGGTTCGCGAGCGCCGCCGCGCAGGCAAGCGGATTGCCCGTGTAGGTGTGGCCGTGAAAGAACGTCCGGAACTGGTCAAACGCCGCCAGAAACGCGGAATACACCTCGTCGTTGGTGATCGTCGCCGCGAGCGGCAGATAGCCGCCGGTCAGTCCTTTCGCGACGCAGAGAATGTCCGGCACGACGTCTTCGAGTTCGCAGGCGAACATCCGTCCGGTCCGCCCGAAACCCGTCGCCACTTCATCGCAAATCAGCAAAACTTCATATTTCGTACAGAGTTCCCTCACCCGCTTCAGATAGCCCTCGGGATGGGCGAGCATGCCCGCCGCACCCATCATCACCGGCTCCATCACCAGCGCCGCGATTTCCTCGTGATGTTCGCGTAAAACCTTTTCGACCTCGTCCGCGCAGGCCATCGCGCAGTCGGGCTGCTGCAATCCGAGCGGACAGCGGAAACAGTGCGGCGCGGGGACGCGGTGCGCCTCGAACAGCATCGGACGGTACAACTCATGAAAAAGGTCGATGCCGCCGACCGACACCGCGCCGATGGTATCGCCGTGGTAGGAGTCCTGAACGTGGACGAATTTCACCTTGCGCGGTTTTGCGTCGGCACGCTGCTGCCAGTACTGAAACGCGATCTTCAGCGCGATTTCGACCGCCGTCGAACCCGAATCCGAATAGAAGACTTTATTCAGGTTGCCCGGCGCGATGGCCGCGAGTCGCGCGGCAAGTTCGATGGACGGGACATTTGCGAGTCCCAGCAAGGTCGAATGGGCCACTCGGTCGAGCTGCTCGCGCACGGCGGCGTCGATTTCGGGCGTCCGGTGACCGTGGGTCGTCACCCACAGACTGCTGATGCCGTCGAGGTAGCGGTTTCCGTCCACGTCAAAGAGGTAGCAGCCTTCGCCGCGTTCGATGACGAGCGGGTGTCCGTTGTTCCATTCCTTCATCTGCGTGAAGGGGTGCCAGAGGTGCGCCTTGTCGAGCGCTTCGAGCCGCTCGCGGCGGGTGGTACTTTTTTCGTTGTTCATTGGAGAAAATTGAAGCCGTTTCGGGAATGAAGTTCGAGTACGAATGGCCGACATTGTAAATCGGACGGCCATCGTTTGGGACACCCGATTCCGCCAGAATATTGCCGGGAACAAATCCGTTCCGGACGGGTTCACATGAATACATTGAAGATTCACAATTCACAGTTGACAATCCCCCATCCCCTATTTCTCCGGCGCCCGTAAGCCGTCCATGAAAATCGAACTCCGCAACCTGACCAAACGCTTTTCCACGCACGACGCACTCTCGAACCTGTCCCTGAGCTTTGAACCGGGTCAGGTCGTGGCCGTACTCGGGGTCAACGGCGCGGGCAAGACCACGCTGCTGCGCTGCCTGTCGGGGATCTACAAGGCGACCTCCGGGGAGGTGCTTTTCGACGGCGAACCGTTTCGGCGCGACCGACTCGACCAGCGGCGGCGGTTCGGATTCCTGTCCGATACGCCGGACCTGCCGGACATCACGGTTCTGCGTCACATTTCACTCTTGCTGCGGCTGTATGAACGGGAATACGTCGGCGTCGAGGAGCGCGTTATCGAGGCCCTGCGCGGACTCGACATGCTGCCTTTTTTTGAAACGCCGCTCGCCTCGCTCTCGCGCGGACAGCGCTACAAGGCGGCGCTCGCGGGATTGATGGCCGCTGATCCCGAAGTGCTTTATTTCGACGAACCCTTCGCCGCCGGGATGGACGCGCAGGGAATGAACGCGCTCAGGATGTTCTCGCGCGAAGCGGCGGGCAGTCGCGGACGGACGATCATCTACACCACGCAGATTCTCGAAATCGCCGAAAACTTTTCCGATCGCGTACTGATTCTCAACGGCGGCGAACTCCACGCCTTCGACACCCTCGCCAACCTGCTTTCCGCGCCGGGCGACAGCCTGACCGGTCTCTTCAAACGACTGCGCGAGGAAGCCTATGAACGCTCGGACATCTACCACGGCTGAATGCTGCCTGCGCGATGCCGTCTCACGCGCGGCGAACAAGCCCGCGCGATTCCCGTTGATCGAGAGAATCCGCCATTTGTACGGAAGAGTCCGCGTTTCCCTGTTTCTGGCGGCATTCGGCGGCCTGTTCGGGCTTGTTTTGATGTTCCTCGGCATTTTCGGCCTGGACCCCATTGATACCCACCATCGTTTGCTCAAACACTTTCCCCTGGTTTTCTTTTCGGGTTACGGCATCGCCCTGCTGGTACTTGGGATGCTGTGTCGCCGCACCTTCGAAAAGCGCCTGGCCCATTCCGCGGTCGCCCAGGCCTACGGTGGCGCGCCGATGCCCGACTCGGAAATTTTCAGCCGTGAATGGCGCGCGCATCGTCTCAGGATGCGGGTCTTTTTGTTTGCCCTCATCGCGGTCCTGTTTCCGTCGATGGAGTGGTATCTGAACTACATCAAAGGGGTGTTGGAGGACGTATCCTTTTCGCGATTCCCCTTTTGCGCCGCCATCCTGCTGACGACCGGCGTCAATATTTTCACATTCACGCTCGGCGGAAAGGCTCAGACCTCGCGAACAGACCGCGTCTGGTTTTCCCTGATCGGATTCATCGGCATGGTTTCCGGCGCGATCTCGCAAATCTCTCTCGCGGCAACGATTCAGTGGCTCTATTACCTCAAGGGTTCGATATCGGAAGCGGGCGGACTTGAAATCATGGAAACGCTTTCATGGTTCGCATCCCTCACGGGTTTCATGTGGCTGGCGTCGCTTCTGTGCGCCTGTGCCTATCCGCTCGTCGAACGCCGCGCCATTCGAGATTTCCGCTTCATGGGTGACCTGCCGGTGGCCGACACACCGAATGAAATGGACCTTCCGGCCACACCTTCACCGGGCCGCGTCTTCGATGAAGGAATCGCGGAATCGGAAATCCGGCGGAAGTTCGCGACCGTTCGCAATGAATTTCAGCCGCGTGGAACTTTCGAACGGTTGCTGCACCGGTGGTACACCCGCGAGGAACGCGACGTCGCCGAAATGCTCCGGGCACGGGGTGATTTCAATCCCTTCGATCACTGGTATGTTTCCTGGCCCTGCGTGGTGATCAGCGTTGCGGCACTCACAGCGTACATTGTGCATCGAGCGATTCAAATTGCCGAAATGCGTCACTCAGATGACGGCTTTCGTTTGGACCCATGGCAACTCCTCCCCGTGCTGCCTTTTTTCTGCACCGCCTTCGCCATTGCCCATCCGATCAGTTTTACGTTGTTGATGTTTCTCCCGACGAAAAAAAAGGTGAACGGGGTACCTCGGATTTCAGGCTCACTTTTTGGTCACTGGCCACATTACCCCGCCTCGTTAGGATGCGTCAGAAAGGTTATCGCCAAAAAGGTTATGGTTTTCTGGCTTTCGGCCTTCGGACCAATCATGTTTGTTCTTTTCGGCCTTTTCTTTTTCTCCGATCAACTGCCGCTTCTCGATCGAAGTTTTACGTTTCCGAAATTGGCTGCCGCCATCCTCAAAACGTTCAGTCTCGTCATCCCCGTCGCCATAATCGGATTGACCATCGGAATCACCAGAGGCATCGGCACGCCGCGTCTCTTTTTGAAGTTCAACGTTCAACGAATTGGTTTCGCTGTTTGGTACATTGTAATCACACCGGCTCTTGCCATCGGCTTCTTTCTGCTTCCGAACGGATGGTTATTGCACCTTGTCGTCATCGCCGGGTCACTGCTTTTTCTCGGCCGGTTCATCAACGCCATCGAACTGCCTGACATGGACCTCCAGAACAAGAATTCGTAGAGATTCGAATGACTCAAGAACTCGATTGTTGTGATTTTGCCGTAGTTGGGTGAAGGTCAAGCCGTTCCCCACTGAGGTTGAAGTTTTGCGAAGAGCCTGGAACAGACGTTGGTGATGGAGTAACCGGCCCTCAAAAAGTCGTGTGCTTGAATGAGGAGTCGTTCAGTGAGTGCGCGGCTTTGGTTGCGACAAGCGTCTCCGATGGTTTTGAGGAGTTTCGTCGCGTCTTTGACGGGCGTGGCGTCGAGGCAGTCCAGATGCAGGAACGAATAGGCCGTGAAGACCAGACACCAATGTTTTTGAAAGGCTTCGGCGCAACGCATGCGGTATTCGTCGAGACCGAGATGTCCCTTGCCATCCTGATAGAAGGTTTCAATGGGCCAGCGCTGGAGATAGGTTTCAAGGACCTGCCGGGCGGACCAGTCCGCGCGGTTGGAGACGAGCGCGGCGTAGGTTCCGGTCAGTTCGGGATTGTCAAAACTGACGACGAGGCGAACCTTGCCGAGGTCGGGGACGCGCACGTTGATGGCGAAGACCCAGTAGTCGCGCCCGTTGACCGTCTCTTTGTGAAACGCGGATGTCGGAATCAACGGCACGAGGTCTTCCACCTTGATGTGCGCCCCGTCAAGGTTGATCTTTTTCTTTTGGGCGTCGCGCAAGGTGAAACTCGCGGTTTCCAGATTGCGGTTTTTCTTGATCACGCTCACCCAGTCAAGCTGGTTGGTCGCCAGCGTCTCAACCAGGTCGCCGCTCAGATACCAGCCGTCAAAAAGAACAATCTTGAACGGCAGGTTGCGTTTGAGCGCGTCTGCAATCAATTCCGCGGCCAGCGCGAGCTTGGTTTTGAATTCCTTGTGGAGCTTCAGAAAGTTGGGGTCTTCGAGCAACGTCGGATCGACTTCCTTGTGAAACGCCGTCCGTGCTTTTTTCGCGGTCGGAATCTCCCGGTCCGGAAAATGCTTCGCCACGAACGAGACCCACTCGGTCATTTCCTCGTACCGGCGGTACAACAGCGCCATGACCGGAAATCTCACCCCCCCGCTCACGAAATGACTCGTCACCAGATTGTGCGCCAGCGGATAGGTCCCCTCGCCGTGGTTGTAGTGCCGGTCGATATGCTCGAACAAACTTCCCACATGCTCGCACAACGTATCGTCAATGATCAGGCACGACCGCGCCGCCGAACGACGCCGGTTCGCCGTTTGTTCCACCAAGTACGACACCCGCCGATCATTGACTTCCTCGGCGTCCCACGGCGACTCGCTGAAAAAACGCGACAGATTCGTCTTGTCCGCGCTCCGAATCACGCTCCGGCTGATATTGCTCAGCGTCTTGTTCTCCAGCGTCATCAGCCCCGTCAGATAGTTCTCGAAATGCGCGTACTGACGACGATTCTCAAACAGATCACGAAACGCGGGCGCGTGTTGAAGCACCACCGGCGCAACCTCCACGATTGGTATCTGCATCGTCGCGCCCCCCTTGGTTTGAACCGGTACAGGTCTGATTGACACCAATTCTGGCATCGGGAAACTTCAAATCACAACAATCGAGTCAAGAACCTTTTGAAATCACGTTCAGATTGGCCGATGCCGGAAACACCTGGAATCCGGCGCTGTTCGTCATTCGCGAAAAAGGCTATGGCGTCTATCGCTGGCCGACCACCAGCGAGGATGCCTGCGACGACCTTGTCGCACTCAAGGATGGAAGAGCTTTTTTTGCTCAGAACCCCGTTTCCCTGCTTGGCTTGATCGCCATGTGGGAACGGCTCGGCGATGGGTGGAGGAGACAAGGCTATCCGGATGAAGATGACCGAATACTTCAATTCACTTATCGGTACGACACCTTCGTAGAACTTGATGATGAGGCGTTTTCCAACCTCGTTACCTACCTGAAGCCGTATCTGTCCGGACTCCACGGCGTGGAGATACCGACTGAAATCACTCGCGAGCGGTTGGCCGAAGTGATGGAGAAAATCGCGGAAGACTACGCAAATAAAGAATGACGGCGACGTTATGCCACGCCGTTCCACCGACGGACACGATTCACGCGGCGGGCAATGGTGGTACGGTCGGAGGGGCGAAAAATGTACTGCTCGACTTCAACCGTCACGTCGGCTTCATCCCTGAATACCCGCCGCAACGCTTCGAGGCGTCCGTTGCCCTCGAAGGAAACGAAGTCACCCGTACGAATCTCGACCACCTTGATATTTGAAACCGACGGAATGTGGGCAGCCAGCCAGGCCAGAGTGATTTTGCGCGTTTCAAGAATCTCGGACTTATTCGCGGCGACGATTTCCGCGCGCTTGCTCACATCCTCGGCGGCGATACCGCGATCCACCGGATGAATCGGGCGAATGGCCTTCAGCGGTACGAACACCATTTCGGTTCCGGTCCGCTTGCGATGAATATCGAGGACAACCTTCGCCAGCAGCGCGTCGCTTTCGTTCATGCGCGACACGTCCGACTTCTTGCGCGCGAGATATTTGAAGAACGCGGAAATGTCTTCCGTCAGTCGCGCCATCGGACGAGCCTCCCAAAGCTGTGGATGAATGCCATCCTTCTGCCACAACCTCCGAAGATCGTCAAACAACGATTCAAATTCGAACGATTCGACCTATTTTCTCACGACCAACCCAAGAAAATAGCCCATACCCGGACCGAAGGGAGGGTATGGGAAAACAATGTTCGCAATTCAACCACATTGTTTTCCCATAGCCTCGCCCGAGCGCTCCGGCTATGGGCTATCGTCTTCAAAACCGTTCCTCCTACCACCCGCCGCCGAGCGCCTTGTACAACGCAATGACGCTCGTCGTGACGCGCTCATCGCTTTGCGCGAGCCGATCTTCATTCGCAAGCTGCGCCCGCTGGGCGTCTAGGACCGAAAGAAAATCCGACAGTCCGCGTTTGTAGAGTTCGTCGGCGAGTTCCACCGCGCGGCGGCTGTCGGCGACGGCGGCGACCAGCTTGCGGTTGCGCTCGCGTTCCCGGACGTAATTCGTCAGCGCCGTTTCCACATCGCCGCAGGCGCGAAGGATGGATTGTTCATATCGCAACACCGCCTGCTCGGCCTGCGCGTCGCGAACCTGTACCTGCGAACGAATCCGTCCCGCCGTGAAAATCGGCAGCCGTACGCTCGGCCCGACCGCGAAAAAGTTCCCCGCGCCGAGCGTCAGCCCGCCCACGTCGTTCGCCTGCCGTCCGACGCTACCGGTCAATGAAAACTTCGGGAAATACTCGGCTTTTGCCGCGCCCACGCGCGCCGTCGCCGCCGCAATCTCGACTTCCGCCCGGCGAATGTCCGGACGCCGTTTTAAAAGTTCTGACGGCAATCCGATTGGAATCTCGGGCGGCGCGGCGGGAATCGGATTGGTCGCTTCAAGATCGGTTTTCAAAGCCCCCGGCTCCTTCCCGAGCAACACGCCAAGGCGAAAAATGCTCCCCGCCGCGTCGGCTTCAAGCTGCGGAAGCTGGGCCTCGTTCGATTCAAGCTGCGCCGCCGCGCGCGCAACGTCGAGGTCCGTCGCCAGCCCGGCTTTTGCGCGGACTTTCGTCAGTTCGACCGTGTCGCGCTGCGTGGCGATGTTGCGGGTTAACACGTCGATGCGCCGTTGCGTCCCGCGCAATTCGACGTAGTTGCGCGCGACATCCGCGAGAACCGTTACCAGTACGTCGCGGCTCGACTCCTCGCTCGCGACCGCGTCGGCGCGCGCGGCGTTGGCGGTCGCGCGTACGCCGCCGAACAGATCGAGTTCCCAACTCGCGTCGAATCCCGCCTGAAACACGCCCGCCTCGCTCGACAGCCCCGGAATGTTCGAAAAACCCGAGCCGCCGCGTGAAATCCCGCCGCGAATCCGCTGGACGCTTCCCGACGTTCCGACCGAAGGATATTTGGCGGAGTCGGCCACGCCCGCCGCCGCGCGGGCTTCGCGGATACGAGCGGCGGCAATTTTCACGTCGAAATTCGAAGCCATCGCTTCTTCAATCAGCGCGTCAAGTTTCGCGTCATGAAATTCCTTCCACCAGGTTTTCAACTCGCCCGTCCGCGTCGTCACGCCTTCCGCTGTCGGCGCGGTCCAGGTCGGTGGCGGTTCGACCACCACCTTCCGGACGTTCGTCTTCACCGCGCACCCGCCGCCGAGCGCCGCCATCAGTAAAACCGCCGAAATCGTCCGTTTCATTTCGCGCCTCCGTTGATGAAGACATCCATCTGCTGTCCGACGAACAGCGTCGGCGCATCGCCCTTGATGCGGTAAATCACCTGCAACACCCGCGTATCCACGCGCTCGGTGCTGTCGCCGGTGAGCGAACGTTTCGGAACGACGTACGGCTCGAACCGCACGAACTCCAGCCCGAACTTCGCGTCCGCCTTGCCGCGAAGCATCGCCGTCGCCTCCGCCGCCGGTTTCACCTTCGGCGCGTCGGCTTCATCCACATCCACCCGGACGTGCAGCCGTCCCACGTCGCCGAGCAGCATCAGCGGTTTGGGAAGCGGCCCGCTCGCGGCGTACTCGCCCGGCCGCACGTTGCACTGCAACACCTTCCCGGCGGTCAGCGCGCGTACCGTCAATCGCTCCAGATCAGCTTCAATCCGCTTCACGTTCGCCTCCGCCAGCGCCACTTCCGACTTCGCGACCGACAAATCCTCTTTCCACGTCCCCGACCTGAGCAGCGCAAGCTGCGCCTTCGCCTCGTCGAGCCGCGCCTGCGCCCCCTGCACGGCGTACTTCCGCCGTTGCAGGTCTTCCTCGCGAATGGCGCGCTTGTCGGTCACGCTTTCAATCAGTTGAAGTTGAACCGTCGCGTCCGAAAGGGCCGCTTCAGCTTCGCGAACACGCGCTTCCGCCGCCGGAACGTCTTCCGGACGGGGATACTTTGAAAGTTTTTCGAGGCGCGCACGCGCCACGGCGAGCGCCTGTCGCCGCACCGCGAGTTCCGCCGTCAGATCGCGCGCGTCGAGTTCGAACAGTTTGTCGCCCTTCCCGACCGTATCGCCGACCGTGACATACACTTTTGTGACCAGCCCCGGCACGGGCGTGCTGATGGAAATGTTTTCAGTACTCGCCTCGATCAAGCCCACCGCGCCGACCGCGTCGCGATAGACCGTTTTCGGCGGCGCGGCGGGCGGCGGTTCGGATTTTCGGACTGGCTGCGAGCTGTAGACCGAATAGCTGGCGTACCCCAACGCCGCGAGCGTGACAATCGGCAGGGCGAACGTTTGTAGTTTCATCGTTTTTCCTCAACTTCCGTGATGCGGCCGTCCGTCATGTGGGCGATGCGGTCGGCGAAATCGAAAACCCGGCTGTCGTGCGTCACGACAATCACCGCGCGGTCGTCGCGGACCGCGAATGACGAAAGAAGTTCCATCACCGTGCGCCCGGTGGCGGCGTCGAGCGCCGAGGTCGGCTCGTCGCACACGATCAGACGTGGCGCGTGGATGAGCGCCCGCGCAAGCGCGACGCGCTGCTGCTGGCCGCCCGAAAGCTGCGACGGCAGATTGTTGACGCGATTCGATAACCCAAGCCGACCGAGCAATTCGCGGCCCTTTTCAACGGCCGTCTTTCGCGGCACGCCCGCCGCGAACAGCGGCACGGCCACGTTTTCGGCGGCGGTCAGCGCGGGCAGCAGGTTGAACTGCTGGAAAACGAATCCGAGGTTCTTTCTTCTGAACGCCACCTGTTTGCCGCCGGATAGTTTCGCCACGTTCTGTCCCAGCACCGCGACATCACCCGAAGTCGCGTCGAGCAACCCGGCGATGACCGAAATGAGCGTCGTCTTGCCCGAACCGCTTTCCCCCACGAGAAAGGTCATCTCGCCCATCCGCGCCTCGAAATCGCATCCGCGCAGCGCCATCGTTTTTGATTCGCCCTGCCCGAACGCCTTCGTTACCTCCGTGCATTGCACCGCGATTTCACTGACCGCCATGACGCGCGACTTCCTTTCCGTAGAGTTCGGTTTCGGGGACGACCGGCGGAACGTTCGAAGCGGCATCCTTGCCGAGCCGTTCCCGCGCACCGAACCGTCCACCGCGCGGCAACGCCTTCGGGGCAAAGGCGAGAAACCCCGTCGGAACGGGCAGGTCGTCGTAAATCGCCTCAAATCCGCCGCGCATCGAATAGGTTTCGTGCCAGAACCCGGTTCCGCCCGAATCACGCATGAACTGCTTCCACCACTGGCGATGCGGATCGGAGCGCGACCACTTTTCAAGCGAGTCGAAGTCCCGCCAGTACTGCCGCATCCCGACGTGAGGCGGAAACAGCGAAAAGATGAAGTTTTCGTGCAGGAGCAGGCCGTCCGGACGATCCTCGACCGAGCGGGCGATTTTCGGCCCGAAACCCATCAGCGTTTTCAATCCGGTCAGCCGGTTGACGCGCATTCCGAGATAAATCACGACCAGATCGGGATATTCCGACAGATCGACGGTTTGACGGTTCACGTTCATTGAAGTGATCTCCTTTTCATTGCGCGGCCTGATGCTTCGTCATTCCGCCCATGACCTTGCTCATCATCAGGACGCGCCCGAAGCGCGGCAGCGGCTTGAGGCTCAGTTCAAGAAATTTCGCCAGAAATCCGGGGTGGACCGTCGTCCGTCGCCCCAGCACGGCAAGGGCTTCCCTGGCAACGGTTTCAGGTTTTTCCGCGCCATTGCCGAGATTCATGTTCGCCCGCGCGCCGAAACCCGTCCCGACCGGTCCCGGCGCGACCGACAGCACATCCACGCCGTACGGTTTCAACTCGATTCGGAGTCCTTCCGCGAAGGTTTGAATGAACGCCTTCGTCGCGGCGTAAGCGGCGGCCCGCGCCACGCCCTGAAACGCGACCAGCGAACTTAAAAGGACGATCCCCCCGCCGCCCCGCTCCCTGAACCGGTTGGCGAAGGCATGCGTCAGGGCGACGACCGCGCGGCAGTTGACGTCCACCATCGCCAGTTCCTCGGAAAGCGGCCCGTCGGCGAAATTTCCCGACGTACCGAATCCCGCCGAGGCGACGAACAGCCCGACGTTCAATCCGTCCGTGACGCGCAGCACGTCGGCGACCGCTTCCGGCCGGGCCAGATCGGCGGCGACGCTCCGGCATTCGACGTTGAATTGCCGACTCAACTCGCGCCCGAGGGTTTCGAGTCGGTCGCCCCGCCGCGCCACCAGCACGAGCGAGAATCCGGCGGCGGCGAGTTCGCGCGCGAAGGCTTTCCCGATGCCGTCCGACGCGCCGGTGACGACCGCCCACCCGCCGTATTTTTTGTAGAGTGCGTTCGATTTCATGGCTTTGAATTCCGTCCCGAAGTGATTGAAGAAAAAGCGATTACCCGCGGAACACGACCGCCGGTTCAAGCACCAGCACCTTGCGAATACTCAGCAGGCTCGCGAGAAAAACGATGAAGAAGACGACCACGCCGGTCCCGGCCCCGATCTGCCAGAGCATGATGAAGCCGCGCAGTTGAATCGCCGCGTCGCGCGTGAGGTCGAAAAACGCCGCGCACATCGCCATTCCGAGCGCGTAGCCCACGACGCCGACGACGAGCGCCTGAAGCAGAATCATTCCGACAATCCGCAGATTCGTGACGCCGATGGCCTTGAGCGCGCCGAACTGCTTCAGGTTTTCAATGGTGAAGATGTAGAAGGTCTGCCCCGCGACGACTGTCCCGACGACGAGCGCGATCATCACGGTGATGCCGAAATTGACCGGAATCCCCGTGTTGCGGATGTAGTAAAAAATCGTCGCCCACTCGAAATCGAGACCCGACACTGCCTTCAAATCGTTGAATTCATTGTTGATACGGGTACAGAGTTCCGGCACGGCGACGCCGGTTTTGGCCTTGACCAGCACGAACGACAACGTATTCCGCTCGCGTCCGACAAAATTCACCGCCTGGCTGTAGCGCGTGAACATCACCGGAAAGGTCCCGAACGGCGCGCTCGCCTCGCAGATGCCGACGATCCGGACGCGCCGGTCGTTCATTTCCATCGTCTTCCCGACCGCGAGCGGCTCTTTCGGGAAGAAAAAGTAGAACCCCGCCCGGTCGATGACGATGGAATCCGGCTGGCGCAAATCCTCGATGCTGCCCATGAGCATTTTTCGCGGCGCGCCCACGAGCGAGGCGTCGTCGAGTCCCATGAGAATGACCGTCCGGAATTTGCCGTCCGCCGCCCGGACGCGGGGATTGCCCTTGAACAGCCGCACCGCCCACTCGACGCCCTCGACGCCGCGTACCCGGTAGAGGTCGTTGTCGGTCAGCGCCGCGACTTCGTCGATGTACTGCGTTTCCTTGTCCATCACCCAGATGTCGGCGTCGGGGATGTCCTTGATCTGGCTGGTCGTCCGCCGCATCAGGCCGCAGAAAATCGAACTCTGGTGCGCCATCAGGAACGACGAGAAGGCGATGGCGAAAATCAGGCCGAGAAACTTGGCCCGGTCGCCGGTCAGCATCTTCAACGCGACGAAATTCACGACGTTTTCCCTCTACACAAAGAAAATTTTCTGAACACCGTTCAATTCAAGGCAAAAAAAGAGAGGGTTACCCTCTCGGGCTGAACGCGGGCAGTTCGGTGCGGATATAGTTGGCCGTCCCGCGCGCGAGCAGCTTCCCTTCCGGATCGGTCAGGTCGCACTCGATGTTGATGACGGTTTTTCCCCGCCGTACAACCCGCGACGTGGCGAGTACGCGGTCGCCCTCGCGTGACTTGCCGAGATGATCGACCGCGAGATTGAGCGAGACGAAGGTGGTTTCCGCGCCGAGCGCGGCCACGGTCATCCCCATCACATCGTCGATCATCGCGTTCTGGACCCCGCCGTGGAGCAGGCCCGCCGGGTTGAGCATTTCGTGACGGACGACAAATTCCATCGTCATCGAACCTTCCTCGACCTTGCGGAACGTCCCGCGCAGCCATTGGGTGAACGGCGGCGCGGCGGCGGTCACTTCCCGTCCGATCTGCGATTTAAAAAATTCGAAAACGGGGTTCGGCATTTCTATCTCCTTATTTTCCTATGGCTTGCGCCATAGGCTAACGATTTGCCGTCGCCTCCGGCGACTGAATCCAGGGAAAACAAACAACAATTTCCGACGCCTTACGACTAACTATTTGCGACTAACCACCAACGACTAACTGCTAACTACTAACCACTAACTGCTGCCCCGCCGCCGCGCGCCGTCGAGCAGAATGTCGAGCAGCCGGTCGATGAGGGCTTCCTGTTGAACGAACGGAAAGCCCGGCTGCGAAATGAGCAGCGAGGTCATGCCGTGCATCGCGGCCCAGAGCGCCTGACTGGTGGTTTCAAGGTCGACTTCGACAAGGTGACCGTCGGCCATCGCGCGGGCGACGGCGCGGCGCAGGTTGTCGAAACACTGAAAACCGTACTTGCCCTTGAACTGCTGGCGTTCGGAGTCGAAGGAATTTTCATCCAGCACGAACACCAGCAGGTAGTGATTCGGATTGCTCAACCCGAATTCAATGTAGGTCCGCAAACCGCGCCGGAGGGCGACGAGGCTGTCCGGCTCGGCTTCGGGAATCGCGCGCAGTTCCGTGTCGAGTCCCGTAAAGGTTTCTTCCAGAAGGGCATCCAGCAATTCCGACTTGTCGCTGAAATAGGAATAGATGGTCCCCGGCGAATACTCGATTTTCTCCGCGATCTTGCGGATGGAGGCATTTTTGTAGCCTTCGTTCACGAAAAGGTCGCGTGCCGCGTCGAGAATCATCTGCCGGAGACTTTCCTTGTGCCTGAGTTTGCGTGCTTCAATGCCCATTGCTTCCTCACAACGAAAAATTACTGAACGGCGTTCAATTTTCCAACCACGTTTCCCACATTTTTTCCGGAAACTGGTTCGCAAAACTGAAATTTCACGATAACCCCAAATCTGTCAATATTTTAAAAATTCTCAATTCTGAATTCTCAATTGTCAATTCCTCTCGTCTTGGGTATCGTGCCGAGCCATGCCGCTGCTTTCCGTCGAAAATCTCGAAACGCGCTTTCCGACCCGCGCGGGTGTCGTCCCGGCGGTCAACGGCGTGTCGTTCGCCATCGAACGCGGCGAAACCCTCGCGCTCGTCGGCGAATCCGGTTCGGGAAAATCCGTCACGGCGCTTTCGATTCTCGGCCTCATCGCCCCGCCCGGACACATCGCCGCCGGACGCATCCTCTACGACGGCAAGAACTTGCGGGAAATTTCAAAGGAAGAACTGCGCGCCATCCGCGGGTCGGAAATCGCGATGATCTTACAGGACCCGATGACCTCGCTCAATCCGGTCTTCACCATCGGTGAACAGATTGCCGAGGCGATCCGGCTGCATACCGACCTGCCGCGCGCCCAGGCGTGGAAAAAGGCCGTCGAATCGCTCGAATCGGTCGCAATTCCCGACCCCGGACGCCGCGCGAAGCAATATCCGCATGAAATGTCGGGTGGAATGCGCCAGCGGGTGATGATCGCGATGGCGCTCAGTTGCGAACCGAAACTACTCATCGCCGACGAACCGACCACCGCGCTCGACGTGACGATTCAGGCGCAGATTCTCGAACTCATCAACCGCCTGCGCGTCGAACGCAACCTCGGCGTCTTATTGATTACCCACGATCTCGGCGTCGTCGCCGAGACCTGCGATCGGGCCGCCGTGATGTACGCCGGGAAAATCGTCGAAAACGCCCCGGTGACGCGCCTGTTCGCCGAACCGCAACATCCTTACACACGCGGCCTGCTCGCGAGCGTCCCGCGCGTGGGCGGACACGCCGACCGACTTTCGACCATCGAGGGGATGGTCCCGAAGCTGACGAATCTTCCGCCCGGCTGCGCCTTCGCGCCGCGCTGTCCCGAAGCCGAGGCAAAATGCCGCGAGGGCGACATCCCGCTCGTCACGCTCGACAAACCGACGGATCACGTCGCGCGGTGCGTTCGGCGGGGTTGAGAAGCTCAGTCTTCATCTTCGAATTTATCCGCCGCCCACTGAAACTCGGACCGGTATCGTTCAAGCGTTTCCACATAGAGCGATTTCAGCCTGCGGTGACGATTGAGAACGCCTTCGTACTCCTTCCAGAACCACACTTCATCAAATCCCACGAAGTCACGCGCCGAGTAGTACGCCAGATTGTGAAGCCAGTCGGCGATGATTCCGGCCATCCGTCCTGCCTCATACCCCCGTTTCCATTCCAGCGGATTGAGACTCACCGGCTTTCTCGGCTGATTGAGTTGACGAATATCGAGCATCGCCCAATAGAGCAGATGGCGATAGGCTCCCTTCAGGTTTTTCTTCATTATAAAGTGAAATAATCCTTTTTACTCTGAATCATAAGAAAGTCAATTTATTCAGGCTTTTTCAAAAAGATCCCCTCGATTGTTTACCTGAAAAAGTTTCCAGACTTTTTTATCTTTGTCCCAAATTTCCCAATTGAAATCAAAATGTAGAAATTTAGTCTGGAAAAAATATTCCAATATTTTAAATACTTCTGTTTTCAATAAAATTTCTTCCGGATATATCTCTTGCTCCATCCCCTCCAAAGCAAAAACTCTAAAGTCTGCACAAAGAATCTGGTTTGGCAGGGCGATTCCCTGCCTGCTTAATGTTGAGTCATTCCAGTGAACATAACCAAACTCATTATCTAGCCCAAATTCCATTCCCCCGCCCAACGAATTCTCCAAAGAAAAAACCATTCCCCCATCACCCGTAATTGGCTGTCCAATCTCATTCCAAAGATCATCCAGACATTTGATTTCAATGAAAGGAGTTTCATTCAGCTCCATGACCTCAAAGCTCAAAAAAAATAATTTCCATGAAAGCATTCTTCAAACCAATGCCCCTTCAGACATGAATAGCAAGCTCTGAATTAGTGATTTCAAAAAATGAAGGAACGGTTAAATCAGACGTTTCTTCGCGCTGGAAGCGCGCGCTCCAACGCTTCAATGGGCTTCCGAAACGGTCAGGGCGACTTCCTGGCCGAAGGAAAGTTCCAGCGTATGCCCGTCCGGGTCGCGCAGGAACGCCCAGTAGCCCACCGGCGGCGGCGACTGCGTCGGGCCGTCGAGCAGGACGCCTTCCTCGCGCGCCAGATCGCACAGCTGGTCAACTTCCTCGCGCGACGCGCAGGCGACGCCCATGTGCGCCCACGGGTGGAGCGGGGCGTTCACCGTCTCCAACTTGATGAAAACAATGACGAAGGGCCGCGTCAGGTCGCTCATCCAGAGCGCCTCGCCGTCCGATCCCTCAACCCGCCGTCGGTGAACGACCTTCATCCCGGCGTACTTTTCATAAAACGCGATGGTGCGCTCGGGATCGGTGATTTCGAGCGCGATGTGCGTAAATCCCAGATCGGACATTTTTTACCTCGCCAGGGAGCGCGCGCTTCCAGCGCGCAAGTATTAAGAATTGAAGAAAAAGACATGCGCGCAAGATGCGCGCGCTCCAAGCTAAAACTCGCCGATGTTCCGGCGATAGCTTCGACTGAGCGTCAGTTGCGTACCGTCGGCCAGCACCACGATGCAGTCGCCGTGAAAGCGCGGCTCGATCCGGGAAATCCGGTCGGTCTGGACGATGGTCGTCCGGTGAATGCGGGTGAATTTCTCCGGATTGAGCTGCGACTCGATGCGCGAAAGCGTTTCGCGGATGATGTGCGACTGCTTCCCGACGTGCAACCGGACGTAGTTCCCTTCCGACTCGATCCAGTCGATTTCTTCTACCTTCACGAAAAAAACCGAATCGCCCGACCGGACGATAATCCGGTCGAGAAACTTGGGCGGCGTTTGAAGTTCCTGAAGGCAGGCGAGGATGCGGCGATTGACCGTACTCTCCCGCTGGAGCGCCACCTGCCGCTTGACCCGCTGCACCGCCTGCCGGAGTCGCTCGCGGTCGAGCGGTTTCAGCAAATAGTCGAGCGCGTGTGCGTCGAAAGCCTTTAATGCGTACTGGTTATAGGCCGTGACGAACACCACAATCGGCATCAGGCGCGGGTCGAGCGCGGCGAGCGCCTCGAAACCCGTCATCAGCGGCATTTCGATGTCGAGAAAAACCAGATCGGGCCGGAGTTCAAGAATTGCCGCCACGGTCGCCTCGCCGGTTCCGGCCTCGCCGACGATGACGAGATCGGCGTCGCCCGCCAGCAGCAAACGCATGCCCTCGCGGGCGAGGGGTTCGTCGTCGGCAATCAGTACGCGGATTGGCTCGGTCGTCATGGTTTTACCGCGGCCTGTTCGGCGACGGCGCGCGCGGTCACGGATTGCACCGCGCCGGTCCAGTCGCCGGAATCGGCGTCGCGTCCCGCCGGAATGTGCGGAACGTCGATAATGACTTCGAAACCGCCTTCCGGATCGTTTTTGTACTCGAAAACATGGTCGCCGGGGAACGAGCGTTCCAGCCGGTTGGCGGTGTTGGAGAGTCCGAGGCCGCCTTCCCGGTCGGCGCGGCGTACGGCGTGGGTCGGGCCATCGTTGTAAATCTCGATGTGGAGACGTCCGGCGCGGCACTTCGCCCGGATGTCGATGCGGCCCGACACAATTTTCGAAATCCCGTGCCGGATGGCGTTTTCGACCAGCGGTTGCAGTAAAAGATTCGGGACCAGCGCGTGGCGGGCGTCCGGGTCAATCGTGAAATCCACCCGCAAGTTGTTGCCGAAGCGGATTTTCTCGATGGCGAGATAGGTTTCCAGAAATTCGAGTTCGCGTTGAAAGCTGACTTCCTGCGTCCCGACGTTGTTGATCGTCATCCGCAGAAAATCGCCGAGCCGGGCAATCATCGCGTGGGCGGCTTCGGGTTTGGTCAGCACGAGCGTCGAAATCGAGTTCAGCGAATTGAACAGAAAATGCGGATGAAGCTGCATTTTCAGCGCCTGCAACTGGGCCATCGCCAGTTGCGATTCGAGTTCCGCCGCCCGCAGCCGGTTTTCCCGCGACACCCGGTAGTAATTGAACATGTGTTCGAGAATCAGGATGAGCCAGAGCGGCACGACCAGCTTGTCGAAGTTGAACGTAAAAACCGTGATGAAGGTCGCCCACTTCAACTGACCGCGCGTGGCCAGCGTGGCCATAATCGGGATGAAATCCATCGTCGCGACAAACAGCACCAGCAACGACGTGACCGCGAGATGAAGAAAGACGCGCCCCCACGCAATCGGGCGTTCCAGCCGAAACCGTCGCGACATCGCAAGCACGGCCCCGTTCGCCAGCATGTAGGCGTAACAGACCATGAACTGCTGGACGATGCCGTCCACCGGCGGCGTCTGGCCGCGCATCCGCGAAATGATGATCACCTGGGCGACGAAAAACAGCGCGATGAAGTTCCAAGCGCCAAAAATGATGCCCCAGCGCTTCAAAACGGTGACGGTTTCAGGTGACATGGGCCGGTTCCGCAGAGAACGTTTCATCGGGACGGACATTGTAGCCAAAACCTTCCGGAAGAAATGCGGAATATCGAATGCGGAATGCGGAATCAGCACCTCCCCAACGGACATGTGCCTTCGACGGCGTTCAATTCGCGCCGTTTCGTCCGAAAAGCATCATTCCGCATTCGATATTCCGCATTCCGCATTTCCTGGCGAACCGCTGACGACTGGCCGCTGACGGCTGACGGCTGCTTTCGGTAGCCGTCCGCCGATCCACAGGCCGAGCAGCAGCCACGCCGCCGCGACCGGGACGGCGGCCAGCGCCGTTCCCGAAACGCCCGCGCCGGTCCAGACGAGCAGCGCGCTCGACCACGCGCCGAGCTGGTCGCCGCCGCGATAGACGAACGTGTCGATAAAACTTTTCGCCTTGTAGCGATCTTCCCGATCCACCGAGGTGAACAGGGCTTCGCGCATCGGCGCGGAAATCGCCAGATGCCCCGCCCGGCGGAAAACCTGAAAGACGATCAGCACGCCGAGGCTCGGATAGAACCCGATCGCCGAAAATCCGACCACGCAGGCCAGCGGCAGGGCCGAAAGCAACAGTCCCGTTCCGAAAACCAGAAACAGCCGATGCGTGAGGAAGACCTGCCCGAACAGCGCCAGCAGGTTGACCGCCGTGTCCATCCGGGCCAGCAGCGCCGTCCGGGCGACGCTGTCGGTGACGCGCGCGCCGATGATGGCGGCCTGTTCGAAATACAAAAACGTCGCGCTCACGGTGTAGAGCAGCGTGTAGCCGCCGACCGCGAGTAGAAACGGCGACCGCCAGAGTTGAACCGCTCCCGCCGCGACCCGTCCGCCGAGCGGACCGTCGGCGGGTTCATGCGCTTCCCGAACCGGCGGCGGAACGTTTGCCGCGCACCGCGTCGCGCATTCGATGAGAACCGCCGCGACGAGCAGCATCGGCGCGACGCCGAGCCGTTCGACAAGCAGACTCGTCAGGCCCGCGCCCGCGATGGCCCCGAGCGTCCCGCCCGCCGCCACGCGCCCGAACGAACGCGCCCCTTCCAGAAAACCGAAGGCGTCCGAAATGACCGACCAGAACACCGAAACCGCGAGCAGGTTGAAAACACTGATCCAGAGAAACAGGCCGAACCGGACGGACGGCCCGTCGGCGTTCGAAAACAGAAAGAAAAAGACCACCGCGAGAACGGCGAAGGTCCGGTACATCCATGAAATGACGGACCGGACCGGGAAATACGTCAGACACGCCGAGTAGACCCAGTTCGCCGCGAGCGTCGCCACGAGCGTCGCCGTGAACATCCACGGCAGCCGGTCGAGGCCGTTCGCAATGGCGAGTTCATCCCGAATCGGACGCAGCACATAACAACTGGCCGCCACGAAGAAGAAATAGATTCCGGAGAGGGCGACGAGGCGGTTTTCCCGCCCCGCGAGTGGGTTTGTCACCACGGCTCACCCGCTCACCCTTTCTTCCGGGCGTGCCACGCCGCCAAAACCTCGACCTCCCGCTGCGGCTTGATGCCCGCGCGGAGTTTTTCCTGGCGTTCCGGCGTGAGCGCCTTGAACCAGTCGAGCGTGGCCTTCGCCGTGTCGGCGAGTGGGCGAAACGCAAGGCCTTTGGAGACTGCTCGTGCATTGCTCATCGTATGCAGGCCAGCCGTTTCGCCTGTCCCCGGCACCCAAACCGGCATGTCCGCCCAGGCGGACACTTTCTGGGCCGCCAGAAAGTCGGCGTCCACCCAGGTGAATTTCACGTCGGCGGTTGTCACCGCCCGGATTCCGTAAAGAAGTTCGGCCATCGACAGCCGGGCTTTCGGTCCCATCGCGTTGTAGGTCCCGAAATCGCCCTGTTCCGCCATCCGGATCGACCATTCCGCCAGATCGCGGGCGTCGATGAACATGACCGGGTCGTTCGGATCGCCGGGGGCCATCACTTCCCCGCCTCGGTCGATTCTCAGCGGCCAGTAGGAAAACCGGTCGGAATAGTCGCCCGGTCCGACGATCAGCCCCGGACGAATCACGGTCGTCCGGCCGGGAAACGATTTCTCGGCTTCCTTTTCGGACAGCGCCTTCAGCGCGCCGTAGTTCAAACCGGTGATTTTCTCGTCGTTCGGCGCGTCGGTCGTCGCCACCGCGCCGGTTTCGTCCATGCCGACTTTTGAATTGTCGGCGTACACCGAAATCGTCGAGATGAAGATGTAGTGCTTGGCGGAATCCTTGAGCAGTTGCGACGCCTCGCGTACCCACCGGGGCAGCGTGGCCGGGTTGTCGATGACGACATCCCATTCGCGGCCCTTGAGCGAGGCGAGGTCGCCGGTCGCCCGGTCGCCGTGAAGCTGTTCGACGCCCGGAATCTCCTTGGGATTCGTCTTCCCGCGATTGAACAGGGTCAGTTTATGGCCGCGATCCACGGCGTACTTGACCTGATGCGGCCCGATGAAGCCCGTTCCGCCAAGAATCAGGATGCGGAGCGGTTTCGGCTTGGCGGCGGACTTGTCGGAAGCGGGTTTGTCGCCGGACTGGGCGAAGTTCAATCCGGTGGTGAGCGGAGCGGCGGCGAGCGCGCCGCCCGCGATCGCGGCGTTTTTGAGGAAATCCCGTCGTTTGGTCGGCATGGAGAACGTGTGGCCTCGCGAGAAGGTGGAATGTTTGACGAAATCTGCCCTTCCACTCCCGAACCAACCACGTTTTTGTGACGAACCGGATTTCAACCGGGATGAACTGCTCCGTTTTGAGACGAACTGTTCCCTTTACGCAGTTTCAGCGGAGACGACCCGGAGCAATTCATCCTGAAAGCGCCGAGCCTCGCCCAAGGTGGCGATTCGGGGCCATGCTTCGGTCAATTCATCCGCCTTATCGCGATAATCGCTGACGGTTTTCCTGATCCTTTTGGCCTTGGGCTGTTGCGCGAGACGACCTTCGATCTCCGGGTAGCACTCAATTCCACGACTGACCGATACATCATTCGGAAACAATGCCGTTACAACCCATGCCTCCGGAGCTTTCGAGGGCATACAAATGACCGTTTTCAATGGAACTTCGGTTTCGCCGCACCAACTCAACAGGACCGAACGCAACGCATCCGTCGTGTCGGATGCCGGAGGGCAGGGCTTTTCACAGGGAAGCGGCAAATCATCTTCAACCGGTGTCACATTGCCTGTGGAATATTGAAAACCGGCGACATCCGCGTCCAGATGAAGAATCACCAGATCGTAGTTGAGGAAAAGGATCCCATCTTCCGACAGCTTGCCGTTGCCACGTTCCGCCGACTGTTTGCACCACTTGTACACACCGGGCCACCCACCGCCGAGCCGCCCGAACGCCGCCGAACCTTCCGGTTGAATCTGGGTCAGACGAAATGACCGGTCGGTCAGGATGGCATTGAGTGCGGCTTCAATGACGATTCGGTCGGTCGGCCCCTCGGCGACGAGGGCGATACGCAAACTGTCAGACATTCGGGACGCCTCCGAGGTAGCCCTCCATCCACATGCGGGAAAGCGTCCAGCCCTTGTCGGGGCGTTTTTGAATCGCCTCGGCGACATCAATCCGCCGGACTTCGGTGTAACCCTTATTGTTGCGATCCACCGTAAAAAGCCGGACCTCGTCGTCATCCAGCGGCAGGTCATCCAAGACCGCCGGATTGTGCGCCGTCATCAGCCACTGCCGGTCACCGTTCAACTGTTTTGTCCACCTGCAAATGGCAGCCAACAGGCGCCGCGCCAAACGCGGGTTCAACGCCTGATCGACATTGTCCACCGCGAAACAACGAGGAGACCTCGGGTGCAAGGCCAGCGCCGCGCAAAACAGAACGTACAGCGCGCCCTCACTCGCGTCATACCCGGTCAGCCTGTTCCGTCCTTTGTTCATGTATCGGTCAGTGAATTGAATCACCTGACGGGACCGCGCCGCCGAGGGCGACAACGGCACGCCCACCGATGAAGTCGCTGAAAAATCCTTCGCCCAATCAATCAGCATTCGGACCTCATCGAGAATTTCTTCCAATTCGGAGTTTTTTTTCGCCGCATCCAGAAGTTCTCCAATGGCTTCCGGCAAACGTCCGCCTGCGAGGCCGACAGGCTCACGGGTTTGTACATCGGGGACCAGACCACGGAGCGAAGGTGTGTTCGGACAGTAAATGCTGTATCCGCGCAACTGGGTCATCAACGCCAGCGCCGCATCGCCGGGTTCGAGTTCGACGGTTTTCAGGGCGGCGATGCCTTGTTCCGAGTTCAATTCAGGGCGGTTACTTCTCGGCGAACGGGAAGCCAGCGGCTTGTCGTTCAACTTGAGATTTTCAGTCTTGAAAAGCCAGTTGGAGTTGGGATTGCCGAGTGGGTTCCAGATGGCGATGTCATACATCGCGTTTTTCTCGCTCTCGGCCCCGAGTGAAATGTGCCACTGCTTCTTGGGATTTGCATCGGAAGAAAAAGCGGATTTATACAAAGTCGGCACTCCCGGCCTGACCCCTCGCCGCAACAACGCCTCGTCGTCAACCCGTCCGTTGGCCGCCGCACCGAGAACGCCGACCGCTTCAAGAATATTGCTCTTCCCACTGCCGTTCGCCCCGATGAAAAGGTTGATTCGTCCCAACTCCAAGTCGAGGTCCACCAACGATTTGAACTGCTTGACCGTGATTTTTCGCAACATGTAAAAAAGTTCATCGGGGAGGATTCCGGGATATCGAATCCTCCGCCAAAGCCGACAGGTTTTCGTTTTTCCGTTCGACTATACACCCGTCCGAAACGGGCCGAAATGTTCAACTCCAAGGATTTTTGGAAGCGCGCTCCCTCACTCCACGACAACGCGGCCCGCCCCAGTACGACCGAAGGTTTCCGAGTGATACATCTCCTCGGCCTTCGCGGGGGCAACGCGAAAAACGCCCGGCGTGGTCGCCCGAGCGTAGTAAACGTAGGTAAAACGCCCCGGCCAGAGCGTTTCGGTGAACGCCTCCGCCCGGTCGTCGCGCAGGTTCTGGTGCGAATACCACCACCGCCGCCAGTTCCAATTCGTCCCATCCGAATCGGGCGGCGCGGCCTGCGTCCCGGCCAGTTCCGGGTTGAGCGCCTCCAGTCCGGCGGGCAGCGGATCGGCCAGCGCGACGTGATACCGGACGGAATCCGTTGAAAAGACAAGCTTTACCCGAATCCGCGCGCCCGCCCGAATGCGCCACGTCCCATCCGCGTCGCGTCTGACATCCGCCGGGTCGTCCACCGCTTCGTAGACTCGTTCAACTTCAAATCCCGCCGCGAACGGCTTCGGGTCGGGATTCAGCGGCGCGTAGGTCATCGCCGCCCGGTAGTACAACCGTCCCGCGCCATCCTTTTGAAGCGTCAGCGGCGCGCCGCCCGCCGGAATTTCCCCGAGCGGGACGGCCAGTTGCCGGGAATCGGCGGTGCGTCCGCGAAACGCCTGCTCGCCCGCGAACTTTTCACCGAGCCAGAGCCGCGCGACGAAATCCGGCGTCACGTTTTCATAGGTCCGGAAGTAGCGTTCGAGGGCGAGCAGCGCGAACACGTTTTCCTGCGTGGTCGCCCAGCGGCCTTGCGCCCGTCCGTCGAGCAGGCCGCGCGCGAGTTTCGGAATCAGGTCGTTTTTCGGATCGGTCGCGATGAGCGCGTCCAGCACGACACCGTCGGCGCGTCGGTCCGACGCCAGCATGACTTCCCCGTCATCGCGATAGCTGGTGACGAAATGCGCCTTCCCCGCCGTTTCCGTTACCCGGTTGTTCAACACCTTCAAAAGCGCTTGCCGTTGGGGTGCAAGTTCGGCGTCTCCGGCGGTCGCGAATAGCAGCCAGCCGACGGCTTCGAGCGGGAGCGTTTCCAGCCCGTCCGACACCAGCCGCCGAACCCGCGTTCGGTCAACGTCACCCGCCCGCGCCCGGACCGACAGCGCGAAGGCGATCAGCGACCGGCGGGTGTCGCGGGAATAATGTTCCGGAATGAACTGCTCGATGTTCTTCAGGTAATTCCGCGACCGGTCGAGCATTTCCGGCGGGATGTTGAACCTGTGCGCCGTCGATTCCCGGAACGCCAGCGCGGCGAACACGCCGAGGAACGGATATTCCGCGCTGTCCTGCGTCCAGAACCCGAAACCGCCATTGGATTTCTGGGCTTTTTCGAGTTTTTTCACCCGGTCTGACACGGCCCCCGTCACCACGCCCCGGCTCGGGACGCCGCCCGCGCCGAGTTTGCCCAGAACCTCGAACATCGTCGCCGTAGACAACATCCGCGACGCCAACTGCTCGTTGCATTCGTAGGGATAGTTCTCCAGATACAGATAGGCATCGGTCAGAGACTGCAACTGGGTTGCGGAAGCCGTCACTTCCAGTTTTCCGAAGCCCGGCAATGCACCGGCTGGCACGGCCACCGGCTGGACCGCCGCGCCCACGTCGATTTCACCGTAAACGGCAAACGTTTCAGCGGTTTGCGGGTTGTAGACCGGGCAGGAAACCCACGCGCCGTCCGGCCGGATGCCCGGCGCGGCGGCGGCAATCTCGAACCGCGCCTCGCCCGGACGCTCGGTCGTCAGCGGAAACCGCACTTCCACCCGGTCGTTCGCCGGAATCGTCACCCGCCGCCCCGCGCCGTCGAGCAGCCGCGCGTTCGACGTCCGGATGGCAACCGCGACGTTCTGCGGCGTCCCCGATTGGTTCTGAATCACCACCGGAAATTCGCACCGGTCGCCATAGTTCAAAAACCTCGGCGCGGACGGTCGTACCATCAGGGGCAACCGCGCGGTGACGTTCGATTCGGTCGTTCCAAAGCATTTTTCACCCGAAACCGCGACCGCCGTCACCCGATAGCGGGTGAGATTGTCGGGAAACTTCACTTTGGCGACGGCTTTTCCCTCGGCGTCGGTCGTCACGCTCGGCGAAAAGTTGGCGAGCGGGTCAAAATTCGTTCGAAGCTGAATCGGCGGCTCGATGGAATCGGGGTCTAAAACCTTTGGCTGGGACGGGAGCGCCGGATCCTCGGGCATCCGCCCCTTCGACGCCGGCGGCGCCTCGTCCTCCCCCCTTCCGCCACCGCCGGCACCACCAGGCGCCATCGAAAAAACGGCCCCGCCCCGCCTGCCGCTTGAAGCCATGCCGACCAGATCTCTCCCGAAAACGCGGCGTTCATGATCCCGGATGACATCTTCCCGCGAAGTGGCCCGGACCACGCCGGAAAAACGTTCCGGGTAAAAGATGTCGAGCGGGTTCTTCAGGGCATAGCCGCCGAGTTTCAAAACCGATTCATCGGAAACAACCACCGCCACCGTTCCGCCCGCGACCGGTTTCCCCGTGGCGTCGCGGACCTGAACCACCACCGACGACTCGCGGCCCGGTTCGACGACCGGCGTCAACGGCGTGGCCGAAAGTTGCAGCCGCCGAGCCACCGGCGGAATGTCCAACCGGATTTCACGACTCTCGGTTTTCGTTACCGGGTCGCGATCCTTGCCGGGCAAAGTCCGCAGGAAAACTTCGACCCTCACATTGGGCGTCCAGCTTTCCTTTATCGGAACTTGAAGCACATGCGTCCGGCCCGTCATGTGAAACCGCTCGGTCGAGAGAATCCCGTCGCGGGAAACAACCGCCAGTCCTTCAGCTTCGGGGAACGGCGAATTCACCAGAATTTCCGCCGTTTCACCCCCGGCGTAGGTTTTCCGGTCGGAAATCAACTCGATTCCTGAATAGGATTCGAGGTCGAAATCACTCGCCGAACCGACGGAAACGACCTGAACGTCCAGTTCGCTCCGGTTGACCCGTTCCCGGGCGTCGGCGGTCGTCACCGTCACCCGATAGAACCCGCCCTCCTTCGGCGTGAACGCGCAAGGGATCGGCCCGTCGCCCGAAATCAGTTCGCGTTCGACCGATTCCTTTTCAACTTTTCCGTATTCCCCGTTGTTCCGTTCAAAAACGATGCGTGTCAGACGCGCCCGGACGGGACGCCCGGCGACGGGTTTGCCGTCGATGTCGGTCACCACCAGATCGAGATCGAGCGGAAGCCCCGCCTCGACGAACGTCCGCGCCGCCCGGATTCCGACATAGACCGAGGACGGATGCACCAGAAACTCGGTCTTCGCCGACATGGTCTGCCGGTTGACGTCCTGGGTCGTCACCTCGGCGGTCATGCGGACCGGACAAGTCGGCGCAATCCGGGTCACGTCGATATTGAACGCGCCCCGCCCGCCCGCGTCCGTTCGTCCGTTTCCGATGCTCCCGCCGCCGCCCGGTCCGCGAGACGGATAGAAATAGGACCACCAGGCGCGCTGTTCGCCAAAAACGAATTCATTCCAGTTCGGCGGCGCGTATTCGGCAAATCGCGCCTGAACCGACCACGTCATATCCGCCCCCGCGAGCGGACCGCCGCTGAAATAGGACGCCTCGGCGGTGAGCGTCACCGGGTCGCCCAGAATGTACGGCCCGGCGAAATTCGGCGTAACCTTCGTTTCAAACTCAGGCCGCCGAAACGCCGCGATCTTGAAGGAATGTTCGAATGCGTCGCCCGTCCCCGGCACGCTGAATTTCACCTTCGCCGTCCCGCCCTGAACCGCTTCCGGCAACCGGAACACACCATCGAACCCGCCCGAAGCGTCAATCGCGCACTCGCCGCCCCCGATGGTCTTTCCGGTCGGGTCCAACACGGTGTACGTCACGCCGCCGATGCCGGGGAGCGAAACATCCCCGGCGGGAAAAAAGCCGACCTGGCGAATCCATCCCTTGAACGTCACCCGCTCACCGGGGCGATACAAGCCGCGATCATCGAACACGAACCAGCGCCGCGATTCAGTCAGGGGCAGTTTTCGCCATGAATTCAGATCCTCATCGTCCGAGAAATAGGGTCGGTACAACGGCAGCAGGTTCACATCCCCGCCGGACCGCGCCACCAGCATCGAAGGCGAACGGGAGTCGGGTGGCTGAATTGAGAAAACGACCTGCCCGGCGGCATCCGTCCGCCCGACGAAACCGCTCCCCGGAAACGACACTTCGGCCCCGGCCACCGGCGTTCCATCGCGGAGTGAAACCACCCGGGCAATACCCTGCCGACCATCCCCGATGGCGTCGATTCCCAGATTCGTCAACGAAATCCATTTGAGGTGCGGGCGCGACCGATAGGTACGCTCCGGATCGAACGGCAACACGGGCGTCACGAGGACGACGAAATGCCGGGTTCCATCATTTATATATGGGGCGAAATTGATTCCCGTCTCGACCGGTTCATTCGGAGTGGCCCGTACCGGCAACGAACCCTTAAAAACGGGGCGTCCCGGAAGAACCGGCGCCGCTTTTTCCGAATAATTTCGGGAAAGGGATCGGAAGGCAGTCACGAACGCGGGCCAGTCCTCGGGCGAAACGGCGTGAATCGCGAGCCGGAATTCGCGGTGGTTACAACTTTCCAGCCACAGGCGGGGCTTGCCGAACGGATCGAGAACGACGCGCGGTTCTCCCGGAAGGGAAAAATAGGGGTCCAGGTCGCCGGTTTTCAAAACCAGGGTCGGCGTCACGCCCAGCCGCTCGCCTGATTCGCTCGCAAGGTCGGGCGACAAGGTTACCCGATAGGTCGCGCGGGGCTTTTTGGTCCCCGAAATCCGGATTTCGTTCCCGTAAGCGCTGATTTCCATCCTCTCAAGTTTCGGTTCCACCGTCACCAGCGTGGAGACAAACGATTCCGCGTCAATTTTTTGCGAAAATTCGACCTCGAATGCGCCCCACGGCTGATAGCCGTCATCGGATGGCTTGACCACCTTGAACGAATCCATGACCGGCAACCCGACCGACTGGTTTTCCGGCGTCACGCGCGGGCCTTCGACGGCGGGCGCGCCCTTCAACAATGACAGTTCAACCTGTGTACCCGGCGGCAAAAGTCCGCCGTCCGGCGCGGAGACACGGACGGTCATCGCGCATTGGGGGCCGGATTTTGTGTAAACGTCCCGGATCGGATCGGATTCGTCGGAACCGGCGACCGTGGGCGGCGGAACGAGGGTCAGGGTGACCGGTTTTTTGCTGGCGGTCGCCTTGAGAAATGGCAGTACGGCTTCCGGCCGGATCGGCTGGTCGAACCCGAGCGCGACGATGCCCTTCCGCGACAGCTTTTCGTCACCCACGGAATTTCGAATCAGCCTCGGGGCGGGCGTCCGGAACGTCCACCCGACCTCCCGCGCCAGTACACCGCCGAGCGCCGAGTGCGTTCCGGCGGGAATCCGGACGGCATACTCGGTCGCCATCGGGAAACGGCCGTCCGGTTCGAACCGGAGCGTCCGGGTGTCGAGCCAGCGCCAGCGGCCGGGCGGCTGCGGGGTGAGTTCGACCGGCGGATTCGTCACGACCGTCTCCACCGCCCCGTCAATCGCCATCATCGGCTGCGAAAATACCACCGTCAGGTTCGGCGCGACCGCCACATACCCGTTCGGCGCGAACCGGACGACGTCCAGCGCGGCAACCGGCGCGGCGGGACGCACCGGCGCGGCCTCCGTCGAAGGCTTCAACAGCGGCAGGACGTTTCCCGTTTTTGGGCGTGGCACGGTTTGAACCGGAAACCGGAACGGCTCTTCCGGCGCGGGCGGACGCTGCGCGGGCAGGCGCGCCAACAGCGCGGCGGTTTCGGCCTCGGGAAGTTTTTCCGTCGGGGCGACGGGCGCGCGCTCGGTCGCGGGCGCGGCGGACTTGGCCTCGCCCAGACGAAAGTCGATGCCCGGCTTTTCATCCGCATCTTCATCAAAAACAGTGATATGCGGGCGAACCATTTCATCGTCCGCGCGAACGAACGGCGCAAACGGAGAAAGCCAGAGAACGGCGGCAAGGACGGCGCACACCGCGCGCAAGCGAAATGATTTTTTCATGAACAGGAAACTTCAGCCGACGGTATGGAACCCCGACCGCCAGGGAGGGACGGTCAAAATCCACTGACACCGTTCAAAGACGGATGTTCCACCCTTTTCGTTAGCGGGTTGGAGCGCGCGCATCCCTGCGCGCACGCCTTTTCTCCTTTTTACTTGCTCGCTGGAAGCGCGCGCTCCACCACGACCCGGTCGGTCGCCCCGCGTCCGAAGGTTTCCGGGTGGTACATCTCCTCGGCCTTCGACGGCGGCGCGATGAACTCGCCCGGCGTCGTCGCCCGCGCAAAGTACACAAACGTGTGTGAGCCTTCCCACAACACGTTGGCGAACGCCTCCGCCCGCTCGGTCCGAAGGTTCTGATGGTCGTACCATTGCCAGGACCACCAGCGGGAACGGCCGAACGTCACTTCCCCGCTTTCATCCTCATCCGAATCGGGCAACGCGCCCGTGCCTTGCAGTTCCGGGTTGAGCGCCTCGAATCCCGCCGGTAGCGGATCGACCAGCGCGACCTGCGTCCGGCGGGCGGCGGTTTCCATCAGCACCTTCACCTTCACCCGCGCCCCGGCCCGGATGCGCCACGTCCCGTCCGGGTCGCGCCTCACGTCGGACGGGTCGTCCACCGGGAGGTATATCCGCGTGACGGAAAATCCCGCCGCGTACGGTTTGAGCATGAAATTCGCCGGGGCGTACCGCAGCCCGATCCGGTAGTACATCCGGCCCGCGCCCGTTTTCGCCAGCGTGAGCATCCGGCGCCCCTCGCCGAGCGCGGCCAGTGGAATGTCGAGCTGCGCCCGGTCGGTCGTCCGCCCCCGAAACGCCCGCTCGCCCGCGAACCGCTCGTCCAGCCAGACCCGCGCGACAAAATCCGGCACGGCTTTTTCAAACGTCCGGAAATAACGCTCCATCCCGAGCAGAATGAACAGGTTTTCCTGCGTATTGCCCCAGCATCCGTTGATCCGGCTTCCCAGTAGGCCGCGCACTAGCTTCGGAATCAGGTCGCTTTGCGGCGAATCGGCGATGAGCGCGTCGAGAATCACCCCGTCGGCGCGCAGGTTCGAGCGGAAGGTGACGAAGTTCGCGTCCGTGAACCCGTCGGCGAAATGGGCCGTCCCCGCCGTTTCGGTCACGCGATTGAACAGAAACCGGCGCAGTGTCTCGCGTTCCGGTCCGGTGTCGCCCGCCGAGGCAAAAACATTGAGCAGCCAGCCGGTACATTCGAGCGGAATGTCTTTCAACTGGTATTTCGCGAGGAATTTTCGCGCGTCGGCAAGAACGTCTTCATCCTTCATCAGCGAACGGACGTACAGCGCGTAGGCCGTGACGGTCGCAATCTCCGCCGGGCCGTATTCGGACGGACAGTTGCTTTCGATGTCGTCCAGATATTCGAGACAACGTTCAAACCGTTCCTCGGGCACGGCCATCCCGCGCGCCTTCGCCCGGACGAGCGCATGCGCGCAATGCACGCTCACATACGGGTAGACCGAACTCCCGCGAACCCACAGCCCGAAACCGCCGTCTTCCTCCCGCGAAAGCAGGTCGGCGATGTCTTCCTTCATTTTTTCCCGCGCCGCTTCCGGCGTGGAAATCCCGGGTACGTTGAATTCCCGCAGCAGATCCTCCAGCGCCGCGACCGTGAGCATCCGCGAGGCAATCTGCTCGCTACATGAATAAGGATAGGAGGTCTGAAATTTGACCGCGTCGGTCAGCGACTGCATTTCGGTCGCCGAAGTCGTCACTTCAAGTCCGCCGAAGCCCTTCACCGCGTCGCGCGGGGCGGAAATCGGCTGCGCCGTCGCGCCCGCGTCAAGTTCGCCGTAGGTCGCAAACGCCTCCGTCGTGGCGGGCGTGTAGACCGGCAGGCTGACGAACGCCGCGTCGGCCTCCGCCCCGCCCGTCACCGCCACCGCGAAGTTCGCCGTTCCCGGATTCCCCGCCGCCACCGGAAACCGCACTTCCACCCGATTGTTGGCGGGAATCGTCACCCGCCGCCCCGCGCCGTCGGTCAGCGTCGCGTTCGTCGCCCGGACCGCCACCGTCACCGGCAGCGGACGGTCGGTCTGGTTCTGTACCACCACCGGCAGTTCGAACCGGTCGCCGAAGTTCAAAAACCTCGGCGCGGAGGGTCGCGCCATCAGCGGCAGCCGCGCGGTCAGATTCGATTCGCCGATGCCGAACCGCTTGTCCGTGGCGGCGACCGCGACCACCCGGTAGCGCGTGAGATTGTCCGGCAGCTTGAAGTTGACCACCGCCTTCCCGGCGGCATCGGTCATCACCGTCGGTGCGAACACCGCCAGCGGATTGAAATCCCGCCGCAGTTGAATGGCCGACGATCCCGCGACGCCGGGCGTTAAAGCCACCAGACTCAGGAAATTCCTTCCATTGAGGGGAAGGCTGGTCACTCGCAACCCCAATATCTGCGTGGTCGCCGTCTGTGAGTTGACCATTGCCGTCAAGGAAGGGTCGCCGCTCAACGGAATCCGGTCCGATTCCTCCTCCCGGACATCCTTGCGCCCGTTGAGCATCTCGGCTCTGGCCAGACGATTCGGATAGAACGCCTCGATTGGCGACAGAAATGTGTAACCCCGCAGCGCCAGGACGGCTTCATCCACCACGACCAGCGCGACTTCGGCCTTTTCGACCGGCGCGCCCGCCGCGTCGCGAACCATCACATCCACCGCCGTTCCCGCCCCCGGTTTCGTCACCGCATCACGCGGCGCGGCGGTAACGGAAAGCGTTCGGGAAACGGGCGGAATCGCCAGTTCAAGCGTCGCCGACGCCTCCACCGGAAACGCAGGCAGGTCGGGACGCGGTTTCCCGGCGCGATCCGCGCGCGTCCGCGTCCCGACGAGCCGAACGGAAAGATGAACATTCGGCGTCCATTCCTCGCGAATCGGAATCCGCAGGGTGTGGGTCGTACCGGTCATCGTGAAGTGTTCGGTCGTCACAATGCCGTCGCGGTCCAGTACAAGCAGGCCGTCGGAGTCGGAAATCGAGGACCGCACCAGAATTTCCGCCGTTTCGCCCGCGCGATACTCGCGTTTGTCGGGAATCAGTTCGACATTTCCCGAAATCCGGGGCAATTCCGACGTTTCACCCGCCACCCAGAAGGTCATCACGCTCTGGTTGACGCGCTCCCGCACATCGGTTGTCACGGCCGCCAGCCGGTAGCGACCGCCAACCGCCGGTTGAAACCGCTGCTCCGCCGGGCCGCCGGTTGAAACCGTCTCCGACTCGACGGCGTCCACCTCGACCTCACGCCATTCACCCTCGATCTTTTTGTATTCCACCCGCGAAAAACGAAAACGGACGGGCCGCCCGGCAACGGCCTTCCCGTCCACATCGGTCACGACCGAATCGACCACAAGCGGTTGCCCGGCATCCACGAAGGTCCGCCGACCGCGCAATCCGAGGTAAACGCTCGCCGGATGCACCAGAACCCGACTCATTCCCGTGACGGTTTGCCGATTCACATCCTGAACCGAGCCTTCCACTCTGAAAACAACCGGGGCGGGCGGCGTCACCCGGTCGAGGTGGACCCGCAGCGTATGTCGCCCGTCGGCGTCGGTGACGGCGTCGAAGGTTCGCTCCTTGTCACCGGTCGAACCTGAATCGGAGTACCGATTGACACCGAAAATCCACCACGGACGCCATTCCCCGAAGGTAAAGCCGTCCCAGCCCGGCGGAGCAAAATCCGCATCCTCTGGGACGACCCGCCAGCCGATTTTTGCGCTTCCCAGACCGCCGCCCGCGAAGTACTTCGCCGTCAGCGTCAGGTCCACCGGATCGCCCGCGAAAAACGGCCCCGACGACGGTTTCACGTCCACCTCGAACTCGGGACGCCGAAATTCCGCCACCAGAAAAGAATGACGGGCAATCTGGACCTCATCCGGTCCATCCTGAATGTTGAAAGCGATGCCCGCCCACCCGGAATTGACGCCCTGGGGCAGGGTGAACCGCAGATCGAACCCGCCGAGCGGCCCGATCCGGCATGCCCCCTTGGCAAGTTCCGCCTGCTGGCTGTCGGTCACGACAAACACGCAGTCTTTTCCGTTCAAGCCGGAAAGAACCGTGTCGCCGGTTGGTCCCGGCTCGATGCTCCGGAGCCAGCCCTTTACCGAGACTTCCTCGCCGGGCTGGTAGAGTCCACGGTCATCGAAAACATGGCAGACGTACCTCGGATCGGGCTTGGCGGAATGGTCCAACCCGTTGAACGCCCGCCAGAATTCCTCCGAAAGCACCGCTTCATCCGTCCCGAGACGCCCGGAAAAGAACAAGGGAACGCCCGTTTCGAACTTTGAAGGCCCCAGACGGGCCAGTCCGTCGGCCCCGGTCGTCGCCTTTGCCCCGGTCGAATGGTCGGTGACCTCGACCCCGGCCAGCGGACGCCCGGTTTTCAACGAGGTCGCCCGCACAACCGTTCCGCTCCAGTCATACACCGCGTCCAGCCCGATGTCAGTCGCCGCGCACCATTTCACGAACGTCTGTTGCCGCTCCATCGGGTCCGGGACGGTTTCAATCGTCACGATCAGATTGCCGACCCCGTCGCGCAAAAACCGTCCGAGGTTGACCGTCGTTTCCGTGAAATCATTTGGAACCCGTTGAATCGGAACGACTTCTGAAAAAACCACCTCGCCCGGCGGGGTCAGCATTGCCTCCGGGAACTTTTCCCGCATGTTTCGCCGCTGGAGAACCCCGAAGTACTTCGGCCAGTCAGTCGGGTTCACCCGCCGGACGGTCATTCTGAAACCGTCGTGATTCGCGCTGATGACCGACAGCCGACGCCCGCCGAAGGGATCGAAAATCGTCAGCGGATTTCGCTCATCGAGCGCCGGAACGTAAAAAAAGCGCGGCGCGCCCTCGACGTTGAAGACGAGCGGCGCGGTCGCGCCGAGCGGCTGGCCGAATTCGTCGCGGATCGTCTCGGGCAACGTCACCCGATAGCGGGTATTCGGCGCTTTTCTCCCGCCAATCGAAATCGAACGGTTGTACACCGCCACTTCCAACGCTTGCCCGTCCGGCAGCGGCGGCTCGATGGCGATCCGGTCCGCCCGGACCGTCTTTGCATCGAGCGAATTCGAGAAATCAATGACGAACGTCGAGTTCGGCGCGCAGAGATCGGTCAGCCCGCCGCACCGGATGCCGGTGACGACGAGCGGGCCGTGCGTACGAAAGTCCACCGCGCGGATTTCCGTGACCGTCCGGTTCGGGCCTTCGAGCGAGGCCAGGCCGGGTTCGATGACGACCGACACCCCGGCATCCGGCGGCAGGACGGCGTCCGCGCCCGCGTCATCCACGACCCGGAACACGCCGAACCGGCCCGCCTGCGCGTTTTTCCCCGCCTCGGTCACGTTCTTGTCGGCGGAGAGTTCATCGGGCCGGGCCTGACGTACGCGAAACGTCTTCCCGCCCGCCTTCACGCGCGCCACCGACGCGACCGCCGCCGGATCGATCCGCTGGTTGAAGCCGAGAAAAATCAACGGTTTATGCCCGACCACGGCATCTTTTCCCGGAACCGTTTCGGTGACCGAAACGGTCGGTGTCGTAAAGGTCCAGGCGGTTTCCCTGGCCAGCGTCCCGCCGACCGCCGACGTCACGCCCGCCGGGACCCGTACGCGATAGGTCGTCGCCATCGGAAAACGTCCGTCCGGTTCGAACAGGAGCGTTCGCGTCCCGATCCAGCGCCAGCGGCCCGGCGGTTGCGGCGTGATCTCGACCGGCGGTCGCTCGGCGGCGGCGTCCGAGACGGATTCCAGCGGGATCATCGGCTGGGTGAAGGTGACGCTCAGGTTCGGCGCGAGTTCGACCGGGCCTTCGGGAGCGAACCGCGCGACATCGAACGTTTTTCCGAACGCGCCGTCGGGCGGGGCCGCCGTACCGCTTGCTGGAAAAGCCATTTCAACCGTCCGACCGGGTTGCGGCGGCGGCAGGCTTTTCGCCGGGAAGCGGAATTCGGGCAGTTTCGAGGTGGCGGCGGGTGCTTCCTTCGGCAAGCGGGCGAGCAGCGCCGCCGTTTCGCGTTCGGAAAGTTTTTCCACCTCGGCGGGCGGCGCGGCGTCCGTCGGCGGCGTTTCGGTTTTCGGCGGCATCCCGTTACTCAACCGGAAGTCGATTTCACGGGGGGCGTCCGCCGCCGGAAACATGAACCGCGCCTGCCGGACCGGTTGACTTGAATTCGCCGCCGGAGCGGCCAGCCCGACCAGCGGCTGAACCGCGAGCCAAATCGCCAGAAATGTTCTTTTCATAAGTTTTTACGTTGGAGCGCGCGCATCCCTGCGCGCTTGTCTTTCAACTTGTTACTTGCGCGGTGGAAGCGCGCGCTCCACGGCGCGCTCCACCACCACGACGCGGGCGGAGGCACCGCGTCCGAAGGTTTCCGGGTGGTACATCTCCTCGGCCTTCGACGGCGGCGCGATGAACTCGCCCGGCGTCGTCGCCCGCGCGTAGTAGGTAAACGTGTACGTCCCGTCGTAAAGCAGGGCCGCGAACGCCTCCGCGTGGTCGTTGCGCAGGTTCTGGTGATCGAACCACTGCCAGCGCCAGCGCCACGTTTCAAAGAAATCCGACGCCGAGCCGGTGTCGTCCTCGTCAGCGTCTTCATCCTCCTCGGGGGCAGGCGGCAGCAGGCCCGTTCCCTTCAATTCCGGATTGAGCGGTTCGAAACCCGCCGGGAGCGGATCGTTGAGCGCGACGTGATAGCGCCGCGAGGTGGTCGTCATCGTCACGCGGATGCGGACTCGCGCGCCTGCGCGGACACGCCACGTCCCGTCGGGGTCGCGCGTCACGTCGGACGGATCGTCCAGTGCTTCGTACTTCCGGGCCACGGCAAAGCCCGCGTCAAATGGTTTCACATCGAGGCTCGCCGGGGCGTAGTTCAGCCCGATTCGGTAGTACAACCGGCCCGGCCCCGTCTTCCCGACCGTGAGCGGCTGGACACCGTGCCCGAGTTGGTCGAGCGGCACCCGGATGTCTTTCTGATCGGTTGTCCGGCCCTGAAACCGCTGTTCGCCCGCGAACCGGTCGCCGAGCCAGACCCGCGCGACGAAATCCGGCGTGGCCTTTTCGAAAGTCCGGAAATAACGGTCGAGCGCGAGCAGGATGAACACGTTTTCCTGCGTCGAGGACCAGCGACCCCGCGTCCGATGGGCGAGCAGGCCGCGTACAACCTTCGGAATCAGGTCGTTCTGCGGATCGGCGGCGATGAGCGCGTCAAGAATCACCCCGTCGGCCCGGCGCGACGATCCGAACATCACGAAATCGCCGTCGCCGTAGTTCGTGACGAAATGCGCCTCGCCCGCCGTTTCGGCCACCCGGTTGCCGAGATGACGCAGCAACCCGGCCCGAACTTCCGCCGCCGATTCGTCTTTCGCCAGCGCGCCGAGCAGCCATCCGACCGCTTCGAGCGGCAGTTGCCCGGGAGTGGCCCCCATCAATTTCGCTTTCGTTGCGTCCCCTTCATCCAGCAGTGCCAGAACATACAACGCATAGGCGACAAGCGACTTCCGGACCTCCTCGCCGTACCACTCGGGAATGCGGGTTTCGATATCCCGGAGGTAATCCTTCAGGGAATCCAGATTCTCTTCATTGACGGGAATCCCCTTCTCCTTGGCGCGGGCGAAGGCGTGCGCGACGTGAATCGAAAGGAACGGGTAGTCCTGCGTTTCATCGACGCGCCACATCCCGACCTTCCCTTCGGAATCAATCCGGTTTGAAAGTTCCTGAAGATCCGCCCGGACACGCGCATCGAGAACCGCCGCCGGAGGCAATCCGGCCGCGTTGAAGGCGGAAAGCACGTCGCGAATCGCCAGAATGGTCAGCACCCGCGACGACAACTGTTCGCTGCATTCGTACGGGTAGGTCGTCAGATAGACGACCGCGTCGGTCAGCACCTGCAACTGCGTCGAAGAAGCTGAAACTTCAAGCCGCCCGAAACCGGGCAGGGCGTCTTTGGGCATCCGGACCGGCTGAACCGTCGCTCCGTCGTCAAGTTCGCCGTAGGTCGCAAACGCCTCCGTGGTCGCGGGGGTGTAAACCGGAAGCGTGATGAAAGCCGCGTCAGCGGTGTCCGCGCCCGCCGCCGCCACCGCGAACCGGGCCTCGCCGGGCCGGTCGGTCGTGGCGGGGAAGCGCACTTCCACGCGGTCGTTCGCCGGGACGGTCACGCGCCGCCCGCCGCCGTCGGTCAGCGTCGCGTTCGTTGCACGAACTGCGACCGCCACGGGTTGCGCCCAACTGTTCTGGTTTTGAATGACCACGGGAAGTTCGCACCGGTCGCCGAAGTTCAAAAAGCGCGGCAACGACGGACGGACCATCAGCGGCAGCCGGGCCGTGAGGTTCGACTCGCCGGCTCCGAAGCTGGTCTGTCCGAAAGCTGCGACCGCCATCACGCGGTAGCGGGTGAGATTGTCCGGCAATTTCAATACGACCTGCGCCCGTCCGCCCGCATCGGTCGTCACGTTCGGCGCGAAAATCGCCAGCGGGTCGAAATTCCGCCGGACGGCAATCGCCTGACTCGGCTCCGCTTCCGGTTCGCCGCCCCTCGCTCGAACTGCCCGAGCAAAGTAACGCCGAGGGACGGGAACCGCCGAGACTTCAACGACTTCCGTTGCGCCTTGCCCACGCCTCCCTTCCGAACGAAGTAACACCACATCATCGGAAAGCCATGGAGCATAGAGAGAAAACTCCGCCTCCTGCCCGGACACGTCCCGGAGGTGAGCGAACCGGCGATTTCCGGCATTCTCGGTCCCCGGCTGGCGGAACTCGTAAAAGGTTTGAATCGGATCGGCCAACTTGTAATCGCCGAGCGCCAGCACCGATTCATCAACGGCAAAAACAACCACCTCCGCCCCGCCGGCCCGCGCATCGGCAAAGTCGCGCACGTCCACGTCAATCACCGTCTCGCCGCCGGGCGCGAGCGTCCGCGCGCGGGGAACGACGGTCACGTCCAGCCGACGCGACTGGGTGGAGACATTGAGCGTCACGCGCCCGGACGCAAACGCGGGACGCGGCGGGCCATCCGGCACGGGCGAGCCGTCGGAATCAATTCGAGGTGCGTTCCCGGTCAGCGCGACGCGGACCGACACGTTCGGCGTCCACTTTTCCTCAATCGGTATCCTTAAAATATGAGTCGTGCCGGTCATGTCGAATGATTCGTTCGACACGATGCCCTCGCGCTCGACCGTCACCATTCCCCGCGCGTCGGGAAACGGCGAACGGACGAGAATTTCCGCCTCAACGCCACCCCCGTACTCTTGGGCGTCGGGAATCAGTTCAACTTCGTCGGCCCGGTTTCGCGTCACGGACGGTCGCGCGCCGGGATCGTCGCCCGCCACCCACAACATCAATGAACTCTGATTCCGCCGCCCCGCCGCATCCGACGTGATCGCCACCAACCGGTAGACCCCGCCGCTGCGCGGCTCAAACCGGCATTCCGTCGGCCCGTCGCCCGAAACCGTTTCGCACTCGCCGACGGGGGTTTCGGTTTCCTTCCATTCGCCCCCGGCGTATTCCCACTTCAACTTCGCCAATCGCAGCCGGACGGGTCGCCCGGCAACCGCCTTGCCGTCGAGATCGGTCACGACTGATTCGACGACGAACGGTTTTCCGCTTTCGACAAAGGGTCGGGCGCTCCGCAACCCGACGTAGACGCTCGCCGGATGCACCAGCACCGTCGTTTCCGCCGCGATCGCCTGCCGGTTCACGTCGGAAACCGTGCCTTTGACGGTAAAAACCATCGGACGCGGCGGCGTCACGGCGTCCGGATTGACGCGCAGCACCTGCCGACCGTCGCGGTCGGTGCGCGATTCGAACGTCCGTTCCTCAAATTGTTCGCTTTCGCTGAAATCGAGCCACCACGGACGCCATTCTCCAAAGGTAAACCTGTCCCAATTCGGCGGACGGTATTCGCCTTCCGTGGCCCTGACCCGCCATTCGACCGCCGCGTCGGGCAACGCGCCCCCGGCGTAGTACTTCGCCTCCGCCGTCACGTCGAACGCTTCGCCAAAAACATGCCTGCGGTCATCCACCGTCGCGGTAACTTCGAATTCCGGTCGCCGGAACGATTCGACCTCGAACGAGTGGGTGAAGTCTTCCCCGTTCCACTCGAATTCGATTCTCGCTTCGCCGCTGTTGACTTCCGGGGGCAGCGCGAACGAACCGTCAAAGCCGCCCGCGTCATTCAACGTACAGAGTCCACTCGTCAAATCATTGCCCACCGAATCCTTGACCTTAAAACGCACGGTGCGATCTTTTGAACCGAGCCCCTCGACGCCCCCGCGCGGCCCTTCCTGGATGAAACGAATCCAGCCTTTGAAATGAACCGTCTCGCCGGGCTGGTACAGTTTCCGGTCGTCCAGCACATGCCACAGATATTTGCCCCACGGGTCGTTCGGACCCGCCGCCGAAACACGGGTAACGAGCGGTCCGGCCGCGACCGGCAACAGGGCGCGGTCATTGCCGAGTGTGGCGACGAGCAAACTCACCCGCTGAATGCTCCACGGGATTTCAACCTTCGCCATCCCGCGCGCGTCGGTCAGAGCCTTTCTTTGTTCCGGAAAAATCGTCACTTCCACGCTCGGAAGCGGCGCACCGTCACGCAGCGACGTGGCCCGGACGTACATCGCGCGTTCGTCCCAGACGGCGTCCAGCCCGATGGTTCCCGCCGATACCCAGACGAGATCCCGCCGTCGGGCGGGCGTCGCCGAACCGACGGGTGACTGGGCGCTCACGACGAGATGGCCGACGCCGTCCGTGAGGTACGGCGCGAGGTCGATCATCGTCGTCACCGGCTCGTCGGGAATGTCGCGCGTGGCGATGTCGCCTTCAAAAACGACTTTTCCCGGTGGGGTCAAATAGGCATAGGGCAGGCTGCCCGCCGCAAGATCGGCCTGCCGCGCCAGCCGAAAGTCAGACCAGTCGGACGGCTCGACGCGGCGGATTTCAAGGCGAACCTTGTCGAGATTGACCGTCGTCAGCGGCAGACGGGGCGGCGCGTGCGGGTCCACGAGGTACGGCCCGCTGTCGCTGTCGGGTAACCGGAAGATCGGCGGCGATGGATTCACCTGAAAAGCGATCAGGGAATGGTTTCGGAGCCGATTGCCGAACACATCCCGAGGAGCGGTCACGGAAGGCTCGCCGATCCGGTTACCGAACACATCGCGAAGATCGGGCGGCAATTTGACGGTGTACGTCTGCCCGGAGCGCTTCTTCCCCTGGATGGTCAACGAATTCGGACCGGAAAGCCGGATTTGTACATCCCGAATCGGCGGCTCGATGACCACTTTTTCCGGCGCGAACGAGGCCGGGTCGATTTCGTGATTGAAACTGATGTCCCACGGCGTCGCGGGAAAACAATTTCCGGGGCGGTAGGAGCAGGACGTTCGCTCAACGAACAACCCGCCCCGGGTACGAAACGCGAATGTCTGGTCGGCGGGCGTCGGTTTCGGCCCTTCGGCGGAAGTAAATCCCTTCGAAAGCGTCACCGTAACCATCTCATCCAATGGAAGGCTCACAACGGAACCGTCCGGCGCGATGACGCGCAGCACGACGGCTTTTTCCGGCCCGGCGTCTTTTACCGCGGGAAAGAAATTGGTCGCCTCGATTTCCGCCGTCGTGGCCGGGCGGACGGCAAAGATTTTCCCATCCGCTTCGATCCTGACCGCGCGCGCCACCGCCGCCGGCTCGACGCGCTGATCGAATATCAGCAACAAAGGAAAATCGGGCGGGATTTCGCGGTCCTTCCGTGACGGAATCGTCTCGACGAGTTTGGGCGTCGGCGTCGTGAACCGCCACGCCTTCGACCGCGCAAGCCTGCCGCCGACGGCGGAGGTCGTCCCGGCGGGAACGGTCACGGCGTAATCGGTCGCCATCGGGAAGCGTCCGTCGGGTTCGAACAGAAGCGTTTTCGTCCCGATCCACCGCCAGCGCCCCGGCGGCTGGGGCGTGAGCCGGACCGGCGGCCTTACCGTCACCGCTTCCTCGGCCCCGGCAACCGCAATCATCGGCTGTGAAAAGGTCACACTCAGGTTTGCCGCCAGCGGTACGTCGCCGGACGGCCCGAACCGGACAATCTCCAGCGGACGCCCGGCGTTTGTCTTTTCAACCGGTACCTTTTCAACCGGCGGGAACGCGGCCACCGTGGTCTTTCCCGGCGCGGGGGCCGGCAACGAATTTTCCGGAAACCGGAACGGCGCGGCGGCGGGCGACGGGGGGTCTTCCGGCAGCCGCGCCAGCAGGGCGTTCGTCTCGGCCTCGGAGAGTTTTTCCGCCGGAGGGGCGGCAACCACGGGCCGAACGTCGGATTTGGGCGGCGTTCCCTCGCTCAACCGGAAGGAAACGCCCGGTTTTGCGTCGGAAGGAAAAAATTCGAGCCGGTCGGCCAGCCGTCCGGACACATTTCCCGCCGGAGCGGTCAACCCGACCAGCGGCTGAACCGCCAGCCAAATCGCCAGAAATGTGGTTTTCATAAAACTCAAGCCGCCCGACGGCGCATGAATGAGGGCCGTCGGGGAGGAACCACCGAAAAAAAGTAAAAATCTGTGGGTTGACAGGATACACGCCCCGCCGCCCGTTCGGTTCCTCGAAAACGGGTGGAGCGCGCGCATCCCTGCGCGCACTCCTTTTCTACTTTTTACTTGCGCGCTGGAAGCGCGCACTCCACGACGCGCTTACTTCACCACGACGCGGGCGGAGGCGCCGCGTCCGAAGGTTTCCGGGTGGTACATCTCCTCGGCCTTCGACGGCGGGACGATGAACTCGCCCGGCGTCGTCGCCCGTGCAAAGTAGGTCAAAACGTACGTCCCGTCCCCGATGCGCGCGGCGAAGGCTTCCGCCCGGTCGTCGCGGAGGCTCAGATGGTCGTACCACGGGCCGAAGCCGAAGAAAAACCGGCTTTCAAAACCGAGCGGACGCACCACTTCCTCATCTTCATTCGCCGGAACCGGTTCCGTGCCGCGCAGTTCGGGGTTCAACACCTCGAAACCGCCGGGCAGCGGATCGGAAAGCGCGACGTGTACGCGCCGGGCGATGGCCGTCATCGTCACCGTGACCTTTACCCGCGCACCGGCCCGTACGCGCCACGTCCCGTCGGGATCGCGTGTGACGTCCGCCGGGTCGTCGGCCCCGACGTAGGACCGGTGAACCTCGAAACCGGCGTCGAGCGGCGCGAGCATGAGGTTGCGCGGCGCGTAGCGCATGCCAATCCGGTAGTACATCCGGCCCGGCCCTTCCTTCGCGAGCGTGATGTCCTTCGCGTCCGCCGGGACCATTCCGAACGGAATTGCCGTCTGCCGCCGCTCGGTCGTCCGGCCGAGAAATGCGCTTTCCGACGCCAGCCGCTCGCCGACCCACGCCCGCGCGGTAAAGCCGGGCGTTTCCTTTTCATAGGTTTTGAAGTAGCGACCGAGCGCGAGCAGGATGAACACGTTTTCCTGGGTACTGTTCCAGCGACCGGCGACGCGGTGGCCGAGCAGGCCGCGTACCAGTTTCGGAATCAGGTCGCTCGCCGATTCGTCGCGCATCACGGCATCCAGCACGACGCCTTCCGCCCGGCGATTCGAACCGAAGGTCCGCCAGCCGTCCTCATCGGTTGAATCGCCGAATTCGGCGGCCCCGGCGGTTTCGGTCATCCGGTTTGAAATGACTCGCCGCAACGCCGCGCGCGCGGCTGGAGCGCCGTTTCCTTCGGCCATGACCGCGAGCAGCCAACCGAGCGTTTCGCCGGAAAGCGTTTTCCCCGCACCGACGGCCAGCCGCGCGGCTTTCGCCGGATCGCGGTCGCCCATTTTCATCCGTACATAAAGGGCATAGGCCCCGATTTCACGGCGTTCGCGCGGGCCGTACTCTTTGGGAATATGCGCCTCGATGTTCTTTAAAAAGTTGAGGTTGGCGGCGATTTTCGTTTCAAGTTGCGGCGCTTTCAGCCCCGCTTCGCGCGCGACCGCGAGCGCGTGCCCGACGTGGGCGCTCACGAACGGGTCGATGTCGCGCGAACCGGGCCAGAGCTTGACGCCGCCATCCGGACGCATCCGCCCGAGCAGCGCGGTCAGTCGCGCTTCAGTGTCGCGTTTCAAAACTTCCGGCGCGGGAACGCCCTCGGCCTTGAACTCGCGCAACACGTCGCCGAGCGCGGCCACGGTCAGAATTTGGGACGCCAACTGCTCGCTGCATGCGTACGGGTAGTCGATTTCATAGAGAAAAGCGTCGGTCAGCGATTGAACTTCGGTCGCCGAGGTCGAAATGTCGAGCGAACCGAACCCGTTCACGGCGTCACGCGGCAAGACGATGGGTTGGACCGTCGCGCCCGCGTCGAGTTCGCCGTAGGTCGCGAACGCCTCGGTGGTCGCGGGCGTGTAGACCGGAATCGTCACGACGGCGGCGTCACCGCTTGCGCGGCTCGCCGTCCGGACGACGAACGCCGCCTTCCCGACCCGTTCGGTCGTCACTGGGAAGCGCACTTCCACCCGGTCGCCCGCCGGGACGGTGACGCGGCGTCCGCCGCCTTCGGGCAGCCCGGCGTTGGTCGCGCGGATCGCCACGGTCACGGTTTGCGGCTGGTCTTCGAGGTTTTGAACCACCACGGGCAGTTCGCACCTGTCGCCGAAGTTGAGAAACCGGGGCGGCGAGGGCCGGGCCATCAGCGGCAGCCGCGCAGTGAGGTCGGTTTCAAACTTCCCGAAACTCCGTTCGCCGCTCGCCGCCACCGCCATCACCCGGTAGCGCGTCAGATTGTCCGGAACTTTCAACTTTACGACCGCGCGGCCCGATCCGTCGGTCTTCACCGTCGGAGAAAAGTGCGCCAGCGGGTTGAAATCGGTCCGGAGCGCGATTGTCAGCCCGGGGGCCTTCCTGTCCTCATACTTTGTGCGACTTTCCGCGTCGTAGGCGACGGAACCGGAACGGGTCACGGCTTTTTGCAGCGACCGAGGCGGCGGAGCAACGTCACCTGTCATTCCCAAGCCGCCGAATGAATAGAGGCCCAAACCAGACACCGACGACCTTCTTCCCCCACCTGCCCCGCCGCCCACGGTGGTCGAAAGCCAAGGATTGCGAATCACCGCTTCATTCAAAACACAGTCCCGCATTCCCCCGGCGGTGACATTCGCTTCGCGTTTCGGGTGAAAGAACGCGACCGGGTTGGGCAGTTTGTAGCCGGTCAGCGCCAGCACCGATTCATCCACCACGACGAGCGCGACGCTTCCATCCGGTACGGCCCGCCCCTCGGCGTCGGTCACGGTCACGTCAACGGTGGTTTCGCCGCCTGGGGCGACGGTTTTCTCGCGGGGTTGCGCCGTGACGGTGAGCGTTCTGGAACGGGGCGGAATCTTGAGGTTGAGTTCAGCGGTTTCTGATCGGAAAGCGGTTTTGTCGCCACCTGGCGGCTCATTCAAAAGAAGCGAAACGACGACGTTGGGCGTCCATTCCTCGCGGACGGGAAGCGTGATGGTCGCGGTTTTTCCGCGCATCGTGAAGATTTCCGAGGAAACCAGTCCGTCGCGGCTGATCGTCAGCAGGCCGGTGCCATTTTCGAACGGCGCGGAAACGGTGATGGTCGCCGTTTCGCCCGCCCGGTATTCCTTGCGGTCCGGCACGAGCGTGAGTTTTTGCGCCTCGCCGCCGCCGACCCAGACCCGCAACCGGGTCACCGCCGGGCGTCCCTTTTCATCTGCCGTCACCGCCGTCACGCGGTAGATACCGTCCGCGCGCGCCGGGAAAACGACCGATTGCGGCGCTTCCGTCGAAACCAGTTCCATTTCAGTCGGATCGGTTTCGATTTCCTTCAATGTTCCGTTGATGAACTTTTCGGTCAGCCGCGCGAACCGCAGCCGTACCGGCGCGCCGGTAACCGATTTTCCGGCAATGTCGGTCACGATGACCTCGACGCCCGCGCCTTCCCCCGCCGGAACGAATCCGTTCTTCCGCCGCAGACCGACATAGCAGGCCGACGGATGCACAAGCAGCGTCTGAGTGGCGGAAAACGCCTGCCGGTTGACGTCCTGAACCGTGGCCGACAGGGTGAACAGCGCCGGGCGAACCGGGGCGAACCGGTCGAAATCGAGTTTGAGCGCGTGTTTTCCGTCGCCGTCAGTCCGTCCGACGAAGGTTTTCGGCCTTCCCACTGACGGTTGATACCGGTTGTACCGCCGGGCGGAATCGCCGAAGTCCGACTCTTCTTCGTCCTCCGAGTCATCTTCAATCCACCACCAGCGACGTTCTTCTCCGAACGTGAAGCCGTCCCGGTTCGGCGGGCGAAACGTGGCCGCCCGGGCGGAAACGACCCACTTCGTTTCCGTGTCGGGGAGTCCGCCACCCGCCAGATAGGCCGCCCGCGCCGTCACCGTCGTCGGTTCGTTCAAATAAAAGGGACCGGCTTCCGGCGCGAGCGTCACCTCGAACTCGGGGCGACGGAATTCCTCGATGCGGAACGAATGGTCGTACGAAATAATGGGCAACGTCGCTGACTTGTGGGAAAACACCAGACGAACCGATCCGTACCCGATGTTGGCCGTTTTCGGAATACGAAACGCCAGATCGAATCCGCGCGAGTCGTCAACCGTGACCTTCCCTTTCGCAATCGGATTGCGTTGACCATCAAGTACTTCGTATTCGACGGTCCCATCCGGAATCGCTTCCCGCGAAACGTCGCCGGTGGGTCCACCGACGATGGCGCGGAGCCATCCTTTCAAATGGACATCCTCGTCCGGGCGATAGAGTTCGCGGTCATCGAAAATGAACCATTTCGTCCCACCGCTCATCCGCGGATTGTCCCACCGCCCCGGATGGTCAAGGTCGAATGAAAACAGGCAGAGCGAATCGTCGCCGAGGCTGGCGACCAGTCGCGCGGGGTCGCCGACCGCGACTTCATCCAGCGAAAACTCGACGCGCCCGTCCGCTCCGGTCATCGACACCGGAGCGGCGTGAATACCCGGCGCAATCTTCACTCCGGCAAGCGGCTGGCCGGTCCGCAGCGAGGTCGCGCGCACGACCATCCGCTTGGCGTCGGTTACAACGTCCAGCCCGAGGTCGGTCGCCGTCACCCACGTCGTAAAGACGGGCGGTTTATCATTCGGGAAGCGCGGGATGAACCCGACCGGTTCGATAGTCACGAGCAGATGCCCGCGGCTGCCGGGCAGGTAGGGCGCGAGATCGACCGGCGTCAGAACCGGCTCGTCGGGTGTGTTCACAATCGGCAGCACCGTGTCGGCGACGATCTTCCCCGGCAAAAACGTCTTCAGCAATTCGACCTGATATCGTTGCGCGAACTTTGACCGATCCGTGACCGTCACCGCTCGCACCGTCATCCGGAAGCGGGTGTAGTTGACGCTTTCCACGAAAATTTTCGACGGGGAACGCGGATCGGGGATGGTCAGACCTCCGTTCGGGGCGGAAAACTGCTGATCGCGACGGCCGGTTCGAATCACGATGGGCGGCGTCGGGCCGAGTTTCCGGCCGTGAATGTCGCGAATTTCAGGCGACAGCTTCACGGTGTAGGTCGTCCGTGGCTTCGCGGTAGTCTGAAACAACAGTTTATTCCAGGCTGGCCGGACGACCATTTCCCCCGGTGACGGTTCGACCGTGACCTGCGATTCCGTAAATGTCGCCTGATCGGGCGGATTAGTGAATTCGATGCTCCAGGACTCGGGCGACTGGCCGGTCCCGGTCGTCCGGACGACCCGCATTGGACCGGCGGTCCGGAAATCGAACGATTGCGGCCTGAGCGTGGCGCGCGGCCCTTCCGCCGAGGGCGTCCCCGCCGGAATCGTCACCACGACCTTGACGCCGCCCGGAAGCGGCTCGGCGGGGCGAAACACGAAGCCCTTTCCCTCGCCCGCCAGTTCCAACCGTTCCGTCATGCCTTCATCCGCCGCGATTTCCGCCGCCGTCGCGGGCCGGAGTTTCACCACCGCGCCGCCTGCCGTCGCCCGGAGCAGTTTCGCCAGTCCGGCGGCGTCCATTTTCTGATCGAACCGGACGAACATCAGCGGATCGGTTTCGACATCGTCATTTTGCGGAGTGAAGGCGACGACGTTCGGCGCAGGGGTCGAGAACGTCCAGGTCGTTTCCCGGTCGAGCGTGCCCCCGACGGCGGATTTCGTCCCGGCGGGAATCCGCACGACGTACTTGGTCGCTTTCGGAAACGCGCCGCCGGTCGGTTCGAAGGCGAGTGTGCGCGTGCCGAGCCAGCGCCAGCGTCCGGGCACGGCGGGGACGAGTTCCGCCGGCGATTTGATTTCCGCCAGCGTGTCGAGATCGGCCACCGGGACCATCGGCTGCGAAAACGTGACCGCAATCTGCTTCGGCTCGGCGATTTCGCCCGACGGCCCGAACCGCGTCACGTTCAATTTCGGATCAGACGTCACCGCCGGACGCGGCGCGGCGACGGGTGGCGGGAACGCGGTCGTGACCGTTTTTCCCGTCCGGGGCGGCGGCGAGGAAGCCGGGGGAAATGCAAATTCCGGCGCGCCTTTCGCAGCTTCGATTTCGGCTTCGTTGCGGGGAATATCCTTTAAAAGCCGTTCCGTCTCGGATTCCGGCAATCGCTCGACCGGGGCGGGCGCGGACGGCGCGGGACGCGGCGCGCTCCCCTCGCTCAACCGGTACGCGATTTCCGGCTTGGCGTCGGCGTCGGGAAATTCGGCGCGCGGATACTGTTTTCCACTCACCGGCGGCGGCGACGGACGAAAAACCAGAAAAGTGAACACCACAAGACAGACGAGAGCCGGAAGCAGAAAACGGAGCGCGAAGCGGAAATTCATGGTGAATCAACCGGACGGACGGGATGGCAATATGTCGATAGGGTACATTGAAGCGCCAACCTTCCGCATGGTTCCCGAAAAATTTCGGCGACGAGGGAGCGCGCGCTTCCAGCGCGCTTGCCTTTTCCACTTGCGCGCTGGAAGCGCGCACTCCATCCTTTCGCCCATGCTGACCACCTTCGGCCTCGTCGCGGGCCTGCTCACCACCTCCTCCTTCGCCCTTCAGGTCTGGAAATGCTGGCGGACCAAATCCGTCGGCGACATTTCCGCCGCGATGTACGCCGTGTTCGCCGTCGGCGTCGTCATGTGGCTCGTCTACGGAATCGTCCTGCGCGACATCCCGCTCATCATCTGGAATTCGATCACCCTGTTCCTCGTCGCGATGATTCTGGGGATGAAGTACCGATACTCCCGGTAAAAAGTCTGGAGTCTGGAGTCGAGAGTCTGGAGTCAGGAATGAAAGTTGGAGAATCAGAGGCGAGAGATGGACAAACGTTTAAGAGGCAACAACGCAGAACGGGTTCTTGAAAAAACCGCCGGTCACGCGCAAGCTTGCCCTCGCGAAAAATGCGTTGAACGTAGCCTGAACATCAGCGCCTGACTCCAGACTCTCGACTCCAGACTCAAGACTGCATGCCCGATCGTCCCGAACCGAACGTTCCCCCAACCGTCGCGCCGGACGACAAGACACTCGCCGAAACGGTGATCGAATCGCCGCCGACCTCGACGGGCGACGGGACGCGCGGGTTCACCGTGGACGGGGCGGCGACGGTGACTGACGATTCGACCTACAGCCACCGTACGCGGGGCCGCGTCTCGCAAGGCGAAGAACCGGACCTGCTCCCGCCGGGGACGGTCATTGAGGGAAAGTACGAAGTCCTCACCCGCATCGGCACCGGCGGAATGGGCAGCGTCTACCGCGCGAAGCACCGTTCGCTCAATCGCGAAGTCGCGTTGAAGGTGATGAAGCCGGATTTCGCGCGGAACCGGGAAGCGGTGGAGCGGTTCAAGCGCGAGGCGCAGTTGTGCGCGATGGTCGAGCATCCGAACTCGATTCGGGTCTTCGATCACGGCGTCGAAAACGGCATGTGCTTTTTGGTGATGGAGTTGCTCCACGGCCAGACGCTCGGCGACCGGCTCACTCAGCGGGGGGCGCTGCCGACGCTGGAAGCCGTCGGCGTGGCCGACCGGATTCTGCTGGTGCTCGCGCTGCTCCACCGCAAGGGGATCGTTCATCGGGATTTGAAGCCGGACAACATCTTCTTCGCCGTCAGTCCCGATCATGAAGATGATGAAGAAGCGGTCGAAACCGTCAAGCTGCTCGATTTCGGCATCGCGAAGCAGTCCCAGACGGACGGCCCCGTCACCCACACCGGCGCGATCGTCGGCACGCCTTTCTACATGTCGCCGGAACAGTGCGAAGGCCGGACGGTGGACCACCGCTCCGACATCTACAGCCTCGGCGTCATTCTTTTTGAAATGCTGTCGGGAAAACCGCCGTTCGGCGGAAGCAATCTGCTTGGCGTTCTCTACCAGCACGTCAATAACCCACCGCCGAACCTGCGCGAACGAGCCCCGAACGTTCCCGAAGCCGTGGTCGCCGTCATCGAGCGGATGCTTGAAAAGGAACCGGACAAACGGTTTCAAAAGGCGTCGGAAGCGGCAGCGGCGCTCTGCGGGGCGGCGGGCATCGAGTCGGTCCGCGGTGGCGCGACACTGACGCCGGAAGCCGCCGAACGTTCGAAACTCCCGCTCCCCACGACACCGAAGCCCGAGCTGACGCCCCCGGCGACGATCGTGGTCGAGCCGGGCCGTCCCGCCCGAAAACGCCTGCTCATCGGAAGCGCGGCCGTCGTACTTGCCGCGCTGGCGCTGTTTCAATTCGCCGCGCCGCGCAACTTCATCGGGACGGCAACCTACGCCGCGAAGGGCGTTCCGGCGGAACTTCCGGCTTTTCTCGACAGCACCCGCAAAGCCACGCTCGAACGTTCAATTCTGATGCTGACCGACCATCTCGGCCCCGAAACCCAGGCCCGGCGACGCAATCCGAACGCCTGGACCATGGCTCAGATGACCGTCGGCGTGGTGGATCGCGCCGCGATTCCCAGCGCGTCCATCGTCGAATTTCTCGAAACCAATTCCGCCGCCGACTCGTGGTACGACAGCCCCGGCGCGCCGCCGCACGTCGTCGTTTCCGGATGGGTTGCCATCGCGATGGCCCGGCTCAACCACAAAATGCGGCGGGAGCAGCTTGAATTCTTCCTGAAAAACCAGCACCCCGACGGCTGGTGGACGCTCTACGTCCTTCCTTCGAATTCCGGCGGACCGACCATCCTCGACCGGGACTACGCCTCGACCTACGCCACGGCCATGGCCACGCTCGGCCTGCACGAACAACTGCTCATCGGCATTGAAGACCCGGCGCTCGCCGCCCGCGTCAAGGCCGCCGTCAAGGCCGGTCGCGACTGGCTGTTCAAAACCCGCATTCCCGATCAGGCCCGGTGGCACGACTACCCGTCGAACGACGGCCGCCGCGTCCTCGTCGGGGTTTCCGGCCTCGTCATGCACGTTCTGCACCGGACCGAGACCACCGTTGGCGTCCGCGGCGACATGGCTGCCGTCGATGTCCTCTGGCTCGACAGCCTGCCGGACGTCCCGCTCGACGCGAAAAATGTCGAATCCACGCTGATTACGCTGACCCTCAACCAGCGCGAGGACACCACCAAGCAATATCCGCTCCAGTGGTCGATCATCGCCACCGTGGACGCCTATCCGAACGGCGGGCGTTTTTCCAGGGCGCGCGCCCTCGTCTGGATCACGCCCATCCTCGACCGTCTCGACACGATCACACCGGGCGTCGTCGGCAAAACCGACTGGGTCGCCGCCGAATGGCTCATTGCATTGAGAAAGCTGAACGGGGAGAAACCCCTCTGACAAAGGTGTCGGGTTTTGGGTGTCGGGTTTCAGGTCAAACCGGTTTTGGGTGTCGGGTTTCAGGTCAAACCGGTTTTGGGTTTTGGGTTTTGGGTTTTGGGTTTTGGGTTTTGGGTTTTGGGTTTTGGGTTTTGGGTTTTGGGTTTTGGGTTTTGGGTTTTGGGTTTTGGTAGAGCGTGTGTTCGTCGCGGGAACAGGTCAACCGTTTTCTCAGAAACCACTTGCCCGAATTCAAACAGCATTCCGTTCAGAAACCATCACCGAAAACCCAAAACCGGTTTGACCTGAAACCCGACACCCGAAACCTGAAACCTTCTATTTTTTGCCTTCCGTCCCGAGTTGTCGCAGAATGCGCCACCCTTCCACATCTCTTGCCGAACGCCGTAACCGGAGGTCGCGGACATGACACCCACGATTCCCGACCCGTTTATCGGGGTCGTCCTCGACGGGAAATACCGCCTCGAAGCCAAAATCGGCATCGGCGGCTTCGGGGCCGTGTATCGCGCCACGCACCTCAACCTCAACCGCTCGGTCGCGGTCAAGGTTCTCCATTCCAACGTCAACAACGCCACGCCTGAGAACCTCGAGCGCTTCCGGCAGGAAGGCGTGTCGGCCTGTACGGTGTCACACCCGAACGCCGTCTCGATTCTCGATTTCAGCATCACGCCCGACGGCTATGCCTACCTCGTGATGGAACTGCTGGCCGGACGCCCCCTGAGCGACGAACTCATCGAGCGCGGCCGCGTGCCGCTCGCCCGCTGCGCCGAAATCGTCGTCCCGGTCTGCGACGTTCTGACCGAGGCTCACGCTTCCGACATCATCCACCGCGATATCAAGCCGGATAACATTTTTCTTCACAAGACGCGCCGCGGCGAAATCGTCAAGGTCCTTGATTTCGGCATCGCCAAGCTGGCGCGGGCTTCGAAGGAACCGGGAAAAAACCTCACGGCAACCGGGATTCTCATGGGGACGCCCGAATACATGGCCCCCGAACGGATGCGGAACAAACCGTACGACGGTCGTTCCGACGTCTACAGCCTCGGCATCGTGCTGTACCAGATGCTGACCGGGCGACTGCCGTTCGAGTCGATTGAAGGGGACTTCGTGGCGGTCATGTGGATGCAGGTCAACGACGCGCCGCCCTCGATGATCGAGTTGTGCCCGTCACTCCCCCCGGAAGTCGAAAAGGTCATCTTTCACGCGCTCGAAAAAGACCCGACCCGGCGTCCGAACGCCGAGGAGTTCGCCCGCGAGTTCATTTCCGCCATCGGCGACAACATGTTCGGATTCGCTTCCGGAAAGTTCACGCCGTCGCTACCGTCGCTGGAACCGACGCCGGTCGGAATGGAAGTCCCGGTTTCCAACGGCGCCAACGAACCGGTCTCTTCCGAGGAACCGCTCATCAAACCGGTTCTCAGCGGCGAATTGTCACCCCTGTTCGACCTGTCCGCGACGCTGGAAATCGACGCCACGCCCCTCGAAGCGCAGCTTCTGGTCGCGGAATCGGTCAAGCATCCCTTCGGCGGACGCGTCCCGCCGCGCCAAGCCGAAAAGGTCGGCGAAACCGGCGTTTTTCCCGGCCACCACTATCCGAACAGTCTTGCCTTCTCGCCCGATGGCCAGTTTTTTCTCTCCGCGCGCCGCGACCAGACCATCGGCCTCTTTTCGAGCGACAACGGCAAGGAAATCAGCCGCTTCGCAACCGGCCGGATGTTTCCCGTCCGCTGCACCGCGATCAGCCCGGACAACCGCCTCGCGCTCTTTAGCGGCGGCGACGACAGCCTTCGCATGCGCGACGCCCAGAGCGGCGGTGAACTGCGCCGCCTGTTCGGTCACTCGCAGGTGACCGCGGTCGGCTTTTCGCCCGACGGCCGCTATGCCCTCACCGGCGGACAGGACCGCACCATCCGCCTCTGGGAAAGCGGGACGGGACGCGAAGTCCGCCGCTTTTCCGGCCACGCCGACGAAATCGCGAGCGCAACCTTTTCCCCCGATGGAAAAATGATTCTGGTCATGACGGTCGGCGGCGACGCCTACCTCTGGCGAACCGGCGACGGACGCCAGCTCCTCCACCTGCCCCCCGCCGAAACCACCTACGACTCGCTCAACGTGGCCATCTCCGACGACCGGCAACGCCTCATCGGCGGCGATTTCAAGCAGATGAAGGCCGGTGAATCCGAAAACCGCCGCCGGATCAAGCGACTCGACACCGGCCACGTCACCTACGGTGCGCAACAGGCCGCCTTCGCTCCCGACGGAACCATCGCCGCCTCGGTCAGCCTCGACTCGACCATCCGCGTCTGGGACGCCGGCTCCGGCTTCGACATTCAGGTCTTCATCGGCCACGGCAACCACATCAACAGCATCGCCTTTTCCTTCGACGGCAAGCGCGTCCTGTCGGGCAGCGACGACCGGACGGTCCGGCTCTGGGATGTCGAAAGCGGCCATCAAATCCACTGCTTTCAGGGACATACCGACAAGATTCACCACGTCGCCTTCCACGCCGACGGCGGCCACGCCCTCTCGTGCGGTCAGGACGGCACGGTGCGCCGCTGGGGACTGCCGGAGTAATTGAGAATGGACAATGAACAATTGACAGTGGACAAGGAAAATCCGGCTTCACTGTCAATTGTCCATTGTCAATTGTCCATTGTGGGTCGGGTGGTCCGCCTCGCCGACGGGCGCGAATTCCCCCTCGACTCCCTGACCGATTTCGGTTTTCTCGTCCTTGAGGAAGAACGGTTCGCCATCGCGCGCCTGTTTCGCGCGCCTGACGGCACGCGCCTGCTCGCGGACGCGCGGGCGTTCGACGGCGGCCCGGAAGCGGCCTTCGAACGCCTCTGGCACGGACACTTCAAACGCAACTTCTTTCTCGTCGGAATGGAAGAAGACAGCTTCCACGCCACCGCCGAACTCCGGGAAACCGTTTTCGCCGCCTGCGCCGAACGCGCCGAACGCCTGACCGCCCCCGCCGCCCGCAACCTTCAAATCGGACACTTTGAACAAACCCCCGACGGCCTGCGCCGCATTCTTCCGCGCGGCGATTCGCCGACCGTCCCCCCGCTCGTTCTTCGTCCGGTTCAAATCCCCGCCGACCATCTTCCGCCTGAAGCAGGCAACTCCGTCCAGATTTCCGTTGATCTGAAAGTGTCAATTTCATCCGAGATAAATCTTACTTTGAAAGAGTCAATCCTTGGAATAGTTACCCTTTCTTTTGACGCAAAAATCTGTCAGGAACACCGCGACTCCTTTTCGAAATTTCAATAAATAGACCAAACTTCTGACAGGAACCGGGCGACGTCTCCCGATTTCGGATTGCCGCCCCCTGCCTTCCCTGCATCTCAAAATTAATTTTTACTTATTTTTTGCCCTAAAAACCGTTCATTTTGCTCGAAAAATATGTCTGTAATCTGCTAAGCCCTCTAAATTCAACGATGAACGGCATTTTCTCGCCCGGCATTTCCCGGGTGACAAGTTCATATCAGTAGGCTACTCTTTGAATGACAGCCTCTCACTCTTTATACCCCGATCTGGATCGAACGAATGAGTCGTCCTGCGTATTTTCATACTTAAAAAAACGCTCATTCTCCGCTCATTTTACAAAAAATCCGGGAATAAAAGTTCCGACAATCATTCGGATTGCCGTGGCGTCCTTGTACCTGCCAACCCAATCAATTTCAGGATGAGAACTATGAAAACCCATTTTTCCAAAGGTTTTTCCAAAGGTATTGCGTTCAGCATTACGGGCCGTCACGCCACCACGTCACGCAACGCCGTCTGCCTGATGGCGCTCCTGATTCTCGGAGTGCTGCTGGCGGGCGTACCGGTTCACGCCCAAAACTGTGACATTTCCGGGACGGTCCTCCTCACGCCCGAGGACCCGCTCACCGGCGTCGTCAATTCCTACTTCCCCGGCCAGTCCGTCCTCCCCGTGGCCGGCGGAAGCCAGATCACCATCAAGTCCACCGTGCCCGGACAGGGCGCGAGCGGCGGCATCGCGGTCGGCGACCTGGTCATCGTCATGCAGATGCAGGACGCCACCATCAACATTCTCGACGCGTTGGGGTACGGCGGCGGCGGCCTGCTCGGAAACGGCCAGTTGGCACTGAACAGTTGCGGTCTCTACGAATTCGCCCGCGTCACCGGCAGCACCGTGACCTCCCTCACCAGCGGCGGCACCATCACCGTCCGGACCACAAACACCGGCACCGGACTGGCAAACATCTACACCGACGCCGACGCCACCCTGCTCACGGGTCAGAAACGGTTTCAGGTAATTCGAGTCCCGCAGTACGTCAGCGTCGGCATCGGCAACGGCCTGACCTGTTCGCCGTGGGACGGCCGGACCGGCGGCGTTCTCGCCATTGACGTCCAGAACGTCTGTCAGTTCACGGTCAATGGCAACAACGGCGTCATCAACGTCGATGGACTCGGATTTCGCGGGGGCGTCGGACGAACGCTCGGCATCAACCTGCTTTCCTCCGTCGCCTTTCTAAATCTGGCGTTTCCGAGCGTCGGGAATGACGGCATCAAGGGCGAAGGCATCGCCGGAACCCCGCCGTTCCTCGCCAATTCGCCGGCCAACGAGGAAGGAATTCCCGGCGGCTGTCGTTCCCGGGGCGGCCCCGGCAACGCGGGCGGCGGCGGCAACGGAGACCGGGCGGGCGGCGGTGGCGGAAGCTGCGCCGGCGGCGGCGGCAACGGCGGCAACGACCAGACCAATTCATCCAACGGAGGTATCGGCGGGGCAATTCAAACGCTCTCCGCCAGCCGGGTTTTCCTCGGCGGCGGTGGCGGCGCGGGGTCTTCCGCGACCAATCCGACCGATCCGGGAGCGAACGGCGGCGGAATCGTCTTTCTCCGGGCCGGCATCATCCTCGGAACCGGAACAATCAGCGCAAATGGCGGAACGCCTCCCGGAACGTCCGGAGATGGCGGATCGGGGGGCGGCGCGGGCGGCGCGATTCTGGTTGCCGCTCGGAATCCGGCGGCTTGCGTGTTGAACCTCAACGCAAACGGAAGTAACGGCGGCGGCGGCGGAAACCAGTGCGGAAACGGCGGCGGCGGCGGCGGCGGGGCGGTTCTTTTCAGCGCCGCCACGCTCGGAACCGTCACTCCTTCGGTGACCGGCGGCGCGGCCGGGGTGGGCAACGTGAATGCGCGCGCCGGTACCAACGGCTCGGTTGGCGTCAGCCTGAACAGCTTCTCTCTGAACGACTTCCCCGGAACCGCCGCGGTGGGACTCTGCATCACCCCGACCGAAGTCAAACTTCAAAATTTCGAGGCGGTTTCCTATTCGAACGGCGAAGTCGGCTTGAGCTGGAACACCGGTTTTGAAGCCGACAACCTCGGCTTCCGCGTCTGGCGCGAGTCCAACGGCAAGCGCGAACTCATCACCGGCAACGGCCTCGTCGCCGGAAGCGCCCTTCTGGCCGGCACGACGCTCACCGCCGGAAATCGCTACGCGTGGCGCGACGGCGCGATTAAGCGCGGAAAAGCCGGGACAACGGTTTCCTACTGGCTGGAAGACATTGACCTGAACGGCAAGAGTTCGTGGAACGGTCCGTTTGAACTCAAATCCTCAAAAGAACCGATGCCGGAATCGCTCCGCAACGCGCCCCTGCTCGGTCGCAACAACCCGGTTTTCGGTTCGCAAACCACAAAATCGCTCAATTCCGCCGATCCGATGGAACTGAACCGTTACCTTGCCGAAAGCGCGACGGTTCAAACCGCCGCCAAATCGGAAAAATCGAGTGCGTTCCAGCAGACGCTCGCCGCCGGTCCGGCGGTCAAACTCGGCGTTCGGACCACCGGCTGGCAGAGCGTTTCCCGCTCGGCGCTTGTCGGCGCAGGTTTGAATCCCAACGCGGTTGACGCCAATTTGAAGATGTACGTCAACGGCTCGGAAGTTCCGATCCGCGTTTCGGCCAATTCGGTCGAGTTCTACGGCGTCGCCGCCGACACGCTCCAGTCGGGCGAACAGACCTACTGGCTCGTGGAAGGAAACTCGGCCGGTCTTCGCATTCCCACCGCCCCGTTCGGCGCGGGCAGCCGACTCGGCGCGGTCAGCTTCGCTTCGCTCGTCGAACGCCGCGACCGCACCACCTACTTCGCGGCGCTCCAGAACGGCGACGCCGACAACTTCTTCGGCGCGGTTGTCTCCAACACGGCCGTCGATCAAGCGGTTACGCTCAAGAACCGCGATGCCGGAGCTTCCTTCCCGGCTCAGGTGGCCGTCACGCTCCAGGGCGTGTCGCTCAACAGTCATCGCGTGTCGGTCAAAC
>JBDRAL010000050.1:0-21315 GCA_039793685.1 Blastocatellia bacterium NZW_1522
TGTGTTAAAAACATCCAACGTGTGGGGGTTTGGGCCAAATTAATTCCCCGGCGCGTGCCCCGCCCCCCCCCGTCGGGGCGCCCGCGAGTCTACGCCCTCCCTTACGGTCGGGCTAGGGACACAAAAGGAGCGACGCGCGATGTGGTGGCTGGCACTGCCTTTTGTTTTACAGGGAATCGTCATGATGGTGGATGAATTCTGGTTCCACCACCGGCGAAGTCTCGGCCGCTGGGAGCGAATCGGGCATCCGGTGGACACCGCGACGGTCCTGATCTGTTTCGGAATCGTGCTGTTCGTGCCGTTTTCAAGCACCGCGCTCGCGGTCTATTCGGTCGGCGCGGTTTTCTCGATGATCTGCATCACGAAAGACGAATTCGTCCACGCGAAACTCTGTCCGGCGGGCGAACACTGGCTTCATTCCGTCCTTTTCATGCTCCATCCGATTCTGATGACGGCGGCGGTCGCCATCTGGGCGGATTTTCCGGCGGGCGCGGGCGGGTTGCGCGGGTTCTTCGCAATCAATGTCGGAATCACGGTCGCGTTCTGGCTCTACCAGATCTTCTACTGGAATTTTCTATGCCGAAAACCGATGCCCCGGACGTAAACAATGAGATTTACCACCGGCTGGGCGAACGTTGGTACACCGCGCAGGACGACCCGGTCGCCCTGTTGCGGGCCGAAGCGGCGTTGCGAAATCCGTGGATGATTTCCGAAATCGAAAGGAACCACGGGAAGGGCGTACCGGTTCTCGACATCGGCTGCGGGGGCGGATTTCTGACCAATGCGTTGGCCGCCGCCGGGTTCGAGGTGACGGGCATCGACCAGTCGGTTGAAAGTCTGGGAGTGGCGCGGGCGTACGACAAAACCGGCACGGTACGCTACGACGAAGGCAGCGCCTATGAACTTCCGTACCCCGCGGCGAGTTTCGACGCCGTCTGCGCGATGGATTTTCTCGAACATGTGGACGAACCGGCGCGCGTCGTCGCCGAGGCCGCGCGGGTGTTGAAACCCGGCGGGACCTTTTTCGCCTCGACCTTCAACCGCAACCGGCTGAGCTGGTTCATTGTCATCAAGGGCGTCGAGTGGTTCGTCAAAAACACGCCGCCGAACATGCACGTCCTGCATCTGTTCATCACGCCGGAAGAACTCGCCAAAGCCTGTACGGACAACGGTTTGCGGGTCGTGCGCGAGCGGGGGATGCGTCCGAAACCGAACGCGGCATTCTTCAAAATGCTCCTCACCCGCGTGGTCCCGAAGGAACTCGTCTTCGAATTCACCGAATCCCTCCGTACCGGCTATCTGACCGTCGCGCGTAAGGACTGAGTCTCTCCCAACTTCGGTAAAATATTCTGAACGTGTTCAAAAAACTGCTTGACGGCTGTCAGGGGCAGGCGTAGGGTGGCCGTGTCTTGAACGTGTTCAAAAATCTTTTTTCGGAGGGAACGACCATGAACTACACCGTGATGACCTATCTCGGGTATCTCGCCATCAGCATCGGTCTGACGATCTGGGTCGCCCAGACGCTGTTCAAAAACGGGCGCGTTTTTCTGGTGGATGTCTTCCACGGCAACCAGGAACTCGCCGGTTCGGTCAACCACCTGCTCGTGGTTGGCTTCTACCTCATCAATCTGGGCTATGTGAGCCTGATGCTGAAGCTCGATCTGGCGGTGGCGTCGCCGCAGGCGGGAATCGAGGCGCTATCGGCGAAAATCGGGTGGGTGCTGCTGATTCTCGGCGGCATGCACTTCTTCAACCTTCTCATTTTCAGTCGGGTACGCCGCCGGGCGATGCTGTTCGACGCGCCCCCGCCGGTCGCCCCGGACGCCTGCATCCCCTGCCGGGAGGCGTAAAACCATGCGCTATCTGACCGTCCTCTACGACGCCAACTGCGAACTCTGCCGCAACATCCGGGCCTGGTTGCTGCAACAGCCGACCTTTATCGAACTCCGTTTCCTTCCCGCCGCTTCGGATGCCGCCGTCTCACGGTTTCCCGGCCTCGATCACCAGCGGACGCTTTCGGAACTGACCGTCGTCAGCGACACCGGCGCGGTGTACTACGGCTCGAAAGGCTGGCTGGTCTGTCTCTGGGCGTTGCGGGAGTACCGGTTGTGGTCCTTCCGGCTCGCCCGACCCGACCTGCTGCCGACGTCCCGCCGGTTCATTGCGTGGCTGTCGCGAAATCGGTACAAATTCGCCGGAATTTCAAAGTTTCTGGCAAAGGAACAGGCTTCGTGGCAGACGTGACCGGGCCAAGTAAAAGCGAACAGACGAGGGCGCTGATTCTCGACACCGCCCTCGCCATGTTCCGCGAACGCGGTTTCGAGGAAACCACCATGCGGGCGATTGCCGAAAAAGCGGGCGTTTCGCTCGGCAACGCCTATTACTACTTCAAATCGAAGGAACACATGATTCAGGAGTTCTACATGCACACGCATGTGGAACATCTGGAAGCGGCCGGGCCGGTTCTGGAAAGGGAAAAAACGCTCAAGGCGCGGCTGCTCGGCTCGATGCGGGCGAAAGTGGACACCCTGGAGCAGTATCACGCCTTCGCGGGCATCCTTTTCAAAAGCGCCGCCGATCCGAAAAGCCCGCTCAACCCGTTCAGCCCGGAATCCATCCCGACGCGGAAGGAAAGCACGGCGCACTTCGATGAAGTCGTCCGGGGGGCAAAAACCAAGCTCCGGATTCCCGCCGACCTGATGCCCGAACTCGCCAACCTCATCTGGGTCTACCACATGGGGATCATTTTGTTCTGGATTCACGACAAATCCGCCGGGTGCAAACGGACCTACCTGCTGGTCGAACACTCGGTGGACATCATCGTGAAGCTCATCGGAATCGCGAGCCTGCCGTTGGTGAGTCCGCTCAGAAAAAGGGTTTTGAAGCTCCTTGCCGAACTCAACGCCCTCGCCGAGCCGCAGGTTGAAAACGAATCAGAAACAAAACCGGAAGCCGAAGCGGCGGTTTCCGGCCCTGCCGTTTAGATTTTTCCCCGGCGGAAGGTTCGGGAAAGCGTCGTCACCAGAACTTCGTGAACTAGAAGCGGCAGGATGAACGCCAGCATCCAGAAACCGAGCGTTTGAAGCAGGCCAGATGACCACTCCATCCCGGAGGGCATCGGAAATCGTTCCTCAAACGGGACCTGAAACAGAATGAACCGTGCGTGGTTCGGCCAGTAGAACACGACCCGCCAAACCGCCTCGGCGAATGGGCTTACCGGCCAGTGCTCGTAATCGACATTCACCCGGACCAGCCAGGCGTGGGCAAGGTGTCCGATGAGGGCCATCCCGAGCATGCCGCCGATACCGAACGCCAGAATTCCTGCCAACCTCCGCAAAGTCAGCGGTTTCCGAGCGCCTGCCAGCCGTTGGCGGAGTCTCCACGCGTAAAAAAGAAGGAAAAAAACGAGAAGCGTGCGGAAGGCCCATCGTACCGGCCGCCGCTCCGAGACGATTTCCCCGGTGGTGTAATCAAAAACGAACCGGTCGCCGTGAAGCGTGTTGATGAGAATCGAATGGGCGTTTTCATCGGGAGCAGGAACATCCATCGGGATCGGCTGATTCCCGTTCAACGAAAACCGAATTTCCCGTGACGGAGAGGCCGCTCCCCAGGCGGCAAATCCCGGACAAACCGAATGGGGCAGCAGGGTCGGAAATTCGATGAGATCCCGGACCGCGTAGCTTTTCAGCACCTTTCCATCACAAAGAAAAGCAAAGGATTCATTCGCATAACCGGTGTGCGGGCTGGCTCCGCCTCTCCCGAATCGGATGGCGTGCCGACCATCATTCAGCGGAAAAGCCCAATTGGACCAATCCACCGTCCAGAGCGGTTCGGTCGAACCGTCGTTGCGATACAGTCCGTTCGCCGGATATTTCTCCAGCCCCTTCATTTTCACGAGGGTGCCATCCTGCGCCCGCCAGTGAATGACGAGAATGAAGCGTTTGTTTGCGGTTTCGACGGTGTATCCGTAGGCCACTTCGCCATAGCTGGCAAAGGCCGGTTCCGTGAGAAAAAGAAAACCGAGGATGGCAAAAAGAAGTCGTTTCACGGAGCCTCCCGTTTTTTACTCCTCCTCGTCATCCTCCACGGGCGGGAATTCGATTCGGCGGTAAATATCGGCGAGTTTGAGCGAGCAGTTGACGGATTTGATTTCCACGACGGCTTCGAAACCGGAAATGGGATGAAGTTCCCAGACGTCGCCTTCCTTGCGGGTGAAATGCTCGACAAGGGGCGCGGTTTGCGAAACGAGGAGGTAGTCGGTCAATGACGGCAACCACCTCCGATACCGTTGGAACTTTTCACCTCGGTCAAAAAGTTCGGTGGACTCGGACAGAATTTCAACGATGACTGAGGGATTGAGAAGAACATCCTTCAAATGGTCCTGATATTGGGGTTCGCCTGAAATGACGACCAGATCGGGAAATGTCAAAAGGGTGTTCCGCCCCTGACTTTCGCCCGGCCCGACCCGGAGCAACGTTCCTTTGCCACGGACCCGATGCCCTGAATCCCGGAGTCGCTTTCCAAGTTCGACAATCAGATTGACGGAAATGTCATTGTGGGCAGGACTTTCGCCATTCCGTTCAAAAACATCGCCGTCCTTGAAGTCGTGCCGTTCGTCGCTGGCGCGTTCCATTTCAAGGTAGGACCGGACGGTGAAGTTTGAACCGATTTTCTTCATGGAAGCCAAAATACCACCGGCGGCCGTCTGGGAAAACGGCCGCCGGGGCGGGGAGGCGGGGGAAGGCGCGAATCCTCAGACTTCCACGAGTTCGGCGAGCGGCGGGACGGGATTCGCTTCCGTCGGTGTTTCTTCTCCGCCGTGCCCTACCCGAAAAAAACCTTGGCAACTTCGTACAGGTCGTCGTCCAGCGTCTTGATGCTGTCAACCGCTTCTTCAAGCGGGACGGAAACCATTTTTGTGCCGCGCAGGGAAGCCATGCGGCCGAATTCGCCCGCCCGGACCATGTCCACGGCCTTGATGCCGAGGCGGGTGGCGAGCAGCCGGTCGTACGCCGTGGGCGCGCCGCCGCGCTGCGTGTAACCCAGCACCGTGACGCGCGTTTCGATGCCCGTCATCTGCTCGATTTTCTTGCCGAGCAGGTGACCGATACCGCCCAGTTTCGTGTGCTGATAGATGGAACTCGATTCTTCATCGCTGAGGAACGGTTCGTCCGGATGCGGGTGGGCGTCCTCGGCGACGACGATGATCGAGAAGTACCGTCCGAGCGATTTCCGGTGGTTCAGAATCTTGCAGATTTCACTGAGCCGGAAGGGATGCTCGGGAACGAGAATGATGTCCGCGCCGCCCGCGATGCCCGCGCCCGCGGCGATCCAGCCCGCGTGACGGCCCATGACCTCGACGACCATGACGCGGTCGTGCGATTCCGCCGTGCTGTGCAGCCGGTCGATGGCCTCGGTCGCAATGGACAGCGCCGTGTCGAATCCGAACGTGACGTCCGTGCCGTTGAGGTCGTTGTCGATGGTCTTCGGGACACCGACGATGGGCAGGTGCTGGGTCCGGTGCATCGCGAGCGAGGCGCTCAGCGTGCCTTCGCCCCCGACGACGACGAGGGCGTCCAGGCCGTACTTCCGCCAGTTTTCGTGAATCCGTTGCAGTTGCTCGTCCGATGCGAGCGGGTTGGTGCGCGACGTGCCGAGAATCGTTCCGCCCCGGGGGAGGATGCCGGAAATCGAGTAGCGGGTGAGCGGCTCGACCTTGCTGTGAATGAGGCCATTCCAGCCGTTATGGACGCCAAGTACCCGAATGCCGAACTGCATCGAACGTCGGACGACCGCGCGGAGAACCGCGTTCAATCCCGGCGCGTCACCGCCGCCGGTCAAAATTCCGATGGTGCGTATATCCATGATGTCTGTCGAAAAACTGTTTGCTCCGAATCTCCGATCCGCGCGAGAAAGGGGGATTCCGTAACGAATCGGGTTGTGTGAGTCGCCGCGCAGTATAGCAAAAAGAGTACGTTTCGATACAAATCCCCGACGGCATAGCTTTTTCTTATGATTCGCGGCTTTTCGCAAATGACGCGCCGGGCTATGCTACGGCTTATGACGCAAACCGACCCTTCCGCCCAACCCCTTTTGCTCGTAGTGGATACGGCCACCGCACGCTATGCCGTCGCCCTCGCGCGCGGCGAACAGATCATCGCCGAAATCGGATTCGAATCCCCCGGACGCACCGCGCACCTGATTATGTCCGACATTGCGGCCCTGCTCGAACGGGTCGGCGTCGCGCCGCGCGACCTCGCCGCCGTCGGCACGCTCACCGGACCCGGCAGTTTTACGGGCATCCGAGTCGGACTGGCCACGGTCAAGGGGCTGGCGCATCCGCTCGGGTTGCCAATCGTGACCGCGACGACGCTGGAAATCACGGCGTACGGCGTGAAAAATCCCGATCGCGACACACTTCTCTGCGTGGTCAACCGGGCCTATCGGGATCAGGTTCACGCGCAGGTGTTTCGGCCGGTTGAAAATGGGGGCGTTTCCGAATTCGGCGAGGCGTTGTCCGGGGCTGGTCCGCAAATCGTGGGGGAGATTCTGAACAGCGTCGAATCCACCCGCAAGCCGCTGATTTTCACGGGGGACGCGTTCCCGGAGCTATCCGAGGCGATAAAAAGCGAACTGGTGTTTCGTCCGGTGGAGTGGTCGGTCGTCGCGTCGCCGCCGTTTCTGGCAACCGTGGCCATGCCGGTGCTGCTTCAACGGCTGAGAGAAGGAAAAACCACCGACGCCCGCCACCTCGAAGCCTTCTATGCCCGCCCTTCCGAACCGGAGCGGAAGTTCACCCCCGGAAGTTGAACGGGAAAATGAAGAAAATGCGGAATGCGGAATATCGAATGCGGAATGGGGAAGAAAACGCGGAACGCGGAACTTCGAACGCGGAGTTAAAAAAGCGGGAAGAAGAGAAGGCTTGACGCCGGAAGGCGGGACATACAATTCACCCCATCCCCCATTTTTTTACCCGATTTTCAACGGTACAGGTTTGTTTTTCCATTGGTGGGGAACGGCGGCGGTCATCACCATTCCACGGTCGATCCGTTTCCAGACCGTAACCGGATCGGCGGCGAGCGGGGTCGTGATGCCAACGCTTTTCCAGTCGGAAATACATTCCTCCGACGGCAAAATCACGCCGACCGAGCGTGTGTCCGCCCGCAATCCCACCTGAAACAGTTTCAACACACTTTCCTTCGCGCTCCAGATGAGGGTTGAGGCTTCATCGCGGCGCTCCGGCGGCAGATTTTTCACAAACGTCAGTTCTTCCGGGGTGAAGTAATCCTCGATGAACTCGGGAATCCGCGGCTTGATGCGTTCGAGATCGCAACCGATGGGCGTGTCGGCCCCGGTCAGGGCGCAGAGGGCGCGGTCCTCGCAGTGCGCGAGCGACAACCCCATCGGAAGACGGTGGCCGTCGAAATGAACTTCCGGCGCGCCCGCGCCATTGGGAATGACTTCAAACCGTTCGGGCGGATATTCCGGGCCGAAAAATGCGCGCAAGGCCAGCTTTGCCGTCCAGCGCCCGCGCCGCCAGTCGGACCGACGCTTGAAAATCTTGAACTTCTTCATCGCGTCGCGCTCGCGCGGCGAGAGCCACGCCGTACCCGGCGGAACGTCCGCTTCGTGCTGAATCAGAAACTGGATCATGAATAGGAGCAGCGGTTAGTGGTTAGCAGTTAGTAGATAGCAGTTTAGCGGTCAGCTTTTCAGCTTTTTTTACTTTCAACTGCCGCAATCCGCGAATTTTCAACCACTAACTGCTAACTGCTAACTACTAACTGCTCGCCACTACACCAACGCAACTTCCAGCGCGGCGAGCCGCTCCACCGCGACCGGGTCGGGTAGTTGCGCGGTCCGGTAGCCCCGCATCACCAGCCGGACGCCGCCGTTGTGGTCCAGTACCACCGCGTCAAACGCCCCCTCGTGTTCTTCCGACGGCGTCACCCGCGCCTGAAAGGATTCGCCGGTGCAGCCGTCGAACGGACAGTGAAACACCACCCGGTCAACCGCCATCGGCAGGCCCATCCGGTGCGTCGCCTGCATTTCGGCGATTCCGGCGGTCTGGAAGCAGAGTTCCAGCAGGCGCGGCGCGGAGGCCGTTTTCGCGCGGGCGGGCTGGTGATTCGCCGGAAGGCCCTTGGCGAAATGTCCGATGAAGGCCCCGTTATGGCGCGTCGCCCGTTCGAGGACCCGATAGGCCGGACCGTGGAAGTACAACGCGTAGATGTCTTCCCGACCGACACCCATTTCCGCCGTCAGGGGTTCGGGCGTTTCCTTCGGTTCGGCGGTCGGCGCGAAACGCGACATTCGGACTTTGGCCGTAAAGTGAACATCCGTGCGTGGTTCCGGCTGATTTGGAAGTGTTCGCGTCCCGGTCAGGCGGCACTCCGCGACGATGTTTTCACCTTCGCCGTGGAACGTCGCGGTGATCGTCACCTCACGCGGCTCGTCGCGGTAGAACTTGAACGGCGCGAGAAAGGTCACGTCCTCGACCGAGGCCACGAACCGGTCCGGCAGCACCGTCCGGGCCAGCTTGCAGAACGCCTCGACGCCCATCACGCCCGGCAACACGGCGGTTCCGTCAATGCGATGGTGGTCGAGGAACGGCTGTTCGGTCGGATCAAGCGTGGTTGTGACGGAAATCCCGTCGTAGACCGTGGCCCGAATCCGGTTATGGATCATCGGTCCGATCGCGCCGACGAGGATGCCATCCACGTCTTCACCGGATTTTTCGTGCATCAGCAGGCCGAGCCGGCCGGCGACGACGAGTTCGCGCGTTCCGCCGCCTTCCGTCAGTGCTTTCCGGACGAGCGGAATGCCGTGTTCCGGCGCGAGCATGTCGATTCCGGCCAGTTCCATCATTTTCGGAATCGAACCGCGCGAAGCCATCCCGATGCCGCTCCAGGCCGTCCAGTCGATGGCGATGCCGACCGTTTCGGGGCGGGTGGTTTTGAAGTTTGAAAGCTGTTTGCAGAGCAGGTCGTTGGCGGCGCTGTAGTCGGTCTGCCCGCCGTTGCCGAACCGTCCGGCGATGGATGAAAACGCCACCACCGCGCCGATGGGCATGTCGCCCGCGGCGTGGAGCAGGTGGTGGAAGCCGTTCGCCTTCACGTCGAACACGAGGTCGAATTCCTCGGCGGACTTGTCGCAGAGAAACCGGCTGATTTCGAGTCCGGCGGCGTGGATGAGCGCGTCGATGCGTCCGTGGCGCGTCCGGACGATTTCAATCGCCCCGGCAACCGCTTTTGCATCAAGCAGATCCACGCTCAGGTAGGTCGCCGTGCCGCCCGCGTCCTCGACCGCCCGGATCGCGTCCAGCGCGGCCACCGAACGTTCCAGCGCGGCCAGTTCGCGCTCCACCAGCGCGGGTGTCGGACGATCAACCGTGGCCTTCAGCCGTTCGAAAATGTCGCGTTTCAATCCGTCGCGGTCGGTCTTGAACCGTTCGAGATCCGGGTTGAGCGGATCGGGCGTCGGAACGCGGTCGAGCAGGTAAAACGTCCCGCCGCCGTGTTTCGCGAGGTCGGCGGTGATGGCCGAAACGATGCTGCCCGCCGCGCCTGTGACGACAAAGACCGTGTTTTCATCGAGTTTCAGACCATCGCGGGTCTCGGTTTCGGGTACGTCGCGCAGGCCGACCGTCCAGCGGAGGTCGTCGAAATGCCCGACTTCCGTCACAAACGGGTCGGAAAGTGTCTCAGCGAGCAGCGTTTCGGCGATGCGCGAGGGCGACGCGGCGAATTCGAAATCGACGGCCTTGACGAGCGCGTCGGGGCGTTCCCGGTGGTACGCCTTGGTAAATCCCGTCACCGCGCCGCCGAGCGGTTCGCGCGCGCCGCCCGCGTCGTACCCGTGACGCCCGCCGAGCCGGACCGCCGAAATCAGAAACGTGTGCGGGCCGACAATGTCGTCGTAGAGCGTCCGCATCACTCCGTGCAGCGTTTTCACCCGGCGGCGCAGCCGTTCCGCCCACGATTCGGGTGTCAAATCGGCGATTTCGGGGCTGGAATCGAGCGCGGGCAGCCAGTAGACGCCGTGAATCGGCCCTTCTTTTTTCCAGTCTGCGACCAGTTCCGTCACCGCCAGCGTCGGCGCGCCCAGATCGAGGCTTAAAACTTCGACGCCCTGCTCGACGAGTCGCGCTTCGAGCGCCTCGCCGACGCCGCTTTCATCGAAACCGATCACCACCCGGCGGCCCTGGCCCAGTTCGATGAGGGACGGCGGGCACATCAGGAAACCCGGACGGACGACCGCCACCGGTTCGCGTCGCAGACCGGGAGGAAGTTCAATGTGTTCAACCGGTTCCGGGGGAGCCGCGTCAGCGGTGACCGGTCCGGTTTCCGGCGCGGTGGCCAGGTTTTCGGTTGGTGCGGGCCGCCGGTCGTACACGAACTGGATGACGTGGGCGAGCGTCGGGAAATCGCGAAGTTTCAGCGTTTCGTCGCGGGCAATGCCGTACTCCCCCCGCACCGCCGCGAAAAGCTCCGCCTGTTTGACCGTGTCCACGCCGAGATCGGCTTCAAGGTCGAGTTCGAGGTCGAGCATTTCGACCGGATAGCCGGTTTTTTCGGAAACGAGTTCAAGGACACGTTTTTGAACCGCGTCCGTTTCCGATGCCTCCGACGAGCCGGTGGGCGGCGGCGGTTCCGGTGTTGAAAACGTCTGGACCGTGCCGGAAATCGTCAGTCCGGCGGAGACGGCGGGGCGTTCGCGGCGGTCGTTGACGAATTGAAGAACGTGGCCGAGCGTTGGAAATTCGCGCAGTTTCAGATTTTCATCGCGAGCGATGCCGTATTCCGCCCGGACGGCGGCGAACAACTCGGCCTGTTTGACCGTGTCGATACCCAGATCGGCTTCCAGATCGAGTTCAAGATCAAGCATTTCAATCGGATAGCCGGTTTTTTCGGCGACCAGCGCGAGGACGCGGTCCTTGACGTCCACGACTTCGTTTTCGGGTTCGACGAGAACCGGCAGGGAAGTCGGCGTCGGTTTTATCGTGCCCGGCGCGGGCAGGCGTTCCTTCACGAATTTGATGACGTGCGACAGCGTCGGATAATCGCGGAGTTTCAAATTTTCATCGCGCGGAATGCGGAATTCCTCGCGGATACCGGCGAACAGTTCGGCCTGTTTGACGGTATCAACCCCCAGATCGGCTTCGAGGTCGAGGTCCAGCGCCAGCATGTCGGTCGGGTAGCCGGTTTTTTCCGAAACCAGCATGACGACGCGGTCCCGAATTTCATCTCCAATAAACGGCGAACGGAACTGGCCGCTCGGCGTCGCAACAAGCGGGCCGGTTGACGCCGTCACCGGCGGGACCAGCGGCGCGGTGACCGGCGCGGCCTGAACGACCGGCGCAACGGGTGCGACGACAGGGGCGGGAGAAACCGGAACCGATTGAGCCGGTTTGACTTCCGGTGTTTTTTGAATCGTGGCATGGCCGGTGTCGGCGACGCGAAGCGTCCGGTGGACGACTTCCAGCGCCGGATCGGCCTGTCCCGTGGTGGCCCGAAGCCAGTTTTCCCAGCGCGCGCGGTCGGCGACGCGGTAGACGAAACCGAGTTCGTTCGGCTGTCTCCGCGCGCCGTCCGGGGCGGGCACGCGGCGCAACAGGGTGAGGCTGATCTGTGAGCCGAAGCCCGCGCCGAGCCTCAAGGCGAATTCAATCGGATAAATTCCGCCTTTCGAAAGGTTCAACTGGCCGAGTTCAGGGTCAATTTCCTTGAAATTCGCCACTGGCGGCACGAGACCGGTTTCGAGCGCCTTGATGGCGACCACGTCCTCGATGCCCGCGCCCATCGCGTGTCCGGTAAAGCCCTTGGTATTGGCGATGACGATGCGGTCGGCGTCCGTGCCGAACACGTCGCGCAAGGCATGAATTTCGGCGGACGCGCTGCCGCCGCGTGCCGGGGTGTAGGTTTCGTGGGAAACGAACACCATTTTTGAAGCGATGTCCGACCGGCGGATGCCGTGGCGGGCCTCGGCGGTCGCAACGAGGTTTTCCATCATTCTTGAAATGTGGGAAACGTCGAGCCGCGTGCCGTGAAAGGCGCTGTTGGCGGTGACGGTCGATAAAACCTCGCAAATCGGGGAAAGACCGCGCTCGGCGACGGCATCGCGGCTTTCGAGCACGATGGCGACCGCGCCCATTCCGAGAATCATCCCGTGCCGCCGCCGGTCGAAGGGCAGGGCCGCGGCTTTTACGTCTTCATCCGTGGCCGCCGCGCCGGTGGCGAGGAAGCCCGCGCCGAACCATTCCAGCAGCGTGTCGCTCGTGATGTCGTCGGCGGCGACGATGATGACGCGGCGGGCGCGACCGAGGCGAATCCAGTCCTCGGCGAGGGAAACGGCCTGCGTCGTGCTGGCGCAGGCGGAATTGATCTGGGTGTTGGGACCACGCGCGCCGATGAGTTCGGCGAACTGGGAATGGCCCATCGCCAGCACCCGGAACAGAAACCGCCGGTCGAAGGTGAACGGATGGCGTGCCAGTTCGTCGGCAAGTTCCTTTTCGAGCCGTTCAATTTCAAGTCGGAGCGTGCCGTCGCCGTTGGCGCGCGCTTTCAGATGGTCGAGCAGTTCGAGTTTTTCATGAACCGTCCGGTCAGCGTGGAAATGGTTCAAATCGTCGGCGAAGGCGTCGAGGCCGGGGAAGGCGCTCGCGAAAATGATACCGGTGTCGTCGCGCAGGGCGTCGGGAAGTCCCCAGCGGTCAGGAAGTTGCGTGCCTTTGGTGGTGGTTTTGTAGTGCATTGCAAGCGGGATGCCCGCGTCGCGCAGCGCGTCGAGTCCGGCGGCGATGGCGAGCCGGGTAAAGCCGTCGTAGGCTGGAATCCGGTCCTCGGGAATGCCGAATTCCGCCGCCAGATCGAGCTTTCCGGCGCGTCCGGCGAGTTTCACCACGTCGGCCACGTCGTCAATCGTTTCAAAACTGCCGCCCGCATCATTTTTCACCAGCCGGGTGATGTGTTTGTCGCGAATTGCCTCGCGGGCACGGGCCGGAATCACGTCGATCAACTGTTCGCCGTGAAGGATGCGGGCCACGTTCCCGTCGTCGAAAACCTTTTCCGTGCCGGGAAGTCCAAGCGCGGCTCCGGTGATGGCCACGGGCGAACCCGACGCCGGCGGACCGGAACGACTCTCGCCCCGGTAGACGGCCATTCCCCGGTCGAGAAAATCGGCGAACAGGTGGCCGAGGCGGTTGAAAACGTCCTCGCCTGCGGCGGGGGTGACGGGGGGCGGCGTGACGGGGGCGGGCATGGTAAATCTCCCTTGTTCGGTGGGGGCGTTGAGGGAAACCGGTGCGATGGAGGTTTTTATTTCGCGCGGTTCGGGTTTTTCCGGAGCGAGATCAATTACGGGCTGGCCGATTCCGGCGGCGTACAACCCGCAGAGCGCATGGTTGAAGGAAACCACGTCGCCGAGTTTCGGATGGTTGGTGGAAAGGGCCACCACATCAGGCTGTCCGTCGAACACGTCCTCGACGAATCCGTGCAGGGCGCGCTTCGGACCGACTTCCACGAAAATTCGGACGCCCGCGTCATACAGCGTGTGCAGGCCCTTGACGAACTGGACCGGCGAGGCGACCTGCTTGCCGAGCAGGTCGAGCATGTCGGCCTGAACATCGCCCTTCGACGGATAAAACTCGCCGGTCACGTTCGAAATGATCGGCACGCGCGGCGGCGCGAGCGTCAGGCGCGTCAACTGCTGTTTGAGCGGTTCCGACGCGGGCGCGACGATGGACGTGTGGAAGGCGTGGCTGACGGAAAGTTTGATGACGTTGAACCCGGCGGCCTTGCAGGCTTCCATTGCGGCTTCGACCGCCGGTGACGCGCCGCCGATGACGGCCTGCTTGCGGCTGTTGTAGTTGGCGACCACGACGTAGCCGTCCACCGTTTTCAAAATCTTCTCGATTTCATCCGGCGGGGCCATGACGGCGGCCATCAGCCCGTTGTCGGCGACCGAAACCTTGGTCATTTCGCGTCCACGCGCGCTGACGGCCTCAAGCGCATGGTCAAAGGTGAACGCACCGGAGGCGACCAGAGCGCCGTACTCACCGAGACTGTGGCCCATCACCATATCGGGCCGAACACCGTAGGCCGCGAGCAGGTTCGTCAGTGCGTAGTCCACCGTCAGCACCGCCGGTTGCGTGATGGCCGTCTGCCGCAGGTCTTCCTCGGCGCGCGCCATCGCCGCCGGATCACCCGCGTCGGCGAAGATGAAGTGCGTCAACGGTTTCGGGAGCAGCTTCGAGGAACATTCATCCGCTTCGGTGAACGCGGCGGCGACAATCGGGTCGGCGTCGCGGAGTTCGTGAAGCATGTTGACGTACTGCGAACCTTGCCCGGTGTACAAAAACGCGACCTTCGCGGGCGCGCCCGAACCGCGGAACACGCCCTTCGACCGGAGCATCCGCCATTTGGCCGGGGCATCACTTTCAAGTGCCTGAATTGCCTTCGCCGCCTTGTCGGCGAGTTCCGCCGCATCGTCGTAGTCGATGGAAACCCGTTCCGGCGCGGCCAGGTCGGCTTTCGCGGGCGGCGCGGGGGGCGGGGCGTTTCCGGCAGCGGCGTCCGTTTGAACGTTTTTGAGTTTGTCGGCGAGTTCGGTGACGGTCGCGCCACCGACAAGTAGCGCCCCACGCAACGGCGCTTTCACCGTCACCCCGGCAGTTTCAAGTTTTACGGAAACGCCATCCTCGCCGTGGTCGCCGTTGACGGTCACGTCGAGTTCGGCGGAAATCGTGTAGGCGCGCAGATTCTTCAACGCGCCGTGGACGTGTTCCTCAAGTACGACGTGGAAATTCGTCCCGCCGAAGCCGAAGGCGCTGACGCCCGCGCGGCGCGGCGTGCCTTCCTTCGTTTCCCAGGCACGGCATTCGGTGTTGACCCGGAAGGGCAGATTTCCGAAATCGAGATTCGGATTCGGGCGGTGAAAGTTGAGACTCGGTGGCAGAACCTTGTCGCGAAGGGCGAGGGCGGCCTTGAGAATGCCCGCCGCACCCGCCGCGCTTTTCAAATGGCCGATGTTCGACTTGACCGAGCCGAGGGCGATGCTTCCCGGGCGGGCTTCCGCCTGGCCGAAGATGGCGGCGAGGCTTTCGACTTCGACTACATCGCCGACGCGGGTGGACGTGCCGTGCCCTTCGATGAGTCCGGCGGTGGCGGGCGAGAGGTGGGCGTTTTTCCAGCCGCGTTCGATGGCGAGCCGTTGACCCACCGGATTCGGCGCGGTGATGCCCTTGCCACGTCCGTCGCTCGCGCCGCCGATGCCGCGAATCACGGCGTAAACCGGGTCGCCGTCGCGTTCGGCGTCCGCCAGTCGTTTCAAAAGAAAAACCGCCGCGCCCTCGCCCATCACGAATCCGTCGGCCCCGTCGGCGTAGGGCCGCGTGCCGGTCGCCGACAAAGCACCGATCTTGCAGAACTTCACAAACGACGACGGCCCCATGTTGCGGTCGATGCCGCCGGTCAGTACCGCGTCATAATCGCCTTCCACCAATCCCTCGACCGCCGCCGTAATGGCGGCCATCGCCGAGGCGCAGGCGGCGTCCACAACGTAGTTCGGGCCGTGAAAGTTGAACAGGTTGGCGATCCGGCCCGCGATGCAGTTCGACAGTTCGCCCGGCATGGTGTCTTCGGTAATCGGCGGCAGGGCCTCGCCGAGATTCGCGTGAAACTGGGTGAGAATCTCGCGCCGGGCATCCGGGGGCAGGGCGGCGAATTGCGGAGCGGTTTCGAGAAATCGCGCGATGTCCGGGTAAAAAACGCGGAGGGCCGTCAAGTAGTGTTTTTCCCCGGCCATCGCGTTTCCGAGAATGACGGCCGTGCGTTCGGTGTTGAGCGGGCGTTCCGGATAGCCGAAATCCTGAAGGGCTTCGCGGACGCACGCGATGGCCCATTTCTGGCCCTCGTCCATCGCGGCGCTCACGAGCGGCGGAATCGGCAGCCGCCACGCAATCGGGTCCCACGTCGCCTCGCGCACCCAGCCGCCGATCTTCGAATAGGTTTTATCCGGCGCTTTCGGGTCCGGGTCGAAATAAAGATTCGGGTCCCAGCGGTCGGGCGAGACGTCGGTAATGCTGTACCGACCGTCCGTCACGTTCTTCCAGAACGCGGCGACATTGGGTGCATCGGGCAGAATCGCGCCCGCGCCGACGATTGCGATGGCACGATGGGCAGTCTCGTTCATCCGGGGACCTCCAGGGCAGGGATCAGGTGTCAGGGATCAGGGATCAGTTGAATTGAATGGAGATTCAGGGTTGGGGGCGACGGATACCAGGATAAAACTGATCCCTGGTCCCTGGCCCCTGATCCCTTTCCTACCGTTGGTACACCGCTTCCGCGACGCGCTCGTAATCGGCGAGCAGGCCGTCCTGGGCGGAGAGAATGGCGTTGAGCCGGACGGCGTTCTGAAACGCGGCCAGCTCGTTTGGCGGGACGCCTCCCGCGCCGAGAATCCAGCGCAGTCCGTCGAGCGCCACCGCGTGCGCGGTTTCGCGGGCGAAGGCCCGGCTGGCGGCGGCGAGGGCGTCGGTTTTGAACCGCCGGTCGGCTTTCGGGTTGAGCGTGCCGTCGGCGAGCGCGGCGGCGCGCCGGACGAACACGCCCGCCGCCTCGGTTTTGGCGATGAGTTCGCCAAGGCGGAACTGAACGTGCTGGTGACGGGTGAGTCGGGCCACGCGGGCGCGTTCGAGGATTTCGGCGAGGGCGTGCGCCGCGCGCGCGGCGATGTCGGCCCCGACCGACGGATTTGAAGCGTGGAGCGCTTCGAGGCGTTCGGCTTCGTCATGGTAATGACGGCCGCGCGTCTTGAGGTGGGCCTGCCACCGGTCGCGGCTGACGGTCATTTCCATGATTTCCGACGTACCTTCGTAAATGGTCGTGATGCGGACATCCCGTTTGATCTTTTCGACCATGTATTCGTGCGTGTAGCCGTACCCGCCGAGCGCCTGAATCGCCGCGTCGGCGGCGGCATTTCCGAATTCGGTCGCGAGGTACTTCGCGATGGCTCCCTCGGTATTGAGGATGCCCGCGCCCGCGTCGATTTTCTCGGCCACGTCTTCGATAAAGGCGCGCGCCGCTTCGAGCCGGATGATGTGCGGAATGATGAGCTTGTGGGTGTAGCCCTGTTTTTGCGACAGCGGCGAACCAGCCTGAATCCGTGATTCGGAGTAGGGAATCGCCCGGTCGAGGGCGGCCCATCCCGCGCCGAGGCCGAAGGCGGCGACCATCAGCCGCGTGTAGCCGAACACCGACTGGGCCTGCGCGAGTCCCTGGCCTTCCACGCCGCCGATGAGGCGGTCGGGTTCGACGAACACTTCCTCAAGCGAAAGCGCGGCGGTGTTGCTCGCGCGGATGCCGTGTTTTTCCTCGGGCTTGCCGTGGGTGAATCCGGCGGTGTCGCGGTCCACGACGAACCAGCTCGGTCCGCCCGGCGTGTTGGCGAGGATGGTGTAGCAATCGGCGACGCCACCATTGCTGATCCACTGTTTCGCGCCGGTGATGCGATAGCCGAGGAGTTCGCCGTCCTGTTCGACGCGCGTGGCCACCGTCCGGAGGGCGGCGAGGTCGCTGCCCGCTTCCGGTTCGGTCGCGCCGTAGGCGAACAGGATGCCTTCGTCGGCGATGCGGCCGAGCCAGCGTTGCTGCTGTTCGGGCAGGCCGCCGACGGCGATGGGTTCGCTGCCGAGGAAGGTCGCCAGGACGCCGGTCGCGATGCCGAGGTCGATGCGGCCCATCGCCTCGCATACGCGGTACACGTCAAACGCGCCGCCGCCGAGTCCGTTGAATGATTCCGGTATGAACAGAAGCTGGATGCCGAGTTCGGAGCCGAGCGCGCGGACGATTTCCTCGGGGAATTCGTCGGTCCGGTCGAGTTCGAGCAGTTTTTCGTCGGGCAGGCGGTCAGCAGCGAAGTTCGACAGCGCGTCAAGCGTCATGTCGAGCGTTTCGCGGTCAAGGCCGGGAAGCGTCGTCGGGGACATACGCATCACCTCCGGTATGAAACCGTGCAGCCGCGTCCAAGCATGGTTTCGACCCGAGGAGGAAGGGAGGGAAGAAACACGCGGCCTTGCAACCAACCTACATTAGAAAACGCGAAAGTGAAGAGGGAATTTGTATGTTTTCAAACCAAAGGAGTTGCGGACGTGAAAAGGCCCGCCGGACAGTTTTCCGACGGGCCTTTCGGGACAGATTTTGACGCGCGGCTACGGCTTCCAGTCCACCATGAAGACGTTCGTTTCACCAGTGGCGATGCCGTTGCGGTTCGAGCAGAACACCAGTTTCTTCCCGTCCGGCGAAAACATGGGAAATCCGTCGAAAGTGTCGTTGAACGTGACGCGCTCCAGGCCCGTGCCGTCGAGGTTGACGAGGTAGAGGTCGAAATTGCGGCCCTTCGGGTCGTCCATGTTGGATGAAAAGATGACCTGCTTGTCGTCCGGGGTGAAAAACGGCGCGAAATTGGCCTTGTTGTTGTTCGTCAGCCGCTGGACGTTCTTCCCGTCGAGGTCCATGACATAGATGTCGAGTCGCGACGGGCGAATCAGGTGCTCCTTCAGCAGCGCCTGATACTCGGCGAGTTCCTTGCCTTCCGGACGGCTCGCGCGCCAGACGATCTTCTTCCCGTCGTGCGAAAAGAACGCGCCGCCGTCGTAGCCCGGCGTGTTGGTCAACTGCCGGACGTTCTTCCCGTCGGCATCCATCACATAAAGCTCGATGTCGCCCGACCGGTCGGAAGTGAAAATGACGTGTTTGCCGTCGGGCGAAACCGTCGCTTCCGCGTCGTAGCCCGGCGTGTCGGTCAGTTTCTTCGGGTTTTTGCCGTTGGCGTCCGCGACGTAGATGTCGTAGGTCGGGTAGAGCGCCCAGACGTAGCCCTTCGAGAAATCGGGCCGGGGCGGACATTCCTTTCCGCCGTCGTGGGTTGATGAGTAGATGATGTGCTTCCCATCCTTGAGAAAATAGGAACAGGTGGTGCGACCCGAACCGGTACTGAGCAAGGTCTGCTGCGAACCATCGATTCCCATCGAATAAATCTGGTCGCAGGCGCGTCCGTCGCGGGTGGACTGGAAGATCAGCTTCTTTCCGTCGAAGGAAAAGTAGGCTTCGGCGTTTTCGCCGCCGAAGGTCAACTGACGGATGCCGCCGAAATGCTTTTCACGCGGATCGAGTGTCAGTTTCGGGTAGTCCTTGGCCGAACCCTGCGCGCCGAGCGGTTTGTCGGATTGGGCCAGCGCGGCGACGGCCAGCAGGGAAACGGCGAGTCCGGTCAAAAGGCCGGAAGCCGGGCGGGAACGAAACATAAGCGGAGTGTGATTCCTTTCTGAAGTAGCCAGTCGTCAGTGGCCAGCCGTTGGTTGTCGGTCGTCGGTGGCCGGTTGTCGGCTTTTTATGAGGATTGAGGAAAAAACTTCAAATCACTTTTTTTTGCAACCCGTTTGGGAGTGGCCAGTCGTCAGTCGCCGGTTGCCAGAAGATGTTCAGCGGCGACTGGCGACGAAACGTCAGCCGGAAACCCGTTCCGATTTTTGGAACCTTGGCGTGAAATGAATCGTACGCGCGCGATCCTATTCTATATGGCCTTTTTGCATCACTCGTTCCCCACAGCCTCCCTTCGGTCCGGCTGTGGGCTATCAACTTGAATCGGCCGCAAGCTGACGAAAACGAACTAACTGCTAACTGCTGGCCACTGACTGCTGGCCACTGGCAACTGCCCAAAAAAGAAGAGCGGCGTCCGAAAACGCCGCCCTCCGATTTTTCGGGCTGACCTCGCGTCAACGCGGGATCAATAGTCGCCCATTCCGCCCGGCATTCCGCCCGGAGCGCCAGCCTTCTTCTCTTCCGGAAGTTCGGTGATGAGGGCTTCCGTGGTGAGCATAAGGCCCGCGATGGAGGCCGCGTTCTGGAGCGCGGTGCGGGTGACCTTCGCCGGGTCGATGACACCGGCCTTGACGAGGTCTTCGTATTCGTCGGTCGCGGCGTTGTAGCCGAAGCTTTCGCTCTTTTCGCTGACGACGCGGTTGATGACGACGGCGCCTTCCTTGCCGGCGTTGCCCGCGATCTGGCGGAGCGGCTCTTCGAGGGCGCGGCGGACGATGGTCACGCCGAACCGTTCTTCTTCTTCACCGACTTCGACGTTTTCGAGCGCCTTCTGGGCGCGGAGCAGGGCCACGCCGCCACCGGGGACGATACCTTCTTCCACGGCCGCGCGGGTCGCGTGCATCGCGTCTTCAACGCGCGCCTTCTTTTCCTTCAGGGCCGTTTCGGTGGCCGCGCCGACCTTGATGACGGCGACGCCGCCGACGAGCTTGGCGAGACGTTCCTGAAGCTTTTCACGATCGTAGTCCGAGGTCGTGTTGTCGATCTGGGCGCGGATCTGGTCAACGCGGGCCTTGATCTTGTCGCCCTTGCCGGCGCCTTCGACGATCGTGGTGTTGTCCTTGTCGATCGTCACGCGCTTGGCTTTGCCGAGGTCTTCCAGCTTGATGTTTTCGAGCTTGATGCCGAGATCTTCGCTGATGACCTGACCGCCGGTGAGGATGGCGATGTCTTCGAGCATCGCCTTGCGACGATCGCCGAAGCCGGGGGCCTTGACGGCGCAGACGTTCAGCGTGCCGCGGAGCTTGTTGACGACGAGCGTCGCGAGCGCTTCACCATCGACGTCTTCGGCGATGATGACGAGCGGCTTGCCCTGACGGGCGACCTGTTCGAGCAGCGGAAGGAGATCCTTCATCGCGCTGATCTTCTTCTCGTTGATGAGGATCAGGGCGTTTTCGAGGGAGGCTTCCATGCGCTCCGGATCGGTCACGAAGTAGGGCGAGAGGTAACCGCGGTCGAACTGCATCCCTTCGACGACTTCGAGGGTGGTTTCGAGCGACTTCGACTCTTCGACAGTGATGACGCCGTCCTTGCCGACCTTCTTCATCGCTTCGGCGATGATTTCACCGACCTGCTTGTCGCCGTTGGCCGAGATCGTGCCGACCTGGGCAATCGCATCGCCCTTGACCGGCTTGGCGAGGTCCTTGATCTTCGCGACGGCCGATTCGACGGCGCGGTCGATGCCGCGCTTGAGGGCCATAGGGTTGTGACCGGCGGCCACGAGACGGGCGCCTTCGCGGAAAATCGCCTGCGCGAGCACGGTCGCGGTGGTCGTGCCGTCACCGGCGACGTCCGAGGTCTTGGAAGCAACTTCGCGAACCATCTGGGCGCCGGCATTTTCGAGGGCGTCCTTGAGTTCGATTTCCTTCGCGACCGTCACACCGTCCTTGGTGATGGTCGGGCTGCCGAATTTCTTTTCGATGACAACGTTGCGGCC
>JBDRAL010000006.1:0-31295 GCA_039793685.1 Blastocatellia bacterium NZW_1522
GAGGGGGAGTAAAACCCACAACCTGTTGAAAAGAATGGCTGAAGCGCCCCTCCCTCCTCTCCAATTGGAGAGGAGGGAGGGGGTGGGGGAGGGTGGTGAGGGCGCACGCAACTGAAAACTGCTCTAAAGGCGTAAGGCTCGCGATTGCGGCGGAGAAGTGGAACGTGTAGCGTTGCGAGGCTGTTCTTTCCCCGAAACGCAACCTGAATCCACCCGAGGCGGTTCGCTTTTTCCGAACCGTTCCCGCCGCCATGCTGAGAAAATTTTTCGCCCTTTTTCTGATTTCAATCTGGTTCGCGCCTGTGTTCGCGACCGCCAAACCGGCCCAACCCGCCGACAGCATCTTTTTGAACGGCACCGTCTACACTGCCGTTGACGGAAAGCCGAAAGCCGAGGCGGTGGCCGTCAGAAATGGCCGCATCGTGTTCGTCGGTTCAAACGCCGAGGCTCAAAAGTTCAAAGGCGCGCGGACGAAGGTCGTCGATCTGGCGGGGAAATTCCTTTTTCCGGGCTTTACCGATGCCCACTGCCACATTTTCGGCATCGGCCAGCGGGAACTGACGCTCAATCTTGAAGGGACGAAGACACTCGATGAATTTCTCGCGCGGGTGAAGGCGCGCGTCGCGCAGGCGAAGCCGGGCGAATGGATCGTCGGACGCGGCTGGATTGAAACCTTCTGGACGCCGCCGGTTTTCCCGACGCGGCAGGACCTCGACACGGTCGCGCCAAACAACCCGGTTTGTCTGCAACGCGCCGACGGACACGCGTTGGTGGTCAATTCCGCCGCGCTGAAAATCGTCGGTGTGGACAAATCGACCCCCAACCCGTACGGCGGGGAAATTCTCCGCGATAAAACCACCGGCGAGCCGACCGGGATGTTCATCGACCAGGCGCAGGGCCGGGTCGGCATGTTTTTACCGAAACCGACCGATGAAGACGGCGCGAAGGCGCTCGAAGTCGGCGTCAAGCGCGAACTTTCGCTCGGCTGGGTTCAGGTTCAGAACGCGGGTTGCTCGATTCCCGAAATCGAACTGATTCAAAAGCTCTACCGCGAAGGAAAACTGAAAATCCGCATCTACAACGCGGTTTCAGGCCCCGGTCCGGCGGCGGACCGACTGCTCAAGGGTGGGACGGTCATCGGCGGGGAAGGCGGACGCTTCACGATGCGGACGATCAAACTTTACATGGACGGCGCGCTCGGCTCGCGTGGGGCGGCGTTGCTCGAACCCTACGCCGATCAGACGGATTCAAAAGGGCTTTTCGTCCTGAAACCGGAAGAAATTCAGACCGTCTGCGTGGCCGCGCTCAAGGCGGGCGTCCAGATTGAAACCCACGCCATCGGCGACCGCGCCAACCGGCAGGTCCTCGACATTTACGAACAGGCGTTCGCCGCCGTGCCGCCGTCGCAGCGGAAGGTGAAAGAACCCCGCTGGCGCATCGAACACGCGCAAATCATTGCGCCCGCCGATCTTCCGCGCTTCGTCAAGCTGGGCGTGATTCCCTCGATGCAGCCGTCGCATGCCATCGGCGATCTGCATTTCGCGCTGCGGCGGCTCGGGGTCGAGCGGCTTGCCGGGGCCTATGCCTGGAAAACACTGCTCGAATCGGGCGCGAAAATCTGCGCCGGCTCGGATGCCCCGGTCGAACGCGGCGAGCCGATGATTGAGTTCTACGCCGCGGTCGCGCGCAAGGACCTGAACGGCTTTTCCGGCGAGGGGTGGCACCCCGAGCAGGCCGTCAGCCGCGCCGAAGCCCTCAGGATGCTGACGCTTTATCCGGCCATTGCCGCGTTCGAGGAAAAGGAACGCGGAACGATTGAACCTGGAAAACTCGCCGATTTCACGATTCTGACCGCCGACATCATGACCATCGCCGAGGCGGAAATTCCGAAAACGACCTGCGCGATGACCGTGGTCGGGGGCGAAATCGTGTTTTCGGCCAATTGAAAACCATCCGTCATTCGAAAAAGGAGGTCCGCCATGTCCGATACGCCCGTCGTCCTGACCGAACGGCTCGATAAAGTTCTCCTGGTGACGCTCAACCGGCCCGAAAAGCGCAATCCGCTGATGCCGGAACTGGTTTCCCGGCTTACGGAAATCCTCGATGAAACCGCGCGAAATGAAGCGGTCAACGTCGTCGTGCTGACGGGGGCGGGGAAGACCTTCTGCGCCGGACTCGACCTCCGGCTGCTGGAAGCGTGGGAGCCGGCGGAAAAGTTGGAATACCTCAACTGCGTGACGCGCCTGTTCAGCCGCGTCTGGACACAGCCGCAACCGGTCATCTGCGCGGTCAACGGCCCGGCGCTCGCGGGCGGCTTCGACCTCGCGGCGTTCTGCGACATCCGGCTGGCGGCGAAGGAAGCCAGATTCGGACAGGCGGAAATCAATATCGGTCTGACGCAGATCGTCCACCCGCTTTACAAATCCATCGGCCTCGCGCGGGCGAAGGAACTCGCGCTGACGGGTGTCCCGATTTCCGCCGACGAGGCGTGGCGCATCGGACTGGTCAATCACGTCTACGATTCTGCGGAACTTCTCCCGAACGCGCTCGAAATGGCGTGGGCGATGGCCGAAAAGTCGCGTCTGGCGCTCTTTGAAACAAAACGTCTGACGCGCGAACTGATCGACCTCGACGTGAAAACGGCTCAGGAAGAAATCGGCAAGTCGTTTCTGAAGTGCCTCGAATCCGAGGAACACAGGGAAGCGGTCGCCGCGCTGCTTGCGAAAATCAGTGGTAAATAGTAATCCCGGTTGGGTTTACCGCCTGATGAAATTCGAATGGCAGGAGAAAAAGGGAGTGGCTGAGGTCGCTGAAAAATGGTTGCCACTGGCCGGGATCAACGCGCCTTGCGCCGACATCTCGTTCAGTTGGAAAGGTAAACATCAAAAAGGATTGAGTTTGTCTGTTCGAATGTATTTTTCGTGGGTTACTGACGGGATTGAAAATGACCTTGAGATGACATTCAAACAGCCACTGGCAATCCGGTGGGAGGATGAGTTACCAGGAATCATCTTTTCCCTGAATGGCCTCCCAAAGTGTCCGGACGGTCAATTTTCACAGTGGACACATCCGACGCTGATCATCCGGGATTCTTCATGGGCCAAGACCTATGCCGACTCGATGTATTCCAAGAGTTGCCCGGAATATGGAAAGATCACGCATTACTTCCTGGTTTCAATGAACGATCTTGTGCACGTTCTCTGCGAGTCAGAACCCGTTGTTCAGTGGGTTCCCGGAGAGGACGATTGACGGAAACGGCTGCCGGTTCGGCTCAGTCTTCGTTTTCCAGCTTGATCAGGCCGTCATCAAAAGCGAAACCGACCGGAATTCATTGAGTTCCGATCGGTTTCGACACACAGGAATGGGCAAAACTCATTTGCCCGGTTACCGCTTCATCAGAGCCTTCACCGCGGCTTCGATCTGTTGATCGCGGCCCGCGGCCATGACGTCCGGTTCGTTGCGGACCAGAATGTCCGGTTCCTGCTGGACGTTCTCAGCGCACTTGCCGTCGAGCGTACGCCAGCAACCCATCGGGATTCCGAACCGCAGGCTGCCGTCAATCTGGTTTTCCCACCAGACGAACGTTCCCGTACCGGGGACCGGCATGCCGAGGATCTGGCCGATGCCTTTCGCCTTGTACGCCAGCGGAAACAGGTGCGCGTCGGAATAATTGCTCTCGCCGACCAGCACAATCGACGGCTTGACCCACTTGTCGAACGGTTCGCTGCCGATGTATTGCCCGTGCGGCACGACGTCGAAGTATTTCTTGCCGCTCAGGAAATCCGAAAGCTGTTCGTGAATACTGCCGCCGCCGTTGAACCGCGTGTCCACGATGATCGCATCCTTGGAAATGTTGAGGCCGAGCGATTCGTCCACCGCCGCGCGCATGCTGGCGTCGTTCATCGAGCGAACGTGGATGTAGCCGATCCGCCCGCCCGAAAGGCGCTCGGTTTCGGCGCGCCGCGCCCGGACCCAGCGTTTGTACAGCAGTTCGTTTTCCTCGCCCCGGCTGACCGGTTTGACGGTTTCCTCCCAGCGCTTGTTCGCGGCCGGATCGAACACCGAAATCAGCGTCAGCTTGCCGATTTTGCGGTTCAGCAGCTTGAAGAAATCGAACGAACCATCAATCGGCGTTCCGTCAATCGCTTCGATGATGTGTCCGGCGCGGACCATCGACGCTGCAAGGTCGAGCGGACCTCCCTGAATCACTTCGGCGATTTTCGCCCCGTTGCCCGTGTAGGCATAATCGTAAAAAACGCCCAGCGACGCCGTCTGGTCACCCTGCGGAAAGGTCGGGTTGTAGTAGGCGCCGGTGTGCGAGACGTTCACCTCGCCGAGCATTTCACTGAGCATCTCGGCGAAATCGTAGTTGTTGTTGATGTAGGGAACGAACCGCTTGTACGCGGTGTAGTACGCATCCCAGTCAACACCGTTCAGGTCGGTGAAAATCAGCTTTTCCTTAAACTGTCGCCACGAGTGGTCGAAGATGTACTGCTTCTCCGCCGTGTAGTTGAGCACCATTTCGGTGTTGACGCCGATTGGCTCGGGTTTTCCGCTGTCGGCGTCAATCTTCATTGCGCGACCGTCGGCGAAGACGAAAAGAAACTTGCCGTCCGGCGAAAGTTCCATGCCCGCGTTGTTGACGCCGATTTTGGCGAAGAGCTTCGTTTCGTGGGTCCGGGTTTCGGTCACCCACAGGTCGTTGCCCTTTTCGAACGCCGTCAGATAGAACAGTCGCTCGCCGTCTTTCGACAACGCCCAGTCGGAAATCGCCGACGTGTGCGCGGTCAGCCGCAGTTTGCGTTCGCTGACGCCGTCGAAGTTGAACTCGATGTCCTTCTTGTCGCCGGGTTTGGCGGCCGGAGTCGTCGAACCCGCTGCCTTGGCCTTTTCGTCGGCTTCCTTTTTCTCCTTCTCCTCGGCTTCCTTCAACAGCGCGAATTCTTCTTTCGACAGGCGTGAACGGTCATAGAACGCCTTGGTGAAGTACATCCCGAAAACATCGCCCGACACGGCGTTCAGCGCCTGCGACAGCGCGCCCTCGCGCGTCGATCCCCAGATCATCATCTGACCGTCCATCGCCCATTTCGGCGTGACATCGTCGTAACCGCTCTGCGTCAGGTTCCGCAATTCGCCTTTTCCGTCGGCGGCAATCAGCCCAACTTCGGGGGTGAATATGCGTTCCTTGTGACCGAACTGAACCAGAAACCACTTCGAATCGGGCGACCACTGGTAATACTGATCGCCGTCGGCGTAGGAGTAGTTGTATTCGGCCGGGAGAACGGTGCGCGACTGCTTTGACGCGAGGTTGAAGACGCGCAGCACCTGCCGGTTTTCGAGATAGGCAATCTCTTTGCCGTCGGGCGAAAACGCCGGTTGAAATTCCTCGGCCGGGGTGGCGATGACGGCTTCCTCTTTCAGTACGGTCGAGGCATAGGCGTACAGTTCCTGCTTCCGCACGATGGTCGAGGTGTAGATGTTCCAGTTGTTGTCGCGCTCCGCGGCGTAGATGAGCGAGCGTCCATCGGGACTCCAGCCGACTGAACGTTCCTGCGAGGGCGTATTGGTGACGCGCTTGACGGTTTTGCCGTCGATGCTCGAAACAAACACCTCGCCCCGGAAAATGAAGGCGAATTCCTTGCCGTTGGGGGAAAGCTTCGCTTCGGTGAACCCGCCGTTCACCGGCACGATGCGTTCGAGCGGCTCGCGGCCGTCGGCGGCGATGCGGACCGCCACCTTTTTCGGCTGCTCACCGTCCCGGACGGTGTACAGCTCGCCGTCATAGCTGAAGGCCATCAGGCCGGATTTCGACCGGGTGAGAAAGCGGACCGGGTGATTCTTCAGCTTCGTTACCGCCGTGTGCTGGTCAGGCTTGGCCACGCTGCTTTTGTAAATGTTGAACGAACCGCCCTGTTCGCTGAGGTAGTAAAACTCCGCGTCATTCGCGCCGAAGACGGGGTTGCGATCCTCACCCTTGAACGACGTGAGCCGCGTGTATTTCTTCGTCGCCGGTTCATACATCCAGATGTCGCGCGTCACCGATGACGTGTGGTGCTTGCGCCAGTCGCTCTCGTAGCCCTTGTAATCGTGAAAGATGATCTTGTCGCCAGCGGCATTGACCGTCGCGTTTAACGCGGGCGACGTCATGACCTGGGAAACGAGGCCGCCCGACACCGGGACCGAGTAAAGCTCAGTCATCCCGCCGCTCGGAAACTGAACGTTCGACATCTGATCCTGGCGCGCAGCGGAAAAGAGCACAGCCTTGTCGTCCGCCGTGAAGCCGCTTGGGATTTCGCCGGCCGAATGGAACGTCAGCCGTTTGGCCTCGCCACCCGTGGCGGGCATCACGAACACGTCGAAATTGCCGTACCGATCCGACGCGAAGGCAATGCTTTTCCCGTCGTGACTCCAGACGGGCGAAAATTCGTACGTTTCGCTCAGCGTCAAGGGGGTCGCGTTCCCGCCCGAAGCTGGGACCGACCAGATGTCGCCCTTGTATTCAAAGAGCAGCGTTTGTCCGTCGGGCGAAATCGCCGGATAGCGGAGCCAGATCGGATTGTCCTGCCCGAAGGCAAGGGAGGAAAAGAAAAGGCAAAAAAACAGGCAGAATGTGAGCTTCATGGTGAAGTTTCTCAGGGTGAAGGAAATTTTGGGGAAGTGCGTTTTTCACGGAACGCGTTACCGGATGGCGAATGGATGTACGACGGACTTCCAAAGAGAGTTGTACAAAAAATGGAACATTTTCAAAAAGGTTTGGGACCGCCGGTTTTCGCGGACTCGCCCGGTGGAAGCCGTTCAGCCATCCGCCTCGAAATTCTTTTGACTTGGGGTGGTCTGATGGCTATTTTCGGTTGGGGGAAGGTCCCGTTCCTCCCTCGGAAATTTCGGACGGCTTGAACCTTGTGAAACAAAACCGATGACCAAATTTTTTCGAATCACGATTCTCCTTTCCATCGCCGCCCTCTGCGGACATTTCGCTCTGGTCGGCGCGCAGGACAAAAGCAAGGAAAAGGTTGCTTCCTTCAAGGGCAAGCTGTTTCGATCCGACACGAAACAGCCGATTGCAAACGCCCAAGTGATTTTGCTCGACGAAAAGAAGTCCGACAAACAGGACCATTCACAGGATGTGAAATCGGACGCGGAGGGAAATTTCGCGTTCGAGAAGGTTGCGGCGGGCAAATACACCCTTGCCATTCGGGTCGTTTACGACAAGGAGGAGGACGTCCCGTGTCAGCTTTTGCTTGGCAAACTCAAGGGCGAAAAAGAATCTTCGGTCCTCGTCATCAGTGAAGGCGGCAAGAAGATTTACCAGATTTTCATCAAGGACTTCACCGTGAAAGCCAACCGGGACATCACCAAAGAGTACGATGTGGCCTGCGTCAGCGCGTTTGGAGACTGACCGTTCCTCGAAAAACGGAGCGTGGCTCGGTCAATTTTGCTTGGAGTTGAAATTCATGGGAAAACGGTTGATCAACTTCGCCGCGATCGGTTTCGGGGCGGTCGTCGTCTTCATTGTTGCGGTGGTTGCGCTTGTGGCATTCGACTTCCTCTTTCCTCCAGCGATTGAGGCTTCGACAAACCTTCCCGGCACTCCCTTCAAACTTGTCGCGCGGCTTGAACCATCGCACCTTTTTTTAAGCGAATATCGGCGCTCATTGGTTCTTCGCAAGGATGGTGTTTCCGACCAGCGTATCGAAATGGAAATGGACACCGGCGGTTACTCCCGAACGCATTTGTACCGACTGCCGGATGGCCGTTTCGTGATTCTCGGTTTCTTTGATTCGGCGTACGTTGACCCCGCCACCCAAACGCTCGGAACTGGAGCCTGCGGTACCCGGGACCAGCTCAAGTACCTCGGTGCATTCGATTTCACGGCCGATCGTGAGTGGAAATTCATTCCGGCGGACCAAAGCCCCGAAAAGAGCCTTGACGCGGTGGGTGGGGATTAGGCCGCAAACCAAGACGAAATCAGTCCATAAGGATTTGGGACATTTGAAATTGTTTGCGGCTGTGCCGCCTGATGGTGCGGAAAGGCTGTGCCTTTCCGTCACGCGCCTCCACCTCCCTCGCGAGGGGCTACGCCCCGAGCGCATTGTGTCGGGCTGAAGCCCTCCGGATGTTGAGGGTACGTCGACGGAAAGGCACAGCCTTTCCGCACATCGGGCGGCAAGCCGCTGTCTCAATCTCCCGTGGTCTGATTTAGAGGCCTGATTACGCTTCGTTTTCAAGCTTGATGAGGCCGCGCACGGCGGCTTCGACGATTTCCTCGGCGGGAAACTTCGGGGAATCGTAAATCAGCGCGCCTTCCACCACCGCCATGATGGCGACGCCGAGCAGTTCGCGCTCCTGCTGCGATTTTGACGCGCGTTTGAGCGCGTCGGCGAGCAGCAGGCGGATGCGCCGGTTGTACGCCCGACGAAATTCCATAATCACTTCCGAATTGCTCCCGCGCGACCGCAGTTCGCCGACGAGCGACTTGATTTCGCGCAGGCGGGCGAGCAGACGGCGCAGGGTGTCGTGCAGGCCCGTGCCGAGCGAGTCGTCGGCCGCGAGCGTCTCGATCATCGCGCCGTAGCAGCGTTCGAGGACCGCGACCAGAACGTGGTCTTTCGACGGGAAGTACCAATAGATGGCGTTCGGCGCGATGCCCACGGCGCGGGCGAGGGCGGTCATGGTGGTCGCCTGATAGCCGTGTTCGCGGAACAGCTTTTCGGCGCAGTCGATGATTTCCGTCCGTTTCCGGTCGGGATCGATCTCTCTTCGGTTTTTCGGCATGACCTGACTCTACTTCTTGACCGGGATTCAAGAAAGGACTATTTTCGCCTTGAACGGTGTTCAAGAAATTTTCCCGTCGGATTTTGGAGGTTCACCATGCCCCTCGTGCAAATTCGCGTCCCGCAAGGCTCGCTCTCGCAGGCCAAAAAGGAACTGATGATCCGGAAAGTTACCGACGCCATCGTTGAGGCAGAAGGCTTCCCGGAAGCCCGCGCCGCGACGTGGGTCATTATCGACGAGGTCGCCGAAGGCAGTTTCGGCGTCGCGGGGCAGGCCCTGCGCCTCGACGACATTGCCCGCGCCCTCGGCATCCAGCGGCGCGCCGCGGGAGCGGAGTGAAGGCAATTGAGAATTGAGAATGCAGAATTGAGAATTGCGGATTCCGATAGGCCGCGGAGCGGGCGAAAGATCGTTAGCCCCGGATGAAGCGAGTCCGCGAGCGGTATCCGGGGTTTTCGAATTCCTCCACCTCCGCGTTCATCAAGTCCGTGTTCATCAAGGAAGCGAAAAATGAATCCTCCCGTCATCGACGCTTGGGCGCAGCCGTCCGTCGGCAACGACCCGTTTCTGATTCCCAAAATCAAACGCCTTTTTGAACAGTCGGGAACGGCTCACCTGCTCGGAAAACAGATTTCGCCCGCCGAAACCGTCGCCCTGATGGATGAAGCGGGCATTTCAACGGTGATGCTCTGCGCGTGGCACCGGCCGGGCGCGTGGATCATCAGCAACGACCAGATTGCCGAGTTCATTCAGGCATATCCGGATCGGTTCGTCGGCGTCGCCTCGGTTGACCTCGAAAACCCGGTCGCGGCCGTCCGCGAACTACGTCGCGCGGTGAATGAACTGGGCTTCAAGGCGCTGCGGGTTCTCCCGTGGCTGTGGAATCGCCCGCCGAACGACAAGTACTACTTTCCGCTGTACGTTGCCTGCGTCGAACTCGACATCCCGTTCTGCACCCAGGCGGGCCACACCGGGCCGCTGATGCCGTCCGAACCGGGCCGGCCCATTCCGTACCTCGATGAAGTCGCGCTGACCTTTCCCGAACTCCGCATCGTCGCCGGCCACATCGGCCACCCGTGGACCGACGAAATGATCGGGCTGGCGTGGAAGCATGAAAACGTCTACATCGACACGTCGGCCTATCTGCCGCGCTACTACCCGCCGCAACTCGTTCATTTCATAAAGACTTACGGACAGGACAAGGTCCTTTTCGGCTCGAATTTTCCCCAGCTTCCGTTCAAAAAAGCCGTCGAACAGGCCCTCGCGCTCGGTCTCGGCGAGGACGTCCAGGCGAAGTTCCTGTTCGAAAATGCCCGGAAGGTCTTCAAACTTTAGCAGTTAGTGGTTAGTAGTTAGCAGTTAGTAGTCAGTTGTTGGCAGTTCGTGGCGGTTGGTCTGTGGCTGGCAATCCTTGTCAAATTATTGAAAACAAACCACTAACCGCTAGCTACTAACTACTAACTACTAACTACTAACTACTAACTACTAACTGCTAGCTGCTGGCTACTGATGAAAGGATTCCCATGCCCCCGCAGATTGAAATTCCGATTGGAACGACGGCGACCCATACGCAGGTGGTCGCGTATGAAAATACCGTCCAGCATCACTATCCGGAGATGCCGCCGGTGTTCGGCACCCCGTTTCTCATTTATTTGATGGAGGTTGCGGCCACCGTCGCGGTTCAGCCGTTTCTTCCGGCGGGGTGGGTTTCGGTCGGGACGATGGTGGACATCGTCCACCTCGCCGCCACGCCGGTCGGGGCGACCGTGACGGCGACGGCGAAGTTGGTCGAGGTCGATGGTTTTTCATTTACGTTCGAAGTCGAGGCCCACGACGGTATCGAACTTATCGGCAAGGGACGCCACGGGCGCGCCGGGATCGACATGGCGCGGTTTATGAAGCGGGTGGAAGCCAAGGCCGAAACGGGGAAAAAACAATGAGTGAAACGATGCGGCATCTGGTTTTCGTGGAAAAAGGGAAACTGGAGTGGCGGGAAGCGCCGACCCCGGTTTTGCAAGGGGACGACGAAGCGCTCGTCCGTCCGCTGGCGGCGGCGCGATGCGATCTGGACACGGCGATTCTGTTCGGCCGCGCGCCGATTCCCGGTCCGTTCGCCATCGGGCACGAATTCGTTGGTGAAGTTCTTGAAATCGGCGACGCGGTACGCGGATTTCGGCCCGGCGACCGCGTGGTGGTGCCGTTTCAGATTTCCTGCGGGGAATGCGGCTATTGCCGACGGGGTTTTACGGGAAGTTGCGAAAAAGTGCCGCCCGGCGCGATGTACGGGCTGGGAACCTCGCGCGGAGACTGGGGCGGCGCGGTGGCGGATGTCGTCCGCGTGCCCTTCGCGTCGAACATGCTCGTCCGGATTCCCGACGGTATTTCCCTCGACGCCATCGCGAGCGTGAGCGACAACGTCGTGGATGGCTGGCGCACGGTCGCGCCGCACCTGCGCGAACTTCCCGGCGCGGATGTCCTCGTCGTGGCGGGTGGCGCGTGGAGCGTCGGGTTGTACGCCGTGGCGGTCGCCCTCGCTTCGGGCGCGTCGAAAGTGGATTACCTCGACACCGACCGGGGCCGCCTCGATCTGGCGGAAAAACTCGGCGCGCGGGCGATTGACGGTCCGCCGCCGAAACGCGCCGGTCGCTACGCCGTGACGGTGGACGCGAGCGCCGACCCGGCGGGCCTCGCCTGCGCGCTCTGTTCCACGAAACCCGAGGGCGTCTGCACGAGCGTCGGGATTTACTTTTCCGAGACGACGCCGGTGCCGCTGAATGAAATGTTTTACGCGGGAATCACGTTCAAAACCGGTCGGGCGCACTCGCGCGCGGGCATCGAGCCGGTGCTGGCGCTAATTTCGAGCGGGAAACTGCGTCCCGAACTGATTACGACCCGGCTCGCCGCGTGGGAAGACGCGCCGGAGGCTCTGTTAGACCTTTCGCCGAAGGTCGTACTGACGCGAAATTCGTGAGGGAAACCATGAAAACCGTCGGATTTGAAACGGACGGCCCGGTCGCGGTCGTCACGATTTGCCGCTCCGAGGCGAGAAACGCGGTTGACGATCCGACCGCCGCGCAACTGGTCGCAGCGTTCGAGCGGTTTGAAAATGATTCCGACCTTTCGGTGGCGGTTCTGACCGGCGAAGGCGGAAATTTCTGCGCCGGGGCCGACTTGAAGGCCGTGGCGGCGGGCGAGCGGCTGGCAATTCGGGAGGAAGGAATCGCGCCGATGGGGCCGACGCGCATGGTTCTTTCAAAACCGGTCATCGCGGCGGTCGAGGGGTACGCCGTGGCGGGCGGCCTCGAACTCGCGCTCTGGTGCGACTTGCGCGTGGCCGCGCGCGACGCGGTGTTCGGGGTGTTTTGCCGCCGGTTCGGCGTCCCGCTGATTGATCTGGGGACGATCCGGCTTCCGCGCCTCATCGGCCAGAGCCGCGCGATGGACATGATTCTGACCGGGCGCGGCGTCGGCGCGGAGGAAGCGCTTTCTTTTGGCCTCGCGAACCGGGTCGTCGAAACCGGGGCCGCACTTTCCTCCGCGATTGAACTGGCGAAGGAAATGGCCGCGTTTCCGCAGCGGTGTCTGCGCGCCGACCGGCAATCCGCCCTCGACCAGTGGTCGCTCGACTGGGATGCCGCGTACCGCAACGAATTCCGGCTCGGAATGGCCGTCATCGAATCCGGTGAAACCCGATCCGGGGCCACGCGCTTCGCCGCCGGCGCGGGACGGCATGGGGTAATTGAGAATTGAGATTTGAGATTTTTCGGTTCCGGCGAATTTCAGAAATTGAATCCGGGCGATGGATCGTTACCGACAAAATCCGCCGGGTTCGGAATGCCTGAAATCGGAAATCCGAAGTCTGAAATCGAAAATTCCGAAAAATTCTCAATTCTCAATTTTCAATTCTCCATTACTATGCCCGCGATGCGACTTTATCGTTTTCTCCTCCTTTTGCTGCTCGGGACGCTGTGCGCGCCGACTGTCTTCGGTCAACAGCGTCGTCCGCGAATTCAAACCGTACTGGCGGGACGCCTTGCGCTGACGCCGGTCGTGTTGCCGCGCGCGTGGGAATATCTCACCGCCGACGTGGTGCGCTGGAAGCCGACGGCCTCCGCAACCGCCGTTTTTTATGCCCTTTCCGATGGTCGGGTGGTCGCTCTTTCACTTTCTGACGGAAAGCTGCTGTGGGAAACCGCGCCGGGGCTGGCGACCTCCGCCCCGCCGACGCTCGACGGCGATGAACTCATCGTCGGGGCCGAGCGCGAGCAGGACGGCACGAAAGTCGGAATCGCCCGGGTTCTCGACGCCGCGACCGGGGTCGTGAAGCGGACGATCGACCTTCCCGCGTCGCTGACTTCGGAACTCGTCGCGGCGGGCGGCGGGGCGTTTCTGGCGCGGCTCGGCGAGCGCGGACTGGCGCTGCTTGAAGCCAAAACGCTGGCGGTAAAGTGGAAAGCGGACGGTCCGTTCAGCGGTGTTCCCTGTGTTGAGGGCGGGCAGGTTTTTGTGGGAACGTCCGAGGGGATGTTTTTTGCCTTTGAACTCGCTGACGGGAAAAAACGCTGGGAACGGCGGCTGGAAGGGACAGTCGGCGCTCCCGCCTGCGACGCGAAGCGCGTCTACGTCGGGACTTCGCTCGGAAAATTCCACGCGCTCGACCGCGTGACCGGCAAGGTCGTCTGGGAACGTCCGACCGGGGCCTCGGTTCAGGCCGCGCCGCTGGTGATAGGCAACCGGTTGCTGGTCGCGTCATACGACAATTTTCTCTATGCCTATGATCCCGGCGGCGGGGAAATGCTCTGGCGGCAGATGATGGCGGGACGGCTGACCTTCGAGCCGCTCGCGCTGAATCCCGGCACGGTGGCGGTGGCGGCGTTCGACAGCGATGAAATCACCGTCGTTCAGGTCGCCGACGGGCGCGTGACGGCGCGCTGGGTCGTCGCCGACGAGCGGATTTTCGCCGGGCTGGTCGCGCGTAACGGACTGGTGGTCGTCCCGGTTGAACGCGGCGCGACCGCCGTCAGATTTTAATGAACCGGGCGGAATCCGCAGCCTGACCGTAAGGGAGGGCTGGCCGCGCCATTCAACCACAGTTATTTTCACGAATCGTGTCAAACCGACTGCTCTGGAAAATTCTGCCATTCCTTTTCATTGCCTACGGCGGATTTCGCATCTGGGAGTGGGCGACGCATCCGCCCCGGACGTTTTCATGGAATCTGATCGTCGGGTTGCTGCTCGTGCCGTACGGGTTGTTTCGCCTTTGGCAGCTTGTCCCGAAGGCGCGCGGCGACCAGGATGGCGAGTAATTCCCGAATCAACCCGGAAAGAAAGCCATGACCACTCGCAGCCGGCCAAGCTCGACCTCACCAACCGACTGGCTTGCCCGAGGCGTTCGCTGGGCGCTCCTCCTCATTCCATGGATTGCGTTCATTCTGGTGATTGTCTTGGGGAGATCGGCTCCCTCGGCGCCTCCATTGTCGCCCCTGACGCTGGTCGTTTCCGATGGTTGGAAAACCGGAGGCGGCGACAATCCGGCGTGGGCATCGCCTTCTTTCGATGATTCGGCCTGGGAAACCGTCAATGTTGACGAGCTGTTCGGGGGGCCGGCGCACCACGGGTTTTCCTGGAGTCGCCGGGTTGTGGTCATCCCGGAAAACCGGCTGGGGCCGACCCGGCGGCCGTTTCTCGCCTTTCAGGTCGGTGAATTTTACGAGGGGTGCTATCAGGTTTTTGTGAACGGAGAGGAAATTGCGCGGTCCGGCAATTTTCCCCCGGACGGAGGCGTCGCCCGGACCCCGGCCACCGTGTACCCGATCCCCGAGCGGCTGATCCCGGCCGACGGAAAGCTCTCGGTGGCGATTCGGCTCTGGAAGAACCCCGATCGGGCCGGTCTTCGAAAAAGAATGACGGCCGCGCTGTCGCCGCTCGCGCGGCAATGCGCCATCGGGCCGCTTCCGGTGATGCGCGCGGCGCTGGAACTTGAACATCGTGAAATGCTCTGGGGCGAGGTGGACCGCTTCATCCTGGCGTTTCTGTTCCTTCTGGCCAGTCACTATTACTTTCAAATGTATCTGGCCCGGCGCGAGTCACCGGAATACGGCTGGTTTTCCGCCGCCTGCCTGAATTTCGCCATCAACACCTTCGCCAACTCGAACTGGTCCTATGAATTTCTGCCGCCGCTGCTCGCCAACATGGCGCGGGTGTCCTCGCGTCAGTTCGCGCAGGTGTTCTGCATTCAGTTTCTGTACATTTTTCTGAGACGACCGATTGACCGTTGGTCGCGCGGCCTTCAGGCGTTGAACCTCGTCTGGGGGCTGACGGTGCTGGTCAGGCCGAATCTGGCTTTTTCTCCGGTGGACAAGTGGGTTTTCCTGCTGATTCTGCCGCTCCTCGGGTACATGCTGTGGACGCTGGCCGAGGAAACGCGCCGTGGAAACCCCGAAACCCGGCCGCTGATCATCGGAATTGCCCTCGTCCTGTTTCTGGAAGCCTTCGAACTGGCCCGGATTTTCGGTCTGATCCAGATTCCGCTGGTGTCGCGCTGGATTCTCGCCACGCTGGTGGTGTCGATGACGGTCGCCGTTTCCACCCGTTTCAACCGCGTCTATGACGGTCTCGACGAACTCAATCAGGAACTGGAAGCGAAAGTCGCCGAGCGCAACGAGGAACTCGGTCGGGCCAATGAACAGCTTGCCGGGACCGTAAAACAGCTTGAGAACGCGCGGGCCATCATGGTCCGCAAAAACGAGGAACTCGACCGCCGCATCGCCGAAATCAACGGCAAAAACCACGAATTGATCGAAACCCAGCGGCAGGCCGACCGGATTTTCTCCGCGCTGGCGCTGGCGCTGCCCGGCACCGTGCTGGACGGGAAATACCGGCTGGACGAAAAAATCGGCGAAGGCGGTTTCGGGGTGGTGTTCAAGGCCACGCACCTGTCGCTCGGACGGACGATTGCGGTAAAGGTTTTCAAGCCGCGTCCAGGAAACGACAACGCCGAGGCCGTCGAACGGTTCAAGCGGGAGGGCATTTCCATCTCCCGGCTCTCGCACCCGAACATCATCACGGTTCTCGATTCGGGAATTTCGGCGCAGGGCATCGCCTATCTGGTGATGGAACTGCTCAAGGGCGTCTCGCTGGCCCAGGAACTGCGGACGACACCGGCCACAACCCTGAAACACTGTCTGGAACGGGTGATTCCGGTCTGCGGCGCGCTCGCCGAGGCGCACCGGCTGGGCATCATCCATCGCGACATCAAGCCGGACAACATCTTCATCAACTACACGCTGGAAGGCGAAGTCATCAAGGTGGTGGATTTCGGCATCGCCAAAATGATGGCCGACGACACCGGGGAAGACCTTGAAACGCTGACCGGGACCAACAATCTCATCGGGACACCGGCCTACATGGCCCCGGAACGGCTGGCTTCCAAGCCGTACGACGGGGGATCGGACGTCTACAGCCTCGGCGTCGTGCTGTATGAACTGCTCGCCGGGCGTCCGCCATTTGAAAAAACGCTCAGCGGTCTGGTCGGAATGATGCTCAAGCACATCAACGATAAACCGACGCCGCTCCGGGAGTTGAATCCGCTCATTCCACCCGTCATTGAGGACATTGTTGCCCGTACGCTCGAAAAGAACCCGGCCAAGCGTCCGACGGCGCAGGAACTGGGCGACCTGCTTTCCGACGCGCTGAAAACGCTTCCCGAAACCGCGCTCAATCAGCTTTTTGACCGCCTGTCGCCGATGGAGGCGTTTGTGACGACCCGGTATTCGGAAAATTAAATAAATCTTTGGGAGGAAAAATGTCCACCATTTGGAAAAGACTTGAATCATGGCTGGCTGAACAGGCTCCGGAACTTCTTGAAGATTTGAATCCGGGATGTTCCGTTGAGGAACTTGAAAACCTCGAAAGACAAATCGGCTCCACCTTGCCCGATTCATTTCGCCTTTTTTACTTAGGCCATGATGGCCAGATGAGTTGTGAACCTTTCGGGCTTTTCATGGGCCTTACTTTCCTCAGTATTCAAAACGTCACTCATTATCAGCAAACCTGGGCCGGATTGGTCGATATGAATGAAGAAATGGCTTCCTCCATGTCGTCGCGGCCTGATGGGTACATCAGGCCGCTGTACGCAAATCCGAAATGGATACCCTTTACTCATGACGAGGCTGGAAACCACATTGGGATCGACCTTGATCCAGATACGCTGGGAACTTGGGGGCAAGTCATTGTTTTTGGTCGGGATGAGGACATAAAGCAGGTCATTTCAACTTCATTCGACAGTTTTCTGGAAAGACTTCTTCAGGAATTGGAAGGCGGGAATTTCCTGGTTGAGGATGGAGAGGTTCGCTTTCATCATTATCCGGATGGTTTCCCCGAATCCGTTGAAGATGTTCATGCCAATGACATTTTCAAGCGGTTCTGGAACTTTGTGGAATAAATGGGGTCAACTGGTTAAAGACCAATTTTTGAAACATGGCGATAAAATTTCGGCCTTGAAACCACTTTCGATCCTTCACTTGGCTCTTTTGGTCGGGTTGGGGGTACAGGGTTGCGGAAACTCTCCCGCGCGTCCGGTCAAACCCGCGCCGAATTCGGTTGTTGAAACCAAAAAGCCGGAAGTCGATCCGGTGGTGGCGATGTTCGACCCGCAACTGGCGGACGGTTTCGATTTTCCGGTCGGCGACGCGGATGGAAAAGGGAAATACACCGCGCCGGACGGCCGGGTCTTCAGCGGGTGGTATGTCGCGACCGGTTTTGCCCAAACCTACGAACTCGGCATCCACACCGGCGAGGACTGGAACGGCAACGGCGGAGGCGACAGCGACCTCGGCCAGCCGGTGTTTGCGACGGCGCGCGGGAAGGTGCTGTTCGCCGGCGCGGCGGCGAAGCCTTACGGGAACATCGTCCTCATCGAACACCGGTATTTTCGAAACGGGCGGGTCGAGCGGGTGTTCTCGCAGTACGACCATTTGCGCGACGTTTTCGTAAAACCCGGCCAGCTCGTCGGACGCCGCGAGCGTATCGGGACCATCGGCAAGGGGGCCGACGACGTTTTTCCGGCACATCTTCATTTCGAACTGCGGCGCGAGTCGATGGCGGACGTACCGGTCGAGTTTTGGCCGTCCAGCGCGGGCTGGCCGGTCGAAAAAGTTCGTCAACATTACGAAAATCCGACGCCGTTCATTCTCGAACATCGAAAACTGACCGTCCCGGCGGACGAACCGGCGTTTCTTGTAGTCGTGAAATCGCGGACGCAAATGGATTTGTTCAAGCAAGGCCAAAAAAGGAGAACGTGGGAAATCGGCCTGAGCCAAAGCCCCGACGGGCACAAATTCGCCGAGGGAGACCGGAAGATGCCCGAGGGGGCCTATCGAATCGTCGAAAAGTCGCGCGGGCCGTTTGAGGGCGAGTGGTGGACGGCCTACCTCGGCGCGGCGTGGATGCGGTTGAGCTACCCGAACGCCGAAGATGCGCGGACGGCTTTCGCGGCGGGCCGGATTTCAAAAGCCGAACACGACGCCATCGTGGCCGCCGACCGGGCGGGGAAGACGCCGCCGCAACGGACGGTGCTGGGCGGCGGCATCGGCATTCACGGCTGGATCGAAAAAGAGTGGTCTGATAACGAATCGCGCGCGCTCACCTGGGGCTGCGTCAGCATGCACAACGCGGAGTTGAAGGCGATGTACGACGAGGTCCCCGTCGGGACGGTGGTGGTGATCCTGCCGTAGCGGGAAACCCTCGCTGACGCTCGGGGTTCCATACCGATGGTCAGAGGCCAGTCACCTCCGCCACGCCGTCGATCCAGCGGAGAAGTTCAGCAGATTCGGCGGGGACATTCGAAAAAAACGAATGAACGTGGTCGAGTCCGGCGAGCAGGCGTTTTTCGTTGAGCGCCCAGCGTCCGGCTTCGCAGGCGCGCGCGTGGGCTTCCTCGAACACCGCTTTCGCGGTTTGTCCGGTCGCGCCGACGAGATTGCCGCGCCGGGCGTGCATCCGGGCGTAGTCGAGGCTGAACCGGCTGCGAAACCGCCAGTTGGGCGGGGCGGTTTCCTTCAGTTTTTCAGGAAAGTCGCCGAGGGGAGGAAGTTGACCGGAAAGGACCCGGTTGACGGAAATTTCGGCGCACAGGCTGTAGGTCGGAATGCCCGCGAGGTAGCCGAGCAGCAGATCCACTTCAAATTCCCCGGCTTCGGCGCGTTTTGCCCAGTATTCGACCGTGTCGAGGTCGCGCAGGATGACGTCAACCTTCATTCCGGCGAGTTCGAGCCACGCGCCGCCGTTCATGAGGCGTCCCCACGCGCCCGGCGGGTTGACCACGCCGTAGGCCGCGGCGAGGGGTGAAAGGTCGATTTCGCCCCGGTAATACAACCCGAGGTCCCAGTCGCTCGCGGCGTCGGCAAGGTTCGGTCCGCGCGATCCGCCGAGCGTGACGGCGACCGCGCCAGGAATGGCGGACAGTTTTTCGACGATTTCGGCGATGGCGGGAGGGAGTTGGTTTGAAGGCATGGTGAAAGCCTCTTTCCAAAAAACGATTGGGGAATTTAGAGCGGTTTTCGTTTGCTTGCGGCCAATTCACCGCCGCGTGGGTGGGTGGAATATTGGGCATAGCCCGTAGCCGCAGCGTTTTTTGCGAGGCTACGGGGAACATGTTTCGCCGTAAAACCCAATGAAATCAATGTTTTCACATGTTTCCCCACGTCCTCGCCAAAGCGCTCCGGACGTGGGCTACATCCAATATGCGCGCCATTCACCGTTCGGCAAGAAGGTTGCACGCACCTAAAAAGCGCTGCGGCAGGGGGCTAGAGCGGTTTTCAAATGAGTGCGACCCAAGAAGATAACCCATACCCGGAGCGCTCGGGCGAGGGTATGGGAAAAAAATGCGGTCCCGCGCATCATTCTTTTCCCACGGCCTCCCTACGGTCCGGCCGTGGGCTATCAACTTCAACTGGTCGCAAGCAAACGAAAACTGCTCTAATTTCCTGGGTCGAATTTCAACGAAAACCGCTCAAACCATTGCACCTTCACGACCGGGCGACGGAAGCACTTTCGACGACGGTCCACTTGTTTTCGAAGTCGTTAAAACTTCGGCCCGGTCCCCATTTGAACACCTTCATGAAGAGGCCGAGGAGTGGGTGGTCGGTGACTTTCGAGAGAAAATAGAGTTCGTGGTTTTTTTCGACGAGCGCCATTTCCATGACGCAGTCGCGTTCGTCGGCGAGCGGCGTGTTTTCGATGAGTTCGAGGAGACGGACGTACTCGTTGACGTTGCCGCTTTCGAGGCGTCCGGCGAAGTACATCGGGAGGAAATAGCCAAGGAAGTAGCAGGAAAGGGAAATGAACTTTCCAATGAGGTAGTACTTCGCTTCGAGAAACCGCGACGGGCGGACGCCGAGGCGGTTCATCATTCCGAGAAGCAGTTCGCGGTGACGCCATTCCTCGTCCTCGATCTGTTTGATTTCGCGTTTGAGGTCGGGGGATTTCACCGAACCGGCGTGTCCGACGTAGGCGAAGGCGGCGGCGCGTTCCGCGCTGTAGGCAAGCTGCAAAAACTGGCGAAGCTCCATTGTAAAAGCGGTTTCCGGCGACGAGGGAATGTGGCGACCGGGGGCATTCTATACGGCGAAATGAAAACCGGCAGCCTTCCGTGGGGAAAAGCTGCCGGATGTTGAGCGTTGGTGATCGGGAAAGGACAGCCCTCCCTGACGGTCGGGCTACGGTAACCGCTTTATTTTTTCGCGACGGCTTCGGATTTTTTGCCGCCGGGGTTGACCAGCGCGTCGAGGTAGGCCGCGAGGGCGTCGCGTTCGTCCGGCGTGCCGACGAGCGGCGGCATGAAGGCGCGGTAGGGCGAGTCGGATTTGTACTCGTGGAGCGCCTTCAGGAACGAATCAATCGTTTTGCGGTCGCGTCCCTGCATCAGCCGGACCATCGGGCGGTAGCCCTGCGTCGTGTGGCAGGCGAGGCACTGGCCGCGAAACATCATTTCGCCGCGTTTAAGCTGTTCGAGGCGGTTCGGGTCTGAATCGCCATAAACCACCTGTTTCAGCGCGGGCGAATCCCCACCCTTCAGCCACATGGTATTGGCGAGATAGCCCTCGCGGTTGAATTTCTCGACTTCATTCTTGCGGACGCCGTTCGAGAACATGTGATCGCCCACGACATAGGGCTTGCGGAGCATTTCGCGGGCGTGTTCGGTCGAGGCGGTCGCCGCGAGCGCGAGGAACAGCACCGTGAGGGCGCGTCCGAGCGTGAACCCGCGCGTGTTGCGCCAGGCCGTGAAGTAGACGAACGCCAGAATCGTCCCCGACGTCATCACCGTCACCGTGGCGGCGCGCGTGACCTGCGTGAACGTTCCCTGGCCGATGGTCGAGATGCCGAAGTTCAAAAGCTGGCGCTGACCCGACGGAACGCAGGCGAGATACCAGAAAAACACGATCGGCATGATGAGAAACGACGGCAGCAGCCACTTCGCCGACCAGTGGACGAGGTCGTCCTTGAGTTTCGGCTGTTCGTAGCCGTCCACGCGGCTGGCGGTAATCAGGGCGTAGACCCCGGCGAGCGAAATGCAGACCAGCGTGCGGAGGATGAGGCTCGGCCAGTAGGTCGGGTTGAAAAAGGCGTTCCAGAAGTACGCCGACTCGTTGCCCGTTCCGGCCACGCTCAGCCAGGTTCCGCCCGGCGTCAGCATGAAGGTCAGAATGCCGTTGATGATGACGAGCGACGCCCACGCGCAGAAGGCGTAAATCCAGCCGACGATCTGGTGGGTGCGGGCGTCCATTTTGTCCCAGCCGTAGTAATACACGGCGGCGGCGGACAGTTCGACGATGAAAAACACCCACTCAATGGCCCAGCCGAAGACGAAATTGTGAATCAGCGTGCTGGTCGCTTCCGGATGCGCCAGACCGATGGCGAACCAGATGCCCACGCCGGAAACCGCGCCGAAGACGCCGGTCAGAACGAGAAAGAATTTCGCGTGATTGCGAATCGCCGCCATCATTTCCGGTCGGTTTTCGCGAATCGCCTTGGCTTCCGCCATCGGCAGGTAAAACCCGCCGCCGACGGCGAAGTGTGAAATCAGTACGTGAAAGATGGCGATCAGTCCGATCACCCAGCCGCTTCCGATCCACGGCACATCCCAAAACGGATAATTCATCTTTTTTTCTCCCCGGTCAGGCGACAACCGCGCCCGACCCAAAACCCAATACCCAAAACCTCACCTGAAACCCGATACCGGACACCCGACACCTTTTACAGGTCGAGATAGCCCCAGATCGTGGTCAGGATGAGGCCGACCAGAAAGGCGTAGCCGATGTAGGTCGCGGTTCGTCCGCGGCGTCCGGCGGTTGTGCGCGTGTCGAAAAGCGGCACGACGGCCCAGACGAGAATGCCGAGGGTGAACAGCGAAATCCCGAGGGCCTCGCCCGCCGCGCCGGGGAACCACCGTCCGAAGACCTTCAAAAGCTGGAACTGGGCCATGAAGTACCATTCGGGGTGAATGCCGAGGGGTGCGGGGGCGAGCGGGTCGGCCTGCGGGCCGAGCTGCCACGGGTAAAGCGACGCGAGGATGGCGAGGGCGTTGAGCGAAATCAGCCACATGCCGAGGTCGAGCGAGAGGAAATCGGGGAAAAACGGAATCGAACGGCGTTTTTCCACGGGTTTTTCCTCCTCGGCGGGAGGCATGGCGTTGCCGTGTTTCTGGACGAGCCAGAGGTGGAAACCGACGAGCGGAATGTAGATGAGCGGCAGAATGACGACGTGAAGCGCGAAAAACCGCTGGATGGTCGTCGGTCCGACTTCCGGGCCGCCGCGGACGATGTCGGTGATGAAGCGTCCGACGAGCGGAAGCGCCGCCGGGATTTCGAGGCCGACCTTGGTCGCGAAGAACGCGAGGTCGTCCATCGGCAGCAGGTAGCCGCTGAAGCCGAACAGCATCGTCAGGGCGAGCAGCGCGAGGCCGCTCCACCAGCCGAATTCGCGCGGCTGGCGGTAGGCCTTCATGAAATAGACCGAAAACATGTGGACGAAAATCGCCACCATCATCAGGTTCGCCGACCACGAGTGCGCCGAGCGCACCAGCCAGCCGAACTTGATGTCGTAGGTAATCTGGCGGACCGATTCGTAACTTTCCGCGCCGGGGCGGTAGTAGACGAGCAGCAGCACGCCGCTGAACACCTGAACGAGAAAGAAGAACAGCGAGATTCCGCCCCAGAAGTACCAGAAGGAATGCTTGTGGTCGGGAACGGTCTTGTGACGCGCGAAGGCGAGGATTTCTTCGAGGCCGAGGCGGTCGTCCACCCAGTCGTACACGGCGGCGACCAGCCGGTTGCGCTCAGGCTTTGGAGACAGTGATGCGTCCATCGGTCACCTCCACTTTGAATTTTTTGAGGCCCTTCGGGGGCGGTCCGGAAACCGTGTCGCCGGTTTTCGGGTCGTAGACGCCGCCGTGGCAGGCGCAGAAGATGCGGTTCTGGTCGGCTTCGAAGCTGACGGTGCAACCGAGGTGCGAGCAGACCGCGCCGAGCGCGACCCACGAGCCGTCCGCGTGATGGATGAGCATCGCGGGTTCGGACCCGAACTTGAACATCATCACGGACTTGGCGGGAAGTTTGTCCGCGCCGTCGAGGGTGGCGGAGGTGACGTTGCCGGCGGCGGCGGCCTTCTGGGCGGGCGTCGAAAGGTATTGATAAATCGGATAGCCGATGATTCCGGCGTACCCGAGGCCCACCGCGCCGAGGCCGATCTGTATGAAACTCCGGCGGGCGGGCGATTCCGGCGCCTCGTGCGATTCCATCGAATGAATTTCAGACATGGCTTTCGGCCACTCCTTTCCCGCCCTTGAGTTGGCGGACCATCCACGCGATGACGGCGAGGCCCGCAACAAACAGTACGAGGAAGATGACGACGACCTGCCAGTTGGGCGAAACCGGCTGATTCCACACGTCATAGCCTTTTGAAAGCAGCGTCATGTCGCGGATGCCGTCGCGCACGATGGTCATCGCGGTGGTCGACAGAAACGCGCCGAGTCCGGCGACGGCGGGCACGAGCCAGCCCTGTTTCATCGCCAGCGCGGCGGCGGCCGCGGCCACGGTCAGAATCGAGGCGCCGAGCCAGAGGTATTCGCCGATGTGGTAGAGCGGTTTGGCGGCGAGGGCTTCGCGAATCCCGGCGGGCTGGACGTTCATCACCCAGAAACCGATGCCGAGCTGGACGAGTCCGAAACCGGCGGCGAGGATCGCGCCCTGACGGCGCAGGAAGTCGCGCACGGTGTCGGCGAGGGATTTCTGAAGACCGATAAACATCAAAAAGATGCCGCCGATAGACAGCGAACCAATCATCACGAACAGGAAGCGGGGCAGCACCGTCGGATCGCCCTTCGGCAACTGCGTGCCGTGGGCGTTCGCGGCGTACATCGCGGGCCACGCCTCGGGGCGCAGCATGAGCGTCATGTTCGAGGAATAAATCCGCCCGATGTAGGTAATGACGACCAGCGAAACGAGGCCGAACAGCCACCAGCTCTGACCCTTTTCGGAGCGGTTGGCGATGACGTAGAGCAGGTAGTAACCTAGAATCAGCAGGAAAATGACCGCCAGCCAGTACGCGCCGATGAGAATGCTGCTCGTGTAGAGCGCGCGGCCGTAGAGAACCTGCGCGAACAGCAGCGGCGGAATGCCGAGGTTGACCAGATAGGTCATTCCGACCGGAAGTTTCGGGGTAATCGCGGCTGAAGCGTCGCCCGCCGTCGTGCCGCGTTTGCCCAGCAGATGCCAGACGAGCGCGAGGGCCAGACCGCCGACCACGAGGTAAATCGAAAGGAAATGAAGCGAGAGCGTGAGGATGTGGAGGGCCTTCATCAGCCACACGGGGGCCGGAAGGGGAATCGGATCAGGAGCGGGGAACACCATGGAGGAATTTTCTCCTGTAATAAATTCGCAAAGGCGAATGTGTTTTTCGGACACACGTCTCCCGAAAGGACGAATCTGACCTGTACATGGTCGGTTCGGAAGAAGGCGCGACCGTCGCCGAACGGTGACGGATGCTCGGCGAAGCCGAATGTTTGGTGTCATCCGGGGGGAATGACAAACCACCGGCCTGATACCAACATAGAAACCCAAAACGCGGATTTCAAAATTTTTTTGTGCGTTGCGTTACATTTTTTCCCGGTTCTGAAATCGGATTTCAACTCCCTCGATTTCAGTGACTTCCGGGCGTCGCAGCCAGTGGTGGCGCGGAATGAGGACGCTCAGGACGGCCCCGATGAAGCCGCCGCCGAGGGCGAAGACCCCGCCGCCGAACAGGCAGAATCCGATGAACTTGAGGAAGTCCAGGCCGTCGAGATTGGGCGAGGCGAAATTGATGAAGTAGAGCGCGCCGGCGAGGATGCCGCCGAACATGAAACAGTACATCGCGTTGCGCGCCGCGATGCGCAGGGTCTGGGCGTTGCCGCCCCGCCGCAGGACGCCCACGAGGGTTCCGACGAGGAAAGCAACTTCGGCGAAGACGAGCGCGTTACGGATCGGGCGCGGGCTATGGAAGAAGAAGGTCGAGGCGAGGGCGGCCAATGTCCCGACGAGCAAGGCGGCCGTGACCCCGTACAGGCTGCCGATCAACAGCAGGTCCCAGAACTGCTCGCCGTTGCCGTCATCGTCAACCGGTTGCAGGGCGCGCGGTTCGAACAGGGAAACCCGAACCTCGGCGCAGCGGGCGCAGATGTTCGAATCCGGATCGAAGAAGTCCGACTGGTGGCAGATTTCGCAACGGGCGGCGGGCGTCACCGTCCGGACTCTCAGGCGCTGGAGTTCCTGCATGACCGTCACCTCGGCTTTCTGAAGGTGAGCGTTGATTCGCGAGGGGGACGCCGATGTTTCGAGTGCCGCGACTGTAGCCCAAAACCGTTGAAGGCGTTGGTACTTTCGGAAACGGTTATGAAGGGGGAATGGGGAGAGAGAATGCGGAATGCGGAATATCGAATGCGGAATGACGGCGGAGAAGATGGGGATGAAAAATTGTCGGACTTGTTTCCCGCAGTCAGGCGCATCCTCTATAAAATCGCCACATTTCCTTTATTCCGCATTCGATATTCCGCATTCCGCATTTTCTTCCTCAATCCCGGTTCCGGATAATCGCCAGCATTTTTTCCAGCACCTGCTCGGGGCCGAGGTCGGACGTGTCGAGCCAGACGGCGTCGTCGGCGCGGCGGAGCGGGTTGACCGTCCGGTTGTAATCGCGGCGGTCGCGTTCGAGAACGTCGAGGCGGGTTTCCTCCATCGAGCATTCAAGGCCGCGGGCGATCTGTTCGTCGTAGCGGCGCCTGGTGCGGGCTTCGACCGAGGCGTCGAGAAAGAACTTCACATGGGCGTCGGGGAAAACGTTGGTCCCGATGTCGCGGCCGTCCATCACGACGGTGCCTTCCGCGCCCATCCGGCGCTGCTGATCGACCATCGCCCGGCGGACGCCCGCGACGGTCGAGACGACCGAGGCGTACCGACTGACGGTCGGCGTCCGGATGGCGTCGGAAACATCCTCGTCATCCGAAAAGACATGGATGTGAAACGGATCGCCTTCGAGGTGAATATGAATGGATTCCGCCACGCGGGTCAGTTCGGTTTCCTGTTCGGGCGTCAACTGGGTGCCCGCCTGCGTGGGGTCGATGATGCCGAGGTGAATGCTTTTCAGGGCCACCGCGCGGTACATCGCGCCGGTGTCGATATAGAGCGCGCCGAGCCGGGCGGCGAGCGATTTTCCAAGGGTGCTTTTTCCGGCCCCGGCCGGGCCGTCAATGGCGATGACGATGTGATCCATAAAAACAGTCTGGAGTCTGGAGTCATGAGTCTGGAGTCCGAATTTTTCAGGGTTATTCATTTCGAGGCCGAGTCAGTCGGAGGATTCGACTTTGTTTTGACTCCAGACTCTCGACTCCGGACTCCAGACTTTTAAAAGGCGGCCTCGCTCCGCAAGTCATCCATCAACAACGGATAAACGGTCAGCAGAAACCGGTGGACGATGTAGCCGGACGCGCCCCAGATCGGGTCACGGTCGGCGTAGTGGTAAAAGAAAATGGGGCGCTTTCGGCCCATCACTTCAAATTCTCGAACTTCGCGTGCTTCAGGGCGTGCGATGACAGGCAGTGGTACCTCGATTAACCGCTCGATTTCGTGGGGATTGACGCGAAACTCGGCCGGGTAGGGAATCAGTCCGACGATCGGGGTCACCTGATATCCAGTGTTGGTGTAAAACGTGTCGAGCGCGCCGAGGATTTCGACGCTTTCCGCCGGAAGGCCGATTTCCTCGGCGGTTTCGCGCAGTGCGGTTTCGACCGGCGTTTCCTCCGGATCGCGCCGCCCGCCGGGGAAGGCGACTTCGCCCTTGTGGCGGCGCAGGTGCGACGACCGCTTGGTCAGCAAAAGATGCGGAACGCCGGACTTGAAGAAGATCGGGACCAGGACCGAAGCCTGCGTTGCCGCGTTTTCTTCCGGCCCGAATTGGGAGACGAAACCGCCGAGCGCGCGCCGCGCGCGTTCCACGAACTCCCAACTCACGGTATAGTTTTCGGCGGTCGGCACCCGTTTTCCACTTCTTTCGTTTTTGAGGAATTGAACAATGCGTATTCTGCTGCTCGCACTGGTGCTGGTCGGTATGTTTCCGACCGTTGCGAATGCCCAGAACCCGCGACCGAAACGGCGTCAGGCGCCTCCGGCCCTTCCTCCGGCGCTGCCGGACCGGACGCCCGCGACGGCCGGCCAGAGTGAAAATCAGCCGCCGCCCGTTTCGGAAACAACGCCCGCCAAGCCGGAAGAAGACCCCATCGTGCGTGAATTGGACAAACTGGTCAAGGCGGTCGGGGCGCTGGAACAGTCCGGGAAGGTTCAGGCGGGGGCGGCATTGTTGAATGCGTTGTATGCGCGTCAAGCGGCCCTCGAAAGCCAGATTGCCGAGTCGGAAAAATCGGTTCGCGCGATGCGGCTCGAACTGGCCGACGCGGAAACGCGGCTTCAGAACATCGCGGGAGAACTGGCGACAATGGCTTACGCTTCGCGCGACGAGGCGGAAGCAAAGGTTCGCGCCACCCTGAACGCACGGACCGAACGCCTCCGCGCGGACATCACCGCCACCGAGCCGTCGCTGACCCGGAAACAGGGTGAACTGGCGGCCCTGACGGCCCAGATTGATGACCTCAAGGCGAAACTCATTTCGGCCGTTGAACCCGCGCCGGGCGACGCGCCGAAGGACGAAACCAAACCGCCGCAATAGTAGGTTTGAAATCCGGAGCCACGAAATGAGCGATCAACTCCTTGAAAAAGCCGCGCGGTACGTCCGGGAAGCCAGGCGCGTGGTGGTTTTCACCGGCGCGGGCGTGTCGGCGGAATCCGGCGTGCCGACCTTTCGGGGCGGCGGCAACACGGCCGTCTGGCGCGGCATGCCCGCGACCGAGCTTTCCTCGGCGGAACTGCTCGAACGCGACGCCGTCACCGTCTGGGAGTGGTTCGAGTATCGGCGGGGAATTCTCGCCGGACTGTCGCCGAATCCCGCCCACTACGCGCTGGCCGAGGCGGAAAAACGGTACGACGACTTTTTACTCGTGACGCAGAACGTGGACGGCCTGCACCAGCGCGCCGGAAGTACGAAAATCATCGAACTTCACGGCAACATCTGGCGCGGACGGCCCTTCGGTTCGTCGAAAACCGTTCCGCTGCCCGAAACGCCGCTCCCGGAAATTCCTCCGAAGGGGCCGAACGGGGAAGTGTTGCGTCCGGACGTGGTTTTGTTCGGGGAAATGCTGCCCGCCGGGGCGTTCGAGGAGGCCGCGACGGTCGCCGCTTCCTGCGACGTGTGTCTGGTCGTCGGAACGTCGGCACTGGTCTATCCGGCGGCGCGGATTCCCGAAATCGCCAGCGCGGCCGGGGCCGCCGTCATCGAAATCAACCCCGAGGAAACCCGTTTTTCCGATTTCGCGGACGTTTCATTGCGCGGTCCGGCGGGTGAAATCGTGCCGAAACTGTTCGCGAAATCGTGATTTTCGGCGGTTTTTGAGGGCTTCCGATTTCCGGAACTTTGAAGATTCATTCATCGTACGCGCGCGATCCTTAATATATAGGGATTTCGCGCGCGTCCGGTTTTACGCCTTCGACTTTTGATTCTTCTTTTCTGAAGCGCGTTTTCGGGCGGGTTTTTCCGGGAACACCACCGTTCGGTAAATCTCGGCAAGTCGAAGTTCGCAGTTGATGGCGTTCAGCCGAATGACCTGTTCCGGTTCGGTGAAGTCGGTCGGCATCCACATCCGGTTTTTCTGTTTGAGGAAGTGGGTGACCCGCATTCGACCCGAATCCACGAGGACATATTCCTTGAGCGTGCCGATGGTCTGATATTGGGCGAATTTCCGGTTGCGGTCATCGATGGCGGTCGAGGGGGAAAGGACTTCAATGATGACGGTCGGGTTGATCAGCGTCAGCACCCCGCCGACCGATTCGAATTTCGGTTTCGGACAGGCGACGGAAATATCCGGATAAAGATACGGGCTGGCAATCTCGACCTTGACCCGCTGATCGCCACCGAAGACTTCGCATCCGCCGTTTTCAAGGGACGTGTCAAGTCGCCGGATGATGTTCCGCTGAATCCGGTTATGGTCCGGCTGCGCTCCGGCCATCATCGTCACAATACCGTCGTGAAAAACGTATTTTCGGTCCGAAGCCAATTCGAGCGCGAAATATTCTTCGAGCGAGTAGTAACGCGGTTTCGGAAGACTCGACATACCTTTAGCCTCAATTTGAAATGATCTTTTTCGCTTCCTCGCGCGCCCATTCGTCGGCGGCCAGAATCGTCTCGACGCTGTCGGTCGGTTTCAGGTCGTGACGATTCATCACGGCCTCGATGGTGCGCGGAATGCCGTTGAAACCGATTTTTTCATCGAGGAACGCCGCGACGGCTTCCTCGTTGGCGGCGTTGAGGACCGCGGGCATCGTCCCGCCCGCGCGGAGCGCGTCGTACGCGAGGCGCAGGCACGGAAATTTGTCGAGATCAGGCGCGTAGAACTCAAGTTTTCCGATTGAAATCAGGTCGAGCGGCGTGATGTGCGCGCCGAGGCGGTCGGGATAGGTCAGGGCGTACTGGATCGGATGCCGCATGTCGGCCACGCCAAGTTGCGCGACGACCGAGCCGTCCACGAATTCCACCATCGAATGCACGGTCGATTGCGGGTGGATGATGACGTCCACCTTTTCAACCGGTACGTCGTAAAGCCACCGCGCTTCAACCACTTCCAGCCCCTTGTTCATCAGGGTCGCCGAGTCGATGGTGATTTTCCGGCCCATCACCCACGTCGGATGCTTGAGGGCCTGCGCGACGGTGATGGATTCAAAATCTTCCTTCGGCGTCTGGCGGAAGGGGCCGCCGCTCGCCGTCAGGACCAGCCGTTTAACTTCGCCGGTCGTTTCGCCGCGCAGGCACTGGTGGAGGGCGTTGTGTTCGCTGTCCACCGGGAGGATTTCCGCGTTGCACTCGCGGGCGCGGCGCATCATCAGTTCGCCGGCCATGACGAGCGGTTCCTTGTTGGCGATGGCGACGCGGCGACCGAGTTCGATGGCGCGGAGAGTCGGGAGGAGGCCGCGTCCGCCGACCACGGCGGAAACGACGATGTCGGCGTCCGGATGGGTCGCGGCGGCGACCATGCCCTCGACGCCGAAGCCGACGGGGCCGTTCCAGTCGTCGCCGAGCAGCGCGCGGAGGCCTTCGACGCCGCTTTCCTCGGCCACGGCGACGTAGTCCGGGCGGTAGCGGCGAATCTGTTCGGCGAGTTTTTCGAGGTTGTTGCCGCCGGTCAGCGCAACGACTTCAAAACGGGGGGCGAGGTGATCGACGACATCGAGCGTGCTGCATCCGATCGAGCCGGTCGAACCGAGAATGGAAAGACGTTTCATAAAAGATCCGGAAATACGGGAGTGAGGCCGGCAAAGCTTTTTTGCCAAGTTTCCAAAAATAAAGGAAAAGCCGTTGCGAAGCGAACTGCTTTCGCAACGGCCCGGAACTTGGCGAAGCGGGATGTGTCCCTAGCCCGACCGTAAGGGACCGTCGTAATCGGCCTTTTCCGCAAATCGACCTCAATAAAAAGTCGTACCGCGTTTCGTTTTTCCGCCCGCGAAGACGGGCGGAAGCGTAAAGCCTCGGATGGAGCGAGCTTGCGAGCGAAATCCGTGGGAACTGATTCAAAAATGACGTTGAAGCCCGTGAAACGGGCGACAGCCACTCCAGACGAAAGCCTTCCGGAATTGCGCTGTCGCCCGTTTCACGGGCTTTTTTCATTTTCTCTCTCTTGCCAACCACGGATTCCGCTCGTGGACTCGCTCCATCCGAGGCTTTACGCTCTTGCCCGCCTTCGCGGGCAAAACCCGGAAAATTAGAGCAGTTTTCAGTTGCGTGCGCCCTCACCACCCTCCCCCACCCCCTCCCTCCTCTCCAATTGGAGAGGAGGGAGGGGCGCTTCAGCCATTCTTTTCAACAGGTTGTGGGTTTTACTCCCCCTC
>JBDRAL010000051.1:0-67640 GCA_039793685.1 Blastocatellia bacterium NZW_1522
AACCAACCAAATCCATCTGACGCCCCTATGGTTGGTGTTTCTTTCTATATACAAAAAAAACCAACAACCCCCCCCCCTCCCCACCCCCCCCCCAACCCCGGACTCCGAGACTGACCTCAGAACCGAATCACGGTTTCGGGACCACCCTCGACGTGGACGGTGTCGACGAAACGGACCTTGTGTGGAAGCGTTGTCATAATCAACGACGCAGTCCGCTTTCCGTTCCCGAAGAACCGCACCCCGCGGAGAACTTTCCCGTCGGTGACGCCGGTCATGGCGAAAATGATGTGCTTGCCGGGCGCGAGATCGTCGGTTTTGAAGATTTTCGACGGGTCGTCGATGCCCATTTCCTTCATTCGGGCGACCGTTTCCGCGTCTTCGGTCACCTTGGCGTAATCCTCGGCGTGGAGCTGATCCTTCAACACGAACCGGGCCTGGATTTCACCATTCAGACACTTCATGGCCGCCGCCGTCAGCACGCCTTCCGGCGCACCGCCGATGCCCATGACCGCGTGGACGCCCGATCCGCCGACGGCCGCGCTGATACCGGCCGAAAGGTCGCCGTCGGAAATCAGTTGAATCCGTGCGCCCGCGCCCCGGATTTCGGAAATCAGCTTTTCGTGACGCTGCCGGTCAAGCACTGAAACTACCAGATCGCTCACGCTCCGGCCGAGCTTTTCAGCCAGAATCTTCAGATTGTCGGCCACCGGTGCGTCGATGTTGAGGCAGCCGCGCGCCGCCGGACCGACCACCAGTTTGTTCATGTACATATCGGGGGCATTGAGCAGCCCGCCGCGTTCCGCCGCCGCGAGAACCGCGATCGCGTTCGCGCTTCCGGTCGCGCAAAGGTTCGTGCCTTCCAGCGGATCGACCGCGATATCGACTTCGGGCAGGGTGGATTCGCCGTCGCCGGTTTCGACCCCGACCCGTTCTCCGATGTAGAGCATGGGGGCTTTGTCGCGTTCGCCTTCACCGATGACGATCCGCCCGTTCATCGGGACGGTCCGCATTGCTTCGCGCATCGCTTCAACGGCAGCCTGGTCGGAGAATTTGCGTTTGCCGAGGCCCATGGTTCGGGCCGAAGCGATGGCGGCCTCCTCGACCACCCGCAGAAACTCCTTGGAAAGAGGGGAAAAGACGGTTTCGTTCGACATAAAAGTATGACTCCGGGAAAAAAGGATGAAGGATGAAGGATGAAGGATAAAAAAATAAATAAAGGAAATAGGACTCGGGCACTCTTCCGGCGGGTCGGGCGAAACCTCAACTCACCTTTGAAAATAATTCATCCCTCATCCTTCATCCCTCATCCTTTTCTAAAAACCTCGCGTCGCGCAGATATCGCACTTGTCGCAGGGCTTCCCGGGTTCCATTGTACAGGGCCCGGGGACCATGAATTCCAGTACATCCGCGACAAACCGTGCATCTGCAAACCGTTCCTGACTCGGATGAAACGGGAGATGGGACGTCGGCGCGGGAGGCCCTTCGTTTCCGACACGACGGGAAACGTTCCGGGCGGCTTCGGCGATGCGCTGTTCGAGATCCATGAAACGGACTCCAAAACGTTGACCGAATTTGACTTACGGATGTTTTTCGCAGAAATCGATGACGCCCACCACGGCGGCGTCAATGGCCGCACCCGGGCGTTGAGTGGTTGCCGTGGAGGCGGACCAGCCTTCCTGTACCACCATCACCATATCGCCCACCCCGGCATCGACGGCGTCAAGCGCCATGAACGAACTGCCGACTGAAGCCCCATCGGGTGTAGTCGGCTGAACGAGCAGAATCCGCCCGCCCTGATAGCGTTCATTTTTTTGGGTCGAAACGACGTTTCCGATGACTCGTGCAATCAACATAACGAAGGCGGAATGTACCGCATCCATTAGGTTTGTGGAATAAAAACATTTTCCGGGGGATGGGTGATGGGGAGCGTCCCGTTTCCAAATCTCCTTCAATTTCGGTTTTTTCGGAGTTCATCGTTGTTCATCGTTTCCCCGGTGCGGGCCGGGAATAGTCAATCCCGGGACGGCGGAGGTCACGACCGGGTCGGCGATGGTTTTGAAGCCGTCGGAATTTTGCGAGGAATTGCTCGGGCGTGATGCGATGTTTGAACGAACAGAAACCATTGATGAAAACGACCGGGATGTCCCACCCGAAACGGGATTTCAGGGTCGGGTCGGCGTCGATGTCCACAACCTCCAGTTCAAATTGTTCAACGGACTGGATTTGAGTGATAATTTCCAGTACATCGTCGCACAGGCCGCACCCTTCACGGGTATACAAAACAACCGTCGGTGGTGAATCAACAGTGCTCATTCGGTCGGGAATCGAGGCGGAAATATGAAAACCGGGAAACATGTCACCCTCGCCGTCACTGGCTGTATCGGGGCCTACAAGGCCGTTCTCATCCTGCGCGGATTGCAAAATGCCGGGGTGGACGTCGAGGTCGTGATGACCAAGCATGCCACGGAATTCGTCAAGCCGTTGACCTTTCAGGCGATTTCCGGCCGACCGGTCGTGACCGACCACTGGAATCGCGACGAGGACCGCGACATTCTCCACATCGCCCTGCCGCAGCGGACCGACCTGCTCATCGTCGCGCCCGCCACCGCCAACACCATCGCCAAGTTCTCGAACGGAATCGCCGACGATTTTCTCTCCACGATGTATCTCGCGCTGACCCGGCCGGTGCTGATTGCCCCGGCGATGAACGTCGAGATGTGGCGGCATCCCGCGACTCGGGAAAATGTGGCCCGTCTGCGCGCTCGCGGAGCGACCATTGTCGAGCCGGGGGCGGGATTTCTGGCCTGCGGAATGGTCGGCGAAGGGCGGCTGGCCGAACCCGACGAAATCGTGGCCAAAGCCATTGAAATTCTCGGACGCGAGACCCGAACGGACCTGGTCGGCGAACACGTTCTGGTAACGGCGGGACCGACGGTGGAAGACCTTGATCCGGTCCGTTTTCTGACCAACCGTTCTTCCGGAAAAATGGGGTACGCCGTGGCTGAGGCCGCCCGTGACCGGGGCGCGCGCGTCACGCTCGTGACGGGACCGACCCGGCTGGAAGCCCCGGCCGGCGTGGAAGTCGTTCGGGTTCGATCCACCCGACAAATGTACGACGCGGTCCTGGAAACATTAAAAACGGCAACAATAGTCGTAAAATCAGCGGCGGTATGCGATTTTCGTCCCGCGCGCATTGCGGAAGGGAAAATCAAAAAAAACGACCAAATGAATTCCCTTCGGATCGAACTTGAACCGACGGAAGATATTCTGGCGGAAGTCGGTCGGAGAAAAGGGGATCGGGTGGTGGTCGGGTTCGCCGCCGAAACGGACCCCGACCCCGAACAGGCCCTCGCCAAAATGCACCGAAAAAACGCGGATTTACTGGTTTTGAACGACGTCACGCAGCCCGACGCCGGATTCGACACCGATACCAATCGAGTCACGATTTTCACCTCCGATGGTGGGAAGCGCGAACTTCCGCTTCTTTCAAAGCGGGAGGTGGCGGAAGCGATTCTGGATTCGGCTGTTCACTGGAAGAAGGACCGGATGCGATGACCTCGAAGTCTTTGGACAAAAGAATCGTTGTGATTGATGACGAACCCGATATCCGCGAAATGTGCGTGGATATTCTTGGCGGGTATAACGTCCAGACGGCCGCGGATGGAAGCGAAGTCGCGCCCCTCCTGACCGGGTTTCAGCCCCAGGTGGTCATTACCGACATGCGGATGCCCCGGGAAAGCGGTCTCACCGTCATCCGCCTCGTCAAACAGCACAATCCGGGAATCGAAGTTCTCGTCATGACCGGCCACGGAAAAATCGAGGAAGCCGTCGAGGCGATGAAACTCGGCGCCAGCGATTTCATCCTCAAGCCCTTTGAAATCACGCAGATGCTGTCGGCGGTCAAAAAATGCTTCGACCGGATTACCCTGCGTCATGAAAACGCTGAACTCCAGATGGCGAACCGCGAACTCCAGCGGCTCAATGAACTCAAAGGCAAATTCCTCCGACTCACCAGCCACGAGCTGCGCGGCCCGCTCACGATCCTTCAGGGATACTGCGACCTGCTCCCGCTCATAACCGAAAGCCAGAAAGAGGTGAAGGAAGCCGCCGAAACCATGTCCAACGCGGTCGGCAACCTCACCACCATCGTGCAGAACCTGACCCTCCTGATGACCACCCAGAAGGACGCCATGGTCATCAACGCGCAGCGGTTCGATGTGGCCCGGACACTCGCCGGCGTCATCGACGAAATCAAGGTTCATGCCCACCACCGGAAACAGACATTCCTTTTTGACGGGCCTCCGTCCATGACCATCATCGGCGACCCGCTCCGCGTCGCCCAGATCGCCCGCGAACTGCTGTTCAATTCCGTGAAATTCACGAAGGATGAAGGGCTTATTGTCGTCAGCCTCAAGGAGAATCCCGAGGAGGGCGAATTCAGTTTCGACGTGACCGACAACGGCATCGGACTCGACGAAAGCCTGATCGGGCAGGTGTTCGACGCCTTTTTCGAAGCCGGCGACACACAGCACCACAGTACCTCGCGGACCAATTTCCTTGGCGGCGGCATTGGAATCGGCCTGACCCTCGTTCGGGACATCGTCCGGGCCTATGGCGGACGGGTCGGAATTTCAAGTCGTCCCAACCTGGGAACCAGCATCCTCGTTACGCTCCCCGCCACGGTGTCGGCATGAATTCAGGAAAAATTCTCGTCACCGGGGCCGCCGGATACCTCGGAACCCACGTTACCTCGATCCTCGGGGCGGATGGTTCGTCGCGCCGTCTGGGACGCCCCCTTTTCAGCGATGAACTGGAACGGGTTCTCCCGGATTATGAAGCGATCGTCCATTTGGCCGCCCTGGTGGACAAACGTCCGGAAGCGGCCGGAGACTGTTTTCGGATGAATGCCGACGGGACCCGCTGGTTGGCCGAACGCCTGACGGCCGGCCAGACGCTGATTTTCGCCTCGACGAAGGATGTTTACGACCGAAGCTGCGAACTCTATGAAGCCGTCCCCGAAAGCTGTTCGACGGCATTTTCGGGGCAAAACGGATATGCCTGGTCGAAACTGCTGGCCGAACGCTACGCCGAGTTTTTCGCCGACCAAAACGGATTCCGGCTCGGAATTTTTCGGCTGGCAACGGTTTTCGCGGCCCCGTCGGAAGGAAATCCGGGTGGATTCGTTTCGGGATTTGCCCGGGCCATTCGCGAAGGGAAGCGGCTGACCTTGCGGGCGCGCGGGTTGCAGGTCCGGGATGTCCTTCCGGTCGAAGAACTTGCCCGTGCCTTCGATCTCTTTTTGAAATCCGGACTCCGGCGCGAAACTTTCAATATCGGAGGGGGTTTGGGCAACGCCCTGACCTTCGCCGAGCTGTCGGAACGAATCGGACTGGCCAATCGGCAACCCGTTTCGGTTGAATTGTCGGATCAGCCGGTCCCGTCGGGCGATCAGTTGCGGTTTGTCGCGGATGTTCAAAAACTGAAGGAAAAGCTCGGGTGGGAGCCGGTGTTCGACTTGAACGCAAGCCTGGCAAATGCCTGATTCCGTTGCGTATGCACCTTTTTCTATGTTGCCCGCATTGCAAGACGGTCAATGATTGTACAAAGACCGGAAGACGACGATTGGCGGTCTGTTCGGGTTGCGGGAAGAAGTTTTTCGTGGTCGGCCCGCTGCCTGAGCCTGACTGGGAAATCCCGATGAAGTCGTTTCTCGACGAGGGGCTCAAGGTCATTCGCCCTCGAAATCTGTCACCGCAGGAACTGACAATCTGGGTTTGTCCGTGGTGCGGCAGGAACGTCGGCGTCCGGAAGGATTGCCCGAGGTGTGGCTGTGACCTGAGGATTGCGGCCCCGATTTACGCGGCCGGGCTGGCCGAGGGGAAACCTCCCGTGGTGGCGGGGAGCTACTGCCAACAGGCCCTCAATCCGATGAACCTCAACGTCGCCCTTTGTCGACTTCACCGGCTCCACCCCGGAAAGGTTTTGGCGATTGGCGGGACGCTCGAACTTGCCGCGAGAATGAAGGATGAACAGCCCCCGTTCGGTGTCATTGAGGGAATCGAGCCGCTTCCGCTTCCGAAATCATTCAGGCGGCGCCGGGCCGTGTATCAACGGACCGGCATTTTCCCGCCCGCCAGCTTTTGGGAAAAGGTTACCGATTTCTTCAGCAAAGGCGTTTGAAGGTCTTTTTCAAACAGTCGGTTTTCTCAAAAACGCGCTGAACGTCCGAACCACCAGATTCGAAAACAACATTGATTGCGTCTGGGCGATGGTCAGTGCCTTTTCCGTCAACGGAAGGGTCCGAAATTCGTCAAGGGTCGGATTGTGCGCGAGTTGATCGGCGCGTGGCGCGGCGAGTTCCTTGGTTTCCTTCTTTTCCATTTTCATGACCTCGGGAGTTTAATTTCCATCACTGACGCCCCATTTGAACCCGGCGGCCAGAATGGCGTCAACCACCTCTCGAACAGGCGTTCCGGGAAGCCATTTCGGCAGGCGTTCGAAAATGAACTCCCGTGCCTTGGCGCAGTCGGCTTTCCCGACCGCATCTCCTACGTAAAAAGCCAGGGTGTGAAGCCCTGCCAGACGAGCGGCCAATACTTGAAGCGCAACCATTACGGTCCGATTTCCGCCATAAGCGCCGCATCCCCAAAACCCTGTATTCACAATGACTTCAACCGAATCACCACAAACCCGACACGATTCGGCGCGGGCAGCCGCGAACCCCGTAAAGGCAGTCTTTAAAATGAATTCCAATTGGTCGCGCGTGTAGAGGCCGCGGGACGCCGGGGCTTCAATCGCGAGGAGATTCGACAGGGTCGGAGGCTCGATCAGGGCAACAGCTTTTTCAACCGCTTCAGGCGAGGCTTCACTGAAATTCCGTCCGTAGAGTCCGTTGGGACGCCCGAGGGATTTGTCGGGGGATGTCGAAATGCTGCAACGTCGTTCGACGCCACGAATAAGAATCGGCGTCGGTTTGCCGTGTTCCACCGTCAAAGGCTTGATTCCGGAAGTTTTCAGGGCTTCCCGAAGCGATCCCAAAATCGGATGTTCCGCGACCTGAATTTCATCCTGCGCGAAATGTCCGGCCCCATAGGCACAAAAAAGGTCGTGATGAGCGAAGTTGAGATACCAGGCATCGCGGGTCTTTTCCACGGGCTTGTATTCGAAGAAACCCGGACGAACCTCGAAAAGCACCGAGTTGTCCTCAAAAGTTTCAGGAATTGGCATCCTCCTCCATCGACTTACTGAAAGGGCCCCCGCATGATGACTTCCTTTGGGTGCTGCTTTTTCCCAAATGACTTTCTTGTTGGCATTGAAAAGCCTCGGGGGAAATGAGTCGAACAGCTTTTGAGCTTCAAAATCTTCCCGGCCGATCAAAAATTCTTCAAACATGGAAAACCCGAAGGAATCTGCAAGAGTAAGGCAGTAATAAAAGGGGCGAATGCGCCGCCAGACAATAACCCCACCCGGACAGGCGGGGCAATTTCCTGACGGCGCATCCACCCCTTTAGAGGCATTTTGGACCGGTCGTCATTACCGAGGATGTTTTTTAAAAACCATCCAGAATTCGAAGCGAAAAACTTATCGAAAATATCCGTAGGCCACCGACAGCGCCGTTAACTCAGTGACGGTCAACAGGTTACTGATGACAAGGAACTTGAGGAATCCTGGGTGCGCGCCGGTCTGGCTCTGGCTGACGAGGGCGCGTCCGGCGGAATTTTTGCCGATTTTGTCCAGAACCTGAGAGTTTTCGGGGTTGCGGTACAACACGACCTGCTGCCAGACCTGCGGCAGAAACAGCACCGCCCCGAGGATACCGATGATGTTCTGGTGGAGATAAAAACAAAGCCCGACAAAGATGATCTGGGCCAGATTGATTTCGAAGAACGCGATCACCATCGCGCCGCGCACGCCGTACATCACGGGAAGCGTCTTCAATCCGTTCTGCCGGTCGCCCTCGATGGCCTTGAAATCGTTCATTGCGATCAGGCCCATCGCCACGAGACCATTGATAACCCCAAGTATCAGATGGACATAGGAGATTTCGCCGGGTTTCAGAAAGAGTTCGGCGGAGAAAAGCCACGGAACGATGCAGTAGCCGATGCCGACCGAAGTCGTGCCGAGCCAGCCGTTTTCCTTGAAGCGGAATCCCGGCGCGCTGTAGACGTAGGCCAGAAAGAGGCCGCCCAGACCGAGCGCAATCGAAAACGGACTTTTCGTCAGCAGGTAGAGTGCGGCGGTGTTTCCGACGGCGAGCAGCGCGGTAATGATGAAGTTGGCACGGGCGGCGGTGAGGGAAATGCGGCCGGAGGGAATCGGGCGGTCCGGATCGTTGATGGCGTCAAGGTGACGGTCGAAGTAATCGTTGATGGACTGGCTGAAACCGGTTAGGAGCGGCCCGATCAGGCCGCAGGCAAGGACGAACTTGAGGAAATTCACGGGCGTCACGTCGGCCAGCCTGACGCCCGCCGCGAGGACGCCGCAGCAGAACGCCTGCCACGGCCCAAGCCAGGTAACCGGGTCGAGCAGTTGGATGTGGGTGACGAGTTGCTGCGCGAAGGTGACGCGCCGAACGGTCTGGGTCGTTGACATTCGGGACTCCGGAAGGCAGGTTGACAGCCCAAGGTCTCTCATCCATATTCGTGCAAATCCTTGCCCAAGTACACCATGAAGTTCGAAGGAAATTCCGCCCCGTGACGAACGCGCCCTCGCTCAGCCTTACTTCGACGGGCGTTTTCGGCACGACGCCGCTGGTCCGGACGCCCGCACCCGACGACATTGCACCGGCATATGAATATTGCCGGGCGGTCACCCGGACACACGCCAAAAGCTTTTATTTCTGCGCTCAGACCCTGCCGACCCGGAAGCGGCTGCCGATTTACGCGATTTACGCGCTCTGTCGGCACATCGACGATCTGGTGGACACGACGCGCAACGCCGACCGCGCCGAATTGACGGCCAAGGTCGAGGAATGGGCCGGGGCGCTGCGGAAGGTTTATGACGGCGGGGAATTTCCATCCCATCCGATTCTGGTGGCGTGGTCCGATTCGCTGAAATCCTTTCCGATCAAATATGAGAACGCCGTCGAACTGATGCGCGGCTGCCTGATGGACCTCGACCAGAAGGACGTCCGGTTTCAAACCTTCGACGAGCTTTATCTGTATGCCTACCGCGTGGCCTCGCTGGTCGGCCTTATGTCGTCGGAGATTTTCGGCTACACGGATGAAAGCGCGCTTCAGTACGCCGAGGCGCTCGGCATCGCCTTTCAACTCACGAACATCCTGCGCGACGTCGGCGAGGACGCCCGCCGCAACCGGATCTATCTTCCGACCGACGAACTGGCCCGCTTCGGTGCCACGGAAGACGATGTCATGCGCGGTACGGTCACACCGAATTTCGTCGAACTGATGAAGTTTCAGATTCGCCGCGCCCGCGATTACTACCGCGAGGCCGACAAGGGGATTCCAATGCTGTCGCCCGACAGCCGCTTCACGGTGTTTTTAAGCAGCCGGATTTATGGCGGAATCCTCGAAGACATCGAGCGGCACGACTTCGACGTGTTTTCACGCCGGGCGCATGTCTCGACGATTCGGAAGGTGGTCAACGTTCCGAAGCTCTGGGCGCAGTCAAAAATGAAGTTCGGCCTATAAATGAACGCCGCGGCGGACGACCGACGTTCGGAAACGCGATATTTAAGTACATAACGCTAATTATCCGACGCAAAGGAAATATGGAAACTTACCTTCGTTCCTTGATGTCGAGTTCTCTGCCTTTGCCGATACCCGCGGTGATCGGAATCTGGCTCGCTCTGTATGTGCTTTCTCTTTTTTTGAACGCCGGGTACCACAAGCGTCTCCGCCAGATTCTGCCTGCCCATCATTCCTTGACACAGGACACTCACAGCCCATGGCGCCTGGAGTCGCTTGCCCGTTTTTTTGCTTTTGGACTACTGGTGGGCGTGGGGGCATTTGTCGATGAAAAAGTTTTTGTTTTCATGGCTGGCGGCCAACTGATCTACATCCTGATTTTCGTCGGCTTCAATTACCTCGGCCTTCGGACTCTGAAAAATCCTCTGACCTTGAAAGCCATTCACGGGGACACCTTGCCAACGGACAACGATATGAAAATCCGGCAGGAGGCCGACCGTGAGTTCAATTTTTTCCTGGCCCTACTTTTTTTGATGGTGGGCCTCCTGACTGCCCACCTTGCACCGTTGGGCGCGGCGTTTTTTCTCCTGATTGGCGAAGCCAGTCGAACCAGGCCGTAACGAAAAACGGACGGAACTCCCCCATTCGCGGTTCAATGAACGGTAAGGCCCTTTTTTCAGGGTTACGTCTGTTCAATTCGTCCTCGAATCCATTCCGCCAGTTCCGGCTCGGTCATTGAATTTTCCGAAAGCTGTAGAAAAATCAGATACTTCCCGCCTTGGTCGGCCTTTAGATCGAAACCGTTCAACAGCAGAAACGTCCGGGTCACGACGAGTGACACCCGCTTGTTTCCGTCAATGAATGGATGATTCCGTGTGATGCCGAAGGCGTAAGCCGCCGCCAGCGCGGCCACGTCCGGGGGCGTTTCAGCGTAGGCGAGCACATTCTCGGGACGCGCCAGCGCCGATTCCAGCAAACCTTCATCCCGAATCCCCGGCTGCCCGCCGTGTTCGGCAATCTGTCGCTGGTGGATGGCTGAAGAAATAAAACAAGCTCACAAAATGCCTCAAATTTCCCCGACTCAGGAACTGAATCCGAAAAGGCGCTTTTTCAGCGATTGCAATGTTTTAGGCCCTGTGTAAGATTCGCGCCGCACGAACGCTCACCCGAACAACCCATCAGTAAAAAAGCAAGACTCCACTCCCTCACCCGGTAGGTAGACGTCCATGACCAATCACGTCCTTGGAATCGACATCGGCGGCACGGGCATCAAAGGCGCGCCCGTCGATCTCACGACCGGCACGCTGCTGGCCGAACGCTTTCGCATCCCGACGCCGCAACCCGCGACCCCCGAAGCCATGGCCGCGACGGCGCATGAAATCGTCAAGCATTTCGACTGGAAGGGCGACATCGGGATCGGCTTCCCCTCCGTCGTCAAGAACGGCGTCGTCCGGACCGCCGGCAACATCGACAAGTCGTGGATCGGCTGCGACGGCAAGGCCCTTTTCGAGAAGGAATTCGGCCTGCCGGTCACGATGGTCAACGACGCCGACGCCGCCGGGTACGCCGAAATGGCCTTCGGCGCGGGCAAGGACGTTGGCGGCTCGGTCCTCATCGTCACGCTTGGCACGGGCATCGGCACGGCGATGTTCCTCAACGGCAAGCTGTTTCCGAACACCGAACTCGGCCACATGATCATTCGCGAAAAGGACGCGGAACTGCGCGCTTCCGCCAGCGCCCGCGAACGCAACGAATGGTCGTGGAAGAAGTGGGGCGCGAACGTTTCGGAATATCTTTCCGAACTTCACCGATTACTCTGGTGTGACCTGTTCATCATCGGCGGCGGCGCGAGCAACAAGTGGGAGAAAATGGCCCCCCACGTCAACTGCCCCGCCGAGGTCGTACCGGCCAAACTTGCCAATCTCGCCGGCATCGTCGGAGCGGCCATGGCTGCCCGCGCGGATGACTCGGCGCCATCCAAACCCAAGCCGGCGGGCCGGAATACACCACGGAAAGCGGCCGCGCGGCGAAAATGAAGCGGACAGCAGTTAGTAATTAGCAGTTAGCAGTCAGTGGCTTTAACTTTTTCCACGGCTGAAGGCTAAACTACTAACTGCTGACCACTAACGGCTTTTTATGAGTGAACTGATTCTCGCGGGTGACATCGGCGGCACCAAGTCGCACCTCGGTCTGTTTCATCGTGATTCGACCGACATTGTCGAAATGAAAACCTTTTCAAGCGGATCGTTTTCGAATTTTCCGGAAATGATCCGCGATTTTCTTGCCGGACGCGAAATGACCTTTTCCGCCATGTGCTTCGGCGCGGCGGGACCGGTCATCAACGGCGTCTGTAAAATCACCAATCTCGACTGGGCGGTGGATTCGCGGCAGGTCGGGGCCGCGTTCAAATGCCCCAAGTCATTCGTCATCAACGACCTGGAAGCGAACGGCAACGGGATTGCGGTTCTTCCGGAAAGCTCATTCCACCGTCTTCAGATGCGCGACAATCCGCTTATCGGAAACGGCGCACTGGTCTCCGCCGGCACCGGCCTCGGCGAATGCATGATGTTCTGGGACGGAACGCGGCACATCCCGGTCCCGTCCGAGGGCGGCCACAACAGCTTTTCCCCCTGCAACGAGGAAGAAGTCGAATTGCTCCGGTTTCTCTGGGGCAAGTACGACCACGTCAGTTGGGAGCGAGTGGTCTCCGGAAGTTTCGGATTCGAAAACCTTTACTGCTTCCTGCGCGACACGGGCCGCGAGACGGGTTCGCCCGAACTCGAAGCGATGGCGGCGGAAAACGGCTACGGCGCGGCGATTTCCCATTTCGCCGACGCGGACCTGCCGATTGCCGTCCGGGCGATGCGGCTGTTCGTTTCGCTGTACGGTTCGGAAGCCGGAAACCTTGCCCTCAAGTCGATGGCGACGGTCGGACTGTTTATCGGCGGCGGTATCGCCCCGAAAATTCTCAAGTGGATGCAGAACGGCGATTTTCTCAAGGCATTTTCGGCCAAGGGGCGCTTCCAGCGGTTTCTTGAAGGCGTTCCGGTCTCGATCATCCTCGAAGAACGCACGGCTCTGCTCGGCGCGGCGCGGTATGCCATGCTGCATTCCTGAACCTGTGGTTTCCCCGCCCCGCCACCTCCAACGCGCGCCGGGCTGAAAGACGAGGTTCGATATGAGCCAGATGAGCGAACTGATCAGCGCCAAAAAGACGCTGACCCGCCACATCCTCGAACAACAACAGAAATTTCCGGGAGCGACCGGCGAACTTTCGACGGTTCTCTCCCAGATTTCCTTCGCGGCGAAGGTCGTCGCCAACGAACTCCGCCGCGCCGCGCTCGGCGACCTGCTCGGCTACACCGGCGACACCAACGTCCAGGGCGAAAAAGTCAAGAAACTCGACATTTTCGCCCACGAGGTCTTCACCAACGCCCTTGAGTACGGCGAACTGGTCTGTTCCATCGTTTCCGAGGAATCGGAAGGCATCACCCAGTTGCACCGCGACTGCAAGGGCCGGAAGTACTCGATTCTGATGGACCCGGTGGACGGTTCGTCCAACACCGACATCAACGGCGTGCTCGGGACGATCTTTTCCATCCATCGCCGTCCGGAAGACCGTGATTTCGACGAGGAAAAGGACCTGCTCCTCCCCGGAAACAAACAGGTCGCGGCCGGTTATGTGATGTACGGTTCAAGCACCATCCTCGTCTACAGCGCGGGCGAAACGGTGGACGGCTTCACCCTCGAACCGAACATCGGCGAATTCCTGCTGTCGCACGAAAACATCAAGATGCCGAACCGTCACCACACCTACAGCATCAATTCCGGCAGCTATCATTCGTGGGAACGGGGCGTTCAAAAATACATCAACCACCTCGCCGTCGAGGACAAGGCGACGAAACGGCCCTACAGCCTGCGCTACGCCGCGTCGATGGTCGCCGATCTGCACCGCATCCTGCTCGAAGGCGGCATCTTTCTCTATCCGGGAACGAAATCGAAGCCGCAGGGCAAATTGCGCCTGATGTACGAAGCGAACCCAGTGTCGTTCCTCATCGAGCGCGCGGGCGGAAAGTCCATTGACGGCAAAAACCGCATCATGGACATCGAACCGAACCACATCCATCAGCGCACCCCGCTGATCTTCGGTACAACGGCGGATGTGGACGAGTTTTTGTCATTCCAGAATGAATAAAGTCTGGAGTCGAGAGTCTGGAGTCTGAAGTCCGGAAAGCGAATGCAACCGTTCCCTTTCGACTTCAGACTCCAGACTTTTTTATGTTCCTCTGACTCCAGACTCTCGACTCCAGACTCCAGACTTTTTTTATGATTCTTTCCATCGACGTTGGTTCATCCTCCGTTCGGGCGGCGGTGTTTGATTCGGAAGGAAATGAAGTTTCCGGGACGCTTGTCCGGGTGAAGGTTTCACCGAAAACTTCGCCGGACGGCGGGATGTGGTACGACGCCGGGGAGCTGGCCGAAATCGTCTTCCGAGTCATTTCAAAGTGCCTGAAAACCGGCCCCGCGCGGGAAATCCCGATTGCGGCGGTCGGTTTTTCGACGTTCATGCATTCGCTTGTCGGCGTTGACGATGTCGGCACGCCGACCACCCCCCTTTATAGCTGGGGTGACACACGTTCGGGTACTTTAAGTAAGAAACTGCTTGAGGTTCTTGACCCCTCCGAGCTTCACGCGCGGACCGGGAGTTTTCTCCATTCAAGCTACTGGCCGTTAAAGCTGGTCTGGCTGCGAAAATCTCAACCGGTGGCTTTCAAGGCAACCCGTAAATGGTTGTCTTTCGGGGACTTTTTGTTTCTGAAACTTTTCGGAAGGACGCGATGCGGACTTTCCGTCGCCTCATCGACCGGAATGATGAACCGGGCGACGCTCGAATGGGACGAAGTCGTCGCGGGTATGGTTCGGGTTTCGCCCGAACGGCTTCCGGAAATCGCCGCAAAGGGATTTCATTTTTCAGGCGCGGAACTCGGAACCGGCTTTTTGAAGAAATGGCCGAAACTGGTGAATTCCCTGTTCCTTCCGCCTTTCGGGGATGGCGCGTGCAGCAATTTCGGCAACGATTGCCGGACGCCGGACCGCATCGCGATGAACGCCGGGACGACGGCGGGCGTCCGGGTCTGTCTTCCGGCGAAAAAGCGGTTGAAACTGAATCACGAGGACGGACTCTGGGAATACCGGGTGGATCAGGACCGGTTGCTTGTCGGCGGCGCGTTGAGCAACGCGGGCAACTCGCTTGCGTGGGTTCGAAAGAACTTCAAATTTCCTCCGCCGGACAAACTTCGCCACCTGCTCGAATCCCGCCCGCCGGGGAGTCATCACCTGACGGTACTTCCCTTTCTTGCTGGCGAACGAAGTCCCGACTGGAATGACGACGCGGTCGGCGTCATCGCCGGATTGCGCCTCGACAACGATCCGGTGGATGTTCTGCACGCCTTTCTTGAATCCCTGGCGGGACGGCTCGCGGCCATCGCCAAGTCCCTGTACCGGATTCGCGCCGCCGCGCCGGACGCGGAAATCATCGTTTCGGGAGGCGTGTTTGATGCCTATCCCGTTTTATTGGAAATGTTGAAATCAGCCGCCGGGCGTCCAATCCGGTTGGCTGAAAACGCGGAAGGGTCGCTTCGGGGCGCGGCTCTGCTCACGCAGGAAGCGATTTCCGCAACCTAATCCTCAACTTCAATCTGCAAAATCCGGTACTCCCCCGCTTCCTTTTGAATGAAAAGGGTGAACGGCCCCCGTTCAACCAGAAAAACGACACCCACTGGCGGATCGAAAAACCGAATTTCGGGATCGGTCGTTTGCCCGGCGGTTGGCCGGATGAATGGGCGGGCCGTTTCCCGAACGTCCTGAATGAATCGCGAAACCTGAAGGAGAAAAACTTCGGGATCGGGATTTCCTGTGCCTGAAAATACCCCGGCGTGGGCTTCTTCAAGCGCGTCGAACCGGCGTTCGAGGTCGGGCGGAATTTCATCCTCATTTTGTTGTTCGATGGTTTCCCCGATGGCCTTGAAGGAAAGCAGTTCGAGTGAAAGCCGGAATTCCAGGTCCGGCGGCAGTTTGAAGGATTCCGGCGCGTCGAAGTCGGACCTCCAATCGCCCCAGTCCGTTCGAAAGCGCGATTCTCGGGTCAGAAATTCCTGGTCGAGTTCGACGAGGTCGAGGGTTTTCCCCCACCGTTCATAAAACCGGTCGGCGAAAGCATTGACCGCCTTGAACTCCCTGGTCGCCTCGGCTTCGAGCCGATCAAACTCGTCGGCCTTGTTGGGATGAATGAGGCGTCGAGCGGCGCGGTTTTCGTCTGGCGTTTTCGAAGTTTGTGCTTTTCCTTCGACGAAAAGAAATGTGAAAAGAAGAAGGATAAAGAAAAATTTCATTATCGGATTCACGTCCTTTCCCGAAATCGTCAACTTACCGGTCGTCGCTTGCCTGAACAAAGGGTTGGTGTCTATAAACGCAGGACTCTTTCTTTCGGTGAGAAAAAAATGCACGAAAAGTATCAACCCCAGGTTGTCGAGGAAAAATGGCAGGCCAACTGGGCCGCGAATCAGACCTTTCGGGTCGAAACCGACCCGACCCGCGAAAAATTCTACGCCCTTGAAATGCTTCCCTACCCGTCGGGAAAAATTCATATCGGACACGTCCGTAACTATTCCATCGGCGACGCTTACGCGTGGTACAAACGTTTGCGCGGCTTCAACGTCCTGCACCCGATGGGGTGGGACGCCTTCGGCATGCCCGCCGAAAACGCCGCCATCAAGAACAACGCCCGCCCCGACGACTGGACGCTGAGCAACATCGCCGCCATGCGCGCGCAACTCCAGCGGATGGGCTTCAGCTATGACTGGTCGCGCGAGGTGGCGTCGTGTACGCCGGAGTACTACCGGTGGAATCAATGGATTTTCATCCAGTTGTTCAAAAAGGGCCTGCTCTACCGCAAGAAAGCCGTGGTCAACTGGTGTCCCGACTGCAATACAAGCCTCGCTAACGAACAGGCGGAAGGCGGTTTCTGCTGGCGACACGCCACGACGCCCGTCGAGCAGCGCGAACTGGAACAGTGGTTCGTCAAAATGACCAATTACTGCGAGGAATTGCTGGCCGGAATCAACGGCGAACTGCGCGACGGCTGGGTTGGCCACGTTTTGAAACGCCAACAGGACTGGATCGGCCGCAGCGACGGGGCGTTTGTCGATTTCGAAGTGGCGGGGAGTCCGGAAGTCAAAATCCGGGTTTTCACCACGCGCGTCGACACCATTTTCGGCGCGAACGCAATCATCATCGCCCCGGAGCATCCAATCCTGAAAACTTTGTTATCGGATGCTCCAAACAAAAAAGAAGTCGAAGCCTTCGCCGAAAAGCTGGCCGCGATGACCCCGCGCGAACGGACCGAATCAAAGGAAAAGGAAGGCGTCCCGACCGGACTGTTCGCCGTTAACCCCTTCAATGGCGAGGAGTTGCCGATCTGGACGGCAAACTTCGTGCTGGCCAACTACGGCACCGGCGCGCTGATGAGCGTCCCCGCCCACGACGAACGGGATTACGAATTCTCCCGCAAATACAAATTGCCCATCCGCCGTGTCATTTTCGGCGACATCGAGGATGACGGCAATTCGACGCTCAAATTCAATGAACTTCCCTATCTGGATTACGGCATGCTCGGCCCGCACTGTGGCGACTATACCGGGATGACCTCCGAAAAGGCCCGGCAGGCGCTGGCGGAGTTCGCAAAAGATAAGGGATTTGGCGAATCGAACGTGGTCTACCGCATTCGCGACTGGGGCATTTCCCGCCAGCGCGCGTGGGGAACGCCCATTCCGATGATCCACTGCCCGGCCTGCGGGACGATTTCCCCGGAAAAAGAGGAAAATCTGCCGGTCGAACTGCCGAAGGACCTCGATTTTTCCATCGGCGCGCCGCTCGCCAATCACGCCGGTTTCCACGCGGGCGTCGTCTGCCCCGCCTGCGGCGCGGACGCCCGTCGCGACACCGACACGATGGACACCTTCGTGGATTCCAACTGGTACTACTTCCGCTACACCGACCCCAAAAACACGGATTTGCCGTTCGATCCGGAGGTCGTGAAGTACTGGATGCCGGTCGATTTCTACATCGGCGGCGACGAACACGCCGTCATGCACCTCATCTATACCCGCGCGTGGTCGATGATGATGCGCGACATCGGCCTGAACCATTTCGGCGAACCGGTCAAACGCCTGATGACGCAGGGGATGGTCATTCTCGACGGTCGAAAAATGTCCAAATCAGAAGGCCATTTTGTCGATCCGGACGAAATGATCGCGCGATACGGCGCGGACGCCACCCGCCTGTCAATTTTGTTTGCCGCGCCGGTTGACCGGGAAGTAGATTGGAAACGAGTCAAAGATGAAAACGGATTTAACGAGTACCCTGCCGCCGAGGGTGCTTTGCGCTTTTTGGCCCGTGTCTGGCGGCTCGCCCACAAGTGGCGCGAACGTTGTTTGACCGTCGGTGATTCCCAACCCGTTGAATTCAGTGAAGTTCAGGCCGCCGCCCGCCGCGGGACGCACCGCGGACTGAAACGGACGACCGAAGCCTTCGAAGACGGCCTGCGGTTGAACGTCGCCGTCGCCGCCTGCATGGAAACGACCAACGCGCTCTATGAATTCGATGGAACGATTTCCGGCGAAGGCTCGGCAACCGATGCGTTCGTGATGCGCGAGGGGCTGACCGCCCTGACCCTGATGCTCGCGCCGCTGACGCCGCACATCGCGGAAGAACTCTGGGCCGAACTCGGTCACGCGGAATCGGTTTCGAAGGCGACCTGGATGGCCTTCGATGAAAAGCTGGCCGCCGACGCGCAACTGGAAATCCCGGTGCAGGTCAACGGGAAACTGCGCGGCAAATTGCTGGTCGCCCCGGACATCGCCGAAGAAGATCTGAAAACGGCGGCGTTCGCGGACGAAAAGGTCAAACCGTTCACCGACGGCAAGGACGTCGTCAAGGTCATCGTCGTCCCGAAGCGGCTGGTGAATATCGTCGTGAAGTAGGTGTCGGGTATCGGGTGTCGGGTTTAAGGTTCAAAACCACCCAAGGAAATCCGGAACTCCGCTTCACGTTGGAGTCCCGGATTTTTCCTGGATTTTTTCTGAAACCTGAAACCCGACACCCGACACCTTCCCATGGACGCCATCATCATCCACGCCCCGAACGAGCTTTCCGTCGAAAGCCTTCCTCTCCCCGAACTGAAACCGACCTCGATCCGGGTTCGGACCAAATTCACCTCAATCAGCGCCGGCACCGAGCGGATGACCATTGAAGGTCGCCTGCCCGGAATGCCGCAGCTTCAATTCCCGCTGATTCCCGGATATGAAAATGTCGGCGTCATTACCGAAGTCGGCGCGGAAGTCACCGAACTGAAGGTCGGCGACCGGGTGTTTCTGCCCGGAACCGTCGGTTACGATGGATACTTCCCCGTTTTCGGCGGACAGGTTTCGGAATCGGTCAACGACTGGCACCGGGCGGTGAAGATTCCCGACGGACTGAGCGATGAAGTCGCCCTGCTGATTGCCCTCGGCGCGACCGCGCACCACGGCGTCGCCACCGTCATCAAGGGACGCGGCGCGGCGCTCGGCGAAAAACCGCTTTCGGACCTGAACATACTGGTTCTCGGACAAGGCATCGTCGGACAGCTTGCCGCCCGGATGCTCACGCACTACGGCGCGCGAGTGTCCGTCGCCGACACCCAGCCGTTCCGGGTCGGACTTTCCGAGGCCGACAACTTCATCACCGTCGGCAACGACCCGCTTCATTCCATCCCGGCGAATGAATTCGACGTGGTTTTTGAAGCCTCCGGCAGCGAGGACGCCTTCGACGCGGGCGTCCACGGACTGAAAAAGCACGGGTTGCTGCTCGTTCTCGGGTTTTACGAAAAACTGTCAATCACCTTCGGCCCGGCGTTCATCAAGGAAATCGAGTTGAAGATCGCGGGCGAATGGAACGCCGAGGATGTGGCCTTCACGACCGGTTTTCTCAAGGATCACGATTCCGACCTCGGACAACTCATCACGCACCAATTGAGTGCAAGGAACCCCCAACGTGTTTATGATGTGGCCCTCAACGATCCCGAATGCCTGAAAATTGCCCTGACATGGAAATAGGAGGTCACATGCAAGAACTCGAAGGTTCGCCGTTTCCGAGAATCAAAACCTGCAAAAGCTGCCGGGAAACGATCCACTTTGACGCGGTCAAATGTCCGAAGTGCCAGGCGTTCCAAGTCTGGTGGAAAAATCCTCAGTACATCAGCCTTCTTTTTATTCCCCTACCGCTTCTGTTCTTTTTTTTCATTCCCAATTCTCCCTTTCGGGAAAAGCCGAAATTCGAGAATTTCCGCTCCAAGATTTCCGTGACCGATTCCCAGTTTTTCTTTTCAAGGGATAACGGGAACGTTGAAATCACCTCATTGGTGAAAATCAAAAATGACTCGCCGCACAAATGGGAGCATCCCACGATTGAAGTTCAATACTTCAATGCGGACGGAAAGCTGATCGACACCCAGTCCGACAAGGACTTCAGTTCGGTTCTTGTTCCCGGAACGGAGCAGGCGTTTCGCTTCAGAACAAAACCAGCCAAACCGGAAACGGAATACGCCAGTCAGAAGATCTTCATCCGAAGCGCTGAAGCACCAATTTTTTCCGATTAACGCAGAAAAGAGAAAAAGCAATGCAACTGAGCCGGGAAGTTGAAACCCTTGCGGAAAATGCGCTTCGCGCCGGATTGCACCTCAACGTCAAGCAGGACGTGGAAACCAGCAACGCCTTTTGGGGCGCGCTGTTTACTTTCGCCTGTCTGCCCGACCTGAAGGTGGTCATCAACGGGCCGGTCGGTTGTTACACCTTGCCGATCACCTCAATTCTCAACTACACGGATACGATTCCGAACCTTCCGAACGTGACTTCGACGGATTTCACGGAGCGCGAAGTCACCCTCGACGGGACAAATCCGATTCTCCGGGCCACGCTCGACGGACGATCCAAAACCAAGGGCGGCAAACTCGGCGCGACTATCGTCCTGACCACGCAGGAAAGCGAACTCATCAGCACCGACGGATTTGAGTCGGGCGATGCCTCAGAGTCTCAGGTCGGACAGTTCAACAGCCGCGCGCTCGACGATGACGAATGGCGCGGACGCGACGCCGCTCTCCTTTATTTCTATGAAAACCGGGAATGGCTCGTCTCGGCTTCGGGCTACGACTTCGGCGAACTCCGCGCCGCCTCCGCCGCGAAAAAGACGAAGCCACGGGTTACGATCATCGGGCCGACCTACGGGTGCTTTAACGGATATTCGGATGTCGCTGAAATCAAACGACTTGTGACCGGAATCGGGGGCGAGGTCCACTGCGTGATGCCGCTCGAAATGACGGTCAAGGATCTGGCGACCTTCGACGACACTGACCTTTGCATCGTGATGTACCGCGAGTTCGGCGCGGAACTCGCCTCCAGCATCGGCAAACCGTTTTTGTACGCGCCGTTCGGAATTGGCGAAACCACCAGTTTTCTCAATGAATTGGGCAAATTTCTCGGCCTTGAAGCCGAAACGAAGGCGTTCATCGCCGCCGAGAAGAAAACCACGCTGAAAAGTTTCTGGGATTTGTGGCGCAGCCCGCACCAGGACTTTTTCGGGACGGCCAGTTTCGGCGTTGTCGCGGGCGAGACCTACGCGATGGGGCTGCTGTCGGTGCTTCAGGGTGAATTCGGATTGCGTCCGACGGTGGTCGCGTCCCGGCAGGCGAAACGCGGACCGTATGCCTTCAGCAATATCGACGTCCGCCAGACGCTGATTGAAAACCCGCCGATGGTGCTGTTCGGCTCGATTAACGAGAAGATCTACATTAGCGAACTGGAACTGCTGACCGGCTACATTCCCGCCTCGTTTCCCGGTCCGGTCGTACGCCGGGCGACCGGCACGCCGTTCATGGGCTACGCCGGAGTCGTGTATCTCGCCCAGGAGATCAGCAATTTTCTTTTCGAGCTGCTGTTCCGCCACCTGCCCGTCGAGGGACTCGAACGCAAGCAGGGTCAGGACATCATGGCGAAGCTCCCCGACGCCGAGATCACCTGGGCGCAGGAAGCGCTCGACCGTATGGAAGTCGTTTTAAAGAAGGTTCCATTCTTCGTCCGGATTTCCGCGAGCAAGAAACTCCGCATCGAAGCCGAAAAGGAAGCCCTGCAACGCAGCGCCCGCGAAGTCACCGCCGACATCATCGACGACGTTGCGCGGCGGTTCGCGAGGTGATGTCCATGGACTCAGGAGAAAATTTGGATGTTTTTTGAAGGACCGATTTTCATACGCCCTGAACTTCATCGAATTCGGGGAAAAATCGAAAGGGCCGAGCCTCAGGTTCTTGGCCTTTTTAACCTTCTTTCAGCAGAACGAATCTGTGAACCATGCCGGATGTTTGATCTTCTTTTTGAGGACCCCATTCCAACCTATTTTGAAGGCCTTGAGGTTCTATTTGAACCCCATGCCAAAAACACCTTCGACTTCGAAATTCTTGAACCCCTTCTGGAAAATCTGAATGGTGAAACTCCCGACTCACAGGAATTTGGTGACAGCCTCTCGGGTCAGGTTCGGGCTGCAATTGAAACTCTGGTTTGTGCCATTGAAGGTTTGAAATCCAACCCTGTCCAAAAAGGAATTGAGAGTTCGGATTTTCTCGTTTACGCCGTGGATTGTTTTATTTCCTCAACCAGTGGCGACTCAATTCTCCAGGAAAAGCTCAATTCAAACCCTCTTCTTGAAAGAGAGTTAAACTGGCAAATGACCCTGCTTGATAAGGTTCAAACCATTCAAATTCCGAAGGATTTGAACCTTTTAAGATGGGAGAACCGGAACTATCTGATCCCTGCGGCCTTTATTTAAAAATTGACAAAATCAGCCTTTTTCGAAGCTTTAGAATTTCCGCCCGAACACATCCCGTAAAATGCTGGTCACCCGCGCCGCCGGGTTCTTGCGGATTTTCTTTTCTTCCTCGCCCATCACGTAAAACAGGCCGAACAGGGCGCCGTCCACGACATACCCGTCGATATCGAACCTTTGCTTGTTGGCGAACGGGATGGTTTGGTAGCGGTCCACCAGCTCGCGAAATTGTTTTGTCGCGCCGACCTCGCTCATTGATTTCTCGACAATCGGACGAAATTCCCGAGCGAGTGATGCCGAGGTTTTTTCCTTGAAAAATTCGGTCGCGGCCGTGTCGCCCCCGGTCAGAATCCGCCGGACATCGTTAAAAGTCATTCCCCGAATCGCGTCGAGAAAAATGTTTTTGGCTTTCGGCGCTGCCTTTTCGGCGGCGCGGTTCATTCCGAGGACGAATTCGTCGATTTTTGGACCATATCCAACCGCCCGCAGGCCCGTTTCGAGGTACTTCAACTTTTTGGGCATCAGAATCTTGATCGCCTGATTTCGGAAATACCCGTCGAGCCGGCCGGTGCGGGAAACCGCGTTTCCGGTCGCCACGTTCAAGGCTTCTTTCAGTCCCTGCCCGATCCGGGCATCGCTCAATCCGCCGAGTTGGCTCGCATTGGTGGTGGGTCCAAAAGGCGCGAGCGTGGCAAAAATCAGCAGCAGAAAAACCGCCGTCACGTTTCTTTTCATTTTTCCTCCTCGTTTTCCGTTCAATGAAAAAGGAGGCGCGAAAACCGCGCCTCCCGAGGTCCGTCCAGAATTTCGGGCGTCCTATTCGACTCCGGCGTAGGAGTGAAGCCCCGGCAGCAGGAAGCTGACGCCGAGGTAGGTGAAAATCACGAAGATGAACCCGATCACGGCGAAGTACGCCGAACTCCGGCCTTTCCAGCCGTGAACCAGTCGCGTGTGGAGATAGCCAGCGTAAGCCAGCCACGTCACGAGCGCCCAGGTTTCCTTCGGGTCCCAACTCCAGTATGTGCCCCAAGATTCGTTCGCCCAGACCGCGCCGGTGATGAGCATCATCGCCAGCATCGGGAAAACAACCGACACGGTTTTGTAAACCATGTCGTCCAGCGCGTTGAGACTCGGAAGGGCTTCGAGCAGGGGCTTTCCGCGATAGGCAAAAAGAACGGCAAACGCGGAACAGGCAATCAGCGTGATGATGATGGAAAGTTCGACCGGGTTGGATTCGAAGGTCAGCTTCAAACCGCTGGCGTTCTGGGAAAGCCAGGTGCTTCCCTGCATCGTCAGTTCCTGGGGCGACAGCGTCGTCGGGTCGATGTCCGACCGCTTCGCCAGCCACGCGCCGAACGCCTTGTGTTGCGCCGGGTTGATGTAATCGTTCACGTTGATGATGGATTTCATCTGGTAGAAGATCGCGCCGAACACCACGATCTGCGACAGTAAAGCACCGACCATCAACCGGTTGCCCCACATCCGGGCTTTTTCGTCATTCCGGAAGTAGTAATAGGCCAGCGCGGCGGCGGCGGCGAAATACAGCGCCACCCCAAGCTGCATCAGGTGGCCGACGCCCGGAAGCGTCGCGCGAAGCGAACCACCACCGGCGAGATTCAGCGGCGAACCCATCCAGCGCACGCCAAGCCCGTAAGCCCCGGCGGTCAGAATCTTGAAATCCCCCATGGTCACATAGGAAACCACGCCGAACATGGCGATCCAGAGGGCGACGCTTTCAATCCGTACCTTGTCCTTTAATAAATAGAGGAGCGCGATGCCGAAACTCACCAGACACACGCCGTAGCTGATCGCGGCGATGCTGACGTGAATCGGACGCCAGTAGCTGCGGAGAATCGGCTGGAGCGTGTTGATGTCGTTTCCAAGGAAGAAAATGAGAATCAGGATGACCGAGGCAATCGGCATCACCATCCCGCCGAGAAAACGGAAATTCTCGCGGCTCGAAATGATGAGCGTCGCAAGAACGGCAAAACCGGTGAACGCCAGCCCGATGTCGTACAGGTTGTTGAGCGGAAACGTGTGCGAAATCTTTTCCGACAGCGGATAGCTTGCCCACGCGGCGGCCAGCGCCGGCTGAAGTTTGGCGTGATCGACATACTCCACCCACCGGACGCCCCACGCGCCGTGGTTCATCACATAGCCGAAAGCCATCGTCCACAGGCCGATTTTCAGCATCAGGGCTTCCTTGCCCAGAAAGTAGGTGATGAAAATCGCCGTCGCGCTCAGATACGCCAGAAGCGCGAGAACGGTCATATTGCCTTCCTTCAAAACATTCGGGGCGGCTCCATAGGCGCGGGCAATAATCAGCGTCAGGGCAATCGCCACCGGAACGATGTAAATCAGGCTGTTCCGCAGCGCGGACGGCGGCCCGGCAACCGCGCCTTTTCCGCTGACCGGAAGCGACGCCTGCAAATCAATGGAATTCGTGGACATAGCGGATCCTTTGGGATTCGAATGAGAAGTATTGAATGTCCGAGGGGATGAGGTTCACGACAGCCCGGTTGCTCGTCGGTGCAAAGGATGGGCGCTGTCGGGAAAATCGTTCGAAATAATACTTTAGCCGGAAGATGGGGGGCAAGCGAACCGCCCTGTAAAAAGTCTGGAGTCGAGAGTCTGGAGTCTGGAGTCTGGAGTCTGGAGTCAAAACTTAAGACGAATTGGGATGGGTTTCCGGAAGTCAAAAAAATCGGACTCAAGACTTTCGACTCCAGACTCCAGACTTCTTTCTTGACTCCAGACTCTCGACTCCAGACTCCAGACTTTTTTTCAGGCTTCAGCCTGTAAAACCGCGTCCTGACAAATGTCGTTGAACCGGCAGTTGATGCAGCGCGCGCCGGGGTTGGTTTCAAAGGACGATTCTTCATAGGTCCGGACGGCCCGGATTTTCCCGGCGGCGGTCGTCACGGCGCGCAGGGCGGCGGTTTCGGTCATCTGTTCATCGGGAAAACGGAATTCACGGTTCGGGTGCAGAAAGTGAAGCGTGGCCGAAACCCGGCGAATGTTCGGAATCAGCCACCACGCGGCCAGGGCGTACGCCTGCATCTGGACGCGGTACATCGCGGCTTTTTCCGTCAGTTCGGCCTCCGGGTTGGCCGAATTTTTCAACCATAAACTGTTGGTTTTAAAGTCGATGACGTGGGCTTCGAGGCCGCGCGGCGCCTCGGTGAGGAGAATTTTGTCCATTGCGCCGAGAATCGTCGCCGCCTCGGTGCGGAGGGTAAAACCGATTTCGCTCAACACGAACGGATGGCGGCCGGAAATTTCGTCCGGGGTGGCGGCGCGGCGGCGCTCGTCGATTTCGGTCCGAATTCGGCTGGCCAAGTAATTTCGAACCAGCGGTTTCAAATCGAACACCACGTCATCATCTTCAATTGATGAATATTCATTGAAACCGTCGGCGGTCCCGACCCGGCGGACGTGTGTGACCGACTCCCGCAAACATTGATCTGAGTCGTCGCCGTCGCGGAACGTGTCGCAAAACCGGTGCATCACCAGTCCCCGTACGCTCGCGGGCAGGCGCGTCCGTCCTTCGCGCGCTTCCGCGTCGTCGCCCGCGCGAAGTTCCGAATCGGAAGCCTGCAAAAATCGGGCGAAGTAGTACTGCCGGGGGCAGTTCATGAAATTGACGAGTTGGGTGACGCTGTACCGATAATGGACGCCCGCGCCCTCCGCCACCGGCTCGACCGGTTGAAGCTGATCCTCGATGCTCCCGATGAGCGAACGAATTTCCTTTTCGCGTTCTCGGGCTTCCTTTTGAACATTTCGGGTGAAATCCCGCCGCGAAAGCCGTTCCTCGTCGGGATTGACGCGCGTCGGCTCGGGCGGAAGGGGAAATTCGACGTCCCGGCCACGATACAGAATTGTCCATTCCCCGAAATTCAGAACTTCCTCGCCCGCCGGATTTTCCGGGGCGGGAAGAATTTTCGAAAGCCAGGCGAGGACCGTCGAGCATTCCCGGAGCGACTTGTCATTGGCTTTCAACGGCTTTGAAGCCGCCGAGAGAATCAGCCGGTCTTCGGCGCGGGTCATCCCGACGTACAACTTGCGGACGGATTCGAACACCTCGCGCAGCGCGATCCGTTTTGACACCTCTTCTTTAATTGCGGTCGAAACTGTACCGCCGCGCCAATCGGGAATGTCGAAACCGAGGCCGATGTTGCGTTCATAGACGAACTCGCTCGACCGGCGATTGCGTTCGTGTTGAAGGTCCGGCAGCAGCACAATCGGAAATTCGAGGCCCTTCGATTTGTGGACGGTCAGAATCGCCACCGCGTCGAGACCCATTTCAAGCTGCGCTTCGGCTTCGCGGGTTTCAAGCCGACGAAATTCACGGATGTATTCGACGAAATCGCGCAACAGCCGCGTTTCGCGCCGTTCGAACGACCGGGCCTGGGCAATAAGTTTGTCGAGATTCGACAACCGCTGCGGACCATCCTCGGCGGCGGCGCAAACCGCGTCGAACTGCGTCGCCCTGACCACCCGATCAATCAGTTGCGACAACGGCAGCCGGTTCCGGACGGATAAAAGATCGAGCAGAATCGTGTTCGCCGCCGAAAGCAGTTTCGCCTGCTCGTCGTCCACGCCTTTTGGAAGTTTGAAATTGACGAGGGCGGTAAACAGCGGCGCGGGCTTCCCTTTTGCATCGCCGTTTTCGTTCCACATCCGCATCCTGAGCAGAGTTTCGTCGGAAATCCCGAATAAAGGCGACCGCAGGACCCCGGCGAGCGCGATTTCATCGGACCGGTTATCGAGGAATTCGAGCAGGGTCAGAATGTCGGCGACTTCGGGCCGGTTGTAAAACCCATAACCCGCGACGACGTAATAGGGCACATTCGCGGCGCGAAACGCCTGCTCATAGGTTTTGACGTGGGTAAACGCCGACAAAAGCAGCGCAAAATCACGGTATTCCGCCGCGCGCGGCGTGTTTTGCTCCTTCGGATTTCGCGTGTCGCGGACAATCGGCTCTTCCGACGTGACGATCTGCTTTACCCGTCGCGCCAGCCGCCGGGCCTCGATTTCGCGGAGCGAGTCGTCCGCGTCTTCTGAATCCTCGGTTTCCTCCGGCCGTTCATAAAACAGAAATTCGACGGCGGGTGCGGCCTCATCGAGCGCTTGGCGGTTGGCGACGCCGGGTTCATGCTCGACGTACCCGGCGGAATACATCGTTTCCGGTTCGTCCCCGCTTTCCAGGCGCATCAGTCTCGCAAAAAATTCATTAAAAAAGGTTATCAGTCGCTTGTCGCTGCGAAAGTTGACGTCGAGCGCGATCCGCTCCCCGCCCTGCCGCGTCACGTCCCGAATCGCTTCCTCGAAAACTTCAACCTCCGCCCCGCGAAAGTTGTAAATCGACTGCTTCCGGTCACCCACCAGAAACAGCGTCCGGGTTTCCGCGCTCCGCGAACCGCTTTCCAGCGTCAGCGCGTCGATGATTTCGCGCTGAAGCCGGTTCGTGTCCTGAAATTCATCTATTAAATAATGACGGTACCGCGAACCGACGCGCCGCCGGACGTCGTCCCGCTTCAAAACCTCGCGGGTGAAAAGTTGAAGATCCTCGTAATCGAGCGCCTGGGCCGAGTGCTTGGTCTGACCGTACAGAAAATCAATCGAGTTCAATGTCTTGAACACGATTTCCTGATACTTCGCCGAGCAGACATCGAAAAAGCCCTTCGCCAAAGCGCCGTCGGCGCCTTTTTTTTCCTTCTTGTCGCCGAAATAACTTCGGGCACCCTCCACCGCTTCCTTCAACCCGCCCCGAGCATCCGGAAAAGCGTCACGGATGTCAGCAAGCGCGTCAAGAATTTCGACCGACCGCTCCGGCGCGGGCGTTTCCTCGATGACCGGACGCCACCGCTCCCACGCCTCGGTCAGCTCAAGCACTTTCGCCTGCGCCGTCGGCGACAATTTTGGCGCGCTCAGAATTTTGACGAGCCAGGACCGGGCCTCCTTCAAACGCTCGTGGTAATCCTCGACCGTCAGCGTTTTCCGTTCGGTAAGTTCGGCGGCATCCGCCATCGACACGCCCAGCCCGCGCAACTGGTTGTAAAGGTTTTCAAGCAGATCGACGAGCCGACCGCGACCGTAGGCCGCCACCAGTTGCGCGCCGCTTTCGTCACTCGAATCAATGATCGCCGTCACCGCCGCTTCCGCCGCCGCGTTCAACATTAAAGATGACGTGTATTCATCCAGCGTCGAAAAACGCGGATCAATTCCCGCTTCAATCGGAAATTCACGCAACAACCGCGAGCAGAACCCGTGAATGGTCGTAATCACCGCCGCGTCAAGCCGCCTTTTTCGCTCGCGCCAGAGCGGCTCCTCGGCGGTTTTGCGCGTCGCGGCGATTTTTAACGCAATCCCCTTCCGGATGCGGTCGCGCATTTCGTTCGCCGCCTTGTTCGTAAAGGTAATGGCGACAATGTTTTCGACTTCGACGTTCGGCTGCGCCAGCAGATGCAGATACCGCTCCGTCAAAACCCGCGTTTTGCCCGCGCCAGGTCCGGCGGTCGTGACCAGCGGACGGTCAAGGGTACGAATCGCGCGAAGCTGGCTTTCGGTGAGTCCCGTTTCCGGGTCGAGATAGACACTCATTTCGTACGTTTTAGGACGTTTGTCTTGTTTCCGATTCGGCGTTTGTGCGAATTTTAACCTTAGTGCTTCGCGTCAACCGACACAAATACCACCGGCGGTCCGTCCGAGAAACGGGCCAATCATAAGACACCCATGCGTCATTCCGTCATCATCGAAGCCTTCGGTGAACCCGAAGTCATGCACCTGACCGAAGAACCCGGCCTGCCGCTGGCCGAATCGTCCGTCCGGGTCGAATTGAAAGCCGTCGGCATCAACCGGGCCGACGTTTTGCAGCGCATCGGCGCGTACCACGGGATGAAACCGCCCGTCCGCCCCGGCCTCGAAGGCGCGGGTATTGTGACCGAGTCAAATTCCGCCGAATATCCCGTCGGGAGCAACGTCCTGATTTTCGCCAACCGGACCGGTCTCTACACCACCGAAACCGTCGCCCACGAAAAGGAAATCTGCCCGATTCCGTCGGGTGTGACTTTTGAACAGGCCGCCGCGCTCCCGGTCAACTGGATTACCGCGTGGTACTGCCTCGTCCGGCTCATCCGGCTCGATGAAAACGACCTCGTTCTGATTCCGGCGGCGGCGAGCGGCGTCGGGACGGCGGCGGTCCAGATCGCCCGCGACCGGGGCGCGAAAATCATCGCCGCCGCGAGCAGCGCCGAAAAACTCGAACTCGCCCGCAAACTCGGCGCGACCTACACCGTCAACTACAAGGAAATCAATCTGGTGGAAGCCGTCCGCGACATCACCGACGGCAAGGGCGTTTCGGCGTTTCTCGACACCGTCGGCGGCCAGACCTTCGCCGACGGACTGAAATCCCTCGGGGCCTTCGGACGCGTGGCCGCGCTCGCAAACGTCACGCTCGAAAATTCGCTCATCAATACCCGCGACTTTTACCCCAAGAACGCCGAAATCCACGGTTTTCAAATGGGACAGTTGATGGCGTCGGGCCGCTACCACCCCGGCGCGGACATGCGCGAGATTCTGGCGAAGGTCGCCGACGGGACGTTTTCCCCCGTCATCGCCAAAAAATTCGCCCTCAAGGACGCCCCCGCCGCCCATCGCTTCCTCGAAGATCGCGGCGCGGAGGGGAAAGTTCTTCTCATTCCTTGAGTCGGGGGAAGAAAACCATGCCGACCTTTGAAACCGATGGTTGGGAACTCGATAACGCCGAAGAAAAAAATCTGACCTACCCCGATCAATTTGAAATTCCCTCACTCGAAGAGAGGCGATCGGTAAAAGTGGGCCAGAAGGTCAAACTCCTTTTTTTATTTCAACTTGAGGAAGACGGGCGTCCAGTTATCCAGTGTGAACGGATGTGGGTTCGCCTGGTTCGGGTTTCGGGTGAACGGTATGAGGGAAAACTTTTGAACAAACCCTACACAAGCAAGCTGTTACGGGTTGGAAACGTCATCACTTTTGGCCCGGAACATATCGCCACGGTTCTCATCCCAAAAACTGACCCTCGACACCCGGATTACAAAAAGAACGGGTTGATGACCTTATTGAGGAATATTCTGGGGAAATAGCCCAATCCCACGGAATCCACGAACTACACATTCCTTCTTTTTCTAAGCGTGCTATTCGTGGGCTATATGAACACGCAATCCGGTTTGAGAACTCCCCCGATTGCCGCCCTCAATCCCTCGACATCGCCGATTTCAACCTGAACCACGCCTTTAATCCCCTGCAACCCGCAGGCGGTCGAGGCGATGACCGGGACACCCCCCGAAACCGCTTCCAGCAATTTTCTGGGATCGTTTTCGATGTAGGCGGGTAACACCACCGCCGAAATGTCTTTCAGCCAGTTTTCAGAAAAGGGCCGCCGTTCCACCGCAAAACCATCCCAAAAATCCGGGCCTTCCAGTTCGTTTCCAGGCAGAACAATCGTCACGTTCATTCCCCGCAACGCTTCACGAAGTTCAAACGCGCCTTTTCGCCCGAGCGTTGAGGCCGGGAAAGCTACTTTTCCTCCCGAAACCCTTTTCCGTGGGTTTTCTTGAGGTTCTTGGACTTTTCTCGGAAGCATTATCGCCTTTTCGGGGAAAAACGCGGCGATATCGGGGTTTGCGGTGAAAATGCGCCGTGCCCCGCGCAGGGCTTCGCGTTCAAGTTCTACCAGATGCTCCGGCGCTCGAAAATCGCCGAGGGTTTTCGATTCGGGATGCCGTGAAAGCGCCAGGTCCAGTCGTTCGTGGATGCCCCACATCGGCGGGGCCGACATGAAAACGTCGAAGACCCGGCCGCCAAGATCTCCGTTTTCGAAAAGAAACGGGAGAATTCCCTGGATTACGACCAGTTCCGTCACGTCCGGGGTCAATTTTTTTGAAAACTGCCTTGCAAGTTTTCGCTGCGTTTCGATTGCAAACGCCGCTCGCGAAACGCCCCGGAAAACCGAAATCCGTCGGACAATCTCCGGAAACCATTCCGATGGTTGAAGTTGATAAATTTCCGCCGTTGGGTTCGATTGGAGAATTTCTTCGAATTCGGGCGAGCGGCGGTCCAAAAGAATGACCGAGCGTCCCGGATTCTCCCTTTCCACGACCGGTTTGCGACTTCGGAAGCAGGCGGCAACGCCGCAGGTTTCACACCGATTGGGACCGTTCACCGTCGCCCCGAATTTCGGAATTTCACCGGAAACCCTTTCGAGTAGGCCTTTTACTGGTACTTTTCCAAAAAAGCGTACGATCAGGTTTTCCGAGTCCAGTTTTACCTCGATTCGGAAAGCTCGCTCCGATCGAAACCGCAAATCGACGTAATTCCAGAACACCGTGGCATCACGCCCCAATTCCGCCAGCGACCCCGGAACGATCCGGGAATGGGCATGCCGTTCCAGGATTTCAAAACCGGCTTTCAGCGCCGCGTCATACAGGGCATTTGAAAGCTGGCACAGCCCGCCGCCAACCGAGGGGATGAGACACCCTTCCCGAAGTTCGCGCCCCTCGACGTATCCCTTTCGTTTTGAAGCCTTTCCAAGCTGCGCCCAGAAACTGAAAATCTTGCCGGACGGAACTTCCACCCCGTTCAACCGCTTCGCCGCCACGCGCAAATTCTCGATTTTTCCCGCGGTAAGCGGAAACTCAGCCGAATTTCCATCAGACCAAAGCCGGGAAACCGATTCGGCGACCAGTTCGCCCCGAATACGTTCATTCCTGAGTGGGTGAGTCTCATTCTCGGGGTCGAAAAGATTTCGGACACCACGTTCGGCCTGAAGAATTGACGCCTTGAACCGGAAAACGATGTTCGAGAAAACGGAAGGGAGTCGCCGTTCCCCCTTTTCCTCGAATTCCGAAGGATTCGAACTGATCAACATGGGCTTTCTCCGTAAGCTCGTGGAAATTCCGCGAGCCTACGAATCGAAACCCGATGCCGACAGGGGACAATCCCCGCTTGGCAAACCGGAAAACCACCACGGAAAGCCGGGAAAAAATCAGGAACGCGCCGTGGATAGTACGGAAATTGCGGGAAACCCTTCTCGCCTCGGGGGTTGGGCGTTACTCACCTGAACCGCTTTTCAAAAACCCGGACCGGGCGAAATCCGACCGCCAAACCCTTTATTTTCTTTAGGCTTACCGGATTTGCGTTTTCTCGGCCTGGGCGGTGGGCTTCTCCAACTTCGTTTTTTTTCTTCGATAACCCCCACCCCCTTTCAAAACTGTAACCGACTTTTTTGAAAATCTGTTCTCCAATAGCAATGTGAATCGCGCCTGAAGCACCGACGGGGCCGATCGAACTTGCCCAAACCCGTAACGGGTCACAGTGGAGGAACAGATGAAATTTTTGAATGTTCGCCTGCTTCGCACGTTCGGCCTGCCGGTTCTGACCGCCGGGACCTTCATTTTCGGCCTTTCACTCGTCCCGACGGCCGCCCAGACCACCCCGCCGCCGCAAATTACCCGCGGAGAACTCACCAACTTCGACGAATTTCTCGACCGCCATCCGATTCTGGACGGCGAACTCCGCCGCAACCCGAGTCTGGCCGACGATCCGAACTACCTCGCCCAACATCCTGAACTGAACGAGTTCCTGTCGCACCACCCTGGCGTCAAGGGCCAGCTTGCCGCCGAGCCGGGCTACTTCATGCGTCGGGAAGAACGATTTCAGGGCCGCGAGCCGGTAACTTCCGGCGAATTGCGCGGTTTCGACAACTTCCTCGACCGCCACAGCGTCCTCGACGCCGAAGTCCGGCGAAATCCCTCGCTTCTCCATAATCCGAACTATCTTTCCAGCCACCCCGAACTTGCTCAGTACCTGCGGGAACACCCCGGCATTGACGGCGAACTCGAATCCCATCCCCGCTATTTCATGCACCGGGAAATGGGTTTTCAGGCCGCCAAGGGGATTACCGGCGGCGAAGTCCGCAGCTTCGACAATTTCCTCGATCAACATCCCGACGTGGAACGCGACCTCAACCGGAATCCCCGGCTGATCAACAATCCCAAATACATCGAAAACCACCCCGAACTTCATTCCTACCTGAACAGCCATCCCAACGTGGACGGCGCGATTCAATCCCGCCCCGGACGATTCATGGCCCGCGAAAGACGGCATGAACGTCACGAAAATGAAGGTCCAAAGGCCGCGCCGGTCCGAACCACGAATCACGGACCCCGTGGTCGATCCTGAATCCGCATCACCCGTCGCCGGAAGAGCAAATCGCTCTTCCGGCGATAACGCTTTTATTCACAATGATTTCAAGAACCAGGAAATTCACCCGATGAACGTTCTCGAAATTCTCGGATCGGTAATCGAAGGCAAATACCGGATTGAATCCCCTATCGGTTCAGGGGGATTCGGGACGGTTTTTCGAGCGCGTCACCTTGGCCTCGGCCACCCGGTCGCCGTCAAACTGCTGACCCAGACGGCCGGCCCGCCGTCGGATGAAGAACTCGCCAAATTCCGGCAGGAAGCCGCTTCCGCCTTTCGGCTCAAACATCCGAACGCGGTCACGGTTTACGATTTCGGCATTACCAGTGATGGCCTCGCCTATCTCGTCATGGAATTGCTCGAAGGAAAACCCCTGTCGAAAGAACTTCAAACCGCCGGGAAAATGTCTCCCCGCCGGTGCGGTGAAATTCTCGTTCCGGTCTGCGAAGTTCTCGCCGAAGCCCACGCCGAGGGCATCATCCATCGTGACATCAAGCCTGAAAACATCTTCCTGAACGCCACCAAGCTCGGCGAACAGGTCAAGGTCGTGGATTTCGGCATTGCCAAGCTGACCGACCACACCCTTTCGTTTGGAAAGGAAGTCACCACGGCGCTGGTGGGAACCCCCGCCTTCATGTCGCCAGAACGCCTGCAAAATCAGCCCTATGACGGACGCGCCGATGTGTACAGCGTGGGCGTCACCCTGTTTCAAATGCTGGCGGGCCGGGTTCCCTTCAAGGCGACCGATCCGAACAACATCGCCGCCATTCTTCTAATGCACGTCAACACGCCGCCGCCGAATTTTCAGGAACTTGGCGTTGAAGTTCCCCCCGAAATGGAAGCGCTGGTGCGTCTCGCGCTCGAAAAAAATCCGGCGCAGCGTCCCGGCGCGGCGGAATTCGGGGAAAGACTTCGCGAAATCACGGGCGTCGGGATTTCAGGATTCAACCGGACGGTGACGGGTACGCCGGTCGCCACCTCGCGTCCGACGCCCGGCGGTGTTCCGGCGCTCACCCAGCCACAATCAACTACCGGTACAAACCCTTTCTTTTCTTCAACTTCGGCCATCGGAAGCATTCAACCCGACCGACCAACCCCGACCGACCAGCCGACGCTCAAGGAACGGACCGACGAAACCAAAGCCTTTGAAACCCGTTCGATGAGCAACGAACAGTCCCCCGTTCCCGCAAAATCGTCCAGCGGCAGACTGGCGGCGGTCGCGGCCACGACCCTTGGCGGATTTGTACTGGTCAGCGGCGGGTTGTGGGCGGGAAAGACCTTTTTTGCCGAAAAGCCCCCCGCGCCACCGGTTTCCGCTCCCGCTTCGGTTGCGCCTCCACCGGCGGCTGAAACGAAAAAAGCGCCTCCGCCGGAAAACGGAGAGACGCCCCGAAAATCCGAAAATGTCGCGCGAAACCGCGCCAAACTCGTCAAAAGTGAAAAACCAAACCCCGCGAAGGAAAAGGATTCCGGTGCGAAACCGCCGCCTGGCGTCCCCGCCGATCTCTGGCACGGGAAAAAACCGAACCAATAAAGCCACGGATGACACGGATTACACAGATTCGGAAAAGGTTTTCGAAAATCTGTGTAATCCGTGCAATCCGTGGCTAACTCTTCAAGAAATCCAGCACCAGGGCGGTCATCGCCCGGACGCCCACCGGCAGGCAGTCTTCGTCCACGTCGAACTCCGGCGTGTGAATCCCCGCCGTGATGCCCTTTTCCGGGTTGGCGACGCCGAGCGAAAAGAACATCCCCGGCACTTCGTTCGCGAAAAAGGAAAAATCCTCCGCGCCCATCCGCGGGCCGTGCCGGACAACCTTTTCCTCCCCGAATTCCCGAATCAGCGACGGCAGCATCCGCTCGACCAGTTCCGGGTCGTTGATCGTCGCCGGGACCGACCGCTCGTACTCGACGTGGCACTCCGCCCCGCTGCTCTCCGCGACCCCGTGGAGAATTTGTTTTATCAGTCGCTCAGTTTCCTGGCGGACGGTTTCGTCCAGCGCGCGGACCGTCCCCTCCATCACCACCTCGTCCGCCACGATGTTGTGTCGGTTGCCGCCGTGGATGCTCCCGATGGTCATGACCACCGGCTGCTGCTGGTCGATGAACCGGCTGCGGATCGTCTGCAACATCATCACCGCCGATGACGCCACCACCACCGCGTCGATTCCACGGTGCGGGTAGGCCCCGTGCGTCTTCTTCCCCTTGACCCGCAACACGAACCGGTCGCTGCTCGACAGCATTTCCTTAAAGTTGTATCCGATTGTGCCCACAGGCAGTTGCGGGAAACAGTGCAGCCCGAACACCGCTTCCGGACGCGGGTTTTCCAGCGCGCCTTCCTTCACCATCAGCAGCGCGCCGCCTTCCTCGCCGGCGGGCGGGCCTTCCTCGCAGGGCTGGAACAGAAACTTCACCGTACCGGCAAACTCGCCCCGCATCCCGGCCAGCACCTCCGCCGTACCGAGGCCGACCGTCGTGTGTACGTCGTGCCCGCACGCATGCATGACCCCCGGCACGGTCGAGGCGTAGGGCCGATCCGGCGGCTCCTGAATCGGCAGCGCGTCCATGTCCGCCCGCACCGCGACCACCCGTCCCGGCTTCGCCCCGTGGAGAATTCCGACCACGCCGTGATGCGCAACCCCGGTTTTCACTTCGTCAAACCCGAGCGCGCGGAGACGCTCCGCCACGATCCCCGCCGTCCGGACTTCCCGGTTGGAAAGCTCGGGGTGGCGGTGAAGGTCATTCCTCAAAAAAGTTAATGACATTTTGAAAGTCTGATTTATCATTGAGACTAAATCACCTAAAGTCCAAGAAATTTCAAGTTTTTCCCACACAAAAAATTATTTAGGGGCAAAAAAAATGAACAAAAGGCAACAAATATTATCTTTTGAAGGGTCGGTTGTAGTAAAAAATTATCAAATAATAGAATCTGCGGATATTTGCAAAAATGAACCATCATTTATTTCTCCAATTGGAGAAGGCGGTTCGGGAGTTGTTTTCCTTGCGAAGCAAGAGCTATTTAAAGAAATTTCTATTAATAGGGCAATTAAATTTTTTATATATAAAGATGAAATTGCTGAGATTACAGCTCACAAAGAGGACGGGCCAATTAGTACCGATGATTTTCAAAATGAAGTATTGAACATTTCATCATTTAATCATGAAAATCTTGTAAAAATTATTGATGCGGGAATTTTAAAACGAGAGGATTTAGAAATACCATATCTGGTAACAGAATATATTGAGGGCCCAACTCTTCAAGAAATCCTTGCAGGCGAAGGCAAAGAAAAATTTAAAAATCTAAAAATTGAATTAATTAAAAAATGGGAAAATGAACCCGTAAATATACTTGAATTCTTAATTGAAATTGCAAACGGGATAAAACATTTACATGATAGAAACTTTTTTCATTGTGATATTGCTCCAAAAAATATTTTTATTGATTCAAGGTTAAAACCAATTATTGGAGACCTTGGAGTAGGTAAAAGTATCTCAGAAAAAAAGAAAAAATACTTCATTGCAGGAACAAAATCTTACATGCCACAACAAGCCTTAAACTATTTAAACTCAGAAGTAACTGCCGGAGTCTTCAAAAAGCTTCAGCCACACTGGGATTTATTTGCTTTTTCAAAAATCGGAGTAGAAATTGTAGATAAATTTATTCCAGAGAAAAAAACAACTTGGAGAAAGCCTTTACTAGCAACTTTAATCGAATGTAAAGAAGGAATTAAATATCAAAACATTGATCTCCTCATTGAACGTTTTAAATGGCTACGACCGGTTAATAGAGAAATGGCTTCAGTCCCAGAACTTTCCGCAAGCCTTTCGGGGAAAACTACTAAACTCCTTCCAGTGGAAAATTTAGTTCTTTCAAAAAGAGTTAAAAAACTAATTGAACACCCTGGCTTTACTCGGCTCTCAAAAGTAAGACAACTTACAACATTTAGCAATGTCTTTCCCGGGGCAACTCATTCTCGTTTTGAGCATAGCCTTGGAGTACTGGAAAACATGCGCCGCTACCTCATCGCTCTGCTAGATAGGGATGAATTTCTTGAGCATTTTAATGTCGAAAAAATAGAGACCGCATTGGTTTGCGCACTTTTCTCGAGTCTTTCAAAGTTTCCTTTTTCAAATATTATACATGAAATTTCAGGAAGGAATCAAAAATACTTAGATCATTTTTCTAAGGAAAATATTTTGACAAAAATCTTCGAAATAACAAACGAAGAAAATGAAACTTTAGAAAAATTTGTCCTTAAACATTTTCCTGGAATTAATTTCCAAACTGTTAAAAATATTTTAACAGGAAAAAGCCAAGATTTCGAGAACGAAGATTCATTTATCTATTCCCTACTTAACTCTTCACTTGATACAAGAGTGATTGACTTTGTCAGGCGAGATTCACTCCATCTTGGAATCTCTACGGGAGATTTATTTATTCTTGAAGATTTGCTAAGAGGGCTAACAATTTACAATCACAAACTGGCTCTTTTCTTAAGAGGAGTTTCCATCGCTGAACAAATAATTTCAATGAGGTATTGGCTTTATAGCAGAATTTACTACAGCCGCCCAAACAGAACTTATGTAACAATGGTTCGTCAACTACTTGTGGGAATTTTCGATTTAGGCGAAGATCAGATTAAGAATTTTATTGATTTTTGTTTAAATTCAGATGAGGCTAACTGCCTTAAATACCTTTATGATAAATCTTTGCTAATTGAAAATAAAAAATTAATTGATATTTCCAAAATGCTTACATCTGAAGAGCCAAAACTGTTTTTTATTGCAACAGAAATTTGCACCTCAGAAAAGCCAAAATTGACTGATCCCTACAATAAAATTGGAAAAATGAACCTGAAAGAAATATCTGAACTTCAAGACAAAATTTACAAGGATTTGGTAAAAAGCTATGACTCTTTAAAAGATTTTGATGAAAAAAGTGTTTTTACTATTTTAATTGACCTCCCAACTGAACCAAATGGCGATAAACTTGGCGATGATATAGTTGTAATAGTAAACTCTGAGAAAGATGAAATTTCTAGCCTTAACAAAACCTCCGGAATTATAAACGGAATAAATGCTAGCTTTCAGAGTTATACTAAAAAATTGCGAATCTTAATTCACCCAAATATTTTTGATGTTTTAAACAAAAATTGCAATAAAAATGAACTAGAAGATTTTATTGAAAAATCACTAATGAAACATATTTTATAAAGGTCCCTAAACCTTTTTAAAAAGGTCTTCAATCTAATCACAACGTTGACGTCATATCTAAGCGAGATTTCCAATGTCCGCCACGTTTTCCGCCGCCCTCGCTTCTCTTCCCAGATTGGGCGTGGGCTTGTCCGGCGAGTACGAATCGGCGAAAAAAGGCATCGACCCGTTGTGGCTCAAGCGCGCCCACCCGGAGACGATCCACTTTTTCGAGTACGGCGGGGACCTCGAACACGGCCTCGACGAGACGGTTCGCGCGTGGGTACGCGAGGGGCGGCCCACGACGTACCATTTTCTCGACGTGAATCTCGAAGACCGTTCCGACGTGGACGACCGCTGGCTGACTGCAACCCGCCAACTCGCCGAGGAAATCAACGCGGCCTGGATTTGCGGCGACGCGGGGCGCTGGCACTTCGGACGCCGCGAACGCGGCCACGGCCTGCTTTTGCCGCCGGTTTTATGCCGCGAATCGGCGCTTGAAACCGCGGAAGCAGTAGCCCGGGTGCAGGAGGTGACCGGGAAAGTCTGCCTGCCCGAAAACCCGCCGGCCCAGGCGTACGTCGGGGATCTTCATATTCTGGAATACTTTGCGCTGGTCGCCGAAAACGCCGACAGCGGCCTGCTGCTCGACTGCGCGCACCTCGCGATTTTCCAGCACCTCAGGGGACACGCGCCGCTGACCGGCCTCGACGATTTCCCGCTTGAACGGGTCGTCGAAATCCACGTCGCCGGCGGTACTGAAAAATCGCTCGACGGCTTCCCTTATATTGATGATTCGCATTCGCCCGAACCCGTGCCCGCGACGTGGGAGATTCTGGAGTACGTCGTGCCGCGCGCCAAAAACCTCAAGGCCATCGTGTTCGAATGCGAAATGAACCGGCCCGAGCATTGCCTCGCCAATTTCGAACGGCTGAACCGGCTATTTCCGGTCAAATAGGAAAGATCAGGTCCGGGAATACCACGTCGCGCGGGCTTTTCCGTATCGGACGATTTGGCCCTCGGAGACCAATTCCCTGAGACGGACCTTGAGGGTATTCCGGTTCGCCCCGGTCAGTTGCTCGATTTCAACCGGAGTCAGTCGTCCGTGTTCGGCCAGCAAATCGAGAATTTTCGTTGAAAGTTCGGGCAGTGACGCAGCCAGCAATTTTTCACGGGCGACCTTCGCGGCGAGCCGATCTTTCTGTTTTTTCAAACTTCGCAGAAAAAACACGAGCCACGGTTCCCAATGTGGCGTCGCCTGGTGAAATGTCCCCTGAGTACGGCGGAGGGCGGCGTAGTAAAGGTCCTTGTTTTCCTCGATGACGCTTTCAAGAGAAGCGAACGGCACATAGACATAGCCCGCCCGAAGTAAAAAGAGGGTCGTCAAAACTCTGGAGAGTCGTCCGTTTCCATCCTGAAAAGGGTGGATCGCCAGAAAGCGCACGATGAAGGCAGCGATTACGATGAGCGGGTGGGTGACGCGAAGCTCCAGAGCCTGGTTGATGTCGGAAACCAACCGCTCCATTTCCAGCGGTGTCGCGAAGGGCGTGGATGTTTCAAACACCACGCCGAGTTCATTCCCCTCGGCATCGAACGCAACGACGTGATTCGGCGAGGTTTTGTAACGCCCCCGATGGTATTCGTCCCGTTCGCTGTACCGCAGAAGTTCCCGGTGGAGTTGCCGGATATGATTTTCAGTCAGTGAAATTTGTTCCCATGATTGAAAAACGAGGTCCATGCAGTCCGCGTAACCGGCGACCTCCTGTTCATCCCGCGAGGCGAAGGATTTCCGGTCCAGCCTGGAAAGCAGCGTTTCAACTTCCCGATCTGAGAGACGGACGCCTTCAATCCGGGTGGAGGAACCGACGCTTTCCACGGTTGCGACGTGCCTCAACCGGGACAGCCGTTCCGGAGAAAGTGTCCGGAGGGCTTCCCAACGACCACGAAATTCGTCAATTTCCGCAATCAGGGAAAGTAATTCGTGGGTAATGGGGATTTGGTCAAATCGGGAAACATCAGCGTGCATACCCGATACTATACCCGATTCTACCCGATTTCTTTCAACCCGGTTTCAAACCATCCAAACCCCGCTTCAACAAGCGCGGCATTCATCGGTAGGCGTTTTGAGTTTCCACGATCTTCAAGCCGTCATTTTGCGGATGTTGTATGACCCGGCGTTCGTCGCCGAGGTCTACGACCAACCAAAAATTTCATTATCAGATTCAAATCTTTCCGAAGACGAAATCCGGCAGCTTTTGGCGACCGACCGGCGCGCGTGGCTGACCGATCCGCTGCGGCGGAGGCGTTCCCTGCGCGCGTTGACCGACGAGTTCAAGGCGTCCACGACCATTGCGCTCGCTGAAACCCGATCGATTGCCCATCTGGACGCCTTTTTCAGCAGTCGCCACTTTCACCAGTGCGTGAAACCGGGCGGTTCAATGGCCTTGGCCTTCTCGGAATTTCTGTCCGACGACATTCGGGCCGGAAAACTGACCAGCGCGATTCTGCCGGAAGTCCTTCGGTTTGAAACGGTTCGGGCAAAATGCCGCCGCGAATCCCCCGAGCCGCCCGCGCGCGCCGTCGAAGGCGAAATTTCCGACAGGACCGTTTTGCAACTTCCCTCCCGGACCGCCGTCGGCAGCTTCAACTCGGCCACGATCCCGGCGATCCAGGCGGTCGAGCAATACCTTTTTGAAGTCGGCCTCATGCCCGCGTGCGTCCTCGCGGACGACGCGCCGCGCCTCGAAGGGCTACCAACACTTTCAAAAGAAAAGGTTTACCTGCTGTTTTCGCCCGGCGCGGCGGATACGGTGGTCGCCGACATTCCCCGCGCGGAATTTCTCACCCTGTTCGAATTCCGCCGTCCGACCGCCATCCGCGACGCCGTCGCGAAGGCCGCAAAATCCGGGGTTCAGGCCCAAACCGCCGTCGATCTCGTCGCCGGTGCACTTGAAGCCGGCGCGCTCGTCATTTCGGCATGAGGATTTTTTTAATTCCCTGATGTCGGGTAAAGTTGCGCGCTTTTACAACCTAAGCTATTTTGCATTTAAGAATTTTCCGAACTGAAAATTCTCCACGGTACGAAAGATATGTCCACCACCAACGACACCCGGATTCCCGTCACCGTTTTAACCGGTTTTCTCGGCGCGGGAAAAACCACCCTGCTCAACCGCATCCTGACCGAAAATCACGGCAAGCGGATCGCCGTCATCGAGAACGAGTTCGGCGAAATCGGCGTCGATAACGAACTGGTCATCAATGCCGAGGAAGAAATCTTCGAGATGAACAACGGCTGCATCTGCTGCACCGTCCGCGGCGACCTCATCCGCATTCTCGGTACGCTGCTCAAGCGCAAGGACAAATTCGACTACATCCTCATCGAAACGACCGGGATGGCCGATCCGGGGCCGGTGGCGCAGACCTTTTTCGCCGACGACGACCTCCACAATCGCACCAAGCTCGACGGCATCGTGACGCTGGTGGATTCCAAGCACGTCTGGCAGCACTTCGATTCGCATGAAGTGAAGGAGCAGATTGCCTTCGGCGACGTTCTGATTCTGAACAAGACCGATCTCGTCCCGGCGGACGAACTCGACAAGCTCGAAGCGCGCATCCGCTCGATGAACGCCACGGCGAAGGTGGTCCGCGCCGAAAACGCGACGGTCCCGATGGATGCCCTGCTCGACATCGGCGCGTTCGATCTCGACCGGATTCTGGAACACGAGCCGGATTTCCTGCGCGCCGCGAAGGCGACGGAAAGCCACGACGACCACCATCATCATGATCATGATGACCACGAGCATCATCACGACCATGACCACGAGCATCACCACCACCACGAAGAACCCGACCACGTCCACGACGAGGACGTTTCCTCGGTCGGAATCGTGATGGAGGGCGACGCCGACCCGAAGAAGATCAACGAATGGCTCGGCAAGCTGCTCCAGGAAAAGGGCCAGGACATTTACCGGATGAAAGGCGTGTTGAGCATCAAGGGCGAACCGAACCGGTTTGTGTTCCAGGGAGTTCACATGCAGTTCGAGGGGCGTCCGCAGCGTCCGTGGGGCGACGAACCGCGCCGCAACATGCTGGTGTTCATCGGGCGGGAGCTTGACCGCGAAGCGCTGAACGAGGGGTTCAAGGCATGCCTTCTTTAAGCAGCTTCCTTAATTTTTCGCAGCGGCTGGCCCCGAAATGGCGGATTTCCATCGAGGATCACGTCGCGGCGGTCGAATGGTCGCGGGGCGACAAGTACGCCAAGTCGCCGCTCATTGCCGCCGCGTCCATCAGCGGCCCGATCGTGATTTTCAACGAGGCGGGCGACGTGGTTCACCATCTCAAAGGCCACGGTTTCGGGACTGCCGCGCTGGCGTGGTCGCCGGATGGCTCGGTTCTCGCGAGCGCGGGTCAGGACGGAAAAGTTCGTCTCTGGAATCCGGAAACCGGCGAGGAAATCGCCGCGCTCGCGGGCGGGGCCTCGTGGGTCGAAAAGCTGGCGTGGAGTCCGCGTTATGAAGGTCGCCCCTCGATTCTGGCGAGCGGTGCCGGAAAAAGCCTGCGGTTCTGGCAGGCCGACGGCACGCTGATCAGCGAACACACGAAGCACACCAGCACCATCGCCGATTTAGGCTGGCATCCGAAGAAAAAGGCGCTCGCCACCGCCTGCTACGGACTGGTGACGACCTGGGAACCGGGCAAGGACGTGCCGACCGAAGTGTATTCGTGGAAGGGTTCGCACCTGAAACTGGCGTGGTCGCCCGACGGTCGCTACGTCGTGACCGGCGATCAGGACGCCACGGTGCATTTCTGGGTCGTCCGTACGGGTGAAGACCTTCAAATGTACGGCTATCCGACCAAAGTCCGCGAATTGTCGTGGGATGCCTCTTCGCGGTTTCTCGCCACCGGCGGAGGTCCGGTGGTCACGATCTGGGATTTCGCCGGAAAGGGTCCCGCCGGTTCGACGCCGATTACCCTACCGGGCCACAAGGACGCGATTTCCGTTCTCGCTTACCAGCCGCGCGGCGTGTTGCTGGCCTCCGGCGGACAGGACGGCATGGTTTTTCTCTGGAAGCACCCGAGCAAACCGCAAAAGGATGTCGCGCCAATCGGCATGACGACCTTTTCGTCAGGCGTTTCCACTTTGAACTGGTCACCCAATGAAAAAATGATCGCCGTGGGAACGGAAGACGGCGACGTCTCGGTTCTGATTCTGACGTAAAGAGGTTTTTGAGGAGATGACACCCAAAGTTTCCGCCGCGTTGAACAAGGTCGGCGCCACCGCGTCCTTTGTCTGCGCCATCCATTGTCTGGCGATGCCGTTCGTGTTCGCCCTGCTCCCCGCCGCCACGACGTTCCTCAAGGACGAACGCATCGAATGGGGCATCATCGGCTTTACCGTTCTGGTCGGACTCCTCAGTCTTCTGCCGAGCTACATTCGCCACCACAAGCAGATTCGCCCGCTGGCCCTGTTCATTTTCGGTCTGGGCATCATCCTCGGCGTCAAGATGCTCATCGAGGAAGGCGGACACCTCGAAACGCCCGGCATGATCCTCGGCGCGCTGTTCGTCGGCGGCGCGAACCTGCTCAACAACCGCTTGTGTCATACCTGCCCGACGTGTGAACACGAACACTGAAGGTGTCGGAAACCAAAGGTGTCAGGTATCGGGTGTCGGGTTTCAGGTTAAAATCAAATTTTGAGCTTTGGAAACCAACCGCAAGCAGGTGTTGAAATTCGACACTTTGTTTTTCAGGCCAAATTTTGAATAAGGACTTACCTGAAACCCGACACCCGATACCCGACACCTATGTCCCCACGAACGTGGGGACCGTTACAGCGCTGTACTCCGTGCTGGTTTTTGAAAGTCGGGTGAAATAGCCCGCCGCGCCGCCGCCGAGGATGAACACGCCGTAGTTCGGGATGTAGCCGTTTTCATCCGCCCTGGCCTGAAAGAACTTCTGGGCCACGAAATGCTCCGGCAGCGCGAGATCCACCGTTTTTTCCCAGATTTCCTGCGTCACGAACGGTCCGCAGACCGTTTCCGCGCCCTCGCACCCGTAATCGCTTTTTAAAACCCACTGTTCGCGTTCCGCGCGCAATCGGTCGTGCGACATTCCGGCCATCCGGCGGGTTTCCGGGATGAACTGCTCGATCAGTTCCTGAGCTTCCGGCGAAAACCGGGCCTTTTCTTCCCAGAAAAAGGCCAATGACAGTTTGTTCTGGGTAATGACCGCCCCGAACGGATTTACAACCGTGACCTGCCCCTGAACTTCGGCGTCGAGCAGCGCCACCAGCGGGCCTTCGAGCGGTTCGTCGTCGAGGTAATCCTCGGCGTCCGCCCAGACTACCTCGCGCTCTCCCCACCAGTCGGTTTTGTAATGCCGGACCACCAGATCCACCGGTTCGCCGAAAACCGTGATGCCGGTCGGCGTCCGGCGAATGTTGAACGGGGAACCAGCCACTACCTGAATCCCGGCGGCTTCCAGCCAGCGGGTGAAAATCGCGATCATTCCGAGGTCTTCGGTCAATTCCGTCGGATAGATGATGGCGGCGGTTTTCATCGGTTCCGTGGTCCGCTTGGCGTTGCTCTCGCGCAGCATTTCCACGAACCGCTCGCCGAAACCTTCATTCGGGTCAATGGTTTCCGGGTGATTCGCGTGGAGCAACCGGTTCAGAATCACCGCCTCCGGCTGCCCGGAAGGCGTGTCGCTGTTCAATTCACAGCACTGAAGCCGCCCGTCTTCGCATTCAAACACGTCCGCCCGCGCCATCCCGTGCCACAAACCGCCCGACGCCTCCCACATCAGCCGTTGCCAGGGTGTCAGCCGGAAGAAGGAACTCACCAAATCCTGATTTTCCGAAAGGATTTCAACCAGTTCTTCATGTAAATAGGCCACGGCTTCCCCGACCTCGGCCAGGCGACCGGCAAATTCGGGCGTCAGCACCACGCCGTTCATCGAAAAACGTGGCTCGCCGTACAACCAGGGGTCGGAAAGAATGCCCGTCTGGTACACCGCGCGGGCAAACGCGCCATAATCGGGAAGAAATCCGGTCGGAAGGTCGGTCATCGAAGGCTCGCGGGAAAACGGGGATGTTCCCGCGAAAGTAGGAAGCCCGCCCGGCGAAGTCAACCGGCGAGCCGTACCTTTTCCAGAGCCGCGCACGCGGCGGAAATGCCGTCCTCGGCGGATACCCGCGCGCCGATTTCCTCCGCCCGTTTGAAAAATGATGGTTCGGCCTCGATTTCAACAATCGCGCGGGAAATCGTTTCGGCCCGGTAATCCGCCCGGCGAACCGTCTTCGAAATGCCGAGACGAGCCGCGCGCGCGGCGTTGTCGGGCTGGTCGTGACTGAACGGGACGATGATCGTCGGTTTTCCGGCGCGAAATCCCTGGGCGGTCGTCCCGACCCCGCCCTGATGGACGACGATTTCAGCCCGATGAAAAAGCTCTGAAAACGGGGCGTATTCCACGGCCAGAAAGTTCCGGCCCAACCCGACCGGGGGCCGGTTTTTCCCGACCAGAAGCACCGCGCGGCGTCCGAGTCGGCGGATGGCCTCCGCGCTTTCCTCGTAAAAACTCCCCGCCGCGTACACCGCCGCCGATCCGAGTGTAAAAACGACCGGCGGCTCGCCTTCCGCCAGAAAACGTTCAAGTTCCTCCTGCATTCCCGCCCCCGCGTCACCCCGGTCAAAAAATACAAATCCCGTTTGAACCGTGTTTTCCGGCCAGTCAGGCTGCGGTGCACCCAGCGCGGAGGAAAACACCGCCAAGTTCAAAAACGGCGAAATTTTTCCTGAAAAAATCGGGTTCGGCGTTTTACGGAGACCCAGTTTTCCCCGAAGTTCGTGATATTCGCCGGTCCAGCGGCCGGTGACGAAACTTCCAAGGTTTAAAATCGGCGCGTTCACCGCCGGACCGAACCGATGAATCGCCGCGAGCCACGGCGCGAGCGGCAAAACGGGCGGATCGTGGGGCGAAAAAAACGCCGTGGGGGCGAGTGCGGCATAAACCCATGGCTTTCCCGCTTTTTCAGCCGCGATATTCCCCGAATAAAGCAATTCCCCCAGAACCACCACGTCCGCCGCCTCGGCCGCCGGTAAAAGATCCTCGTAGGTGGCCCGGATGTTCGGGAAAATCAGTTCCCGCATCACGATTTCCGGCCCGAGTTTCGGGTCCATGATCCGCGCGGCGAGTTCCGGGTCTTCCTCCGGGCTTCCTTCGGGCCGAATCGGATGAAATTTCAGGCCCGCCGCTTCAACTTTCGGTCCGTGGACCCGAGTGGTGGCAATCGTGACGGAATGTCCGCGTTCGACCAGCCCGATCCCGATGGCGATGAACGGGTGCAGGTCGCCGAGCGAACCGATGGTAGCCAAGAGGAAGTGTGCCATTTGAGCAGTTAGCAGTTAGTCGTTAGCAGTTAGTCGTTGGTCGTTTGCCTCGGGGGTCTGGAAAACCATTGGATACAACGGGAAAACCCATGAAAAGAGTTCCAGGAAAAACTCAAGTGCTCGCAAACCATTCCTTTTCAACAACTTGAAACAGAAAAAACGACCAATTGCTAACCACTAACCGCTATCTGCTAACTGCTTCCGAAAAGCTGCCATGCAAGCCGTACGGTACGTGATGTTTCAGCCAGAGCTTCGCGACGGGGCCGGCCTCGATGTCGCGGGCGTCGAAAACGGCCAGAAAACTGCGGTTTTGGACCGAATCGAACACCATCTGGAACAGCCAGCCGTCATCGTCGGCCTTCCCATTTGAAAACGGGACGAACAACGGCTCGCCGACGTATCCGGCGGGAGCAAAACTGAAGGTTTTGGTCGTGCCGGTTTTGAGGTCGTGGCGAAGTACGCCTTGCAACGGGGCATTGCCGGTCGGCGCGTCGGCGCAGGCGAGAAACAGCGCATCGTACTGGCGTCCCACTTTTCGCGGGTTGAGTCCGGGAAATTCGACGGCGCGTTCCAGCACCCGTTCGCGGGTGACGTTACCGGTTTCAAGTTCAATGGTGAACCGGAAAAGCTGGGACGCGGCGATTTTCTCGATTTCGACGTCCTGAAACATCGTTCCCGGTTCGAGCGACGGAAACGTGTCGTACGCCACCGCTTCCAGAATCAGCCGGTCGCCCTCGCGGTGGGCGTTGGCGTGGTGGAACACGAAAAAGGCATCTGTTTCGTAGGTCCGCATCGTGCCGCCGTCGCGCGGGATGACGTGAATTTTCGTGGCCTTGTCGGGTTGAAAAATCAGGCATTCCGCCGCGCCGCGCATCCCGAACCAGTACGGCAATGGGTTGACTGTCACCGGATTCTGAAAAAACACGCCGAATTCTTCCGTCAGCGCGAAATCGTGGATGAAGGCGAAGCCGGGGACTTTGTAGTCGTGGCGCGCGGTCACCCCGAAAGCATCGTCGAACTCGAACAGTGAAATGGTCGAGGACAACCCCGGCACGACACCGAAATTCACCATCCGCCCGGTTTCAGGATCGAATCGGGGGTGGGCCGAAAAGTTCTCGCCGGGTTTCAGAATGCCGCCGAGATCGCTTAACCCTCGTGTTTCAAGGGTTTGCGGGTCGAGCGCGTGCGGATGACCGCCTTCCCAGAGGGCCATCAGCGTATCCCCGCGATGGTAAACGCCGGTGTTTGCGATGTTTTTCGGCTTGGTGTCGAGAAAATTCGCCATCCAGCCGCCGGGCTTTTGCGTCCCGAAAACGCCGCGATACAAGAACTTTTCAGCCTTTTCCTCGGCAAGAAACCCCTCGGTGCGGACGTGCCGGTTGCGGAAATGAACCGTCCCGTCGCCGCGAAAGGTAAAAGCGCAGATCATTCCGTCGCCGTCGAAGGGATGCTGGACGGAGCGTCCGCCGCGTTCGAGTACGCCGGGACCGTTGCGGAAAATCGTCCCGCGAAACTCGGCGGGAAGCTTCCCCTCGATTTCCTCGATGTCGTAATCGTATTCGGTCCGGAGCGAGGCGTAGCCCTTGACCCAATCCTCGCGCCTCCAGCGGGGCGCGCTCTGTCTGGCCGGTGCGGTCATAAAAAATACATTCGATTGAAAAGGGTTTGATTGAAGGGGGAGGTCGGAACATTGCGGCCTGCCATTCGTTTCGTCAACGTGACACAGCGGAAAAGGAGACAGGGATGAGAACCGGGACAGGCTTTTTCCTTTCTTTGGTATTCTGGATAACCATTTGCCTTCTTTTTTTGGCAGTCAGGGTGGCATGTGAGACTGCCGGTGATCTGGGATGGGAAAAACTTCTGGGTATTTTCTTCATCCCCCTTTTGCTCGGGATTGGCTGGTGTTTTTCCCCGGCTTTTCTTTCCATCTGGAAAGTCCTTGAAAAAGGGTCCCGATTGACGAGCCGGATGCCCCTGAAAAAGACCGAAGTTTCCTATTTAGACATTTCCTCGGTTCAAGTTCCGGTCTTGCTTTCCGGAGTTGCGGCGGTTTGCGCGGCGTGGATTCTCTTTTCCGAATCCGTTTTTCAAAAGTATGGATGGATGGGGCCGGTCGGCCTTGGGCTTGGTGCGATTTTCTTTCTGAGCGCCTTGTTTGAACTCAGTTTCTGGCCCCGGATTTTCCTTGAAACACCTGCCCAAACTGAAAAACCTGAGCCGCTGGAATTGTATTCAGCCCCGCTTGAGGGCTTGAGCGACCATAAACTGTCTAAGGCAAAAGAGTTTCTGGATTCCCTGTAACTTTTCGTTGTTTTTCCCGGAAAAGGAACTCAAACCACTTTCCAGTCCAGAATCACCAAAGTTCGAATTCCTCATCTGGAATCAGCAGAAGGCCAGAATACGCCTCAATACATTTTTGGATGGGAGTCAGGAAAATGAGTCTCGTTTTTGAGGGTTTCGAGGAACTTCGACAAAAATTGACGGATTGGCGAAAACGCGATGAATTCTCGCTCGACGTCGCCCTTTGGACGGAAATCGAACTTGAAACGCTTCTGGCGGAGCTTCCCGTTGCGCCATTTGACGAATGGATCGACGGAATCGGGCCGGGGAAATACTGGGGTGGATATGTCGGCGGAAAGCCGTTCGTAATTGAATTCTGTGACTCCCCACAGCCTTCAATCTCGGTGTACTGGCGGGAAACCGGGTGGCCGGATGAACCATTCGCCTGGTCTTTCCTCAATCAAATCAGGGATTTTCCGGTTCGAATCATTCGTCCCGGCTTTTGGATAAGGAATTCCTGGGAGCCTCACCGGGAGGCCCTCTTTACAGCCGGCCCCAACCCGTTTGCCCGGTTTCCCTTTCCCTATGAATGGGAATTTTATCGTTCGGGTAGCCGCAGCGAGACGGAGCAACTGTTTTTTTTCCTTGCGGATTTTGGTTTTGAAACCGGATGGCGAATCGGACCGCCGAGCGATCAAGCCGTTTCCTGGTTTGTCCGGGAAATACAACCCGACGGTTCATCCAAAGTTGAAGCTCGTCATCCCCGGAAAGAAAATGGAGATCGGTCTGCGTGGTACGCTTCACTCAATCGCCCTGAATCAAAATACCTTGTCATCCGTGACGACGAGAAAGCTTTCGGAATCGGGGTCAAAAACGGGCAACCACTCCCCGACTGGCCGCCTAAACCGTCCGAATGAGCCTTTTTACAATCGGATCGAGGATTTCCCGCCCCCACAACGCCTCCCGCCAGCGCGTGGGGATGCCTTCCACGCCGAAAACGATCCCGGCGATGCCGCCCGCAATGCAGGCGGTGGTGTCGGTATCGTGTCCGAGCGCAACCGCGCCTTTGACGACGGCCTCGTAACTTCCACGTTCAAGCAGCATCCGGGCCGAACGCAGCGAATCCACGACGTAGCCCGTGCCGTTCCCCACCGGCGGATCATCCGGACGGATATTGAATTCCAGTTCGGCGGTTTTCGTTTCATCATCCTTATAAAGAAGACGAAGCGACGCGACGGCCGTTTCCCACGGATGCAAAACCTCGTTCAACAGATTGCGCGCCCACAGGCAGTAGAGCGCGCAGCAGACCTGCGACCGCGCGTGCGGGTGCGTGACCTCCGATTGCGCGTGCGCATCGTGGGCGAGTTCGGCGTCCGTGCCCCGATGCCAGAGTGCCAGCGGAAGTACCCGCATCAGCGAACCGTTCCCGTTGCTGTTTTCGCCGGAAAAGTCCGAAAGCAGCCGGGGAATCTTCAAACTGATGGAACGAATGGCTTTTGAAGTCTGAATGCCGATGTCGAAGACTTTGCCTTCAACGGCGTAATCGCCCCGTTCGTACCAATCGACCAGCCGCTGACCGAAATCCACGGTATCGAATTTCCCGCAATCAAGGAGCGAATCGAGCAGCGCGAGCGCCTGCGCGCCGTCGTCCGACCAGGTTCCCGGCGGTACGCTGGCGTGCGCCCGGCGAAATCCCGCCGGAGGTTTGAACTCGATGAGCGGCTCGGCGGGGATGTCTTCGGGTTTGTGAAATTCGTACGGCACGCCCAGCGCGTCACCGACCAGCAACCCCAAAATTCCGCCTTCAATCCGTGAACGCCTTGAAATCATTGAACTTTTTCCCTCCGGAAGTTTGAAAGCCCTGATTCATCCTTCATCCTTCAAAAAAACGGCCATCTGGGTCGGTGCGCCGAGTGTTTCATCCTCGTCGCCGATGAAGGAAATCGTCGCCGAATAGCCGAATTCCTCCCCGACGGCGTCCACCCATTGTTGAAATTCGGCGCGTGTCCATTCGAAGCGGTGGTCGCGGTGGCGGAACCGACCAGCCGGGAGGCCGAATTTCGCGTTGTATTCGCCATTCGGCGTGGTCAGCACGACGGTTTTCGGACGGACTTCGCGAAAAACGAATTTCCGGAAGGCGTCGAGCCGGTCGGCGTCGAGGTGTTCGACGACTTCAATGACCGCCGCCGCGTCAAAACCCGTCAGTCGCGCGTCACGGTAGGTCAGCGAACTTTGAAATACTCTCAATCGGGCGGTTTCATCGTCGATGATTTTCAGACGGTCGCGGGCGATGTCGAGCGAACGGGGCGACACGTCCACCCCGACGATTTTGGAAAAGCGGCGTTCGCGGACCAGTTCGGTCAGGAGTTTTCCTTCGCCGCAGCCGAGATCGACGACGCTGGACGCGCCGGCGTCGAGCAGCGCCTTGACCACGGCGGCCATGCGGCGTTCGTTGAGTGAAAGCGGCTTTTCGACGGCGGCTTCCTCGGCGTCACCCGCCGAATCCGTTTCAACGACCGTTTCCTCGCCGTCGGAAAGGCGTTCGAGCGCGGCCCGGACGAGACTTCCCCGCTTTTTCAGATAGCGTTTCGCAATGGTTTCGCGCTCCGGGTGTTCGGCGAGCCAGCCTTCGCCGTGGCGGAGCAGTTTTTCGACTTCCGCCTCGCCGATAAAGTAGTGCTTGTCGCCGTCGAGCGCCGGAATCAGGACGTAAAGATGGGAAAGTGCGTCCTGAAGTCGAAAATTCCCCCGCAGCGTGACCGAGAAAATCCGGCTCTGGCCCCATTCGGGAAAATTCGGGTCGAGCGGATGACCGGTGAACTCGACCTCATACCCGAGCGGCGCAAAAAGACGCCGGATGAAATCGCCGTCGCCGGTCGCGGGGAGCGCGGGAATCCGGAATTCGAGGGGAATCGGGGTTTCGGCCAGTTCGGGGTTTTGCTTGCAGTTGCCGGAAAGGGCCGTTCCGAACACCTTGGAAATTGCCACGCTCAGCATCGACGACGCGACGTAGGGCCGGTCGTTGACGTACTGCCGGAGCGCAAAGTCGTCCGGGTTGTTTTTTCGGACCAAACCGACCGGATCGACGTCCAGAAGCAGCGTCGCCGTGCAGCGTTCGGGCGAAATTTCCGGATAAAAGACGTGGGCCTTGCCGAATGCGAGTTCAAAAGTCTGAATTCGTTCCGGGTGTTTTTGAAGCAGAAAACCGAGGTCGGTAGCGGGATTTCGCGTGGTGGTAATGGAAAAAAGCATTGGCGGACAGCCTGGAAACGGTGGTCGGACGGGGAAAATGTTTCCCGTTGAAAATGGGTATTTTTCCAACCTTCTTGAACCGGATGCACGGTTGGAATTATTCTGCGAACGTGAACAGCCTCAATCTCACTCAAAAATTGAGCGTGAGTCCAGTCGGAACGCCCAGGACGACGTTTGCCAGCCTCGTTTTCATGCGCGGCGACAAGCTCGGACACTCCGTCCGGCTTGATCAGCAGACGACGTTTATCGGGCGCGGCTCCGACGCGCAACTGCGTCTTGAGGGAGACGACGAAGCCTCCCGGATGCACTCAAAAATTCAGTTGGCCGAATCCCCGACCGGTCAGCTTCAGTACTGGCTGACGGATCTGGGCAGCACCAACGGCACTCTGCTCAACGGCCTTCCGCTGGTGCCGGGCAAGGAGGTTCTGCTCCAGGAAGGCGACAAGTTTTCCATCGGCCGCCACATTTTCAAGTTTTCCCAACTCGACCAGATCGACGAGGAGTTCCATCGGCGCATTACGGAACTCATCATGCACGACGACCTGACGGGACTGCTTACGCGCAAGAGCTTCGGCATCGAGCTGGAGCGTGAAATGGCCCGTTCGACCCGGTACGGTCACCCGTTCTGCGTCCTGATGATGGACATCGACTACTTCAAGCGGGTCAACGATACCTACGGGCATCTCGTCGGAAGCCAGGTTTTGTGCGAAGTGGCGAACGTCATTCGGGAGACGCTGCGTGATTCCGATGTGGCCGGGAGGTACGGCGGGGAGGAATTCATCGCCCTGCTTCCTGAAACCGACCACCAGCGGGCGCACGAGGCCGCCGAACGTATCCGGGTCGCCATCGAATCGTTTCCCTTTACCGCTTCGGTCCACGATGCGAGCCAGAAGATGCACATCTCCATCAGCATCGGAATTTCAAACTACCCGTCGGATTCAACGGACCCGACCGTTCTGGTGGACAAGGCCGACGCCGCGATGTACCGGGCAAAACAGACCGGCCGGAACTCGGTCCGGATGTTTTCCGACTCGCTGGAAATCAAGTCGCCATTTCCGTCCGGCAATGGGATGATGGAATAACTACAGCGAAATCCCCAGTTCCGCGGCCAGTTTGGCGCGGTCGAAGGGATTGCAGGGGACCACCCGGCCGTCGATTTCCAGAACCGGAACTTTTGCCGTGCGTCCGAGGCGTTCGATGAGGTAGTTTTTCGCTTCGGGATCGGTTTCGAGCAGGATGTCGTCGTAGGGGATGCCCTGCTGTTTGAGAAACTGCTTGGCGAGCATGCAGTCGGTGCACCACTTGGTTGAGAAAACCTTGACGGTTGGCGGGTTTGCCATTTCGATTGACTCCTTGTTGATCACGGCCGCCGGGTGATTACACACCCCGAACCGACAATTTTCAAGCATCCCGGTCCGGGACGGTCCGACACCGTTGTCTTTTTTGAAATCGGAACCGGTGCGTTGTCACCGCGTTTGAAGTTGTGCAATGACGAAACAGAACTTTTCCCTCATCGACCTCAACCTCGCGAGAAGTCCGTTCCGGAACCGGACCTTCTTCTGGCTTGGAATGATTCTTGTCCTGCTGCTTTCCGCCGGGATCTGCGTCTGGACGGTGGTTGACGCCGCCAAGGCCCGGAAACTCCAGAAGGAACGGGCCGCGACCAAAAAATCCATCGAGCAGGTGACTGCCCGCGATCTCGCCGAACTGGAGGCCGCCAAAAAACGGGCGGCGGCGGCGGGCACCCGGCTCTCCCGCGAACAGGAAATCGGAATTCAGGAAGCCGTGGCGCTGGCTGAAAAGCGGGAGGTTTCCTGGACCCGGCTGCTCGGCCAGCTCGAACGGGAGATGCCTTCCAAAATGCGCGTCATCCAGATTGGCTTCGCCCCGGAAAAGAAGGGCGGCGAGGAAGTCGTCATGAAGGATAACCGGCGTGGCGTCCCGTTGGTCATTTCGGTCCTGGCCGAAAAGCCGGAAATCGTCACCCAGTTCATCCGCGACGCGGACCGGCGCGGGATTTTCCGCTTCGACCCCACGGCCCAGGTCATCGACTCCAAGTCACAGGGTACGGCCGAAATCCAGTTCCAGATGAAAGGTTTTTACTTTCCGGACGGCGGGGGCGCGCCTTCCGGTTCCGTTCCGAAGGAGGTCCGGCAATGAAAAAACTGCTTTCCGGAATCTCCTTCAAATCGGCCGGCAATATCCGGCGAACGCCGTACCTCAGGATTTGGGAATGGTTCGGCGTCGGCGTGGCCGCCCTTTCCCTGCTCGGCGCGTACCTGGTCTACCAGAACATCGCCCAGCCCGACCGGGCCAAAGTTCGCCAACTTGAAAAAGAGTGTCAGGACCTTCGGCAGAAGGGCGAGAAGGCCAAAGCCGAGCGGGCCAAAATCGAACGCGAACAACTGCTTTACGCAAAGGCCGTCAACAAGCTCAAGGAGTTCGAAACCAACAATTTCCTCGACCAGCGTTCGGGACAACTGGCCCTGATTGACGAAATCAATGAACTGAGCCGCAGAAACACCGTCCGGCTGGCCGATACGGTGACGTTCACGGCCGTGGACCCGCAGGCGGACGCCCAACCTCAGCCGGACGAAAACAAACGGGTCGTCCAGACCAAATCCGGGAAAGGGCGCAGTCTCGTCTTCCCTACCTTCACCGTGAAATTCTCCATTACGGGCGACTATCGCAAAATCCGGACCTTCGTTCACGACCTTGAAACCAGCCGCCAGTTTCTGGTTCTGAAACTGTTGACGGTTTCGAACGAGGAAAAGAAAAAAACCAAGGGACGGGAAGGTTTCGGCTCGGTTTCAACCGGCAACCCGGACGACATTACACTCGATTTGGAATTGACGGCCTTTTATCGCCGGTAAGCGGATACCCCATGAACCAGAATCTGAAACAGCTCCTCGCGGGAATCCTCGTCGTCTTGGCCCTGGCCGCCATCGGGTATGCCGTGTTCAGCGGAAAATCCGGCCCGACCGGAAAGACGATTTCCAAGCTTCCGCCGGGTTTCGTCCGTGAAAAGGACCTGGAAACCGCGCAGGCCACCAAAGGTCAGCGGCCGATTCCCGAACGGATCAACTCCGATGAAGACACCCTGACGAAATTCATCAAAACCAGCTTTGTCCCAAACGACGTTCCCGGCGTGCCCGGTTCCGTCAGGAACATCTTCAAATACCCGCCGCCGCCCCCTCCGCCTCCGCAAAAGCAGGAACCGCCGCCGCCGATTACGATTCAGGGGCTTTCCTCGTCGAGCTTTTTCGGGCGAACCCAGATGACCAATGAACTGGTCGTTCGGGCGAATCCCATTCCGGACGGCGCGCAGGTCTATTTCGATGGTGTTCCGGCGGCGAACCAGAGACGGATTTCGCCGAACGAGTTCAAAATCACCCTGACGCCCGACATGACCAGTTCGCCCCGACCGGTTTCGGTCAAAATCATGGTGCCGGGTCAGGAAGCCAAGCTGTATTCAGCCGCCCTGTCATTCAGCATCGTCGAACCGCCCGGCCCGGACTTCACCTTCCTCGGGTATCTGTCCGATGAAGGGGGCAAAAACCCGGGGGCGATGATCAAAAGGCAGAATGGAGAAGTCCGGACGGTTCTTCAGGGACAGGACCTCGAACGTTTCCGTTTCCGGACCGTCACTTCGGAAAAAATCGTGGTGGACGACCTTCAACTGACCGGTGTCTCGCATTCAATCCCCATCGCCGGCGGGAGACCGTCTTCGGGCGGCGGTGGCCCGAGTGGCAAATTCTGAAATGGAAAATCGGGTGGCGTGGTTATGAAAAGAGAAATTCGTGGATTTCGAAAGTCCCTTCGACGCAACCAGCGCGGATACACCCTGCTGGCGCTGATTTTTGCCATCGCGATTCTCTCGATCATGCTGACGCAGACCGCCCAGACCGCCGGGGCGGACCGTCAGCGGGACCGGGAAATGGAGTTCATCTTCCGGGGCTGTTCCATCGCCAAAGCCATTGCGCGCTACAACAACGGCGGTCGAATGGCCCCGCTCAACCCCGGCCAGCAGCTTCCGACCGACCTGAAAGATCTGACCAAGGAATTGAACATCAACGGGCGGAAACTGTTTTTTCTGAGAAATTCGGCCATTCTTGACCCGTTTACCGGCACGGAATGGGAACCGATTCGGGTGGGAGACGCCCGCATCAAGCAATACCTCGAAGATTGGGCCTCCTACACCAAGCTGCCGGTTCCGGCCAGTTACGTCTCGCTGACCTCCGGTTTCAGCGTGTTGAATGAAGGCGGCGGCGAGGGTTTCAAGGGCGGTGAATTCGGCCCGGTCGGAACCGGTTCCGGAGGCTTTGCGGAAGGCGAAGACGAATCCTCCAGTGGCCCCAAACGGCCGATTGTCGGCGTCGTCGGGCGCAGCAAGCTTCCGGCATTTGCCTCGGTTCTGGGAAAAGACGTGACCTACGACAAATGGATTTTCATTTACGGTCCGCCGATTCCCCGCCCCGGACAACCCCAACCCGGCCAGCCCGGTCAGGGGACCGTGGTTGTGGCCCCGGATAATGCGGTCATCGGCGCCACCCCCTGTGACCACCCCTTCATTCATTGAGGTCACGGTCACGAAACCGGTTTCGACTGCGTCCGCCGAAGGACCGAGGAAGGTCGAATTTCATCCAAACCATTTGCCAGCAGCCGGTTGGCATCGTCAGTCTGGCCGGAACGCTTCAGGACTTCAAACAGAACGAACAGATTTCCACGTCCCCCGAAGCGGTCACGAGCCAATCGCGCGAAACGCAGTCCGCTGACCATATCGGTCAGTTCCGGCAGTTCCGAGTCCGTCAGGACCAGTGCCGCGTCGGCAAGCAATTCGGGTGTCCCTTCCGTTTTCAGGACGCCATCAAGTCTTTTCCGAAGTTCCGAAATCACCCTTCTCCCTCCCGGTTCATCCCCCAGGCGTCGAAAACGCCGGGCCACCCCGGCCAGTGCCTGAAGAACGGGTTCTCCTGACTGATCGCCAAGCAGAAGCGCTTCAAGGCGACGGTTGGCGGCGAGTGCGGCGGGAAACTCCTGGAGCGCCAGTCCGATTTCGGCCATTTCCGTTTCGTACCACATCGCCCATTCCCTCAATTCCCGATTGGACCCGACGGGTTCGGGCAATTTCAGAAAAATCATTTCGGCCTTCCGGCAAATGGCACGGCACTGACGGAAGTTTCCGGCCGCTTTTTCAGTTGCTTCATACCTCGCGAGAAGCGAGAGGGTGTCGATGGACAACTCCCGGTTGGTCGGATCAGCCTCCGACAAGCTCTGGAATCGGGAAAGGGCGTCCTCAAATCCGGCGCGGGCCTGGTCCGTCAGTCCAAGCCGTCCCTTCAGCTCGGCGGCGTCCACCAGACTGTCGGCGACCGACCGTTGAAATCCGGCATTTCCCGGCTCGCTTTCAGCCAGTTGAAGCCTGATGGAAAAGGCATTTTCGTGGTTTTCGAGCGCCAGCCGCCGATATTCCTCGGCCCAGTCCTTCTTTCCCCATTGGGTGGCGGCGTCAGCCAGTCCCCGCAGGCAATAAACCTTTCGCTGGAGGGCGGCGGCGAATTTCCGGCGATGCGTCGGGCTGTCCGACTTCCCTGAAACGGGTCGAAGTATTTCGACCGCCCGGTCGAACCACTCCAGCGCACCGACCGCGTCGCCCCGCATGTTCAGAAGATCGCCCTCGCCGATGGAAATCGAACCGAGCAGAAAAGCGTATTCCGGGTTTCCCGGTGAACGCTCGACCAGCCGCCGCCGGAGGGCCAGTGCACGGTCGAAATTCAGTCCCGCCGCCTTGAAATCGTGCATCCGGTAGGCTGCCAATTCGCCCAGCCGTTCAAAACCGATGCTTGCATCCCTTTGAAATTCAGGGGTTTCCGGCTGTTCCGCGAGTGCCGCCTGAAGTTTTTCGACACCCTTCCGGTAACTGGCGAGCGCCCCGTCCACGTCGCCGAGGTTCGCCGTGTAGGGCCGCCCCTGAACTTCCCCGACCCGGATGTAAGCCAGGCCCAGTTCCCTTTTGAACACCGGATCGGTCCCCGCCTCGCGGTCGAGCCGGTCGAGATAGCCAAGCGTCTGCCGGACGAGCAGCCCGCGCGCGGCGGTCGAGCCGGGGAGACGTTCGATGGCGTCGTGGAGTTCGAAAACGTTCGATTTGGCCAGTTGCCACGTTTCTTCAAACCGGAGTTCCGCCCGCCGCCGTTCTTCGCCCGCCACCCGCGACTGGCGCACGGACACAGCCGTGGCGGTCCCGAGCGAAAGCAAGACCACCACCCCGGCGGCAACCGCCAGCCGGTATCGGCGAAGGAATTTTCCCACCCGATAGCCATAGGCATCCGCCCTCGCCGCCACGGGAAGACCGTCGAGATGGCGTTGAATGTCTTCGGACAGCCGCTCCGCCGAATCGTAGCGGCGGTCCGGCTCCTTTCGCAGCGCGCATAAAAGAATTTCGTCGAGATCTCCGGCGAGTTCGCGCGAAAGCCGCAACCGGGCGGCATCCGGACGCGGACTTTCAAGCGATTCTTCGGTCCGCAGGACCGCCTCGCTGGCCCGTTCGGGTTTACCATGCCGGATGACCCGATCCATTTCGGCCGCGGATGGGTTTTCAACCCGGTATGGAAGCCGTCCGGTGAGAAGTTCATAGAGAACGACCCCGAGGGAATACACGTCCGAAGCCGTCGTGACCGGTTCGCCTCGAATCTGTTCGGGGCTGGCGTAGACCGGCGTCATGGCCTGAATCGTGGTCGTCCGGTTCTTTTTCGGCCCGGGGGCCTCGGCGAGCAGCTTGGCAATGCCGAAATCGAGCAACTTCGGGACGCCGTCTCCGGTCACGAGGATATTGCCCGGTTTCAAATCCCGGTGAACGATCAAATTGCGGTGGGAATAGTGAATGGCCGCGCAAACACCCTGAAAAAGAGACAATTTCTGGCGGACGGTCAGCTTCCGTTCCTCACAGAAGACCGAAATCGGCTTTCCTTCGACGTATTCCATAATGAAATAGGGCAAACCGGTTTCGGTCGTGCCTCCGTCGATCAGCCGGGCAATGTTCGAGTGGTCGAGTTTCGCCAGAATCGCCCGCTCCGCGCACAATCGTCGGTTGAGGTATTCGGAATCGGCGGCAAACTCATTGACGATTTTCACCGCGACCTTTTTCTCGAACGCCTCGTCGTTGCGAACCCCGAGATACACCGCCCCCATCCCGCCGCTTCCGATTTCGCGTTCAATGCGGTACCCGCCGATGGTCTCGCCGATATGGCCCCGCGCCTGGCGGGCAAACAGGGCACGGAGCGCGTAGCCGAAAACCGGCTGTTCCGCGAATTCCTGGCGGCATTCATAGGCATCGAGCAGGGCGAGGGCTTCCTCGCACATGCCCGGTTCATCCCGAAACTGACCGAGGATGAAGACACGTCGAAGTTCGGACGGGCGTTCGACCGCCTGCCCGAACACTTCCTTGATCCGGTCCCAGCGGGCCTGTTGTTGGTCGGGAGTCATCGGAAATTCAATTTTGGGGCTGGCCGGCGTCGGCATTCTTGCCTTCCAGGGCGAGGTGCAACCACGCGCGGGCGGTCGCGAGTTCGCGATTGACCGTCCGGACCGAAACCCCGAGCGTCTCGGCGACTTCTTCGTTGGTCAACCCGCCGAAAGCGCTGAGTTCAACCGTCCGGGCGAGTTTCGGATCGTGTTCCTCAAGCTTTGAAAGCGCCAGATGCAGGGCCAGAATTTCCTCGCTCTCGGCGTCGGTCAGCGCCGACCGGTCCTCGAATTGAACCACCGGCTGCCCCGCCCCCCGTTTGGCGCTTTTGGCCCGCCGGGCATAGTCCACGAGGATATGCCGCATGATGCGGCTGGCGAAGGCGAAGAACTGATGCCGGTCGAGCCAGCCGCTCGGCTTGCAGTCGGCCAGCCGAAGGTAGGTTTCATGAACCAGCGCGGTGGTCTGGAGGGTATGCCCGCGGTTTTCCCGGCGCATGTGGTTGTGGGCGAGGCGTCGCAGCTCGGCGTACACCTCGCCCACCGCCTGATCCAGTGCCCCACGATCGCCCTGTTTCCATTCGGAAAGCAGCGGAAGCAATTCGGGAATGATGTCGGGGGACGGCGTCGTGTTCATACTTCCTCAAATTACGCGGAAGGTGAATCGTTCAAAAAGCTGAAAAGATCGGTGTTCGACCTCGGCGGGAGCGGCTTTCGATTCACGGAACTTTACGGTTTCGCCAATCGTACGCGCGCGCGATCCTATTTATATATGCGGCGCGGCCGTTCCCGTCCGGGCAAATCGAAGGTTCAGAGCGACGGATGTTCGCCCACCGTCACGAGCGTCAGGTTCGTGCCGTCGGCGTTCACCCGGTAAATCTTCCACGGGTCGGCTTTCGTGCCGTCCCGGTCGGCGTAACCGGTGAACCAGAGGGTCTTTCCGTCGCGACTCCAGACGGGGTCCATGGCCATGATGAAGTCGGGAGTCAGGCGGCGGCGAACGCCGGTGTACCGGTCGTAGACGAACAGGGCCGTGTTCGGCTCACCGTTGAAAATTCGGTCGAATTCCGGCGTTCCCGGAACTTTCGCGGTAAAGGCCAACTGGTTCGGATCGCTCGGATGCGGGACGAACCGGTCACTGCTGTCGGTGACGGCTTCGGTATCGCGCAAACCGGCGGTAAAACCGGCAATCGTGAAGTGTTCAACCACCGCACCCTTGGTGGAAACGATGTACACCTGCCGGTTGTCGTGAAACATGATCGCTTCCCCGTCGGGCATCCAGACCGGGTTGAAGGCAAAGCCGATTCCGTTGCGGAACAGATTCAGCGTGTTGGTCGGGGTTCCGTCAGTCCGGACCAGCACGACTTTATCCAGCAGGCCGACCGCAATCTGGTTCCCGCGCGGCGACCAGGCCAGATAACTCACCTTTTCGGCGGAGACATACAGCGCAACCGGGGATTTATCCAGTATCCCGGCGCGAAAAACGGTGGCCCCGTCAACGCTCGTGTCGCGGACGAAAGCCACCTGGTCGCCAACCGGGCTTTTCGCCGGGAGATAGCCTTCAAACAGTCTCACCGGTTGCGTGCCCTTGTCGGGCATGGCCCAGAGCCACGCCGCGCCTTTGGGGTCCATTCTCGAATACACCACCCAGTCGCGGGTCGGTACGTTTTGAACCGCCGGATCGGCCCCGCCAAACCCCGTTTGCGAAAGGGCCGCGTTGTTCGAACACATTTCAAGGAACGAGAAAACAATCAGGAGGGATAGAAAAAGGAAAAGATGACGCTTGGACATACTCACCTCCGCGTTAAAAGCTCCGATAGAGCCTGACGACCAGATCGGACTCGAACCGTTGTTTGGTCAGCGGTGCGAAGTTGTAGTTTCTGTCCTTGTCCTTTCCGAGCCGGACTTTGACGTGGAAAGCGCCGAGTTCCGAACCGACGAAACCGTTGGTTTTGACTTCCTTGATCGTGGCGCGGTCGGCGGCGAAGGTGTGTTTGCCGTCATCGGCCCGGAAGGTCACGTCGTTGCGGCCTACGAAAAGCGAACCGGAACAGAAGTTGCCAAAGAACCCGTCATGATCATGATACACCCGGAAAACGGCGGTTCCACCAAGATTTATGGCCTGCGCCATGTTTTTTTCGGCTTCCTGAAGGTTCCGCGTGACGTAGAGGTGGGTGTACCCGAGCATGGCGTAGGCTTTCGGGTCCTGGGGACGCACACCCGTGGCCGTGGTGAACCGGGCCAGCGCGGTATTGGCATCCTGATTCTTCAATGCCTCGACGCCCTGATCGAACAATTCGTCATAATCGAGGCCCTTCGGCGGCCGCTTCACCCCGACGACCTTGTCCATCGGGTCGCCGCCGTTCTTGTTCTTACCGTTGGTTTTCAACGGCGGCGCGGAATTGCCCCGATAATTCGAACGAATGGCCGCGATGATTTCGGGACGCGCCCCGGCGGCAATGAAGTCGTTTTCATCGGCCGCCGTCATTTGAAAATCAACCCCGCGCCGTTCGATTTCAGAGACGAATTCCGCCGTCGAAAGCCCGTTGACCTTGAGCGCCGCCAGAATCCCGGTTTTGCGAATCGGGCGGGTTGAACGGGCGTCGGATTGCGCCAGCACCGGTTTCGAACCTTCCTGAAACGCCGACCAGCCGTATCCGACGACGGTCAGTACCAGAAGAAAGAAAAACGGTCGGAAATAGTGCGTGCCTTGTGTCATGGCGCTCCCCTCCTTTCCGGGGAAAAAACCGGATGAACAGCCCCCACCGCCCGGCCCTCAAGGACCGGGCTAACCTTCCCGAAGCTCCGTAAACGGAGCTAAAGCCAAAAAAATCAAACTTTTAGCCTCGTTCACGAGGCTTGTTTGAAGGTAGCCCTGTCCTTGAGGGCAGGGCGAAAAAGACGGCCTTTAGTTCTACTGATCCAATGCCTTGAGTGCCTTTTTGCGCTTCTTTTCACGGACGTCGGCCGCCGTTTCGTTCGTCCCCTTGCGCTTCGAACGGGCGGCCTGCGCTTTTCCCTGGTCGGCTCCTTTCGCCCCCGCATCCTCCTTCGGCGGCGCGCCCTTGTCGGCGGGCGGATTCGCGGGCGAGGTCGGCCCCGCCGGGGTATTCGGCTTGCCCGATTCCATTTCCGGGTCATTGGACGGGAAATTCGGCTGGGTCGGCTCGACCGGTTCGGCTTTGGCCGGAGTGGGTTTTTCCGTCGCCGGTGGAGCTTTCGGCTCGGTCTTGACCGCCGGTTGCGAAACGGTCGCGGGGGCAGGTTTCGGGCTATCCAATTGAATCCAGAAAAAAACGCCGACCGCCGCGACGAGCAAAAGAACCGCGCCCCCCGCCGCCAGCCAGACGAGCGGTTTCAGGATGGAACGAGGCGCGGGTTGTTCATACTGGCCGGAATTGGGCGGCAGCGGGAGTGGCGTGTTCGGAACCGGCGTCGGAGGCGAAAAGACCGGTTGCGGCGGGTAGTACGCCGGTTGCGAAAACACCTGGGCGACCGGAACGTCGGCCACCCGGGTCCCGCGCACCACGCCGGGGTCGGCGTAACCATTCGGGACTCCCGCGAACGCCGGGACCGCGACCGGCTGGCCGTTCAGCGCCGCCTTGAACTCCTCGGCGGTCTGAAACCGAAGCGCCGGTTCCTTCGCCAGCGCGCGCAAAACCACCTGCGCCACGGTTTCCGGAATGTGCGGTCCGAAAATTCGGGGCGTGGGCGCGGGCGCGTGGATGTGTGCCTGAAGCAGTTCATATTCGCTCTGGCTGCTGAACGGTACGCGCCCGGTCAGCATTTCGAACAACAGCACGCCGAGCGAGTAGATGTCGCTTCGCCCGTCGGTTTCCTGGCCCTTGATCTGTTCCGGCGACATGTATTCGAGCGTCCCGACGATGGCCCCGGCCCGCGTCTGGTGCGAACTGCCGAGCGCCCGCGCAATGCCGAAATCCATCACTTTCGGCGTTCCATCCGCCAGAATGATGATGTTCGACGGCTTGATGTCGCGATGAACGATGCCGTTCCGGTGGGCGTGACCGATGGCGTCGAGGATGCCGCCGAACAGCCGGACGGCCGTTTCGACCGGAATCGGTCCCTGGCGTTCGATCATGGAATCGAGCGGCGTGCCCCGCAGAAACTCCATCACCATTGCGAACTGGTTTCCGACGGGCAGAAATCCGTACAGCGTCGCGATGTTCGGGTGATTCAACTTGGCGAGCAGAACCGCCTCCGTCCGAAAACGTTCCACAAGCTGTTGATTTGAAAGAAGATCAGCTTTCAACACCTTGACGGCCACCTCGCGGTCGAGCATCACGTCCACCCCGCGGTAGACGGTTCCCATGCCGCCTTCGCCGATCTTGTCGAGGATGCGATAGGTTCCAATCACGCTGCCGATCATCACATCACCGTCACTTCCCGCGTCTCACGAACCGCCTTCTTCGTGGTCGCCGATTCATGCGCCAGAAACAGCACGCCGACCGTTACGTTGTCGTGACCGCCGCGCGATTTCGCGAGTTCCACCAGCGCGGCGCAGGCGTCGTCGGGCGTACGGCCGGTCACTGCTTCGAACATCTCAGCGTCGGTAACGAGGTCGTGCAGGCCGTCGGAACAGAGCAGAAACCGGTCGCCGTCGCGCCCACCCAACGGTTTTTCCCAGACGGCGGGTTCAACCTTGGGGTGCGTGCCGAGCGCCTTGAGAATCACGTTCTTGTCGGGATGCCGGGCGGCTTCCTCGCGCGAAAGGATTCCCCGCCTGGCGCGTTCCATGACTTCCGAATCGTCTTCGGTCATCTGGTAAATGCCGCCGTCGCGCACCAGATACAGCCGACTGTCGCCGACGTGGGCGGAAAACACCTCGCCGTCGCAAATCGCCAGCGCGGTGCAGGTCGTTCCCATTCCGACCAGCGCCGGAAAGCGCCTGACCGCCTCGCGAATGACCCGGTTGGCCTCCACAAACCCCATCCGAAGGGCCTCGCCCGGCGGGACGGGCGCTTCATAGTAGGTCCGCCGGACGACCTCAGCCGCGAGCCGACTGGCGAATTCCCCGCCCGCGTGGCCGCCCATCCCGTCCGCGACAATCGCCAGAACGCCCTTCCGGGAATGGGGGGAACCGGGCGCGGGAATTTCATACAGGGCGAAGTCCTCGTTGTTGGCGCGACGACATCCGATGTCGCTGACCATCCCGACGATGACCTGAAGTTCGATTGGGGATTTCATGGCGGGCCTCCTTTGCCGAAAGGAGCGGAGGATCCGGGCGGGAGCGCTCCCGCCCGGAACGTCCGTCACTTGCTGGCGGGGTTCATCAGTTCCAGCCCGTACCGGATCGGCACGGCGTAGGTCACGCGCTGCGAACCGGCGTTGAAAATCGCCACCACGCGGCCCTTGTTGTCGAATACCGGACCGCCGCTGTTGCCCGGACCGGTCGAGTTGATGGTCAACTGGTAGGAATCGCCCATCGAACTCACCACCCGGTCGCGTCCGGCATTGGTGGCGTTGGTTTCACCGCGCAGAATCGCGCCGATGTTGCCCGCGCTGAGCGTGATGTTCGGGACCGAGCGCGTCTTCGCTTCCTTGTTGAAGACGTCCTGCGAAGCGATCACGCCGTACTTCCGGGGCGTCAGTCCCGGATAGCCGAGGACGGTTACTTCGTCGCCGACCTTGATGTTGTCGTAGTTGTCGAGCAGTTCGACCGGCTTGACCTGTCCCGGAATGTTGATTTTCACCATCGCCACGTCGTGCCGGTCGGAAACCGTCGCGATCTGGCCCTGAATCCGCTGGGTTTTATTGGCGAAAGTGACGTAAAGGTAGTCGTTTCGGCCTTCGAAACCGCCCTGAAGGAACTTTCCGCCCGCCTGTTTGGTTTCCGCCGGAACCCATTCGGGCATCTGGTTCAGGATTTCGATGGTGGCCGATTGCACGTCGTAGACGCAGCCCTGCGGCTCGGCGAACTGATAGCTCGTCCGCCAGGTGGCCGCAACGTGCCGGTTCGTCAGGATGAACCCGTCATTACTGACCACGAACCCCGTCCCGGAATGCTCGCCGCCGATGGGGCGATTGCCGTCCGCCGAGGTCGTCAGCCACGGTTCGCAGGTCCCGTCGGGCAACCGGACGAACAGCGGCAACCCGTTGTAGTACCGCTGGTACACCTGCTGTCCGGTCGGGGTGAAAATCAGCTTCCAGCCGACTTCGAAAAACACCACCGCGCCGGAATTGGCGTTGGCGATGGCGCTCGCCGTCTGGGGCGCGTCGGCCTGTTGCTTTTCAACTTCGGATTTCGTCGCCTCGGCCTGCTGCTTGGCCTTTTCGACGTTGCCCTGGGTGGTGGCGATCTGGTTGTCCACCTGCTGTTTCTGCTTGTAACCGAGGTAGCCGAGATAGCCGACGATTCCCGCGACCACGACCAGCACGAAGGCGGAAACCAGAACCATCATCATCCGGTTGTCGCTGCGGGACTGCCCGATCATCCGTTCGACCGTGGCTTTTCCGATTCCGGAACCGCCGGGGGCGGTCATCGGTGACGGGGTGATGGCCTGCGGAGCAAAAACCGGATTCGTGGCCGGGACCGGGGCGACCTGAGCCGGAACGACCATCGGCAAAGCAGACGCCGGACCGGTCGGAACACGCGTTTCCTTCGGTCCCGCCGGGGCGGCATCCGCAACCCGCGTCGGACGCGGTTCGTGCTGCGGGTGAGGTTCAATATCGAACAGGAATTCCGGTCCGCCCGGACCGAACTGAACCACATCCCCCGGATACAACCTGACCGGGGCGGAAATGCGCTGCCGGTTGACGAAGGTCCCGTTCCGGCTTCCCAAATCGGAAATTGAAAAGGCCGGATGGTCTTCCGTCCCCTCAATCACGATTTTCGCATGGTGACGCCCGACCAGGTCGTCGCGATCCGAGTCGTAATGAACTCGACAGGCCGGATCGCGACCGATGTCGAGTTCGGTCAGATGGGTGATGGGAAATTCTTCGACCTGATTGGCCCGCGAACCGCTGAGGTGACGCAGAACAATCTTTGTAACGGTTGGTGAGGCGTAGATGGATGTGCTGCTCATACCCCTTCTCCTTTGTACCGAATCGAGTTGAAGTCGGCACGGCGCACTCACCGTGCTTTCCCTTCTACCCGCTCAAGCGCAAAAGGAAGGAAAACAGCGACAAAATACAGTTTCGGGAGTCTGGAGTCTGGAGTCTGGAGTCTGGAGTCTGGAGTCTGGAGTCTGGAGTCTGGAGTCTGGAGTCTGGAGTCTGGAGTCTGGAGTCTGGAGTCTGGAGTCTGGAG
>JBDRAL010000052.1:0-35531 GCA_039793685.1 Blastocatellia bacterium NZW_1522
GGGTTTGTCGCTTTGTTTTGTTTATTTTTAGGGTAAGGTGTATGTGTTTTGATCCACCGTTTTAAAAAAAAATTCTAAATCCACGCGCGCTGCTCGGGCGTATCGGGCACGTGGCGGCCCCGCGCGCGTATGACGCGCGCAAACGCCTCTCCGACCGGAATTCCGCCGAGCGCAAGCAACGCCACAACCGTCATCGAAGAACGCCCGATACCGGCGCGGCAATGGCACAGCACGGACCGGCCCGCGGAAATTCGCCCGTGAACGTCACGGGCAAACGCCGTGAACACCAAGCGCGACGCAGGAACATCACGGTCCGGTATCGGAAAATTCAGAAACTCGATGCCCGCCGCGCGACACCCCGCGGCTTCTTCCATCAGGTCCAATTCCCTGACTTCGGAAGCCGTCAGCAGCGACACGACAACCTCGACACCGGCACGACGAAAATCGGACAGCTCGTCATCGAGCCACTCTCCGCCTCGCGGACGCGGCCCGATGGCGAGCCGCCCCGGAAAGGGTGACTCCACCCAGTAGAGTTCGGCTCTCATTCAGTTTTTTTAAAAGGAAGGGAGTGGGATTCCCGATTACAGCGGCTTGAACACCGCGTCGAGATCGAGTTCGAAACCAGGCAGATTCGCCTATTCGTCGGTCGGATCGGTGCCGTTCAACCGGTGGCCGTCCAGCATTTCGACGTAATCATACGCCGATTGCTTGACGATGCGCGGCTTGCTGCCTTCGGTGGGGCCGACGCAGCCTTCGCGTTCCATCATGTCGAGAATCGCCGCCGCGCGTCCGTAGCCGATGCGGAGCCGCCGCTGGAGAACCGAGGTCGAGGCGCGGCCCATCGTGACGATGATGCGCATGGCTTCGTCGTAGAGTTCGTCGCGTTCGCCGACGCCCGCTTCCGCCGCTTCGACTTCGTGCTCGGAAAGCTGGATGCTCTCGTCGTACTGCGGCTCCCCCTGCTCCTTGATGAAATTCACCATGCGGTTGATTTCGGCTTCATTCACATACGACCCGTGAATGCGTACCAGCCGCGACGTGCCGGGCGGCAGGAACAGCATGTCGCCCTGTCCGAGGAGTTGTTCCGCGCCGTTGGTGTCGAGAATCGTGCGCGAGTCCACCTTCGACGACACACGGAACGAAATGCGCGCCGGGAAGTTGGCCTTGATGAGACCGGTGATGACGTCCACCGAGGGCCGCTGCGTGGCGACGACAAGGTGGATGCCGACCGCGCGCGCCATCTGCGCGAGGCGGGTGATGGCCGTTTCGACATCCGATGACGCGACCATCATCAGGTCAGCCAGTTCGTCGATGACGATCACGATGTAGGGCAGCTTCGGCGGCGGACCATCCGGGAAACGCGCCGTGTCGGTGCTGTTGCAGATCTCGCGGTTGAAGCCGTCGATGTTGCGGACGCCGTAGCTCGCCAGTTGCTTGTAGCGGTTTTCCATTTCGGTCACCGCCCAGTGCAGGGCGTTCGCCGCGCGCTTCGGCTCGGTGATGATCGGCGTCAGCAGGTGCGGAATTCCGCTGTAGAGTTCGAGTTCGACGCGCTTCGGATCGACCAGAATCATCCGCACGTCGTTGGCCGTCGCCTTGAACAGAATCGAGCAGATCAGGGTGTTGATCATGACCGACTTGCCCGAACCGGTCGAACCGGCGATGAGCAGGTGCGGCATGCGGACGAGGTCGCTGACGTACGGATCGCCGTTGATCGTCTTCCCGAGCGCGACCGGAAGGAACGACGGCGTGCCCTGAAACTTGTCGTTCTCGACGATTTCGCGGAAGTGGATGATTTCGCGCTTCGCGTTCGGCACTTCGATGCCGACCGTGGACTTGCCCGGCAGGCGGTCGATGCGGATGGATTCCGCGCGCAGGCCGAGGCAGAGATCGTCCACGAGGTTCACGACCCGGCTGTACTTCACGCCCGGATCGGGCTTGAACCCGAAGGTCGTCACGACCGGTCCCGGCTCGATTTCGGTGATGTCGCCGACGACGTTGAATTCCTTGCACTTCTCGGCGAGCAGGCGCGCGCGGTCGCGGAGTTCGTCGTCCGACTGACTGAGCCGGGGCGGCGCGGGTTCGAGCATGTCGAGCGCGGGCAGCGAATACTTCGGCAACGGGGCTGCGAGCGGCATCTGAACCGGCGCGGCAACCTGCGCAATCGGGGCAATCGGCGCGCCCTGCGCGGGCGTTTCGCGGCGGCGGACGATGCTCACGCCTTCAACCATCTTCGCGACGACCGGATCGGCCTTGGGCGGCGTCGGAACGCGCGGCGTCGCGGCAGCCGGACGCGCGGCGGATGACGAAGACGCGGCGGGCGTTTCGCGCTTGAACTGCGCGTTTTCACCGCTGTTGCGGCGGGCGATGGCCTCGCGCGCGAGGCGGCGCGTGTCGAAAGCGTAGACCTTGCCGGACTCGTTCGCGGGCGGTTCCTCGACCGGCGGCGTGAGATCGGCCCGGATGGATTCGATGGAATTTTCAAACGTCAGCGGTCCCGAAGGCTCGCCCGCCGAACCTTCCTCCAGCGAATCGAAAATCAGTTCGAGATCATCGTCGAGGTCCGGGGCCCCGGATGTTTTGCCGGCCGGACGCGCGGGCGTGACCACCCCGAGGCTGTCGAGGCTGCTGCTGTTGTAGAGCGAATCCAGTACGAACTGTTCGTTGCGTGCCTTTTCAGCCTCCTCGGACGTTTCAACGACCGGTTCGGGCTTCGGCGCGGACTTGAACCACGATTTCTTTTCACGCGGCTTTTCGGCGGGCGCGGGTTCCGGCGCGGCCTTTTTCGCCGCAACCGGCGTTTCGATGGCGCGGCGCGGCGCGGGTGTTTCCGCCGGCAACGGCTCTTCGGCGCTTCCGCCAAAACGCGCCATGAGCGACGACCACCAGTCACCGACACGGCCGATCGGGGTTTCCGCCAGCCAGCCGCCGAACGACCGGCGCGGCGAAAACGACGTTGCCATCATCAGTCCGACGAAAGCCGTCGTTCCCATCAGGAGTCCCGTGCCGAGCTTGTTCAGACCGCCTTCGAGCCAGCGCTCGACGAGAAAGCCGACCGCGCCGCCGGGACGGATGCGATCACGATGAAACGGAATTTCGGGAAACAGGCTGAACAGGGCGGCGACCGCGATGAACAGCAACAGCAGACCGGCCACGCGGGCGGGCGAAAGCGCGGTTTTCACGCCGCGAAACAGACGGATCGCCCACACCGCCGACAGAACCGGTACGAAGTAGGCCACCAGCCCGAACAACTGCAACAGCACGTCGGCCACCGTTGCGCCGACCTTGCCGATCCAGTTTCGGGTTGCGCCTTCCGGTCCGCTCACGCTCCACGATGTGTCCGCGGGGTGAAACGAGACAAGGCTCAGCAGGAGCGCCATCGCACCCACAAAAAGCAAAACGCCGAGCGCTTCACCGAGTCGGGAATGTTCCGGTTCCGTCACGGACCGGGAAGGGGCTGCCAACTTCGTCACTGTCGCCATAGAACTTCAACTGAGAATTGAGAATTGAGAATTGAGAATTTTTGAGTCCCGTTCCCGATTCTCGAGTGTTTTATTCGTCCGCCTCGCCGTCGGCGGTCAGTCCGTCGGGATTGCGCTGACGGGCGATGAGAAACTCCTTGATGAAATCATCGAGGTCCCCGTTGAGGACGTTGTCCACATCGGAACGCTCGAACTTGGTGCGGGCATCCTTCACCAGCCGATAGGGCTGCAACACATAGTTGCGAATCTGCGATCCGAACGAGATGTCGCGCTTGGCGGCTTCCAGCTTCGCGGTTTCGGCCTTGCGTTTTTCGAGTTCAACTTCGTACAGCCGCGATTTCAGTACCTTCATCGCGACTTCGAGATTCTGGTGCTGCGACCGCTGGTTCTGGCACGAGACAACGATATTGGTCGGGATGTGCGTGATGCGAACCGCCGAATCGGTCACGTTGACGTGCTGGCCGCCCGCGCCCGACGAACGGTACTTGTCGATCCGCAAATCCTTGTCGTTGATCTCGATCTCGATGTCGTCCTCGATTTCCGGCGTGACGAAAATCGAGGCGAAACTCGTTTCCCGCGTACCGCTCGACGAAAACGGCGAAATCCGCACCAGCCGGTGTACGCCCACCTCGCAGGAGAGCAGTCCGTAGGCGTAATCGCCCTCGACGGTGAATTCCGCCGACGTAATGCCCGCTTCCTTGCCCTGCTGCGTATCGAGCACGCTCGTCTTGAACCCGCGGCGCTCGCACCATCGCAGGTACATCCGGAGCAGCATTTCGGCCCAGTCCTGAGCGTCCGTCCCGCCCGCGCCCGACTGAATCCGGACGATGGCGTTGTTCGGGTCGGTCGGACCGGCGAGCAGCATCTTCGTCTCGGCGGCGTCCACGTCGTCGCGCAGCTTCTTCAGCCGCGTTTCGAATTCGGCCCGTGAACCTTCATCCTCCGCCGCGAATTCAAACAGCACGTCGAGATCGGCAATCTCGCGGTCATAAAACTCGGCTCGCTGGATGGCTTCCTCCAGCCGCCGCCGCTCCTTCAAAACCTTCTGCGCCTTTTCCTGATCGCTCCAGAAATCCGGCGCGAGCGTCTGGTTTTCAATCTTTTCAAGTCTCGGACGCTTCCCTTCCGGGTCAAAGAAACCTCCGCAGAGGGGAGATGCGCTCTTTCAGCGCGGCGTAGTCCTGTCCGATTTCCGTCAGATCCAACATAAAAAATATCCTTCTTCCGCTTTCGAGAAAATTTCAGTGACCGTAGCAAACGAAACCGCTTCCCTCAACCCGCTTTCCAACAAAGTTCAGGATTTACAAGGGAAAGGGCCGGGAAATCGGCCGTTCGTCAGAAACTGGGCGCGTCGAGCTTCTTGTAATCGGCGGGCGGCAGGAAAACGGCCGGATCGACATCGAAACTCACGTCCGAAAGTTCGGTCACGCTCGGCTGCCCGCCCGCGACATCGCTTTCAATTTTGATCGGGAGATTTTTCAGGTCGGTCGCGCACCAGAGCGTCGTGGAGGTAGGCTTGCCGTCGACGTCCGTCGTCAGTTTGAGCTTCACGCAGGGATGCCCGCCCACGGTTTCGGTCCCAAGCGTTTCGATTTTCAGATCGGGACGCGAGGTGAACGACTTGAACAAATCCGCCTGCGACTTGAGTTTCTCGTCGTAGGGCTTTTCGAGATATTGCTTTTGCGACGGAATCAGGTAGTACATTACCTTTTTCTCGCCGTTCAGGATGACGATGCCCGACGGCGCGCCCTTCGGCTCGGTGCGAAAGTTCTCGCCCTTCCGGGTCAGCACGATTTCGCCCATGTTGACGCCGATGCGGTTCATCCCGCCGGTCGACTTGATCGTCGCCTTGAACGTGGTCGGAATCTGGTTCAAATCGACCGTCGGCGCGGCGGGCGCGCCCGATTTGCAGGCCCCGACACCGGCCAGAAACAACACGAATACGAGAAAAAGACGTTTCGACAAGGAACCCAACTCCCTTGAAATCAAAAGTTTGAAATGTTCCGTTAGGAAAGGCGCGCGACGAGTCCGGAAACTATAGCCCAAACGGGACGCAGGCTCCACCAAAAAAGTCCGGGTTGAAAGTCTGGAGTCTGGATTGAAAAGTCTGGAGTCTGGAGTCGAGAGTCTGGAGTCAAAGCCAGACTTCAAGACTCAAAGAAAAGGAGACAAGGCACGTTCCGGCGGTCAGTCGCCGAGTCAAGACTTTTCTCCTTGTCCCCCGGTCTCCGTGTCTTGTTTTCAGGACTTCAGACTCTCGACTCCAGACTCCAGACTTTTCAGTCCAGACTGTTCGTTTGGAGATTTGGCGTTTATGATTCCGACTTTCGTCATGAACAGGAAATTTCGAATAACGAAGGATCAGTATGCTTGACCATTTGGGAACTTTGGAGCGTTCGCACTATTGCGGGGCGCTCGGACCGGAAGATGTCGGTAAAACCGTGACGCTCATGGGGTGGGTCAGCCGCCGCCGCGACCACGGGATTTTTACATTCGTCGATCTGCGCGACCGGGAGGGTTTCGTACAGGTCGTGTTCAGTGAGGAACGCGCTGGCGAGGCCCACTCGAAGGCGAAATCCATCCGGAGCGAATATGTCATCGCCGTCCGGGGCGAAGTCGTCCGGCGCGCGCCGGAAGCCGTCAATCCGAAGATCGCGACCGGCGAAGTGGAAGTTCAGGTGAACGAACTCTGGGTCCTCAACGACGCCCGGACCACCCCGATTCCGCTCGACGAGGAAAAGGTCGGCGCGGGCGCGAGCGAGGATTTGCGTTTGAAATATCGCTACCTCGACCTGCGGCGGCCCTCAATGCAGGCCAATCTCCGGCTGCGCGCGAACGTCACCTCGACCATCCGGCGCTGGATGGAATCGCACGGTTTTCTCGAAATCGAGACGCCGCTGCTCATCCGGTCCACGCCCGAGGGCGCGCGCGACTTCATCGTGCCGAGCCGGTTGAACACGGGCGGGTTTTACGCGCTGCCCCAGTCGCCGCAACTGTTCAAGCAGTTGCTGATGATTTCGGGCTTCGACCGCTATTTCCAGATCGCGCGCTGCTTCCGCGACGAAGACCTGCGCGCCGACCGCCAGCCGGAATTCACCCAGCTCGACGTGGAAATGTCTTTCCCGCAGCAGGAAACGCTGTTTTCGATCATGGAAGGGCTGATGGTCGAACTCTGCAAACTCAAGAACATCCCGGTCACGTTGCCGATTCCGCGCATGACCTACGACGAAGCCATGCGCCGCTTCGGCTCGGACAAGCCCGACACGCGCTTCGGCATGGAGTTCGTTGACCTCGCCCCCGCGCTCGAAGGCACGGATTTCATTCCGTACAAAAACGCCCTCGACGCCAACGGCCACGTCAAGGCCATCGTCGCCAAGGGCAAGGCCGACTACAGCCGGAAGGTCCTCGACGATCTGACCGACTGGCTGCGGAAGGACTACAAGGCGGGCGGACTCGGCTACATCAAGGTGGCGGCCGAAGGCGTGCAGTCGCCGCTGGCGAAGGGTCTCGGCGAGGAAAAAACGGCCGAACTGGCGAAGCTCGCGGGCGGCGAACCCGGTGACATGGTGTTCATCGTGGCCGGGACGCAGTCCGTCGTCGCGGCGGCGCTCGGCGCGCTGCGCGTGGAAATCGCCAAGCGGGAAAAACTGTTCGACCCGAACCAGTTCAACTTCCTGTGGGTGACGGAATTCCCGATGTTCGAGCACAACGCGGAAGACAACCGCTGGTACTCGATGCACCACCCGTTCACCTCGCCGCGCGACGAAGACGTCGCCCTGCTCGATCAGGACGGCGCGGACCTCGGCGCGGCGCGGGCCAAGGCGTACGATTTGGTTTTGAACGGCGTCGAAATCGGCGGCGGCTCGATTCGTATCCACCGCCAGGACATCCAGCAGAAGATTTTCAACCTGCTCGGATTTTCCGAAGAAGACGCCAAGCGGCGCTTCGGCTTCTTCCTCGACGCGCTGGCCTACGGCACGCCCCCGCACGGCGGCATCGCCCTCGGCCTCGACCGGCTGGTGATGCTGTTCGCCGGAATGGATTCCATCCGCGACGTGATGGCCTTCCCCAAGACGGCGAGCGCGACCGACATGATGTGCGAGGCGCCAAACACGGTCGATCCCGGCCAGTTGAAGGAGCTTCGACTGAAAATCGACGCATAAAACGTACGGGCAACACGCATGTCGCTCGATATTTTCGTCATCGGCGGTCCGAACGGCGCGGGCAAGTCAACACTGGCCCCGCTCCTGCTTCGCGACCGCCTTCATCTTCGGGATTTCGTCAACGCCGACACCATCGCGCTCGGACTGTCGGCGTTTTCTCCCGAATCGGCGGCCATCGAGGCCGGGCGCGTCATGTTGAAACGGCTCGACGAACTCGCCGCCCAGCCCACGTCGTTCGCGTTTGAAACGACGCTGGCGACCCGGAGCTACGCGCCGAGACTGGCACGCTGGCAAAAGGCGGGATTTACCATTCACGTCATCTTTTTATGGCTGCGCGACGTCGAACTCGCCATCAAACGGGTCGAAACGCGCGTCCGGATGGGCGGTCATGCCATCGAGCCGGAGACCATCCGTCGCCGATACCGCCGGGGACTCGACAATTTCAAAAAGCTTTATCAACCTGTTGCCGACCGATGGGCGGTCATTGAAAATACCGACACAAACCAACCGATGATCATCGCGCAAGGCGGCCCCGATGATCCGACCGAAATCATTGATCCGGATGGCTGGAGCGTCTTTCTCGAACAGACGGAGGAGACCAAATGAAAAAACCATCTCCGCTTGATTCAATTGACCTTGGTGCAGTGATGCGCGAAGCCGTACGGCGGGCGCTCATCGAACACATGAACGCGGGCAACAGCGTCCCGACGTGGGAAGACGGCAAAATCCGCATGCTCTCGCCAGACGACATCCGGGCTGTCGTCGAAAAACTCTCCGTCGAAAACCGCGATGAATCGAAGTGAGCCGCGTTTCGTCAGCCTTGAATCGCTCGATCTCGACGTACTTTCAAACGCCGTCATCTTCCTTCATGCCCGCTGGAGCGCGCCGTCGGCGATGGCCCTGCGCGAACTGACCGACGGGGAAAGCTTCACAAACGCCGCGCCGCTGTATGTGATCGACATCGATACGACCACGCCGGAGGCGATTCGCGCCAAGTTCGGCTTCATTTCCCACGGCCGGGGCGAAACCCTCCAGATTCGGGACGGGAAATGGGAACTGAAAAATGCCCGATGAGAAAAAATACGCGGCTGTGCCGCCGGATGTGCGGAATGGCTCTGCCTTTCCGCCAGGCGCTCCCATAAATTCCGCGAGGGGCTGCGCCCCGAGCGGAGGTGTCGGGCTGAAGCCCTCAAATCTTTGAATCAACCATTGCGGAAAGGCAGAGCCATTCCGCACATCCGGCGGCGGAGCCGCAGAGCACGAGCCATTTTTTGAAGTGTCCCAATCTCACACGGAGTGATTTAGCAACGTATTCAAGGAACTATTTCTCTTCCCTAACTTCATAAGCCCTCGGTTGTCCCGACGGGAACCCCCGTGGATAAATTCGACACCTGATTTCCTTTGTCAAAATCCCTCTTAAGAACTGCGTCAGCCCTATGGGAAATTCTTCATATTCGGGTGCGCGTCCCTCATTGACGACAATCGTCCATTGATCAGGCGTTCCAATCGTTCTCCAGAAAACTGAATTCCCGTTATCATCCCTGCCGCAAGCCAGAAGACCGCCGGATTCCGAGAAAATAGGATAGGGGATCTCTTCCTGCCAGTCGTCACGAAGTTCCCTTAATACGTCACTTTGAACTTTGGATGCTTTAATAAAGTTGAGGTATTGATTCTTCACAAACGGGTCATAGATATACAGGAACTGGTCAATGTAGACGGGACCAAATGTCGAGATAAAATGTTTGTAATCAATAGGAAGGGCGGTCCCGACCTCGGCTTCAACTGCCAGCCAGTCTGCTTCCGTCGGGACGAAAACCGGTGTCCCGGGAGGCGTCAAAATCTTGATCAGTTGTTCTATCGACATGACTTCTCTCGCTTTTTTTGATTGGTGAAAGAGATCTACTTCAACTCAATGGATTTTGACATGAAACACTTCCGCGACATCGTCGCCGACTACAAAAAACGATACCGGGAGGCCGCCACCAAGGAGCTTCGGTGGTTTGCAATTCAGAGTTCGCTCGAATCGGCCGTATCGGTCGCGGCGCTGGCGAAGGGACCGAGCGGGAAACGACTGTCTCACCAACGGCGGATTCCCGAAACAGTACTGCTCGAAAGTCGTCGCCGCCTGCTCGACGTGCTTCCCGAAATCGAAGCCGTGACAACTTTTGAACAGCTTCATGAAGTCGTTCAAAACCGTATCGGCCCGATTGTGGGAATCGGCGAACTGACTGTCTACGACACCGCGCTGCGTATCGGCGCAAGACTGCGTCTCGAACCGACCGTCGTTTTCATGCATGCAGGGACACGCGACGGCGCGAAAAAACTCGGACTCGACACGGCGCGACCGTTCATCCCGGCCTCGGAACTCCCCCGCGAATTTCATGAACTTCAACCGCATGAAATGGAAGATGTACTGTGTTTGTACAAAAACAACTTCAAGCGGGGTTGTCTCGATGCCGAAGTTCAACCGAACTGTTACCGGGAAATCCCCCGTTCTCAATGAGATCGACGTCGTTCACAGGCGGGACAGCGACAGGAGCGTTCAATGAGCCCCAAAGCGTTTCTCGTACTTTTCTTTCTCCTGCTCGGTTTCCCGGCGCTCGGCTGTCGAAAAGCCCCTGCTCCGACCAATTCCACACCCGATTTTGTTCTCGAACCGTGGAACTTTGGGGGCAATTTCTACAAACCGCCGGTAGGCTATGTCCCTGACGAGGAGACGGCCGTCTCCATCGCGGTTGCCGTTCTGACGCCGATTCATGGGAAACAGGCAATGGACGCGCAAAAACCTTTTGCGGCGAAACTTGAAAAAGACATCTGGAAAATCAAAGGGCAAACGGTTCCGGACGGCGGCGAGCCGATAACCGTCAATGTCTCAAAAGATTCAGGTTGTATTTCAATTCCCTCGAAAAAGATCGGCAAGCCGGCAATGGGATACGTCCCGGACGGCGACACGGCCATCGCCATCGCGGTCGCGGCCTGGAATCCGATTTACGGGAAAAAGCATATTGAAGAAGAGAAACCCTACACGGCGAAGTTTCACGACGGGCACTGGTACGTTGAGGGGTCGCTTCCGGCGGGATTTAACGTTGGCGGTACGGCGCTGGCCAAAATCTCCCAAGATTCAGGCTGCATTGTGGGAATCATCCACGGAAAATGACTCCCCCCCTTCACTGATGAACGCTGTGTCCCTCACCGTCCGGCCACGGACACGCAAGAGAGCGTTTCAATGAACGACTACCAGAAGCGAATTCTCAAGGAACTCATGGGCGCGGATTTCGTCATCCGCCCGGATTTCGATTTCAAACGCGACGTCCTTGACGCGCTCGACCGCGCGAGGCTCAGTTTCGCGATCAAACATTTTTCCTATGAATCCGGGTGGCAATCGCTTGTCGCCTGGCGGCTGCTCGATTCCGACCCGACGGCGGAGGAACTGCTCGCCGTTGCCCGGTGCGAAGACAACGCCGTCCGTCGCGCCGCCCGCGACCGGCTGCTGGACAACGATCCATCGGACGAAGCGCTCGACCACATCGTTCTGGCCGGGAGTTCGACCAGAACGCAGAAGCGGCGCGCGGCGGAAATGATTCTCGCGCGGAATCCGCCGAAGCCCGAACTGCTCGATTCCGTCTTTTTCACCTTCAAAAAAGGGCCGTTGGTGCGCGAGGCGTGGGAATTTCGCAAGGCGGGAGGCATCACGCGGTACGATCTGACCACCAAAATGATGCGCTACATCACGGACGCCGCCGTTCTGGACGAGGCGTGGAATCTGCTTCTCGCCGCCGGACCCGAAATCGGCGACATTTCGTTCGTCCAGACCTTCTGCCAAAACCGGACGTTCAAAAGCAAAGCCGGGGCCTACCTGCTCGAAACGGGAACCGAGGACGTGGAACTGCTTGGAAACATCGTGATGTATTCCGACCGAAAAGCCGTCCGCGAAACCGCCGCCGCCAAACTGTTGAAACTGAAGGCGACGTCGGAAGAACTCGGATTGATTGCCCGGTTCGTCGCGGACGCCGCGCTCGCCACGGAAGGCTGGAATCGCTTCAAAAAAGGAAAATTCCCGGCGCGCAACGATGAACGCCTGTGCAGCCTGCGCAATCTTCTCTGTTTTTCGAAACACGCGAACATCCGCGCGGAAGCCCTCGAAATCGCAAAAACCGTGCCGTTCAGCGAGTATGACCGGGAATGGATCGCGAAGTACGCTCAGGACGCGGAAGCTCGCGCGGCATTTTCGGAGAAATGAATCCACCCCGAATGCCCGGCCCTCAAGGACCGGGCTATTGCTCTCCAAGCTCCGTAAACGGAGCTAAAGGCAAAGAAATCAACCTTTTAGCCTCGTTCATGAGGCTTGTTTCGCAGTAGCCCTGTCCTTGAGGGCAGGGCAGGTTCGGACGAGGCCGATGAACGCGTACCAGAAAAAGATGCTGAAGGAGATCGGCGGCATCACCCCCGGCGCCGATTTCGACTTCGAGCGGGATTTCCTCGAAAAGATCGACCGCGCGCGGCTGGGCGAGGTGGTTCGACGACTGGGACCGGTTGAGGGCGGCTGGCAACGGGCGGCCGCGCGGCGGCTGATGGATTCGGGGCCGTCGCCGGAGGAATGGCTCGTCCTCGCCGGGTGCTGGGACCTGTCCATCAAGAACGCGGCCAAGGAGCATCTGCTGGCGAACGATCCGTCCGACGACGCGCTCTGGTTCATCGTACTGGCCGGGAGTTCGTCGAAGGCACAAAAGAAAAAGGCGGCGGAACTGATTCTTGAACAGAATCCACCCCGGAAAAAATCGCTCAAGGCGGCCATTCGCAACTTCAAAAAGGGGCCGTTGGCCCGCCGGGCGTGGGAAATCCTGAAGGATCTCGACGTCACCGACGACGAACTCGCGTCCTACGTCCTGCAATACGCGGAAGATGAAGCGATTCTGAAACAGGCGTGGGCAATGCTGGCGGCGCGCAATCCGTCGGAAGAAGACATCTCGTCCGCCGTGGTCTATTGCAAGTACAAACCCGTCACCAACGCGGCGGGAGCGGTTTTACTCAAGGCGGGAATAAAAAACCCCGATTATCTGATGTACATCGTGTTCTACTGCGAGGCGGCCGCGACGCGGGAGGCCGCCGCCGAACGCCTGTTGCGGATGAACCCGAAATGGGATCACCTCGCCACCATCGCGGCCTGCGTCGAAAATCCGGCGCTGGCCGAGGAAGCCTGGAAACGATTCAAAAAGAACAAATTGTCGGCGCGTAACGGAAACCGGATGGCGGATTTCCGTACCATTCTCTGCTCTTCGAAACAGGCGTCCATCCGGGCGGAAGCGTTCGTCATCGCCAAAGCCGCGCCGCTCGACGCGACCGACCGGGAATTCATCGCGACGCACGCCACCGACGCGGAGGTCCGCGACTACTTCGCCGCCAAGGCGGGCGGCTGAAATCCGGTGGGATGGGCGCGGGCGTACCTTAAGAGCCATGCGGACAAGGATGTCCGCGCTCCTTCAAAAACCATGCGGACAGGATGTCCGCGCTCCAGCGAAAACCCATGCGCGCAAGGATGCGCGCGCTCCAACGAGGAAATTCATGATCAAAGTCACGGTTCTTTACCCGAACGCGGAAGGCGCGCGGTTTGACGCCGACCACTATCTCAACGTCCACATGCCGATGGCGATTGCCGCGTTCGGCGACAAACTGCGCGGCGTCACGGTCGATTTCGGCCTCGCGGGCGGCGCACCGGACGCGCCCGCGCCGTTCCGCGCGATCTGCGCGTTTCTTTTCGATTCGGTCGAGGTCTTCGGCGAACTGTTCGCCGCCCATTCCGAAGCGCTGCTCGCCGACGTGCCGAACTACACGGACATTCAAATGGTCATCCAGATTGGCGAAGTCAAACTTTCGCAATAATGCCCTGTCCCTCGCCGAATTCCCTTCTCCCGCCGCCCTCGCAACGCCGCGCCGGGTCCGTACATCTGGACCTTCTGTGTTAAAACCAACCGGACCGCGCGCTTGCGGGGGCATCCTCCGACCCCTACTATGCGACGCTCACTCATTCCTTCCGGCTTTTCTACCCCACGAAGCCGGAGTCAGCCCTCGTCGAAGCAGTCCGACGCGGGACAACAAATAGAAAGTGGAGAGGGAATCCATGACGTCACCCACCGAAAACGGCCTCTTGTCCGACACAGGTGAAGCCCGTACCATCGAACTGGTCGCCGAAGCCAATCTCCCGACCGAAATCGGCGTTTTCCGCATCATCGGCTTTCGCAGTCTCAACAGTGACGAGGAATTTGTCGCGCTCGCGAAGGGCGACCTGACCGCCGACACGCCCGCGCTCGTCCGCATTCATTCCCAGTGCCTCACCGGCGACGTCTTTCATTCCATCAAGTGCGACTGCGGCCCGCAGCTTCAGCGCGCGATGGAAATGATCGAGGAAGCCGGACACGGCGTCATCGTTTACCAGCATCAGGAAGGCCGGGGCATCGGCATCCTGAACAAGATTCGGGCCTACGCGCTGCAGGATCAGGGCGCGGACACCATCGAAGCCAACGTCCGGCTCGGCCTCGGCGTTGACCTTCGCGAATACTCGCAGTGCGCGGAAATCCTGCGCGAACTCGGCCTGCGGCGCATCCGCCTCATGTCGAACAATCCGCTCAAGATCGCCGCCCTGCGCGAAGCCGGACTGGAAATCGTCGAGCGCGTCCCCATCGAACTCATTCCGCGCGAGCAGTCGGTCAACTACCTGAAGACCAAGAAGGAAAAGATGGGGCATTTGTTGAGCGTTGTCTGAAAAGGTGTCGGGTGTCGGGTTTCAGGTCAGAATATCTCGGTGGTGAAGCAATGAAATCATTCGTTCAAGTACTACCGACCAATTCGCCTTCGGGAATACCTGAAACCCGACACCCGAAACCCGACACCTTTCTTCTTCGGGACAGTCACGGCCGCGTCATCCGCGATCTGCGGCTGTCGGTGACGGACCGGTGCAATTTCCGCTGCACCTACTGCATGCCGGAAGCGGGCATCCAGTGGAAACCGCGTACGGAAATTCTTTCCCTTGAAGAACTTCACGTCCTCGCCGAGATTTTCGTGAGCCTCGGCGTGACCAAGCTGCGCGTGACCGGCGGCGAGGCGCTGTTGCGGAAAAACGTCGTTTCGCTCATCCGCAATCTGGCGCAACTGCCGGGCGTCGAGGACCTCGCGCTCACCACCAACGGTTTCTTTTTGAAGGAATTCGCCGCCGATCTCGCCGCCGCCGGGCTGCGCCGGGTCACCATCAGTCTCGATTCGCTCGACCGCAAGGGCTTTCAGAATCTGACGAAGGTGGATGCCCTCGACCGCGTTCTCGAATCCATCGGCGTCGCGCAATCCCACGGACTGACGCCGATCAAGGTCAACTGCGTCATCATCAACGGTTTTAACGACCGGGAAATCGAGGATTTCGCCGCCTTCGCCCGCGATTACGGCGTGAGCATGCGGTTCATCGAGTACATGCCGCTCGACGGCCCCGGCGAATGGTCGCGCGAGATGGTCTATCCGGGACGCGACATCCACCGGCGCATCAATGCCCTTTACCCATTGGAGCGCGTGGCGGGAGAAGCGAGCGAAACGGCCCGCAAATACCGCTTCGCCGACGGCGCGCCGGGCGAAATCGGCATCATCGCCCCCGTCACCGAGCCGTTCTGCGGCGCGTGCAGCCGGATTCGTCTCACGGCGGACGGGAAAATTCGAACTTGTCTGTTTTCCACCGTTGAATACGATGTCCGCGACGCCCTGCGCGCGGGCGCGTCGCGCGCCGACCTCGTCGCCATCATCCGCGACGCCGTCGCCAAAAAGGAACCCGGTCACCGGATCAACCAACCCGATTTCGTCCCGCCCAGCCGAACCATGTCGTGCATCGGCGGATGACGGAGAGCAGTTAGCGGCGAGCAGTTAGTAGTTAGTGACGAGCAATTCGCAGCCAACTTTGGTTGTTCCCGGACGAATTTTCTTTTTTCACTCTTCCTTGGAATGACTTGCTCACTACTAACTGCTAACGACTAACTACTATGAAAACCATCCCCGCCCTCTTCAATTCGCTTTCGAAAAAGTACAAAGCCGGCTCGGTCAAGACCGCCCGAACCTTCTATTTCTCGCTCGACGAGGAGAAATGGACCGTCACGCTCGAACCGCAGGCGTGCAGGGTCGAGAAGGGCAAGACGGTCGAGAAGGCCGACGTGGTGCTGAAAACCTCGGCGGAACTGTTTTTGAAGATGTGGAACGGCGAGTACACACCGGGCATGGGCGATTTTCTCGCGGGGCGCATCAAGTCCAACGACCCGCAGGCCCTGAAAACCTTTATCGCGGCTTTTGAATAACCACCGATGAAATACGCTTCCCTTTCGCTTTTCGCGCGCGGCGCGGCGACGCTTGCGCTCGGCTGTTTCCTTTTCGCCGTCGCCGACGACACGGCGTTCGCCCAGCGGCGCAAGCCGCGCAAACCGCCCGCGCCGGTCAGCCCGCTGGTTGGCAAGGATGTCCGCATCACGCGCAACGACGGGCTGGAGGTTTCCGGCAAGCTGGTCAAGATTGATCTGAAGGAAATCGTCTACACCAACGCGGGTGGCGAGCAGGCGAGCCTCTCGATGGAAAACGTGGCGGTCATCGCGCTCGGGCAGCCGCTCAAGCGGGTGGACGAAAAGTTCGTCAATGACGCGCGGCGCGCGATGGAATCCCTCAACCGGGTGGCCACGCTGGTGAACGGATCGCCGACCTTCTCGCAGTACGACACGGTGGTCATCGACGCCCGTGTGGCGGTCGAGTCATTCCTCGCGAAATATTCCGACTACAAGGATCAGGCGGCGTTTTTCGAGTCGATGCGCAATGCGCTGCGCGGCTATGAAATGGTCAAACCGGTCTGGGCGACGCTTCAGGGCGCGGATCGCCGGGTGTCGCTGTCGGAAAACGCGTCGGAATTGCGGACCGTGCTTCAGGCGTACCCCGATTTGAAGGTGACGGAATACAACCAGAACGGCCGCTATCCGACCGACAAGGTCATCGCCTTCGTCTGGAATCAGGTGAGCAAACAACTGCGCGATCTGCGGGGGCAGTTGAACGAACTCGCCTCGCAGAATCCATGAGCGATTTTTTTTCGGAAATTCGGAAACGGGATGGAACTTTTCTTCCGAGGGGGCGTTCTAAGCCAATGAAAGTAATTGAATTCGTCACTTCTTCCGAATTGCTCGACGCGTGAGCTTGCAGAAGACGGAGTCACTTACTCTCGGCGTAGTGTACATTCCTCCTCTCTAAATTTCTCGGCGCGGTGAGCGATCTCACCGCGTCTTTTTTGTTTGCGCCGGTTTTGCCCAGGCATGAAAAAAACCCCCGCGCCGTTCTGACGCAGGGGCCGGAAACCGGTTGACCGTGACCGGAGTTTGCCTACTGGACCGGCGGCTGGTTGGCCGGGCGGCCGGGATTTGCCCGATTCGGCGGCTCGGGCCGGTTCTCGTTCCGCAGATCGTTGAAGGTCTTCAACTGTTCCGGGGTCAGAATCTGACGGATCTGGAACTGCATTTTCGTCCGGATCATCAGGGCGCGCCCCTCGGCCTGCGCGAGTTCCTTCGCCAGTTGTTCAATGGCCGCCTCGTCGGAGTTCGGATTGAAAATGGCGTCCTCAAGGGCGATCCGCCGCTGCCGGACGGCCCGCTGGGCCGCCACGAGCGTCGGGCCAAACTCGCGCTGCATGACCCGAATGCGTCCCATCTGATCGGGGGTGAGGTTGAGTGCCCGAATGAGCAGTTTCGACTCGTAGAACCCCCGAAAAATGGCATCCAGTCCCGGACGCTGATTCTGGTTTTGATTTGGACGATCTTCAGGCGTCGGATTCTGCGGTGCGGGTTCCTGCGCCGAAGCCGCCACGCCCAATCCGATGGTCAGCGCACCGATTCCGAGCGCCGTTCGCAGAATTCGAGTTACGTTTTTCACAACACACACTCCAAAAATTGAACTGAAAGCGTCAATGTTCACCAATTGGATGCCGCCTCACCGCAAAAAGTCGGGCAAGTTAAGGAAAAATAGCACCTTTGAAGGGATCAGGGGCCAGGAATCAGGGGTCAGTTACCACGATTGCGCCAAAGTCGAACCACATCGGGCACTTGGAAGCCCTGATCCCCGATCCCTGACACCTGCCCCCTACCCTTCCCCGGTTTGACAGGCTTCCCCTCGCGGACTAGAGTTCCCGCCCTGACTCTTCCCGTCACTCCAACGCGATTCCTCCGGTTTTTTGTTCGTCTCCGATGCTCGGAAATCTTCAACAAATTTCCTTTGCCGACGTTATTCGCGAGTTGCATCTTACCCGCCGCACCGGGCTGTTGCGACTGACTCGCGAAAAGACCCTCCGCGCCATTTTCGTCGAGGAAGGTCGCCTGGTTTTCGCAATCTCCAACCTGCCGAACGAACGACTCGCCGAATCCCTGCTCGTCCGCGAGCGGATCACCCGTGACGAATTCGACCGGGCAATGCAGGACCCGAACGCCAAGCAGCGAACCGGGGCCGTGCTGGTCGGTATGGGCGTACTGACCAAGGAAGAAGCGGAAGCCTTCACCAGACAGCAGATTACCGAAATCATCCTCGCGGCGTTCGACTGGGATTCCGGGGAATTCACCTTCGAGGACAACACGCGCGCGTCGCACGACGTCAAGCTCGACCTGCTCACGCCGAACATCATTCTCATGGGCGTCCGGCGGATTTCGAACGAATCGGCCATCCGCGGCGCGCTCGGCCCGACCTCCCAGCGGATCGATCTGTCGCCCGACGCGATGAAACAGCTCGAACAGGCCACGCTCGACGGCACGGAAGGCTTTGTTTTGTCCCGCATCATGGGACCGACCACCATTGACGAACTGATCTCCATCAGCGGCGTTCCGGAAATGATGATTCTCCGGGTTGTCTACGGCCTGCTGTGCGCCGGAATCCTGACCAGCGACCATCCGCGCCCGACAATGGCGAACCCGCAACCCGTCGCCCCGGCCAAAGTATCCATTCCGAATACCCCGCTCGGTTTCCCTGCCGGCGCAATGACGACCCCCTCCGGCATTCCGGCCGAGGAAATGATGAGCGAGGCCGACGCCCGGTTCGAGTTGCAGACGCTTTGGGAATTCTTCCAGCTCAAAACCACGACCTATTACGACATGCTCAACGTCCCGACCTCGGCCAGCGACGCGGAGATTAAAAAGTCGTACTACCAACTCGCCAAAAAGCAGCATCCGGACCGGTTCCGGCGCTACGGCGCGGACGACATCGTCGATCACGCCGAAAAGATTTTCGCAAAGGTCAGCGAGGCATACGACAAGCTGAAGGACCCGGAAGTCCGGCAGCGGTACAACGAGTTCATCGGCGTCAAATCCGAGCCGATCACCACCGCCGCCTATCCGCCGGTCACGCAACCTGCGGCATCGTCCACCATGACCCCGCCGCAGCCCTTCAACGCGGTGCCGCCGCCGAGCCAGCCCGTCGGAAACAATCAGGGAACACCGTCGAAGCCGTTCAACGCCGTGCCGCCGCCGGCCAACAGCCCGATGACGCCGCCGCGACCGTTTCAGGCCGTCCAGCCGCCACCGCCGAGTCCGGCGCCTCCCCCGGCCGCAACCGGAAATCTGACGCCGCCCAAGCCTGTCGGCGGGACCGGCAATCTGCCCCCCGCCCCGATCGGCGAAACCGTGGACGCTCAGGAAACCGCCACCCGGAGCTACCAGTTCGCCTGTAACGCACTGGAAAGAAAAGATTACGCGACGGCCATCACCTACCTCCGGGAAGCGGTGAAACATGCCCCGGAGGTTGTCGCCTACCGCGCCCGGCTGGCCTCCCTGTGCATGCAGAATCCGAAACTGCGCCGGGAAGCCGAGGAACATCTCCAGGCGATGCTGAAGCTGGAACCGAAAAACTGCGACGCGATGTTCGCCCTCAGTCAGATCTACAAACAGGTCGGAATGGAAAAGAGCGCTCGCGTCCAGCTCGAAAACATCCTCAAGATTCAGCCGACCAACGCTGCCGCCAAGCAGATGCTCACCGAAATGGACCCGACGAAAGCCGAAAATCCACCCTCCGAAAAGCCGGCGACCGGCAAACCCGCCGAAAAACCGAAAGCCAAATCCGCCGAAAAGGAAAAAGAAGGTGAGAAGAAGGGTATTCTTCAGCAGGACATCGGCGAGATTATCGGAAAACTGTTCAAGAAGTAGGTGTCGGGTATCGGGTATCGGGTTTCAGGTCAAAATAAATTTTGAATTTTGGGTTTATTGGTCGCCTAAAGCGCTGATTTGACTTCAAAAACCGAATGGCGGGGCGTTCAATTCAAAATTCATCACTCATCATTCAAAATTGAGGGTTTGAACCTAAAACCCGACACCCGACACCCAAAACCTTTTATGAAAGCCATGCTCCTTGCCGCGGGATTCGGAACGCGGCTGTTCCCGCTCACGCTCGACCGCCCGAAACCGGCGCTGCCGGTCCTCGGGAAACCACTCGTCACATACTCGGTCGAGTACCTCAAATCCTTCGGAATCAACGATTTCGTCGTCAACCTGCACTACAAGGGCGACCGCATCGAGGCGGCGCTCGGCGACGGGAGCCGGTTCGGATGCCGCGTCGAATACAGCCGCGAGGACGAATCCGGCATTCTCGGCACGTCCGGCGCGCTCGACCACGCGAAGCACCTGCTCGACGGCGGGCCGTTCATCGTGATGAACGCCAAGGTCATCACCGACATCGACCTGACCGCCGCCATCGCCGCCCACCGCGAACGCCGCGCCCTCGCGACGCTCGTCCTCAAGCCGAATCCGAAGCGGGAACGCTTCAGCCGGGTGGAAATCGACGCCGACCGCAACATTTTGAAGTTCGGAAGTCATCCGACCCCCGAGGACGCCGACGAACCGCTGATGTTCACCGGCATCCAGATTCTCGATCCGGAGATTTTCGAGTACATCCCGCGCGGCGTCTTTTCGCACTCCACGACCGACGTCTACCCGAAAGCTATCGCCGAAGGCCGTACGGTCATCGCCCACGTCGCCGGAAATGACGAGATGTGGCGTGAATTCAGTACGTTACGGCGCTACCTCGATCTCACCGCCGAACTCCGCAACGACGAACGCGCCGTCACGACCGGTGAAAACTGCGTGATTTCGCCCTCCGCGACCGTCGAACGGGCGATTTTGTGGGACAACGTGACCGTCGGCGACGATGTAAAACTGAAAAACGTCATCATCGGCGAAAACGTGACCATTCCGGCGGGCGCGACGCTGACCGACACGGCGGTGGTCCGGGCGGAACTCGTCGCCCGCGACGAACTCGCCGACCGCGACACGTCGAAAGGCACGACCATCGGCGAAAACTACCATTTTCCCATCTGATTTTTTTCATCCTTCATCCCTCATCCTTCATCCCTCTCCATGTCCGCCCTCACCGTCGTCCTCATCACTCGCGACGAGGCCACCAACCTTCCGGCGGCGCTCGATTCGGTCGCGTGGGCGGATGAAATCGTGGTGGTGGATTCCGAAAGTACCGACGGGACCGCCGATCTCGCGCGGGCGCGCGGGGCGAAGGTGTTTGTCCGCCCGTTTCCGGGCTACGCCGCGCAGCGCAATTTCGGCGACGAACAGGCGACCGGCGACTGGATTCTCCACCTCGACGCCGACGAGCGCGTCACGCCGGAACTCCGCGAAAAAATTCAGAATCTTTTAAGTAGTAATAAAGAAACGACTTCCGCCTTTACCGTCCGGCGGCGCAACCGCTACCTCGGACGCTGGCTGAAACATTCCGGCTGGTATCCCGACCGGCAGTTGCGGCTCTACCGCCGGGGCGCGGGGACGTGGCGCGGCGAGTACGTCCACGAATCGTTCCGGGCGGACGGCCCGGTCGGCCGCCTCGACGCCGACCTGCTTCACTTTTCGGTCGCGAGCCTCGCCGAACACCACGCGCGGATGAACCGCTACACCGACCTCGCCTCCGCGCAACTCGTCGCCACTGGCAAGAACGTCCCGGCGTGGCGCGTCTGGCTGCTCCCGCCGCTCACGTTCCTGAAGGTTTTCTTTTTAAAACTCGGATTTCTCGACGGCTTTTCCGGCTTCTGCGTCGCGTGGTTCGCCGCGCACTATGTTTTTCTGAAATACGGGAAGGCGCGAGGGAAAATGATGAATGATGAATGATGAATTGCGGTGGAGAACAACGCGCGCGATTCACCGACATGTAATTAAGGATCGCGCGCGTACGATGCGAAAATCCCGAAAGTTTCAGGAATCGGAAGCCACGTTTTGACCGAAATTCCCGTCCCTTCGCTCGAACCCACAACCCCAATTCATTATTCAAAATTCATAATTCATAATTCTTCTCCCTGCCCTGAAACCCGACTTGACCGCGCCTGAACCGGCGCGAATAATCGTACGCTGAATTACACACCCCCTCCCGGACGCGCCCTCGGTCAACTTCCCTGCGCGACGGGCGCATTCGAACCTTCTTTTTTACGAACGGATTTCGTCCCACATGGCAACACCCGCTGAACATCTCACCGCTCCCGAAGCGACGCCGAAGGAAAAACCCGCGCCGAAAACCAAGGCGAAAAAGGGCAAGACGGTTCTCGACCACGTTCTCGACTTTCTGAGTTCGGTCAAGGTCGGCATTTTTCTGCTCGCGCTGCTCATCATCGCGTCGGCGCTCGGCACGATCATCATTCAAAAAGGGACGAACGGTTTTACGGAGTACTACGCGAGCCTGCTGCCGGCGGAGCGCGAACTGTACGAATTTCTCGGCTTTCTCGACATCTACCACACGCGCTGGTTCAACCTGCTGCTGCTGACGGTCAGCCTCAACATCATTCTTGCCTCGATTGACTACTTCCCGGCGGCGTGGCGTTACCTGCGGAAGCCGGTACTGAAAATCAACGACGCGTTCGTGAAGCGGCAGCCGTTCAAGGAAACCGCCGTCCTGGAGGGCGACGCGGTGACGGTCGAGAAAGTCAAATCCGTCGTCCAGCGCGAGATGAAACCGGGCTTTTTCGCCTTTCTCCCCTTCTCGCCGGTGTTCCGGATGGCCGCGACCGAGCATCCGAAGGACAAGGCCGTCACGGTACTGGCCGAGTGCAATACCTGGAATCGGCTCACGGCCTACGCCGTCCACGTCGCGCTGCTGACGATTTTCGGCGGGGCGTTCGTCGGCGGGATGTTCGGCCACAAGGGCACGACGCGGATGGTGCCGGGCGAAACGGCGAACACATTCGTCTCGATGGGCGGCCCGAACGAGGGCACGCAGGAATTCGCGATGCCGTTCGCGCTCTACTGCACGGACATCGAACAGAACCTGCTCGATCCGAAGAAAAATGACCTTTCCGCGCCGAACACGCTCGACTGGCACACCCGCGCGGTCATCAAGGACACCCAGCGCGGAGTTGAAGTCCCCGCGCACATCCACCTCAACACGCCGTTCGACTATCGCGGCTACCGGCTGTTTCAGGCGAGTTTCGACAATTTCGGCAGCGCGCGGTCAGTGAAGGTTGCCTTCCAGCCCGCGAGCGGCGAAGCGAAGGAATACACGCTCACCCGCCAGCAGCCGACCGACATTCCCGGCGTCGGCAAAGTGCGGCTGTTCGATTTCGTCCCGGACGTCGCGTTTCAGGGCGGGAAAATCGGCAGCGCGAGCGGCGAATACCGCAAGCCGATGGCGGTGCTGGAAGTGCTTCCCGCCGCTGAAGGCCAGCCCGCCGCGCAGCTCTATGCCCTTCCGGAAGAAGGACTTGCGACCATCGGCAACGCGCCGTTCCTGAAGGCCAAGACCAAGTTCGGCGATTTTCAGGTAGTGATGAAGGATTTCGAAAAGGTGTCGAGCGGGCACATTCTCCAGGTGCAGTACGACCCCGGCGTGAAGACCGTCTACCTCGGCTGCGCGATGCTCATCGGCGCGCTGTGGCTCGTGTTCTTCTTCGCGCACCAGCGGATGTGGGTGCTGATTCAGCCGCAGGAAGACGGGACCATCCGCCTGAGCGTGACCGGCAACACCAACCGCAACCGCCCGCTGTTTGAAAAGCGGTTCGCCGCCATCGTCACCGAACTGACCGGCAAGGCCCCCGAACTTCCCGAAAACGCTGAAAACGAACGGGTCGGCGGAGACGGCGAGGGCGACAAGGCGGAGTAACACCCGAGGCCCGCCCTTTGGTCGCCGCGCCCCGGCCTGGTTGTTTTTCAAGGCGCGGATGCGCCGTCAGGAAATAGCCCCGCCCGTGAGGGTGGGGTAAGCGGCGAAAAAAATGCCGGAGCCGCAACGCGGCGACACCATCTGTCGCATCTTCAATGCTCCCGTGATTGACCAAAACGACCACCCCACCCTCACGGGTGGGGCTATTATCTTCCGGCGCATTCGCGCCTCATTTTTCAACAACCCTTTTCAAAAGAGACCTTTACTTCGTCTCAATCCCGTATTCCCGCAGAATCCGCTTCCCCTCCTCGCCCAGAACGTAGCTCGCGAAGGCCCGCGCATCGGCTTCGCGGGACGTTCTTTTCAGAACGCACAGCGTCTGCGCGAGCGGCGGGTAAAGGTTCGGATCGATTTCAAACGTCCGTCCGCCGAGGGTTCTGACCTGCGAACGCCCGACCAGCGCCGCGTCGGCGTTGCCCGTCCGGGCGAATTGCAGCGTATCGCCCACGTTTTCCCCGAAAACGAGTTTCTTTTCGACCGCGCCCCACACGTTCGCCTTTTGCATCGCGGCGCGGGCGGCCTGTCCGTAGGGTGCGTGTTCCGGATTCGCGATGGCGAGCCGGGCGAGACGAGGGTCGGCGAGGTCGTTCAGATTTGAAATCTGAAATTTGGCGTCGTCGCGCTGCCAGACGACGAGGCGACCGAACCCGTACGTCGCGGACGTCCCCGATAAAACCAGTCCTTTTTTATCAAGATTTTCCACGAACGACGCGTTCGCCGCGAGAAAGACGTCCACCGGCGCGCCCTGCTCGATCTGCTTCGCCAGATTCCCGGTCGAACCGAAATTGATCGTGACGGCGACGCCGCGTTCCTTTTCAAACTTCGTCGCAATCTCGCGCAGCGCCGGGTCGAGATCGGACGCCGCCGCCACCCGCAGCGGCGAAACGGCGGGCCGTTTCCCGCACGCTACCGGTAAAACCAAGAAAAGAAAGAAGAAAACGAGAAGATACTTTTTCATTGAAACGCGGATTCGGCTTTTTGCTTGACGGGATTCAACGACCGGACGATTGTTTTAGCCGAAAACCCGGAAAGTCCGAAAGGAATGTCCGATGCTGAAACCGCTCACCTCAATTCCTGACGACCTTCGCCGCAAGGCCGAGATTTTCCAGCAGGAAACCGGCGTTGATATGACCCAGATTGCCCGCAATCTCCTGCTCACGCCTGACGAGCGCGTACGTCGCCTTCAATCAGCCATCGACTCCCTCGCGCCGATTCAGGGCCTGTTGTGCAAACCGAAAGCAATTCGGCTCCTGCGGGACGAAGAATCCGACGAAATCTGACCAACGTTCAGCCCACAATCCGGCCAACCACGTCGTGAACGTGCGTTTCAGTGATTTCAACCTTCAACATCTGGCCGATTTCCGGTTGGGGCATGCCTTCCGGCGCGTCGGTGATGAGAACGTGCCCGTCGATGCCGGGGGCCTGCGTCTGCATCCGGCCCTGCCAGATGAGGTCGCTTTCGTCGGAGACGCCCTCGAACATCACGTCCACCGTACGCCCCTTGAACCGCTTGATGCGCTGCTTTGAAATCCGCTCCTGCAACTTCATCAGCTTGCGGCGGCGCGCCTCGGCGGTCCGCGCCGGAACTTTGGCGGTCAAATCGTAGGCGGGCGTGTTTTCCTCGTCCGAGTAGGTAAACGCGCCGACCCAGTCGAACTTCATTTCCTGGCAGAAATCGAGCAGGACGTTGAAATCTTCTTCCGTTTCACCGGGATAGCCGACGATGAAGGTCGTCCGGAGGGTGATGTCGGGCACGCGCTCGCGGACACGCCGGACCATCTTTTCCAGAAAATCGCGCGAACCGGGCCGCCGCATCGCGTGGAGCATGTTGGTGCTGGCGTGCTGGAGCGGAATATCGACATACGGACAAAGTTTCGGATTGCTCGCGATGGCTTCGAGGATCGCGTCGCTCAGGCGCGTCGGGTAGCTGTACAAAAACCGCACCCACTCGATGCCTTCAACTTCAGCCAGTCCGCGCAGCAGATCGGCCAACCCGTTTTTCAACCCGAGGTCCTCGCCGTAGCTCGTCGTGTCCTGCCCGATGAGAATCAGCTCCTTGACGCCTTCCGAGGCAAGCCGCTGGGCTTCCTGAAGAATGGACCCCGCCCGGCGGCTGCGGAGGTTGCCGCGCATCAGCGGAATCGAGCAGAACGCGCACGGATGGTCGCAACCTTCCGCGATTTTCAAATAGGCGTAGTGCTTCGGGGTGGTCCGCAGGCGCGGCGTCGAATCGCTGTAAAGGTATGCGGCGGAAGGAATTCCGGCTTCGCGCTCGGGCGTTTCCATGACCGGCAGCTTCGCGCCCTTGCGGCGGAGCTGGACCGGGTTGTGTGGAACGACCACCGCCGTGTCGTCGAGCAGACGGGTGATGTTTTCGAGTTCATTCGTCCCGACAAAGGCGTCGATTTCGGGAATTTCCTTTTTGAGTTCGTCCCGATAGCGCTCGACGAGGCAGCCCGCGACGATCAGCTTGCGCCCGGCGGCCTGCTCCTTGAGCGCGGCCATTTCGAGAATCGTTTCGACCGATTCCTGCTTGGCGGCGTCGATGAACCCGCAGGTGTTGACCACGAGAACGTCGGCGTCCGCCGCGTCGCTCGTCAGTTCATAGCCCTGATTCGCCGCGAGGCCGAGCATCACTTCGCTGTCCACCAGATTTTTCGGACAGCCGAGGCTGACCATCCCGACTTTCTTGACCGCCATAACCACTCCGGAAGGATGAAGGATGAGGGATGAAGGATGAAAATCCTCAAACCGCCAATAGTGAACGGCGACGGGGGGAAGCGCAAGTAGTCGCGGATGTCGGGTTTTGGGTTTTGGGTTTTGGGTTTTGGGTTTTGGGTTTTGGGTTTTGGGTTTTGGGTTTTGGGTTTTGGGTTTTGGGTTTTGGGTTTTGAAAAGGTTCGCTCGTCGCGGAGACGGGTCAAGTCTTTTTCAGCCCCCACACCCAAAACCCAGCACCCAAAACCAGTTTGACCTGAAACCCGACACCCGATACCCGACACCTGCTCACCGGTCTTCCCGCGCCAGCCACTTGGGAAGTTCCGGCGGGGTGAAGGTCGCGAAACGGTCGAGGAGGGGTTCGACGAAGGTTTCGACCATCAGCGCGGCGCGGTGTTCGGCGCGCATGAACCCCTGTTCCGTCACATGATCGAGGAACGAGACGAGCGGGGTGTAGTAGTCCGCGACGTTGAGCAGGCCGAACGGCTTCCGGTGGTAGCCGAGTTGCCCCCAGGTCCAGGATTCGAACAGTTCGTCGAAGGTCCCGATGCCGCCCGGCAGCGCGATGAACCCGTCGGCGAGGTCGGTCATCAGCGCCTTGCGTTCGTGCATGGTCTTGGTGACGAACATCTCCGAGACGCCCATGTGGGCGATTTCCTTCAGCATCAGCTTTTCCGGAATGACACCGATGACCTGCGCGCCCCGCGCCAGCGCCGCGTCGGCAACGATGCCCATCAGCCCGACCGCGCCCCCGCCGTAAATGAGGCCGAGGCCGCGCTTGGCCAGCGCCTCGCCAACGGCGACCGCCGCGTCCGCATATTCCTTCCGAAGTCCGGGATTCGACCCGCAGTAAACGCAGATTCGTTTCATAAACCCTTTATTTCCAATGAAAAACTACTTTCGCTCGAAAGAATACACCAGAACTCCGATGGTGTCGCCGACGCGGCAGGGACGATAAAAGTACCTCTTCTCTCCTTCCGGGGTGGATTCCGTTCGGGAAGTGAGTTGAGTCTGGTGGCATTTCAGGCAGGATTCCCTGGCTCGCACTGCGGTCGCAACGTAAGCGCGCTTCCCGACAGTAAACTCATACCGTTCCAGTCCCTGCAAAACCGTTCCGACTGTTTGCCCCTGCGAAAGCGTTTCAAATGCCTTCCCAACCTGCTCCGTCAGCTTTTCCGGCTCCACGAGATCTCCGGAATGGGTGAACCCGGTAACAGGAACTGGTGGATTCAGTTTGTACTGAACCTTGAAATCATTGACTTTGCCCGTTTGCAGGATCCCGGTTCGCCCGAAAAGATAGATGCCGACCTTCCATCGCTCATCCCGGAACTGACCGACGGCATCCTTTTCTTCCTGATTCAAGGGTTCAAAATGATCACCCAAATGAAGAGGGCGCGAGACGATTCGACTGAAACCAAAAGACGGTATTTTGAGAAATCTCGCCTGAATTGCCCCGTCAAAACGGTCAATCATCTCGCGACTCGGCAATGGAGGTTTTTCCCTTGAATCACGCGAGCCGATGCCTGCCGCCCGTGATCCGCCAGCGGCAGTCAGGCACGAAATGCAGGCAAGCGCCACTACCACAAAACTCTTTAACTTCTTTTGATTCATAAGAATAACCTTCATTTCTCGGTCAGGCGGATGACTTGCGATTGGTCAGGTAGAGTTACATCTTTCCGGAAAAGTCATCTTTTTTCGAAAGAGTAGACCAGAATCCCGATGGTGTCGCCGACGCGGCGTTCGCGGTATTGGAGCTTCGGTTTTTTCGGGTCATCTCCGAGAACCCGCGTCACGACCGGGCCTCTATGGCAGTTCAGACATGAAGTCTGGGCGCGTACTGGAATGGCCACAAAGGCCCGGTTGTCCAAGGTGAAATCGTAACGCTCCTTCCCTGCAAAAAAAGCATCGAAGGCGTCGTTGACCTGTGGAATCAGCTTTTCCGGTTTCATTAAATGACGGGCTTGAGTGTGGGACGTGACACTCAACGGTTCATTCAAGGGGTATCTCAAAAACAACGATTCTTTGTGAGAATCACTGCCGACCCGCGTGATGTAAACATCCACCCGTCTTCCAAAAAGATAAATGCCGAATTTCCAGCCGTCTTTTTCAAGCGCTCTGACGGCCTGTTTTTCCCCGTCGGTTTCAGGCTTGTAACGCGAAATCCGCGGTGTATCGTCCAGATACGGCCTTCCTTGCCAGTCATAATCCGTCCGGGGAATGGGACTGATCAGAATCGTTGTTTTCGTCCCTTTCCAGTCAATCACCGTTCGCTGCTGGTACGAAATACGGGGCATTCGGGACATCCCGAAAAGGTTTCGGTTGGAGGGCAGGAATCGGTGAACCGTCTCGCGATTGAAGACTTCGAAGATGTCGTTCGGCGGAAGGGTCGGTTTTTCGTCCTTCGGTGGGGACGCAGGAACGGAAACCATCGGCGAAACAGCCTTCGCCGCCCCGAAACAGGTCAGGAAAAAACCCGTAAGCGCAATAAAGAAAAGTTTTACGCGGTTTCGCCTCATGAAATCGCCCTCCCAATCGGAAATTTTCAGGTTAGGCGAATTACACGCTACTGGTCGCGCAAAGTTACATCTTTCAGGAAAAAATATCCGCCAGCGAGTTCCAGCGAGACGTTGTCCACGCGATCGCTGGCGATGCCGACGTTGTTCGGATACCAGAGAAAAACCTGCGGCACATCGTTGACGACCTGTTTCTGGACCAGCCCGTAAAGCCGTTTCTGTTCATTGCGGTCGAGCGTCTCGGCGGCTTGGTTGAGCCACTTGTCCACATCCGGGTTACGGTAGCGCGCACGGTTGGCGCCTTCGCTGAAGCTTTTCGCCGCCGTCGGAATCCGTGTGGATTCATAGAAATAGCTCAAAAAGTCGGTGCTTTGGTTCGCGCCGACGTTGATGAGGTAGAACATCTGGAAATTGCCGGAAATCGTGTCTTGCAGGAAGGTCTGAAACTCGTACGACCGGAGCGCCAGATTGATGCCGATCAGCTTCATCTGCTCCTGCAACACCGTGCCGACCTGCCGCGACAACTGGTTTGATGAGGTTTTCAGTTCCAGCTTGATGGCGCGCGGCAGCGGCCCGTCGCCGTCCGGGTCGGGAAAACCAGCTTCGTCGAGCAGCCGCTTCGCCTCGGCCGCGTCGTAGCGCGCGGGCGGAAGATCTTCCGGTCTGGCCCACTGCTCCGGCGGAAGCGGGCCGTTCGCCGGACGCGCCATTCCGCGCAGGACCGTCCGGATGATTTTCTCCCGGTCGATGCCGACGGAAATCGCCTGGCGAACCTTCACGTTCTTCAAAACCGGGTCTTCACAGTTCAGTCCGAGGTAGGCGATGTTCGTCCCTTTCGCCTGTAAAAGCTTCAATCCCTTTGACTTGCCCATCTGCTGCAACGTCGGGTAGGCGAAATCCGCGTTGAGCGCGAGATGGACGCCGCCCTGCCGGACTTCAAGCTCGCGGGTCGCGTTGTCGAGGACGAACCGGACCTTGACCTGCTTGAGCTTCGGCGCGCCGAGGTTGTAGTTGGGGTTCGCGTCGAGCGTGATGTCGTTCCCCTCGCGGTACTCGTGGAGCTTCCACGGACCGGTCCCGATGGGATTTTTCTCGGTCGTCGGCCCGCTGTCCTTCGGGATGATGCCGACCGCGACGAGGCTGCCGAGCAGCGGGGCGTTCGGCGCGGAACAGCGGAAGATCACCGTCCGGTCGTCGGGCGTGTCGATGGCTTGAACCTTTGCGAAATCGCCCTTTTTCGGCGAGACGAACTCCTTGGCGCGGAGAGTGTCGAAGGTGTACTTGACGTCTTCCGCCTTGAGCGGCTTGCCGTTGTGGAAGACGAAACCGGGCCGGATTTTGAAGGTGAAGACCTTCGCGTCGGGCGAAATCTCGAAATCGGCGACTTCCGGGACGGTTTCCAGCTTTTCGTTCTTGTTCACCAGCGTGTTGAACAGCATCTGGTGCAGCCGCGCGGCTACGGCGTCGTTGCCGATGCGCGGATCGAGGCTTTTCGGGGCCTTTTCGACGGCCATCACGAGCAGGCCCGGCGGAAGCTGGAGGTCGCGGCGGCAGGCGCTCCCGAGCGGGAGCAATCCGGCGAGAAGCAGAATGACGGCGAGGGTCGTTCGAGGAATCATGGTTTCGGGCCGGGCAAACGTGAAATTCATTCAACACGAAGGCACAAAGTCACGAAGGCACAAAGAGTTGAATGGATTTCCCTTCTTCGTGCCTTCGTGTCTTTGTGACCTTGTGTTCAAAAAAACTTCCTCAGCGATCGTTTTCGACGGCGGCGGCGACGGCCCGGTTGAGTGCCGCGAGCCGGTCGGTCGCCCGGCGGAAGGCGTCCTGATCGAACGTCGGCGCGGCAGTCGCCATCGCCTTGATCTTGGCGATGCGGTTGATCGAGGTTTCGACGCGATTTAACGAGATGCGTCCGCTCGTGACCGCGCCGACCAGCGCCTGCTGCGCCTCGACGACGAGTTCCGGCTTGCTGCAAATCAGCAGCATGTCGTTGCCAGCCTCGACCGCCTGAATGGCGGCTTCCGCGAAGGGTCGGGTCGTGCCAATAGCGCCCATTTCGAGGTCGTCACAGATGGCGATGCCGGAGTATTCCATCTTTTTCCGCAACAAATCGGTCACGATGTTGAACGACAGCGACGCGGGCGTGCCGCCGTGGCCGTCGAACGCCGGATAGCTCGCGTGGGCGACCATGACCGACGGAACGCGCGTGTAGAGCGTGTTGAAAAGGTCGGCGTAAACCCGCAAGTCTTCTTCCGTCAACTGTTTCTCGGTACGGTTCACGGTCGGGAGCTGTTCGTGGGAGTCCACCGTCGTGTCGCCGAGGCCGGGAAAATGCTTTCCGCAACCGAGGATGCCGTGATTTTGCAGCCCTTCAAGGTAGGTCCCGGCAAACCGGATCGCCTTGAGCGGCCCCGCGCCCCAGCACCGGCCCGCGAGGCCGTTGTTCTGGTCTTCATTGATACCGAGATCAAGCACCGGCGCGAAGTTCATATTGAACCCGAGCAACCGGAGCAGATCGGCGGTGACCACGCCAAGTTCGAAAGCCAGCTTGGCCTCCTCAGCGTCGCTGATCGACTTCGCCGACGGCATCGGCTCGATGATCTTCTTCAGCCGGTCAACCTTGCCGCCTTCCTGATCGATGCTGATGAGCGGCGTCACGCGACTGAACCGCCGGATGTCGGCGTTGAGTTCGGCCACCTGCTGCGGTGATTCGAGGTTGCGCGCGAACAGAATGACCCCGCCCGGCTGGACGGACTTCAAAAGCTGCTGCGTGGCGGTATCGACGGTCGGCCCGGGAAGGCCGATGAAAAGCAACTGACCGATCTTGTGTTCGAGAGTGAATCCGGACATGTGTTGAATTGAGAATTCAGAATTGAGAATTGAGATTCAGAGTGACGAAAAGGTGCGTTCGCCGAGATTCCATCATCCGGCGAGGGTACGGAGCGACTCGGTAAAGGGCGCGCGAGCCACGCCGCGCTCGGTGATGATGGCCGTCACGAGGTCGTTGGGGGTCACGTCGAAGGCCGGATTGGCGATGTTCACGCCCTCGGGAGCGATCCGCTGACCCTTGACGTGGGTCACTTCCAGCGGCGTCCGGTCTTCAATCGGAATCTGCTCGCCGGAAGTCAGGGTCAGATCGAGCGTCGAGATGGGCGCCGCGACGTAGAACGGAATCCCGTGCCGTTTCGCCAGCACCGCGACCATGTAGGTCCCGATCTTGTTCGCCGTGTCGCCGTTGGCGGCAATCCGGTCCGCGCCGACCACGATGCACTGAATCCGGCCCAATTTCATGAAATGACCGGCCATGTTGTCGGTAATGAGCGTCGTCGGGATGTTGTCCTTGACGAGTTCCCACGCCGTCAGCCGCGCGCCCTGAAGAAACGGCCGGGTTTCGTCGGCGTAAACCTGAATGTTTTTCCCCTGCTCGATGGCCCCGCGGATGACGCCGAGCGCCGTGCCGTAGCCCGCCGTGGCGAGCGCGCCCGCGTTGCAGTGGGTGAGGACCGTCGCGCCGTCGGGAATCAGTTCCGCGCCGTGGCGTCCGATGGACCGGCAGGTTTCGATGTCTTCGGCGTGGATGGCCTGCGCTTCGGCGATCATCCGCTCGCGGAGGGCGGCGACGTCCGCGCCGGAGGCTTTTTCAGCCGCGAACACGCGCTTCATCCGGTCGATGGCCCAGAAAAGATTCACCGCCGTCGGGCGGGTCGCGGCCATCACGTCGCAGATGTGGAGAAATTCGTCTTCAAACGCCGCCAGCGTCGGAGCGGCGCTGTTTTTCAGTCCGAGCGCGATGCCGAGCGCGGCGGTGACGCCGATGGCGGGCGCGCCCCGGACGACCATCTCGCGGATGGATTCGGCGACGCCTTCGTATGTGTCGTAAACGGGATAAAGCTCTTCGGTCGGAAGCGCTCGCTGATCGATCATGCGGACGCCTTCGGCGGTCCATTCGACGGTAATCATTGTTCGGTTGCTTTCACGCGCGAAAAAATCGGTCGGCGAAACGGAAGAAACCTTCCGTCCGCGTAATCCTGAAAAAAAGGCATATTAAAGAAGAAAACGCGCGCTTGGCAAACCGCGACGGTTTTCTAGGCCGCCGCGCGCCGGACTTCATCAATCGCCTTGAGCTGACGGAGCAGCGCGGGGAGGCGTTCGAGGGGAAGCGCGTTCGGTCCGTCGCTGAGGGCATTGGCCGGATCGTCGTGTACTTCCATGAAGATGCCGTCCACGCCGCAGGCCACGCCCGCGCGGGCCATCGGCTCGATGAACTGCGAATCACCCGCCGACGCCGTGCCGAGGCCGCCGGGGCGCTGGATGCTGTGGGTCACGTCGTAAACGACCGGGCAGCCGAACTCGCTCATAATCGGGAAGCCGCGCATGTCGACGACGAGGTTGTTGTACCCGAAGGTCGCCCCGCGCTCGGTCAGCCACGGGTCAATTCCCTTTTCCCCCGCCGCGTGCCGGATTTTCGCGACTACGTTCTTCATATCCCACGGGGCCATGAACTGCCCCTTCTTGACGTTGACCGTTCGGCCTGTCTTCGCCGCCGCCACGAGCAGGTCGGTCTGACGCGACAGAAACGCCGGAATCTGGATGACATCGGCGACTTCCGCCGCCGCGACGGCCTGTTCCGTGTCATGAATGTCGGTCAGCACCGGCACGCCCTGCGTTTCCCGGATTTTCTGGAGGACGCGCAGTCCTTCGTCCATTCCCAGCCCGCGAAACGAGTGGATGGACGAGCGGTTGGCCTTGTCGTACGACGCCTTGAAAACGTACGGCAGCCCCACCTTCTCCGCTTCAATCCGGATTGCCTCGGCCATTTTCATGGCGTGCGCCTCGCTTTCGATGACGCAGGGACCGGCGATGAGAAACAGAGTGTCGAGCGATTTTCCGAACAGCGGGATGTGCATGGGAATCCTCTCAAGTCGCTAGTAGTCAGCAGTTAGCAGTTAGTTTTCTGGCTGACTACTAACCACTGACCACTAACTGCTATTGCCCCACGGCGGCGGCGGGTCGGGGAAAAAGGTCGCGGACAAGCGCGATGATGTCGGCGTGGCGCGTACCGTTACTGGCGACGACGCCGTTCAGGTTGCGAAGTTCTTCCCGGCGGTAGTCGAGACGCTGGCCCTGAAAATCGGTCACTTCGCCCCCTGCCGCGCGGAGAATCGCCTCGGGCGCGCACATGTCCCACAGTTTCGAGTTGGAAGACGGGCTGAACATCACGTCGGCTTCCCGTTCGGCAATCAGGCCGAGCTTGATACCGCCGCTGCCGCTGGTGATTTCGCGGGGAATACCGAGCCGCTTCCGGGCTTCCATCAGGACGAAATTGCGGTGCGACCGGCTGGAAATCATTGAAAACGCAAGGAATTCGTTGTGTGACGAGACGCGGAGGGCGCGTTTTTCGCCCTTATGCTCGACGAACGCGCCGTCGGGCGTGGCGTACCAGAGGCGGTCGGCGGTCGGCTGGTAGACCGCGCCGACGACCGGCAGGCCATCCACGCAGAGGCCGATCATGATCGAGAACTCGCCGTTTTTGGCGATGAATTCCTTTGTTCCGTCAATCGGATCAATAAACCAGACGCGGTGAGCGGTCCGCCGAAGCTGATCGTCTTCCGCCTCCTCCGAAATGATGGTGTCGGAGGGGCGTTCCCGGCGGAGTTCGGCGACGATAAAGGCGCTGGCTGCCTGGTCGGCTTCGGTGACCGGCTCATCGCCGGGCTTGAACTTGACCTTTGCACCCCGGCGGTAGAAATCCAGAACGATGTCGCCAGCCTCGCGGGCGATCCGGGCTGCCAGAGGGGCATCTGTTTCCAAAAGAATATCCATAGAAAGAAACGGACGGGAAAGGAATCACAAACGACTAAAATAATTGAAACCATCATCTATAACACAGAAATCGGAGAATGGACGACCACTTCTTTCAGCATTGGGTCTCAATTTCGGCTGGAAATTCGCTCCTCCCGGCTAGATTTCTTAAAAAATCTTAAAAGTAGCTATGTTCCCTAAAAAATCCCCTAAAAGCTTAAAAAAAAGTTCCAGAAGTGCAAAAAATTGTAATTTTGCGGACCTCAACTTACAAAAAACGGCAGCCTCTTCTTGATTTCGGACTTTTTTCTCCTCTTTTTTACCGATTTTCCCCCAAAAATGGATATTGCAGGTTTGGTATGACATTTGCCTTAGGTAATTTAAAGGTAAAACCAAAGTCAGTCGTCGCAATTTGAGGTTTTCTCCTCTTCAAAGCGATTAAAAGCGTCAACTGCCTTGAAGTTTCGCACTTTTAAACCTTTCACAGGGAGACACAGACATGAACCTCAAAAAGCAAAGCGGTTTTTCGCTCATCGAACTCCTGATCGTGGTCGCGATCATCGGCATCATCGCCGCCATCGCCGTTCCGAACCTTCTCGCCGCCCGCCGCAGCGCCAACATGGCCTCGGCCAAGCAGACCATGCGCAGCGTGGATTCCGCCAACGCGG